>NZ_JBFUAK010000005.1:0-564739 GCF_056406315.1 Roseateles sp. P1_C6
AAGCGGTGGCAGCGCCATCGATCTGACCGGCTGGGATCTCGCCCATCTGAGCCTCAGGGCGCCGACTGGTTTCACCGGGGAGCTCAGCCTCAGCATCGTCGCGGCCAGCGTGGAGACCAGCAACGGTGCCAGCGCCAACGTGAGCCAGACCGTCACGGTGCGCGTGTTGCCGGGTGCACCGGTCGCCACGCCGGCGGGGGTGAACCCCTTCGTCGTGACCACCTCAGCGGCCCCGACGACCCAGATGCAGGCTGGCAGCCAGACGGTGACGCCGCCCTCGGCCGCTGCCTTCGAACTGCTGGTCAACGCCCGCGGACAGCTGGAGGCCGGAGCCACGGCGGCGCCGCCTCCCAAGACCGCGGCCGAGATCGCCCAGGACGAGGCCGAACGCGCCCGCGCCCTCAGCGATGCCTGGCTGAAGGACCTGGAAGAGCGCGCCAAGGTCCAGTGGCAGCAACTGGTGGGCGGCAAATGATGAGGACGCCGACCGGAGGAATAGACTCAAGCGCACCTTTGACGTACGCCTGCTATGAGTTGTCAAACAGGCGACTAAGGGCGGCCGAAGCTCCAGCCTCGACGTCGAGCGCTGCGCGCCCACGTCGAATTTCAGCGTGGCATCTGGAGGTGACCGAACCTGTAGCAGGAAGCGCCCAGCAAGCTGCCGCGCACCAACACCCAGAAAGTTGGCAGCGCCGCGCGTCTGAGCCGCCTGGTGGTAGAGGTGACTGGTGTAGTTTCACTCGCTCTACCGGCCACAGACAGCGGAAAAGCTGAGCGTTCTTACAGCCGGCGCTGCGCGAGCTGAACCGCTGGAAGTACCAGAACTCGGATCACCGAGCCCTGGCTCGAACCCGTTGCAGCATCACTGCTACGGCCATCGCCCAAACAACGCCATCGGCCACTTTCGTCCAGATCAGTTCGCCAAGAAGCAACCCCTTGACGCTTCATAGCCCATTTTTATGACGAGCTCGTCAACAGCGGCAAGCGACGAGCATCTTTTGCCACGCGCGGAAATAAGAACGACCGCCTAGGCGGTCGTTCTTGGGCAGTTAAGCCGTACCCGTTCAGCGGGCAGCGCGCTTGCGCGTCCAGCTCAGCACACCCAAAGCGCTCAGCGCCAGCGCGATACCGCCGGGTTCCGGCAGGGGGTTAGGATTCGGCGCGGCGGCCGTGGTCAGGACCAGATCATCCAGCATCAGTCGCTGATCCGTCGCCGTGAAGACGATAGACCGGGCTGTGTCGCCAAACTTGATGTCCTTGCCCTTCCAGTCGCAAAAGAAGAATCCACTGCTGCAGGCATTGCCCGAAAGGTCGCCGTCTCCGGGGCGCAGCAGATTGTTGCCGAATTCATCGAGCACCTCGACCTTCGCGCCAGCATCGAGGCCGAGCGCGAAAGCGAAGGAAATGCCGCCGACAAAGCCGAACTCGGACGAAATCTTGAAGCTGAGCGGCCCGGAACCGATCGGGCCGTTGATGGGATCGCCGCCCAACAGCAGCGCGCCGCAATTGCGGCCCGTCGCCTTGGCCAGGGGCTGGAAGAAGTAGTCACCCAAGCAGGTGTCGTTAATGCCCTCGTCATCTGCCGTCACTCCCCAGGCATTGCTAGAGAACGTCACGCCCTCTTTGCTGTATCGGCTGCCGATGCTGACGATGCCGCCGAAGTCTTCAAAGCCAAGCGGCACAACGCCAGCCACCGCCGGTTGCAGCGCAGCCGTCAGGGCAAGGGCCAAAAGTTTGCTCGTTGCGCGCATGGCGTTCTCCGTCCGGGTGTTCGAGTTGGGTTTGTGAGGAGACTGTAAACAAGCGCTACCGCGCTGGGCTGGCCTGCGCCCCTTCAGTTGAGGGGGAAGAAGCCTCTGGGTACCGGGCTTAGGGGGGTGCGAGGCCTTGGCTACACTGCCTTGGGTGGAAACCAAATGGCTTGAAGACTTCGTCAGCCTGGCCGAGACGCGCAGCTTTTCCCGCTCCGCCCAGTTGCGACATGTGACCCAGCCGGCGTTCTCGCGCCGTATCCAGGCGCTAGAGGCCTGGGCCGGGGTCGATCTCGTGGACCGGTCGTCCTACCCGACGCGGCTGACGGCGGCCGGCGCGACGCTGCTCGCCCAGGCCGTAGAGTTGCTGGGCAATCTGCAGGCCACGCGCAATATGCTGCGCAGCCATCAGGCGGCGGACCAGGACATGATCGAGTTCGCCGTGCCGCATTCGCTGGCATTCAGCTTCTTCCCGCATTGGCTGATGGGCCTGCGGCGCGGTTTCGGAGCGATCAAGTGCCGGCTCAATGCGGCCAATGTGCATGACGCGATGCTGCAGCTCAGCGAGGGCAACTGCGACCTGCTGCTGGTCTACCACCACGCCAGCCAGCCGCTGCAGCTGGACCCCGAGCGCTACCAGATGGTGTCGCTGGGCCACGAGACGCTGTCGCCCTACGCCAAGGCGGACCCGCAGGGCGAGCCGCTGTTTCGCCTCCCCGGCCGGCCTGGCCACAAGATTCCTTTCCTGAGCTATGCATCCGGCGCCTACCTCGGCCGGCTCGTCGAACTGATCGTCAAGCAAGCCGATTGCGCCCTCAATCTGGACGCCATCTACGAGACCGACATGGCTGAAGGCCTGAAGGCGATGGCCCTCGAAGGCCACGGATTCGCCTTCCTGCCCGCCAGCTCGGTGCAGAAGGAGCTGGCCAGTGGCCGCCTGGTGGCCGCCGCTGCACCCGGGACTTTCAGCGTCAGCATGGAGTTGCGCATCTATCGCGAGCGGCCCGAGGTGACGCGCCGTCACAAGCCTGCCGCCCAGGCGTTGTGGGACTATCTTGCGTCCACGGCATGAAGTCATCGCGCATGCGCATGGATCGTGAAAACCCGTATTCGGGCCGAGCGTGCGCCGTGGTCTGCTCACACCTGTTTGATATCGATATCCACTTCCTGTTGTTGGAGTCTCCATGAAGAAAGTTCTGCTCGTCGCGGCCCTGCTGGCCGGCGTTTCTGCCGTGCATGCCGAAGACACGCTGAAGAAGATCAAGGACAGCGGCGCGATCACGATGGGCGTGCGCGAGTCCTCGGGCCTGTCGTACACCATTGGTGACGGCAAGTACGTCGGTTACCACATCGATGTCTGCGAGCGTGTCATCGCCGACCTGCGCAAGCAGCTGGGCGGCAAGATCGAGGTCAAGTACCAGCCGGTCACGTCGGCCAACCGCATCCCGCTGACGGTCAACGGCACCGTCGACCTGGAATGCGGCTCGACGACCAACAACGCTGGCCGCCAGAAGGACGTCGCCTTCGCCGTGACGACCTACGTGGAAGAAGTGCGCATTGCCGTGAAGGCCAACTCCGGCATCACCGGTATCGGCCAGCTCAACGGCAAGACCGTTGCGACGACGACCGGCACCACCTCGGTGCAGACGCTGCGCAAGCATGAGCGCGCCACCGGCGTGGACTTCAAGGAAGTGTTCGGCAAGGACCACGCCGACAGCTTCCTGCTGCTGGACTCCGGCCGCGCCGACGCCTTCGTGATGGACGGCTCCATCCTGGCCAAGAACATCGCCACTTCCAAGAACCCGGCCGACTTCAAGATCGTCGGCGAGGTGCTGTCCGTCGAACCCATCGCCATCATGCTGCGCAAGGACGACCCGGCCTTCAAGAAGGCCGTGGACGACAGCATCAAGGGCATGATGAAGTCGGGCGAGATGGCCAAGCTCTACGACAAGTGGTTCCTGCAGCCCATCCCGCCGACCAACACCAAGATCGGCCTGCCGCTGTCCGCCGCGACCAAGGACGCCTGGGCCAACCCGAACGACAAGCCGATGGAAGACTACGCCGCGAAGAAGTGATCCGCGCGTGATCTGAACGACCGCAAAGCGGGTGCCTGGCACCCGCTTTGCTTTAGACGAAGGCTCAAGGAGAAGCCATGAGTTGGGATTGGCAGTTCTACTGCAATGACACCGCCACGGGCGAGGCCGTCGCCGGTTGCTTCGGGCCGGGCGGCAAGGAGCAGACCTATCTGCAATGGATGCTGGGCGCCTGGGGCTGGACGCTGAGCGTGTCGCTGCTGGCGCTGCTGCTCGCGCTCGTCGTGGGCACGGCGATAGGCATCCTCCGCACGGCGCCCAACAAGTGGTTGGCGCGCTTTGGCGAGGCGTGGACCGAGCTGTTCCGCAACATCCCGCTGCTGGTGCAGGTCTTCCTCTGGTACCACGTGCTGCCGTCGTTGTTCCCCGTGCTGCGCGAGGCCGTGCCGTCGTCGGTGCTGGTCGTCTTCGCGTTGGGTTTCTTCACCAGCGCGCGCATCGGCGAGCAGGTCAAGGCCGGCATCAAGACCTTGCCGACCGGCCAGCGCTACGCCGGACTGGCCATGGGCCTGACGCTGCCGCAGACCTACCGCTTCGTGCTGCTGCCGATGGCGTTCCGGATCGTCATCCCGCCGCTGACCAGCGAGAGCATGAACATCGTCAAGAACTCGGCGGTGGCCTTCGCGGTCAGCATCCCCGAGCTGGCGCAGTTCGCGCAGCAGGCCTCTGAAGAGACCTCGCATTTCGAGGAGATTTACATCCCTGTCACCGCGCTGTACTTCATCTCGGCCTTTGCCATTAACCGCATCGCCAAGTTCATCGAGGCGCGCGTGCGCATCCCCGGCCAGTCGGGAGGCAAGTGATGCTGAATCTCGACTATTCCTTCGTCAACTGGGCCGTCATCCAGAGCTTCGTCGCCAAGGGCTTCTGGTTCTCCATCCAGCTGACGCTGGTGGCCATGATCGGCGGCATCATCCTTGGCACGCTGCTGGCGATGATGCGGCTGTCCAGCCACAAGTGGCTGTCGGTGCCCGCGGCCTTCTACGTCGACACGCTGCGCTCCATCCCGCTGGTGATGGTGATCCTGTGGTTCTTCCTGCTGATCCCCAAGCTGGTCGGGCCGCTGGGCGGGCAGATGTCGGCCTTCATCACCTTCACGCTGTTCGAGGCGACCTACTACTCCGAGATCATGCGGGCCGGCATCCAGTCGGTGTCGCGTGGCCAGGTCAACGCCGGCTACGCGGTGGGCATGACGTACAGCCAGACGATGAAGCTGGTCGTGCTGCCGCAGGCCTTCCGCAACATGCTGCCGGTGCTGCTGACGCAGACCGTCATCCTGTTCCAGGACACGTCGCTGGTCTATGCGGTGGGTGAATACGACCTGCTGAAGGGCTTCGAGGTCGCGGGCAAGAACTTCAACCGCCCGGTGGAAACCTATCTGGCCGCCGCCGTCGTCTATTTCGTCATCTGCTTCGGCCTGTCGCAACTGGTGCGCCGGCTGCAGAAGAAGATCGCCATCATTCGCTGAGTTGATGGCATGTGCCCCAACGCTCACATTCGTTCGCTGCCCCCCGAGGGGGCGCTGAGCCTCCTGGAGGCGGCTCGTCGGAGTCTCACACCATGATCGACATCAAGAACATTTCCAAGTGGTACGGCGCGTTCCAGGTGCTGACCGACTGCACGACCACCATCCAGAAGGGCGAGGTCGTCGTCGTCTGCGGCCCGTCGGGTTCGGGCAAGTCGACACTGATCAAGACCGTCAACGCGCTGGAGCCCTTTCAGAAGGGCGACATCGTCGTCGACGGCATCTCCATCGCCGACCCCAAGACCAACCTGCCCAAGCTGCGCTCACGCGTGGGCATGGTGTTCCAGCATTTCGAGCTGTTCCCGCACCTGTCGGTGACCGAGAACCTGACCATCGCGCAGATCAAGGTGCTGGGCCGCTCGCAGGCCGACGCCAAGGTGCGCGGCCTGAAGATGCTGGACCGCGTGGGCCTGTCCGCGCACAAGGACAAGTTCCCCGGTCAGCTGTCCGGCGGCCAGCAGCAGCGCGTGGCGATCGCGCGCGCGCTGTCCATGGACCCCATCGTCATGCTGTTCGACGAGCCCACGTCGGCGCTGGACCCGGAAATGGTCGGCGAGGTGCTGGACGTGATGGTGCAGCTGGCCCACGAGGGCATGACCATGATGTGCGTGACGCACGAGATGGGCTTCGCCAAGCGCGTCAGCAACCGCGTCATCTTCATGGACGCCGGCAAGATCATCGAGGACTGCAGCAGCAGCGACTTCTTCAACAAGCCCGAGGAGCGCTCGCCGCGCGCCAAGGACTTCCTGGCCAAGATCCTGCAGCACTGACCGGCGCCGCATCCAGCGAAAAAACGCCCGCCAATCGGCGGGCGTTTTCGTTGGCAGGCGAAGCTCAGGGTTCGATCGCGGCGCCGACGACCGGGCCACCCACCACGGTGCCCACGCGCGTGGCCTTGCCCGTGGCCAGGTCGATGCGGTACCAGACCGACTTGCCGCCCGTGGTGATCGCCGAATAGGCCGCGTTGGACACGTCCGAGATGTCCAGCGTCGCCTTGTCGAAGCTGCCCACGCCCAGCGAGCCCACCGTGAACAGCTTGCCCGTGTTGGGCGACACGGCGGGCTGTACGCCCTCCTTCGTGCCTTGGTGCACCAGCACGCCCTGGCGGCCGTCCAGCGCGTAGTTGGTCGTGATCTTGTCGTTGTCCTTGTTGTAGGTGTAGCCGGCAGCGACGATGGAGGCCGCCTTGCTGGCGTTCACGTCGCCGGCGTCGAAGGCCAGTCGGCCGTCCATCTGCAGGCCGGGCGTGTTGGGTTCGGCATCGACGACGGCGCCCGTGTCCGGATGCAGGCGCATGTTGAAGCCGGTGTCGCTGACGAGGCGGATGCGGTCCACCGTCGGATTGAAGTCGAAGCCCCACTCGGTCGCGCCGGCGGGCAGGCCGACCGGCGTGCCAACGGCGCTGGCCGCGCCGGTCTTGGTGTCGATGCGGTAGAGCTGGCCGCTGGCGCCCAGGCCGAACAGCTGGCCTTTGGCAACGCGGTAGTCGATGCCCAACAGCGTGTCGCCGGCGGCCAGGCCGGTCAGCGCCTTGCTGGACAACATCTTCTGCGGCTGGCCGGCGTTGAACTGGATCAACTGGTTGGCCGCCGTCACCGCATAGATCGTTTCCTTGGCCGGCGGGCCCATGGGCTCCATGGGCTGGGTGGCGCACGCGGCCAGCAGCACGGTGGTCGCGGCGAGCGTGAAGGCGTTGCGGGTCATGGGCATCTCCAGAGTTTTGGGGGCGAACGGTTTATACGCTCGCCTTCCGCTCGATGGATGCGTCAGGCGCTCACAGGAACATGCCGCCCGAGGCCTCGATGCGCTGGCCGGTGATCCAGCCCGCACCCGGGCGCATCAGCGCGGCCGCGGCGCCGCCGATGTCCTCGGCCTCGCCGACGCGGCCCAGCGCCGTGACGGAGGCGACGAAGCGGTTCAGCTCTGCGTTGTCGCGCACGGCGCCGCCGCCGAAGTCGGTCGCGATGGCGCCCGGCGCCAGCGTGTTGACGCGGATGCCGCGCGCGGCCAACTCCTTGGCCTGGTAGCGGCTCAGCACCTCCACCGCGCCCTTCATCGCTGCGTAGGCGGCGTAGCCGGGAATCGTGAAGCGGGCCAGGCCGCTGGAGATGTTCAGCACGCGCGCGCCGTCGGCCAGCAGCGGCAGCAACGCCTGCGTCAGGAAGAACGGGCCCTTGAGGTGGATGGCGACCATGCTGTCGAACTGGGCCGACGTGGTGTCTGCAAAGCTCGCGTGGGCGCCGGCGCCGGCGTTGTTGACGAGGCCGTCGAGCTGCTGCGCGCCCCAGGCGGCCAGGCCGGTGCGCACGCGCTCGGCAAAGCCCGGGAAGGCGGCGGCGTCGGTCACGTCCAGCGGCAAGGCCAGCGCGCGGCGGCCCAGCGCCTGGATCTGCGCGACGACGGCGTCCGCCGCGTTCGCCGCTTCGCGGTAGGTCAGCACGATGTCGTGGCCGTCGCGGGCCAGGGCCAGCGCCATCTGGGCGCCCAGGCCCCGGCTCCCGCCGGTGATCAGCGTGATGGGAAAGGTCGTGGAAGTCATGTCGTGCTCCGTGGGTAGTGAACGGAGTGAAATTTATTGTTCGCGTTGGGGTGGATAAAGTCGCGACAACTGAATTGACTGTGACCTGAATGACGATCAATCTGGATCTGCCGGCGCTGCGCGTCTTCCTGCAAGTAGCCGAGCTGGCCCACTTCAGCCGTGCGGCCGACGAGCTGGGCCTGCCTAAGGGCCGCGTCAGCCAGGTCGTGCGCGAGCTGGAGGCCAGGCTCGGCACGCGGCTGTTCCAGCGCACGACGCGGCGCGTCAGCCTGACGTCGGACGGCGAGCTGCTGGCCGAGCGCGCCCGCACGCTGCTGGCGGATGTCGGCGAGATCGAGGCGCTGTTCCAGCAGGACCAGCAGCTGGGCGGCCGTCTGCGCGTGGACCTGCCGGTGCGTCTGGCGCTGGACCTCGTGCTGCCGGCGTTGCCCGACTTCCTGGCCGCCCACCCGGGCCTGCAGGTCGAGCTGAGCTGCACCGACCGGCGTGTGGACCTGGTGGAAGAGGGTTTCGACTGCGTGCTGCGCGTGGGCGCCGTGCACGACCCCATGCTGGTCGCCAAGCCAGTGGGCCAGCTGCGCATGCTGAATGTGGCCAGCCCCGCCTACGTGGCCGCGCGCGGCCTGCCGGCGACGCCGGAAGACCTCGTCACGCAGGGCCATGAGCTGGTGCACTACAGCCAGAGCTGGGCCGGCCGCCGTCCGCGCTTCGACTGGGTGGACGCCGAAGGCCGGGCGCGCAGCCTGAACCTGCCCGCGCGCGTCAGCGTCAACCACACGGACGCCTACGAGGTCGCGGCGCTGGCCGGCATGGGCATCGTCCAGGCGCCGTGGGTGGGCATGGGCAAGGCGGTGGCGGAGGGTCGCCTCGTGCGGCTGCTGCCGGGCTTCGAGCCGGCACCGCTGCCGGTGCAGCTGGTCATGAGCCAGCGCCGCCATACGCCGCGGCGCGTGCGCGTGTTCATGGACTGGCTGAACGCGCTGCTGGCCGGCCACCTGGGCGACGACAATCGCGGCCCATGACCGATCTGCTCACCCTCACCCGGCCCGACGACTGGCACCTGCACCTGCGTGACGAGGCGGCGCTGGCCAGCGTGCTGCCCTACACGGCGCACCAATTCGCCCGCGCCATCGTCATGCCCAACCTGCGCCCGCCGGTCACGACCGCGGCCCAGGCCGTGGCCTACCGCGAGCGCATCCTGGCGGCGTTGCCGGAAGGCGCGGACTTCCAGCCGCTGATGACGCTGTACCTGACCGACAACACCCCGGTCGACGAGATCAAGCGCGCCAAGGACGCCGGCGTCGTCGCGCTCAAGCTCTACCCGGCCGGCGCCACGACCAACAGCGATGCCGGCGTGACCGACATCCGCAAGACCTACAAGACGCTGGAGGCCATGCAGCGCGAGGGCCTGCTGCTGCTGGTGCACGGCGAGGTGACGGATGGCGACATCGACGTCTTCGACCGCGAGGCCGTGTTCGTCGACCGCGTGATGACGCCGCTGCGTGCGGCCATGCCGGAGCTGAAGGTCGTCTTCGAACACATCACGACCAAGGAAGCCGCGCAGTACGTGACGGAGGCTGACCGCTTCACGGCCGCCACCGTCACGCCGCAGCACCTGCTCTACAACCGAAACGCCATCTTCACCGGCGGTCTGCGCCCGCACTACTACTGCCTGCCCGTGCTCAAGCGCGAGGAGCACCGTCAGGCGCTGCTGAAGGCCGTCGCGTCGGGCAGCCCGAAGTTCTTCCTCGGCACCGACAGCGCGCCGCACGCGGCCCAGCTGAAGGAGAACTCGGTCTGCGGCGCCGGCTGCTTCACGGCCATCTCCGCGCTGGAGTTGTATGCCGAGGCCTTCGAGGGCCTGGGCGCGCTGGACAAGCTGGACGCCTTCGCCGGCCATCACGGCCCCGACTTCTACGGCCTGCCGCGCAACACCGGCACCGTCACCTTGAAGCGCGAGCCCTGGACGCTGCCCAGTGCCGTGCCCTTCGGCGAGGCACAACTCAAGCCGCTGCGCGGCGGTGAAACCCTGAACTGGAAATTGATCTGATGAAAAAAGTCGCCTTCCTCGTCGACTTCGACAACGTCGCCACCGACGTCATCGAGCAAGCGCTGCAGATGGCGTTCAAGGACTACGAGGCCGTCCACATCCGCCGCGCCTACTGCAACGCCGAGCAGGCCCAGACCCACCAGTCCTTCCTGAAGCGCCTGGGCCTGCGCGCCATCGTCAACCTGGCCATCGGCAAGAACTCGACGGACATCGCCATGGCGGTGGACGCGATGGACCTGGCCATCACCGAGAAGCCCGACGTCATCGTGCTGGTGTCGTCCGACAGCGACTTCGCGCCGCTGGTGCTGCGGCTGCGCGAGAAGGGCGCCTGGCTGCGCGGCTTCGGCCAGCATGGCAAGACCGGCGACGGCGTCATCCAGATCTACGACCAGTTCAACGAACTGGCCCACGACAGCAGCCGGCCGGCGGCCAAGCGCGAGTCCGCGCCCAAGCGCCAGCCGGCACGCAAGCAGGCCGCCCCCAGGGCCGCCGCGAAGAAGGCGGTGCCGGCCAAGGCTGCTGCACCCGCGCCCAAGCAGGCGCCTGCGCCGGCCCCCGCGCCCAAGCCCGCGGCACCCGTCGCGCCCGCCGCAGCCAAGCCGGCCCCCGCGCCGGTGGACGCCAACGTCGCCGCGGCCCGCGAGATCAATGCCATCCTGGCGCTGCTGCCCAAGCTGGCCGACGGCCAGTGGCACGACCTCGGCGCGGCGGCCAAGGCGCTCAAGGAGGCCGGCCTGCTGCCCAAGACGGCGGCGTCGACCAAGCTGTTCCGCAAGCACCCGCAGGCCTTCCAGCTGCAGCCGGAAAAGACCCCCAACCAGGTGCGATTCGGCCACGGATGATCGACCCGGATTGGGGCCGGCCCTGGTTCGCGCCCTATCGCGACGTGGCCCGGCCGGTGCTGGCGCGGCTGGCGTCGGGCCAGCCCGTGCACCGGGCGCTGGGCCATGAGCGCTTCGAGCCGGCCGCGCAATTGGCCGCCGGCTACGAGCAGCACGTCGCCGCCACCGGCCGCGTGCCCACGCGCCACAACGCGCACGACCTCTTCAACGGCCTGGTCTGGCTGCGCAGCCCGGCCTTCAAGGCCGCGCTGAACCGCGCCCACCTTGCCGCGCCGCCCGCGCCGCCGGGCCGGCGCGGTGCGCAGCGCGACGCACTGACGCTGCTGGATGAAAGCGGCCTGCTGCTGGAGGCGCCGCCGCCGCTGCGCGCCGCGCTGCGGGCGCAGGACTGGGCGTCGCTGTTCCATGCGCGGCGCGAGCTGTGGCGCCATGCGCGGCCGCGCGTTGTCGGCCATGCGCTGCTGGAAAAGCTGCTGGCACCGCGCAAGCCGCTGTGTGCGCGCGTGCTGTTCGTCGACGACATCGAGGCGCCCCGCCTGCCCGCGACGCTGGCGCCGGCCGACCTGCCACCGCTGCCCGTGCTGGGCATCCCGGGCTGGTGGCCCGCCAATGCATCACGGGACTTCTACGCTGACGACTGGGTCTTCCGCCCAAAGCGGCTAGCATCGGCGCCCGCCTCGGGAGGTCTGGTTTGCTGATGAAGTCCTGTTTGAAGCTGCTGTCGGGCTTGGCCCTGGCCGGCCTGGCCTGCCTGGCCGGCGCGCAGTCGCCGCCGCCTGCCCCCTCGTCGGCCCCGGCGCCCGCGCCGCAGGCTCAGCAGCCGCCGCCCACCGTGTCGGCCAGCGCGCGGCGCCTGTACGAGCGCAGCAAGGGTCAGCTGCTGCAGATCCGCACGCTGCTGAAGACGCAGGACAGCCAGGCCTCTGTCGGCTCGGGCTTTCTCGTCAGCGACGACGGCCATGTCGTCACCAACTATCACGTCATCAGCCAGTTCGCGCTGGAGCCCGACAGCTACCGGCTGCGCTACGCGACGACCGACGGCCAGAGCGGCGTGCTGGAGCTGCTGGACTTCGACGCCCGCCGCGACCTGGCGCTGCTGCGCGCGGTGGACGATGGCAAGGGCGGTGGTCTGAAGGGCCGCGGCGCGCTGGGCTTTCGGCCGCAGAACCAGCCGCTGGCCAAGGGCGAGCGCATCTACTCGATGGGCAACCCCCACGACGTCGCCTTCGCCGTCGTGGAGGGCAACTACAACGGCCTGGTCGAGCGCAGCTTCGACCCGCTGATCTACTACGCCGGCGGCATCAACCCCGGCATGAGCGGCGGCCCGGTGCTTGACGAGGACGGCCTGGTCGTCGGCGTCAATGTGTCCACCATGCTGTTCGCGCAGCAGGTCAGCTTCCTGGTGCCGGGCGAGTTCGCGGCGGACCTCGTCAAGCGCAGCCTGGGCGCCAAACCCATCCGCAGTGCGGCGTGGAGCCGGTTGCGCGACCAGTTGACGCGTTATCAGGACGAGCTCGTCACCCGCTTCCTCGCCGCGCCGTGGGAGAGCGCCAACCACGAGCGCTACCGCCTGCCGGTGCCCAAGCAGGACTTCATGCGCTGCTGGGGCCGCGGCACGGCCGCCGACACCAAGGGTCTGGCCTTCGAGCGCTCGCAGTGCCGCATGGACCATGCGCTGTTCGTCAGCGGCAACCTGCAGACCGGCTGGCTGGACATGTCGCACGAGGCCTATGACGGCGAGAAGCTGGGCGCGCTGCGCTTCGCGCGCCAGTACTCGGGGAGCTTCCGCAACGAGCGCCTGGGCCAGGCCGACAAGTCGCGCACTGCGGCCTATTGCAAGGAGCAGTTCGTCGACCGCGACGGCCTGCCGCTGCGCGCCGTCGTCTGCCTGCGCGCCTACCGCAAGCTGGAGGGCTTGCACGACCTCAGCGTGCTGGTGACGACGGTGGATGCGTCCAAGCAGGGCGCGCTGGGCCGGTTTGACGCCCGGGGCGTCAGCTTCGACAACGCGCTCAAGCTCGCGGCGCATTACCTGGAGGGCTTCGCGTGGACGAACAGCAGCAAGGGCAAGTGATGCCAACCGCCGTGCCGGTGCCCGACGCTGCCGTCATCGAATTGCTGGGCCGCGACGGCCGCGCAACGGTCGTGCAGCGCGTCGCGCAGTGGCCGGTGCGCATCGGTCGCTCGCCGGCCTGCGACATCGTGCTGGATGACGCCCATCTGGCCGCCGAGCATGCCGAGCTGCATCTGAAGCCAGAGGGTGGTGTGCTGCTCAGGCTGCTGGACAGCCGCAATGGCGGCTCGGTCGGCGGCAAGCGCCTGGCCGCGGGCGCCGAGGCGACGCTGCCCGAGGGCGGCGGCTTCCATCTCGCCGGCTGCTCGCTGCGCCTGCGCACCAGCGCCGACGTGCTGGCGCCGGAACAGCTCCTGCTGGTGGACAAGGCGCGCCACTGGGCGCTGGTGCCGCTGCTGCTGCTGGCGATGCTGTTCTTCCAGTGGGTGGACCGCTGGAGCGCCGTCGATCCCGATGCGCGCTGGGTCGACTACGCGTCGCCGCTGCTGGCGCCGCTGGCCTTCATCCTCGGCTGGGCCGGGCTGTGGTCGCTGGCCAGCCAGCTGTTCCAACACCGCTTCCCGTTCACGACGCATCTGCGCCGCGCGCTGGTCGTCATCGTCGCGCTGCAGGTGCTGGAGTGGCTGCTGCCCGCGGTGGCGTACGCCTTCTCGTGGCCAAGGCTGCTGGCGGTGGAGTCGCTGGTGACGCCGGTGGCCGCCGCCGCGCTGATCGCCTGGCATGCGCGCCTGGTCTGGCCGCGCGCCCGGCGCACGCTGAACATCGGCATCGCGGTGCTGGTGCTGCTGGGCCTGGGGCTGCAGGTCGGCAACCGCCAGGAGCAGCAATACGTGTTCGGCCCGCCCTACCTGGCCGGCCTGCCGCCACCGGCGCTGCGCGTTGTCTCGACGCAGCCGCCCGAGGTGCTCATCGAGTCGCTGAAGCCGCTGAAGGCCGAGCTTGCCAAGCAGGCGCGCAAGGACAACGAAGGCGTCATCGCCGACGACGACGGCGGCGATTGACGCGGCGAGCGCTCAGCTCTGCGGCAGGAAGCCGTCGACCGACAGGTAGCGCTCGCCCGTGTCGTAGTTGAAGCCCAGCACGCGGGCGCGGGCGCCCAGCTCGGGCAGCTTTTGCGCAATGGCGGCGAGCGTCGCGCCGCTGGAGATGCCCACGAGCAAGCCTTCTTCGCGGGCGCTGCGGCGCGCGTACTCTCGCGCGGCCTCGGCGTCGACCTGGATGACGCCGTCCAGCAGCGCCGTGTCCAGCACCGCCGGGATGAAGCCCGCGCCAATGCCCTGGATGGGATGCGGGCTGGGCTGGCCGCCGCTGATGACCGGCGACGCGCTGGGCTCGACCGCATAGACCTTGAGCTGCGGCCAGGCGGCCTTCAGCACCTGCGCACAGCCGGTGATGTGGCCGCCGGTGCCCACGCCGGTGATCAGCGCATCCAGGCCATCGGGGAAGTCGGCCAGGATCTCCTGCGCCGTCGCCTTCACGTGGATGGCCGGGTTGGCCGCGTTCTCGAACTGCTGCGGCATCCACGAGCCGGGGTGCTGCTCCAGCAGCTCGCGGGCGCGGGCGATGGCGCCCTTCATGCCCTTCTCGCGCGGTGTCAGATCGAATGACGCCCCATAGGCGAGCATCAGCCGGCGGCGCTCGATGCTCATGCTGTCGGGCATGACCAGGATGAGCTTGTAGCCCTTGACGGCGGCCACCATCGCCAGGCCCACGCCGGTGTTGCCGGAGGTGGGCTCGATGATGGTGCCGCCGGGCTTGAGCAGGCCGCGCGCTTCGGCGTCCTCGATCATGGACAGCGCGATGCGGTCCTTGATCGAACCGCCCGGGTTGGCGCGCTCGGACTTGACCCAGACCTCGTGGCCGGCAAACAGGCGCTGCAGGCGGATGTGCGGCGTGTTGCCGATGGTGTCGAGGATGCTGGCGGCTTTCATCGGGATCTCCTGTTCGCGTGATGGGGAACAGTGTGCCAGCGACCTACTTGATGCGGGGCCTGGGCAGCTGGTCGTCACCGTGCTGCATGCGGCCTTCGCGCATCAGGCCCACGCTGCGCGCCACCGCACGCGCGGCTCGCTTCACCTCTTGCTGCACGGCCTCGTCGGCATCCAGCGCGTCGTGGCTGGTCGCATAGGGTTCGTAATAGCCGATGTAGCGGTCCAGCTGTGCGCCGAAGCCCGCGTCCAGCAGGCCCATCCAGTGCAGCCAGTCCGACAGCGCGCGGCGCGTGCCGTCGATGCCGGCCACGTCGCCATGCACGACCAGGCCATAGACGCGGCCGGCCAGATGCTTGGGATAGCCCCAGCCTTTCAGCTCCATCGCACGCGCCAGCTCGGCCTTCTTGCCCTGCGTGGTGGTCGGGTCGGGGTTGCCGCCGTCGGCACAGACCAGGCGGTCCATCATCAGCTTCAGGGGGCTGGTGGCCTGGTACCAGTGCACGGGCGTCAGCAGCAGCACGCCGTGGGCGCGCACCCATTGCTCGTAGATCTCGGCCATCCAATCGTTGGTCTGGCCCGACGCATGGTTGGGATAGCAACTGCACGGCCAGTGGCACAGCGGCATGGCGGTGGACACGCAGCCCTTGCACGGGTGGATGTGGCGGTCGTAGTCCGACGTCACGCGACTCAGGTCCAGCACGTCGACCGCCATGCCCTCGGCCTCACAGACGGTGCGCGCCATCTGCGTCATGCGCCAGGTCTTGGACATCTCGCCGGGGCAGCTGCCGTCGTTGCGCGGCGATGCGTTGATGAGCAGCACGCGCGACGGCGTGGCGCGGTCGGCCCACTGCGCCTGGGCATCACGCAAGCGTTCGCTCAAGTCGCGCCATTCGCGCGACAAGTCGTAGCCGGGGTCGGCAAAGCCCGGGCCGGCCTTGACGGTGAGGGGCGCCTTGCGGCCCTCGTCGAATGCCTCCCACGCGATCTGCTCCAGCCTAGCGAGCGCGGCGCGCTCCGCGTCATAGGCCGGGTCGAGGAAGCGCTGCCGGAAACGCGCGCCGAACTCGTCGCGCCCCATCGTCAGCGCCTGGCCGGTTCTCACGGGTGAAGTCATGCGGGTCTCCGAGGTGGACGCGCTGCGCGGCAAGGCGCATGCCCGCAGCTGCGATACTCCGCACCGTGAAGCAAGCCAGACCGCCGCTGGGGCAAGCATGGAAACATGGCCCTGGAGGAAGGTCCGGACTGCACAGAGCAGCGTAGCGGCTAACGGCCGCCCGGCGAAAGCCGAGGATCAGAGCAACAGAGACGAGTTCTGTCGAGCTTCGGCCCGACAGAGGTGAAACGGGCAATCTCTACGCGCAGCAACACCAAGTAGGCCAGCGTTGATGCGGCTCGCAGAGCTGGCGGGTAGGTGGCACCGAGCCGGGCAGTGATGCCCGGCCCAGAGGAATGGCGGTCACGCCGCCTGAACCGCAAGGCCAGGGCGGTGCACAGAATCCGGCCTATCGGCTTGCTTCACTTTTTCTTTCTTCTACCTTTCCCTGCTGGCCAAGCGCGCCGGCGACGGCTAGATTTCACGTTGTCATGGTGTTAGGTTTGGCGCAGCATCGCCGTATCGACGACATTCAGGTCAGCCGCGGGCGCAGCACCCGGCAGGGAGAAGAAAAATGATCCCAGACAAGCGTGGATCGAGTTCTGGCTCAAGTCAGAGCCGGCGCCAAAGGCGGTGCCGTGCGAGCCCCTGTTCTGCTTGGCGAGTCGCGCCAGCAAACGTTTTTTCCCTCTGAGACATGCGGCATGAGCCGCTGCCCACCGTTCCGGCTGTAAATCACAACGTGCCTGTCCGATGGCCTTGTGATATCGATTTCGGTCAACCAAATTAGAGATCCTGCGGCACTCGATCTGCCCGAATCGAGTGCTGGATACAGCACCGGGCCGTGCCTAAGGGGAGTGTTGCAATGAAGTTGAGCAATCTGCGTTTGCGGTCCAAGCTGATGCTTGGTTTTGCGCTGCTGGCGGCCGTCGTGCTGCTGGTGTCGGGCCTGGCCTTGAACTCGCTGAGCCGCTCCAACGGGCGCTTCACCGGCTACCTGGAAGGCGTGGGCGAGCGCGAGAGCCTGGCCAACGCGGTCAGCAGTGCCGCGGCGCGGCGGGCCATCGCGGCGCGCAATCTGGTGCTGGTGACGGTGCCGGCCGACCGCGATGTCGAGAAAGTGGCCGTCGTCAAGGCGCACGAAGACATGCAGCAGTCCCTGGCCAAGCTCAAGCAGTCCCTGGCCAAGGCAGGCGATCTGGGCGATCGCGACGCCGCGCTGGTGGGCGAGATGGAGCGCGTCGAGGCGCAGTACGGCCCGGTGGCGCTGGCCATCGTGGGCATGGCCCTGGAGGGCAAGCGCGACGAGGCCATCACCAAGATGAATGCCGAATGCCGGCCGCTGCTGGCGGCACTGCTGAAGGCGACCAGCGACTACATCGGCTACGAGCAACAGCAGGCGCAGCTGCGCGTGCAGCAGGCCGAAGGCGCCTACGGCAACGACCGCCTCCTGATGGTGGGCGTCAGCCTTGCGGCCGTGGCCGCCGCCGTGCTGCTGGGCTGGGCCTTGAGCAATGCCATCACGCGCCCACTGCAGCGCGCCGTGCACCTGGCCGAGGCCGTTGCTTCGGGCGACCTGAGCTCCAACATCGTCATCGACAGCGAAGACGAGACCGGCCAGCTGCTGGGCGCGCTCAAGCGCATGAACGACGGCCTGGTCGACATGGTCGGCCGCGTGCGCCAGTCGGCAGACAGCATCTCCACGGCATCGCAGGAGATCGCCAGCGGCAACCACGACCTGTCCAGCCGCACCGAGCAACAGGCCAGTGCCCTGCAGCAGACGGCGGCGTCCATGCAGCAGATGACGTCCACCGTGCAGCAGACGGCCGAGAGCTCGCGCCAGGCCAGCCAGCTGGCCAGCGCGGCGACCGAGGTGGCGGGCCGCGGCGGCGACGTCGTGCAGCGCGTCGTCACGACCATGGGCGAGATCAGCGATTCCAGCCGCAAGATCGCCGACATCATCGGCACCATCGACGGCATCGCCTTCCAGACCAACATCCTGGCATTGAATGCGGCCGTGGAAGCGGCGCGGGCCGGCGAGCAAGGCCGCGGCTTTGCTGTCGTGGCCGGCGAGGTGCGGGCGCTGGCCCAGCGCAGCGCGCAGGCGGCACGTGAGATCAAGGGCTTGATCGGCGCCAGCGTCGAGAAGGTCGAGGCGGGCAGCCAGCTCGTCGGCGAGGCCGGCGCGACCATGGGCGACATCGTCAACCAGGTGCGCCGCATGACGGACCTGATGGCTGAGATCAACGCCTCCGCCACCGAGCAGAGCAGCGGCATCGGCCAGGTCAACCAGTCGGTCGCGTCCATCGACCAGGGCACGCAGCAGAACGCCGCCCTCGTCGAGCAGAGTGCCGCCGCGGCCGAGAGCCTGCAGCAGCAGGCGGCCGGCCTGCTGGACGTCATCGCGCAGTTCAAGACGGCCCAGCCGCGCCACGGCTTCATCAGCTGAGGCCTGCGGCCGTCGAGGCGGCTCGATACACTGGCCGGCAGCCGCAAGCCCGCGGCTGACCGTCCACCCGAGCCCCCTCGATGAATCCTGACGCCAGCCGCCTCTGGCGCGCGCCCCGCTGGGCCCTGTCCGTGCTGTTGGCCTGTTTGGCCATGGTCGGGCCCTTCTCCATCGACACCTACCTGCCGGCCTTCTCCGGCATCGCTGCGGCGCTGGACGCGACGCCGGTGCAGATGCAGCAGACGCTGTCTGCCTATCTGCTCGGTTTCGCCGTCATGAATCTCTTCCACGGCGCGCTGTCGGACTGCTTCGGCCGGCGGCCTGTCGTGCTGATCGGCCTGGCCGTGTTCACCGCGGCCAGCGTGGGCTGCGCGCTGGCCGGCTCGATCGGCCAGCTCGTCTTCTGGCGCACCGTGCAAGGCATGTCGGCGGGCGCCGGCATCGTCGTGTCGCGGGCCATCATCCGCGACATGTTCCCGCCCGCCGACGCGCAGCGCGTGATGTCGCAGGTGACCCTCTTCTTTGGCGTCGCGCCGGCCATCGCGCCCATGGTGGGCGGCTTCCTGTTCGTGCATGCCGACTGGCACTCGATCTTCTGGTTCCTGACCTTCGTCGGCGCCGCGCTGTTCGTGTCGAACTGGAAGTTGCTGCCGGAGACGCTGCACGCGAACATGGTGCAGCCCTTCAAGGTGGGCGCGCTGATGCGCGAGTACTGGCGGCTGTGCAGCAGCCCCAAGTTCATGCTGCTGGTGCTGGCCAGCGGCATCCCGTTCAACGGCATGTTCCTCTACGTGCTGGCCACGCCGGTGTTTCTCGGCGAGCACCTGCACTTCGCGCCGCAGCAGTTCTTCTGGTTCTTCCTGTGCTCCATCGGCGGCATCATGGCCGGCGCCGCGGTCAGCGGCCGGCTGGCCGGCAAGATGTCGGCCAAGCGCCAGATCATGCGGGGCTTTCGCATCATGCTGGCGGTGTCGGTGCTCAACATCGCGCTCAACCTGTTCGCACCGCTGAGCGCCTTCTGGGCGCTGCCCATGGTGGGCTTGTTCGCCTTCGGCTGGGCCATGATGGTGCCGGTCGTCACGCTGCTCGTGCTGGACCAGGTGCCCGAACGCCGCGGCATGGCGTCGTCGCTGCAGGCCTGCATAGGCTCGGCGGCCAACGGCCTGGTCGCCGGCCTGCTGGTGCCGCTGGTCATGCACTCGACCGTGGCGCTGGCCGTCACGTCGGGGGCGCTGATGCTGGTGGGCCTGGTGGCCTGGTATGGCGTCAGGCGCTCCATCCCCGCTTAAGCTGGCGGCCCAAGCGCCGAAATCATTGGGATGATGAAGAAGCGTTGGCTGATCGGCGCGCTGCTGCTGGCCACGTCGGCCGCGCAGGCGCAGGACTCCGGAGAACCCGTGCAGGCACTGCGCCAGCGCCTGGCGGAGCGTTTGGCGACCAAGGGCGAGGGGACGGCCACCGCCACCGCCAAGCCCGCCGCACGACCGGCCAAGCCAGCCAAGGCCGAGGCCGGCAAGCCAGTGCACTGGGGCTATGCGGGCGACATCGGCCCGGAGCGCTGGGCGGAGCTGGCGCCGGAGAACAAGCTGTGCGCGGTCGGCCTGCGCCAGAGCCCCATCGACATCCGCGAGGGCATCGCCGTCGACCAGGAAAAGATCGGCTTCGACTACCGCAGCAGCAGCTTCTCGGTGCTGGACAACGGCCACACGGTGCAGGTCAACGTGGCGCCCGGCAACGGCCTCACGGTCATGGGGCGGCGCTACGAGCTGGTGCAGTTCCACTTCCACCGACCCAGCGAGGAGCGCGTCAACGGCCGCCAGTTCGACATGGTGGCCCACCTGGTGCACAAGGACGCGCAGGGGCGGCTTGCCGTCGTCGCCGTGCTGCTGGAGCGCGGGCCCGACAACAAGCCGCAGCCGCTGGTGCAGACGGTCTGGGCCAATCTGCCGCTGGAAAAGGGCGAGGCCGTGGCGGCGCAGGCGCAGATCGACCTGAACCAGCTGCTGCCGGCCGAGCGCGGCTACTACACCTACATGGGCTCACTGACGACACCGCCCTGCAGCGAGGGGGTGCTGTGGATGGTCATGCGCCAGACAGTGACGCTGACGGCCCAGCAGATCGGCGTGTTCGCCCGCCTTTACCCGATGAACGCGCGGCCGCTGCAGGCCGGCTCGGGTCGGCTGATCAAGGAATCGCAGTAACCAAGGGATCCTCGGCCCGAAGAACGCGGCGTGGGTCTCAGGCTCTTTTTCGGGCGCCCGACAACCAGTCGTGCAGCGTCGCGAACAGCTGCTCGGCAACGACCGGCTTGGCGACGTGGTCGTCCATGCCGGCGTCCAGGCAGCGCTGGCGCTCCTCGTCGAAGGCGTTGGCCGTCATCGCCAGGATGGGCAGCGCGGCGCCCTGCGGCAGCGCACGGATCGCGCGCGTCGCGTCAAGGCCGTCCATGACGGGCATCTGTACGTCCATCAACACCAGCGCGTAGTCGCCGGCCTTGACCATGTCGATGGCCTGCTGGCCGTCCGCGGCGACGTCCACCGCCAGGCCGGCGCTGCCGATCAGCGCGACGGCGACCTCCTGGTTGACGGGGTTGTCCTCGGCCAGCAGCAGGCGGCGCGGGTGGTTGCGGGCCAGTTCGGCGAGGCGCTCGCGGGCAGAATGAGGCCGCGGCGCCGCGGCCGGCGTGATCTGCGTTGGCGACATGGCCTCCACGGTCAGCGCGAACCAGAAGTTGCTGCCGCGGCCAAGGGTGCTGTCCACACCGACGCGCCCGCCCATCAGCTCGGCCAGGCGCCGGCAGATTGCCAGGCCCAGGCCGGTGCCGCCATAGCGGCGTGTCGTCGAGCTGTCGGCCTGCTCGAAGTCGCGGAACAGGCGCTGCTGCGCCTCGGGGTCGATGCCGATGCCGCTGTCCTGTACCTCGAAACGCAGTGGCAGCCGCTCGCCGCTGGCTTCGCCATCCAGCCGCGCGGCCAGGCGCACGAAGCCACTCTCGGTGAACTTGACGGCGTTGCCGGCAAAGTTCAGCAGGAGTTCGGAGATGCGCTGCGGGTCGCCCAGCAGCGTGCGGCCGCGCAGCGCCGGCGCGATGTCGGTCTCGACACGCAGCCGCTTGGCTGCGGCCGACTGCGTCGTCATGTTGGCGATGTTGTCCAGCACCTCTTCGACGGTGAACTCCCGTCGCTCCAGCTGCACCTTGCCGGCCTCGATCTTGGAGAAGTCCAGCACGTTGTTGATGACGCTGAGCAGGTGTTCGGCCGCGTTGGCCACCTTCTGCAACCGGTGCTGCTGCTCGGGCTCGATGGTGTCGCTCTGGGCCAGGTAGGTCAGGCCGATGATGGCGTTCATCGGCGTGCGGATCTCGTGGCTCATGTTGGCCAGGAAGGCGCTCTTGGCCAGGTTGGCCGCCTGCGCGGCCTGCGTGGCCTCGGCCAGTTCGGCGGTGCGCGCCTCGACGAGCTCCTCGAGGTGGTGGCGGTAGCGCTCCAGTTCGAGCTGGTCGCGGCGTTGGCGCGAGATGTCGGTCAGGAAGCCATGCCACAACACGCTGCCGTCGGCCTCGCGTTGTGCGATGGCGTTGCCGTAGATCCAGCGCTCGCTGCCGTCGGCCTGCGGCGTGCGGAACTCCTGCTGCCAGGGGCTGAGGTTGCGCGCCGACGCCAGCAGGCTCTCGCGCACGGCGGCGCGGTCATCGGCGTGGATGCGCTCGAACCAGGCCGCCGCGCTGCGGCCCAGTTCGGCGCTGCCCAGCAGGAAGTACTCGCGCACCGCCTCGCTGACGTAGGCGAACGAGAACTCGCCGTTGACGGCCAGGCGCAGCTGGTAGACGACACCGGGCACCGTCTCGGCCATGCCGCGCAGCCGCTCGATGAGGCTGCGCTGCGCGTCGAACTGCTGCTGCAGCGCGTCGCGCATGTGTTCCAGATGGCCGCCCAGCAGGCCGATCTCGTCCTGGCGCTTGTGTTCCAGCTTGGCGCTGAAGCGGCCGCCGGCCAGGTCGTTGGCGAAGTCGCCCAGCTCGCGCAGTGGGCGGAACAGGCGCGAGTTCAAGAGCCACAGCACCAGGGCCAGCGACACCAGCAGCTGGCCGCCGACGGTGGCGCCGTAGAGCCAGCGCTGGCGCAGCACGGCCGTCGTGCTGAGGTGGTCGTCGATCTCGATCTGGATGTGGCCGATGCGCGTGGCGCCGCGCAGGATGTCGCGTTCGCCGGTCAGCGTCTGGCCCAGGCGCCGCTCGGGCAGGTGGTTCTCGATGAAGGGCAGGCCTTGCGACGCATCGCTGACGCTGACGCGCACGACCTCGGGCGACTTGACGATGGCCGACACGACCTCGCGCGCGGCGACGGCGTCCAGGTTCCACAACAGCTCCGGCAGGCTGCTGGCCAGCACGTCGAGCTTGGCGTCCAGGTCGCGCTGCAGCGCCTGCTGGGCCACGTTGGCCTCGCGCAGGCCGATGAACAGGCCGCCGACGATGAGCGCGGGCAGCAGCAGGCCGATGCTGGCGCCCAAGGCCAGCGCGGCAAACAGCGAGGAGGAAGGCTTGCGGCTCAAGATGCAATGATTGCAGTTAGCGGTCGGCCGCGAAAAGACAAATCGCGCCACGTCGCATCAGCGGCGTGGCGCGGTGCATGGCACATGAGCGGGTCAGCCCTTGCCCAGCAGTTGCGGCTTGAGCGATGAGTCGACCGGCTTGTCCCCCAGCCAGATCTTCAGGATGGCGTTGTAGAACGCCAGATCCTTCATCGGCTCGCCGATGGGCTTGCCGTTCAGCGTCATCACGGTGCCGGTGTCGGGAATCCAGTCCACGGTGATGACGTCGCCCTTCTTGCCCTGCGGGATGTTGACGAAGGCCTCGCCGAACTGGGCGAGCTGGTTGACGAACTTGGAACGCTCGGCCTTGTCGGTGTTGGCCGTGATGCCGGCCATGAAGGCCTGGCCCAGCTCGTCACCCGTCACCTCGCGCAGCAGGCCCAGGCTGAAGCGACGCGGGCCGGTGCTCTCCAGCACGCCGGCTGCGGTGTCCTTCTTCTCGGGCAGGTACAGCACCAGCGCGTAGACCTTGATGACGATGCGCGTGCGAATACCGGCGCCGTTGACCTTGAGCTCCTTGCCGCCGACCTTGGCGGTGTCGTCGAACTTCAGGCCGCCGACCTCGATGGCCTGTGCAGCGCCGCCCAGACCGAGGGCCAAGCCCAAGCCGGCAATCCAGCATTTGGCGGTATGCGTCTTCATGCAGTCTCCTGATCTTTTGGGGGGTGGGGTCAGTGCGCCGCCTCGAGCTTGAAGAGGCTGACGACTTCTTCGAGACCATGGGCCTGGGCGCGCAGCGAGTCGGCAGCGGCGGCGGCTTGCTCCACCAGTGCGGCGTTTTGCTGCGTGCTCTTGTCCATGTCGTGGATGGTATGCGTGACGCGCTCGATGCCGGAGCTCTGTTCGGCACTGGCGTGCGTGATCTCCCCCATGATGTCGGTCATCCGTTGCACGCTCGCCACCACGCCTTGCATCGTGTTGCCCGCCTGGGCCACGAGCTGGCTGCCCAGGGCCACCTTCTCGACCGAGTCGCCGATCAGGCGCTTGATCTCCTTGGCCGCGTCGGCGCTGCGGCCCGCCAGTGACCGCACCTCGCCGGCGACGACCGCGAAGCCGCGCCCCTGCTCGCCGGCCCGTGCGGCCTCCACGGCCGCGTTCAGCGCCAGGATGTTGGTCTGGAAGGCGATGCCGTCGATGACGCTGATGATGTCGACGATCTTCTTGGACGAGGCGTCGATCGAGCCCATGGTCGTGACGACCTTGGCAACGACGGTGCCGCCCTCCACGGCCACGGTCGACGCGGCCTGCGCGAGCTGGTTGGCCTGCTGCGCGTTCTGCGCGTTCTGCTGCACGGCATCGGTCAGCGTCTTCATCGCCGACAGCGTCTGCTCCAGCGACGCGGCCTGCGCCTCGGTGCGCACCGACAGGTCGAGGTTGCCGCTGGCGATCTCGCTGGACGCCGACGCGATGGACTCCGTGCCCTCGCGCACGCGGCCCACGATGCCCTTGAGGCTCTCGTTCATGTCCGACAGCGCCTGCATCAGGTCGCCCGTCTCGTCGCGGCTGCGCACCTCGATTTCGCTGGTCAGGTTGCCGGACGCGACCTTGCGCGCCACGCTGACGGCGCCGCGCAGCGGCACGACGATGCCGCGGGTGATCAGCACGCCGGTCAGCACGCTGGCCGCGATGGCGGCGACGGCCAGGGCGGCCAGCAGCAGTGCCGTCTTGCGCGCGACGCCATTGGACTTCTGCCCGGCTTCTTCCATCGCGGCGTTGCGGGTCTGGACCAGCTTGTCCAGGGCCGCCATGTACTTGCCCTGGGCGGCGCGCACCGAGAACTGGTACTTCAGCGGCGCGCCTTCGGTGTCGCCCGAAGCGACGGTCTTCACGAAGGCGGCCTGGCCCGCCATGAACTTCGCGCGCGCCTCCTCGACCAGCTTGAGCTGTTCCTGGCTGGCCTCGTCGGTCAGCAGGGGCTTCAGCTCGGTCATGGTCTTCTCATGAGCCGTCATGAGCGTGGCGACCGTGTCCAGCTCCTTCTTGATCTGCTCCTCGCCGGTCATGATGAGCGTCGTCATCATGCTGCGCGACGCGTCGCCCAGCTCGGCCTTGGCCCGGTTGGCCAGCGCGACCGCCTTGTAGTCGCTGCTGATCAGCTGGCTGATCTCGCCGTTCAAAGTCTGGATGCCGAAGTAGCCCAGCAAGGTGATCGCGATCAGGCAGGCCGTGACCACCGTGAAACCGGCGGCAAGACGTTGTCCGATGCGCATGTTGGACAAAAACTTCATTGAGGCAGCCTTGGTTGTTGTTAGCAGCGGGCGCCCGGGGCTGAAGTTGTCTCGACTGCGGGCGGTGGCGGATGAAACGACCTGAAATTTCAGCAGAAATCACCTTCGCCCACGCATTCTGGGCGGCGAACGAGCGGACGTTGCCGTGATTTGTGAGGCAAAACCCCGGTTGACTTCGCCCTCACGACGGCCGCCGAGCGCGCGCGGGTTGGGAGCAGGACCAAGCGCTTGAATCGACACGCATCGTCCTTATAATGCGAGGCTGCTAGCACTCAACGCATTCGAGTGCTAACGAAATCGGGCCGATGATTCGGCCCCGTTTTTTCGGCGGCCGAGGCTCAGGGAGCATGCGGCCGCTGCAGTTCAAACTCTGAAGGAGAACCCATGAAGCTGCGCCCCTTGCACGATCGCGTGATCGTTCGCCGCCTGGAACAGGAAACCAAGACCGCCTCCGGCATCGTCATCCCCGACAACGCCGCCGAGAAGCCCGACCAGGGTGAAGTCCTGGCCGTCGGCCCGGGCAAGCGCAACGACAAGGGTGACTTCATCACCCTGAACGTCGCCGTCGGCGACCGCGTGCTGTTCGGCAAGTACTCGGGTCAGACCGTCAAGGTCGACGGCGAGGAACTGCTGGTCATGCGCGAAGAAGACCTCTTCGCCGTCGTCCAGAAGTGATGGCTTGAGGGCAGCCCGGCACGACCTGCTGCTCTGCCCTCGCTGAATTCGGCGTCGATAAATCGACTCTGACCCCAATTTAGAGAACCGGAGAATTCAAATGGCAGCAAAAGACGTGATCTTTGGCGGCGAGGCGCGTGCCCGCATGGTCGAAGGCGTGAACATCCTGGCCAATGCGGTCAAGGTGACCCTGGGCCCCAAGGGCCGCAATGTCGTGCTCGAGCGCTCGTTCGGCGCTCCCACCGTGACCAAGGACGGCGTGTCCGTGGCCAAGGAAATCGAGCTGAAGGACAAGCTGCAGAACATGGGCGCGCAGATGGTCAAGGAAGTCGCTTCCAAGACGTCTGACAACGCCGGTGACGGCACCACGACCGCCACGGTGCTGGCACAAGCCATCGTCCGCGAAGGCATGAAGTACGTGGCCGCCGGCATGAACCCGATGGACCTGAAGCGCGGCATCGACAAGGCGGTCACTGCCCTGGTCGCCGAGCTGAAGAAGGCCTCCAAGGCCACCACCACCTCCAAGGAAATCGCCCAGGTCGGCACGATCTCGGCCAACAGCGACGTGGAAGTGGGCCGCATCATTGCTGAAGCGATGGACAAGGTCGGCAAGGAAGGCGTCATCACCGTCGAAGACGGCAAGAGCCTGGACAGCGAGCTGGACGTCGTCGAAGGCATGCAGTTCGACCGCGGCTACCTGTCGCCCTACTTCATCAACAACCCCGAGAAGCAAGCCGCGCTGCTGGACAACCCCTTTGTCCTGCTGTTCGACAAGAAGATCTCGAACATCCGCGACCTGCTGCCCACGCTGGAGCAAGTGGCCAAGGCCGGCCGCCCGCTGCTGATCATTGCCGAAGAAGTCGAAGGCGAAGCCCTGGCGACGCTGGTGGTCAACACCATCCGCGGCATCCTGAAGGTCGTCGCAGTCAAGGCGCCCGGCTTCGGTGACCGTCGCAAGGCCATGCTGGAAGACATCGCCATCCTGACGGGCGGCAAGGTCATCGCCGAAGAAGTCGGCCTGACGCTCGAGAAGGTCACGCTGGCCGACCTGGGCCAGGCCAAGCGCGTCGAAGTGGGCAAGGAAAACACCACCATCATCGACGGCGCCGGTGCTGCGGGCGACATCGAAGCCCGCGTCAAGCAAGTGCGCATCCAGATCGAGGAAGCCACCAGCGACTACGACCGCGAGAAGCTGCAAGAGCGCGTGGCCAAGCTGGCCGGCGGCGTGGCCGTCATCAAGGTCGGTGCTGCCACCGAAGTCGAGATGAAGGAAAAGAAGGCCCGTGTCGAAGACGCGCTGCACGCCACGCGTGCTGCCGTTGAAGAAGGCATCGTGGCTGGTGGCGGCGTCGCGCTGCTGCGCGCCAAGCAAGCCGCTGGCGCCATCAAGGGCGACAACGCTGATCAAGACGCTGGCATCAAGCTGGTCCTGCGCGCCATCGAAGCACCGCTGCGCGAGATCGTCTACAACGCCGGTGGCGAAGCCTCCGTCGTCGTCAACGCCGTGCTGGCCGGCTCGGGCAACTACGGCTTCAATGCCGCCAACGATACCTATGGCGACATGATCGAAATGGGCATCCTGGACCCGACCAAGGTGACGCGCACTGCCCTGCAGAACGCTGCCTCCGTCGCGTCGCTGATGCTGACGACCGAAGCCATGGTTGCCGAGTCGCCGAAGGAAGAAGCTGCCGGCGGCGGCATGCCTGGTGGCATGGGCGGCATGGGTGGCATGGGCGGCATGGACATGTAAGTCCGCGCCGGCGACACACCCGTCGCTGACACACGAAGGGGCTGCGCAAGCAGCCCCTTTTCTTTTGCCTCTGCGAAATCAGTCGCTGGCGCGTGCCGACGAGCGCATGAGTGTGTAGGTCAGGCCGATGCCGATGCTGGCGCCGGTCGTCTGCCGCACCAGCGGGCTCGCACGATTGGCCGCGCCGGCGACGCTGTCGACGCGACCGAAGGCGAACAGGCGCAGGTCCGGCGTCAACTGGCGCGACACGCCGCCCTTCAGTCGCCACGCGATCAACCCGGCCTTTGCCTCGTACGCCGGTCGGTCCGGCAACACCTCGCCGGGCGCGACGGCGTAGTAGGTCGACCCGAGCCTGCTGTCGCCGAACAACAGGCCGGCGCTGAGGCCGTAGCCCCACCCGCCCTTGCCGCGGCGGTCCAGGCTCAGCTCGGGCTCCAGGCTCATGCCACGGTGCCGGCGCAGGTCGCGCGCCTCGAACACGCCGCGCAGCGGCAGCTCCAGGCTGAAGCGGTCGGCAGCCTCGCGGCCGTTCAGGAACCAGCGCGCCACGGGCCCGAACTCGACCAGCGTGGGCAGACGCGGCATGCCCTCGCGCGCCCGCAGCGACTTGCCGCCGGAACTCAGCGAGCCGGCAAACGAGACGTCCAGCTCGAAGCTCTCGGTGCGCACGGCCCGCAGGCCCGCGCCCTCGTCGTCGGCCCGCAGCACCTTGCCCCGGTAGACGACGTAGGGCAGCACCGGCGTGCGCCGCACCTGCTCGTTGGCGCCCGGGTAAGCCTGCTGTGACAACACGCCGGCGGCAACGCCCAGCTCCCACAACGGCAGGTCAGGGCGCTTGGGCGCGGCGTCGTCGGCCTGCGCCAGCGCGCTAGCGCAGGCAAGGCTGAAACCAAGGAGGTGCTTCATGGGCGGTTCGGGAGCCAGGACCGCGCGCATCATGCCGTCAACGACCTCGGTCAAGCCCGAAAAGCGTGAAAAGGTTCTGGACTGCGGCGTTTGCCATGCGGATCAGGGGGAGGTAAGAGAGGGCAACACGCCAAGGCGCACCAGCTTGGCGCCAGATAATCCAGGCTCGTTGTCTTCCCGCGTCCATGTCCTCCAGCCTGCATCCCCACGACCTGCTTGACCACGCGCTGACCGAGGCCGGCCCGCTGGCCCGCGAGCTGCTGAACGTCGTGCAGGACGAACTCGATGCCCAGCCCCAGCATTACCCGCTGCGGGAAGGCTGGCGCAAGGTGCGCGCGAGCTTCGCGGCCGACTTCGAAGGCAAGCTCATCGAGCTGTTGCAGGCGGGCCGCCGCGGCGAAGACGCGCTGAACCGCTCGGCGCTGCAGCTCGGCGGCCTGGAAAGCCTCAGCCTCGTCGACGAGCACCAGGCCCTGCAGGACGTGGCCATCGCCCATGTGGCCCACACGGCCGAGGAGCTGAGCCGGGCCGAGCTGCACCAGCTAGGCAACTTCTACGCCGCGCTGCGCGGCACCGCCCGTGCCCGCGAACGCGACAACCCGCTGCGCCCTGCCCTGTACGCCCACGCGCTGCACCATGCGCTGGCCGCCAGCCCGCTGGCCGCCCAGGCGCAGTACGAGCTGATGCGCGTAGCGGCCACGCCGTTGGCCAAGGCCTTGCACCGCCAATACACCCAGGCCTGCGCCGCGCTGAAGGCCGCGGAGATCAGCGACATGGTGGCCTCGCACGGCCACGCGCAGACCGATCCGCTGGCCCACCAGCGGCTGGCCGCCGCGCGCGGCATCGGCACGCGTCCGACCAACCATGGCACGCTGGACAGCCTGTCGCGCCGCGTCGACGCCGTGAACTCGCGGCCCCAGGGCCTGGGTGCCGCCGTGCAGCCGCGCGACCCGCAGGCGCCGGCGCCCTTCGTGCGCACGACCGGCCCGGACATGCTGAGCCGGCTCTACGACCAGATCCTCGCCGACCCACGCCTGCTGCCGCCCTTGAAGGCCTTGCTCGCGCGGCTGCAGATCGCCGTCGTGCGCCTGGCGCGCAGCGACACGACGCTGCTGCGCCGCCAGGACCACCCGACCTGGGCGCTGCTGAACCGCGTCGCCGGCCACGGCATGGCCTTCGAGCGCGCCGATGACGAGCGCCTCGTCGACTTCCTGCGCTTCATGGAAGGCGAGGCCCAGCTGCTGGTCGACGCACCGACGCCGACCGCGGCGCTGTTCCAGCAGGTGCTGGCCCGCGTGGACGCGCGCATCGACCAGCAGGCGCGCCAGAGCAGCGAGCGCAACGCCGTCGCGCTGGCCGCGCTGGAGCGCGAGCACCTGCGCAACGACTGGCGCGAGCTGCTGCGCGAGCAGATCGACCACCAGATCGCCGGCGCACCGCTGGGGCCGCGCATGCACCGCTTCCTGCAGACGTCGTGGGTCGACGTCATCGTCACGGCCATGGTGCGCCACGGCCGCGACTCGCTGGAGGCCAGCGCCGCGATGGAACTCGTCGACGCCGTGCTGGACAGCCTCACGACACCGCGCGACATGGCCGACCGCGAGGCGCTGCGCATGCGCCTGCCGGTGCTGATCGAGCGCCTCGTCGCCGGCTGCGACAGCATCCAGCTGCCCGAGGTCAAGCGCGAGCCGCCGCTCAGCGAGCTGATGGCCCAGCACGCCCGCCTGCTGCGCGGCCTGCCGGCGCAGGACCCGTCCGAGCGCCGCCCCTCGCCGCCGCTGCCCGCCGCCACGCCCGCCGGCAGCGCCGCGCCCGCGTCGGCGGACGAGATCGTCAAGCGCCTGATGGAAGAGCGCGATTCGCAGGTGCCCTCGCACTGGCTCAGCGCCGACGTCGACCGCGGCGAGCTGCCGACGGTGCCGGTGCAGCTCTACAACGAAGACGACTCGCCGGACGCCCGCGCCGCACTGCAGCGCTGGATCGATGGCCTGCAGATCGGCCGCTGGTTCCACCTCTTCATCCAGGGCGACTGGCACACCACGCAGATCGCCTGGATCAGCGAGGGCCGCCAGTTCCTGCTCTTCGTCGGCCGCGAGTCCGACGAGCGCCTGCCGCTGACGCGCAAGGCGCTCGAAGCCCTGCTGGCCAACGGCCTCATCACGGCGCTGGAAGATGACAGCGTCGTGCAGCGCGCCGTCGACACGCTGATGAGCGACTTGGACGGCGGCTGAGCCCCAAGCCTCAGGCCGCGGGCGTGACGGGCACGACGGGCTCGCTCAACGCCGCCGCCTCGCGCTGCCGATGGGCCAGCACCCACTCGCGCAGCGTCACCGCGACGTCGCCCACGCCGCTCTTCTTCAGCGCCGAGAACAGCGTCACGGCCACGTCCGAGCTGTCGGTCGTCAGCCCGCCCAGGAACTCGGTCGTCGCGCGCAGCGCCGCATCGGCCTCCTTGCGGTTGAGCTTGTCGGACTTCGTCAGCAGCACCAGCAGCTTGATCTCACCGGTGGCGATGCGCGCCGCGACGAACTCCAGCAGCTGCTTGTCCAGGTCGGTCAGCCCCAGTCGGGAGTCCACCATCAGCACGACGCCGGACAGGCTGCGCCGCACCTCCAGGTAGTCGGCCATGACCTTCTGCCAGCGCAGCTTGGCGGCCTTGGCGACGGCCGCATAGCCATAGCCGGGCAGGTCGGCGAACAACGCGTCGGGCGCGTCCTTGGGCCCCAGCTCGAACAGGTTGATGTGCTGGGTGCGGCCGGGCGTCTTGGACGCGAAGGCCAGGCGCTTCTGCTGGGCCAGCGTGTTGATCGCCGTGGACTTGCCGGCGTTGGAGCGGCCGACGAAGGCAATCTCCGGCAACTCGGTCGCGGGCAGGTGGATGAGCTGGCTGGCGGTGGTCAGGAAACGCGTGGTGTGCGTCCAGCCCAGGGCCACCTTCTCGGTGATGGCTTCGGCCTCGGGGATCGTGTCGGTCATGGCTTGTTCGGACGCTGTGATTCAGCATTGTAAAATTCTGAGGTTGCGCCCAACGAAACCGAATAAATCCATGAAGACTGTCGCCTTCCTCCTGTCGAGTCTGCTGCTGGCCACCGTGGCTCACGCGAACGAGCCTGCCGCCGCGCCGGCCAAGCCCGACCTCGGCAAGGGCGGCACGATCTCGTCGCAAGTTTGCGCCGCCTGCCACACGGCGGACGGTTCGCGCGGCAGCCCCGCCAACCCCATCCTGGCCGGCCAGCACCCCGAGTACCTCGCCAAGCAGCTGGCCGAGTTCAAGGCCGGCAAGCGCAAGAACGCCGTCATGAGCGGCATGGCCGCGCCGCTGTCGGAAGAAGACATCCGCAACGTGTCGGCCTTCTACGCCAGCAAGACCGCCAAGCCGGGCTTCGCGAAGAACAAGGACAGCGTCGCGTTGGGGGAGAAGATCTACCGCGGCGGCATCGCCGAGCGCAACGTGCCGGCCTGCGCCGGCTGCCACAGCCCCACGGGCGCCGGCATCCCGGCCCAGTACCCGCGCATCGGCGGCCAGCACGGCGACTACGTCGAGGCGCAGATGGTGGCCTTCCGTGCCGGCACCCGCGGCAACTCGCCGCAGATGGTGGCCGTGGCTGCGAAGATGAACGACAAGGAAATCAAGGCCGTTGCCGATTACGTCGCCGGCCTGCGCTGAACGCAGCGACAGCCTCGATGAACGAAGGCCGGTGAACCCCACCGGCCTTTTTTGTTGCCCAACCTGATGTCCACCGCTGCCCCCCGCCCCTCGCTTGCCCGTGAACTGCTGGACCTGCTCGCGTCCATGCGCTTCTCGATCTCGCTGCTCAGCGTCATCTGCATCGCCTCGGTCATCGGCACCGTCGTCAAGCAGCGCGAGCCCGCGGGCAACTACGTCAACCAGTTCGGGCCGTTCTGGGCCGATCTGTTCGGCCGGCTGGACCTGTACACCGTCTACAGCGCGCCCTGGTTCCTGCTCATCCTGGCCTTCCTCGTCACGTCGACCAGCCTGTGCATCGCCCGCAATGCGCCCAAGATCGTCGCGGACCTGAAGAGCTACAAGGAAGGCGTGCGCGAGCAGTCGCTGCAGGCCCACCACCACAAGGCCATTGGCGAGCTGCCCAGCAACCCGCAGATGGCGCTGGCCGAGATCGGCCAGGTGCTGACCGCCTTGGGCTGGAAGGCCCGCGTGCAGCAGCGCGAGCACGGCACCATGATCGCGGCGCGGCGCGGCGCGGCCAACAAGATCGGTTACTTGTCGGCGCACTCGGCGATCGTGCTGATCTGCCTGGGCGGCCTGTTCGACGGCGACATCATGGTCAAGCTGATGATGTGGGCGCAGGGCAAGCAGGCCTACACCGGCTCCGCCGGCACGTCGGCGGAAGTCAGGCCCGAGTACCGGCTGGGCAGCGGCAACCCGAGCTTTCGCGGCAACCTGTTCGTGCCCGAGGGCAGCCGCGCCGGCACCGCCGTGCTGACGCTGCCCAAGGGCATCGTGCTGCAGGAGCTGCCCTTCGACGTCGAGCTGAAGAAGTTCAGCGTCGACTACTACCCCACCGGCATGCCCAAGAGCTTTGCCAGCGACATCGTCATCCGCGACGGCGGCGCCGAGCGCCAGGCGACGGTCAAGGTCAACGAGCCCGTCATCCACAAGGGCGTGGCCATCTACCAGAGCAGCTTCGAGGACGGCGGCTCCAAGCTGCAGCTGAAGGTGCTGCCGCTGATCGGCGGCAAGCCGGTGCAGATCGAGGGCCGCGTCGGCGACAAGACCGCATTTGGTGACCAGACGCTGGAGTTCGCCGGCCTGCGCGTCATCAACGTCGAGAACCTCAGCAACGACTCCGCCAGCGGCACCGACGTGCGCAAGGTCGACCTGACCGACACGCTGGGCAAGCACCTGGGCAGCGGCGCCAAGAGCAGCACCGCCAAGACGCTGCACAACGTCGGGCCGTCCTTCAGCTACCGGCTGCGCGACGCCGCCGGCCAGGCCCGCGAGTACAACAACTACATGTACCCCGTCGAGCTGGACGGGCAGAAGCTCTTCCTCGCCGGCGTGCGCGACACGCCGGCCGAGAACTTCCGCTACCTGCGCATGCCGGCCGACGAGAACGGCGCGCTGGACGGCTGGCTGCGCCTGCGCCAGGCACTGGCCGACCCCGCGCTGCGCGACGCCGCCGCGCGCGCGTACGCCGTGTCCGCCACGCCGGCCAACCAGCCGCAGATGACGCCGCAGCTGCAGCTGACCGCCCAGCGCGCGCTCAGCCTGTTCTCCGGCGCCGCGAACAAACCCGCCGACGAGGTCAAGGGCGGCCTGCCGGCGTTGTCGCAGTTCATCGACCGCGACGTGCCCGAGTCGGACCGCCAGCGCGTCTCCGAGGTGCTGCTGCGCATCCTCAACGGCAGCCTGTTCGAACTGCACCAGCTCGCCCGCGAACGCGCCGGCGTCAAGCCCGCCACGCCCGACCTCGCCAGCCAGGCCTTCATGACGCAGGCCGTGCTGTCGCTGTCCGACAGCTTGTACTACCCGGCGCCGGTGCTGTTCCAGCTCGAGAACTACGAGCAGCTGCAGGCCAGCGTCTTCCAGGTGGCGCGCGCACCCGGGCAGAAGCTGGTCTACCTGGGCGCCGTCTTCCTGATCATCGGCGTCTTCGCCATGCTGTACATCAAAGAGCGTAGGCTGTGGATCTGGATCGCGCCCAGCGCGGATCCGGCCAGCTCGCAGGTGCGCATGGCAATGTCCAGCACGCGCGAGTCGCCCGACAATGCGACCCTGTTCGCCCAGCTCAAGGCTGCTGTGCTGAAGGAGCCTTCATGAACACCACCACTTTCGATCTGCCGCGCCGCCACACGCTGCAGCGGCGCGACGCGCTGGACTGGGTCTTCGCCGCCCTGGTGCTGCTGGGCGGCAGCTATGCCTTCAGCCGCTACCACGCCAGCATGGACGTCTATGAGAAAGGCATCCTGGCATTCGCGATGCCGGCGCTGATCGCGCTGGGCTGGTTCTGGAAGCCGCTGCGCTGGCTGTGCGTCGCGGCCGGCGCGGCCACGCTGCTGGCCATCGGCCTGTACGCGCAGCAGACCGACGGCTTCGGCGCCGACCTGGCCGCCGGCGAGAAGGTCTTCTGGCTGAAGTACATGCTGTCCAGCCAGAGCGCCATCCTGTGGATGAGCCTGCTGTTCTACATGAGCATGCTCTTCTACTGGGGCGGCTTCTTCACCGGCGCGGGGCGCAACAGCGCGGCCGAAGTGGTCGGCTCCAAGCTGGCCTGGGGCGGCGTCTTCATGGCGCTGGTGGGCACGCTGGTGCGCTGGTACGAGAGCCACCAGATCGGCGCCGACATCGGCCACATCCCCGTCAGCAACCTGTACGAAGTGTTCGTGCTGTTCAGCTGGATGACGACGCTGTTCTACCTGTACTACGAGGCCCGCTTCGCGACACGCTCGCTGGGCGCCTACGTGATGCTGGTCGTCTGCGCGGCCGTCAGCTTCCTGCTCTGGTACACGGTGGCGCGCGAGGCGCAGGAGATCCAGCCGCTGGTGCCGGCGCTGCAGAGCTGGTGGATGAAGATCCACGTGCCGGCCAATTTCGTCGGCTACGGCAGCTTCGCGCTGGCGGCCATGGTCGCGCTGGCCTATCTGCTGAAGACGGCGGCCACGCGCTCGCTGGTCATCGGCCTGGTCGCGATGCCCGTGGGCATCATTGCGCTGATCCTGGCCGTGCGCTTCGGCGCCACGCTGGAGGCCGCCACCCTCACCGGCCTGGACGGCTGGGCGCGCAAGATCGCCGGCGTGGCCGTCTTCCTGGCCATCACCGTCGCGCTGCGCAGCCGCCTGACGGCCCGCCTGCCGGACCTGCCCCAGCTCGACGACCTCATGTACAAGGCCATCGCGCTGGGCTTTGCGTTCTTCACCATCGCCACCATCTTGGGCGCCTTCTGGGCCGCCGAGGCCTGGGGCGGCTACTGGAGCTGGGACCCCAAGGAAACCTGGGCGCTGATCGTCTGGCTGAACTACGCGGCCTGGCTGCACATGCGGCTGATGAAGGGCCTGCGCGGCACCGTCGCGGCCTGGTGGGCGCTGGTGGGCCTGCTGGTGACGACCTTCGCCTTCCTGGGCGTCAACATGTTCCTGTCCGGCCTGCACAGCTACGGCACGCTCTGAGCGGGGCCTCCCGCGTGGCCGACGCCGACCAGGCCCGCTACGCCCGCGCGATGCAGGGCGGGGCCGACGGCCTGTGGGAATGGGACCTGGCGGCCGACAGCGAATACTTCTCGCCGCGCTGCCTGGCGCTGCTGGGCCAGCCGGCCGGCTGGAGCGGCCGCCTCATCGAGCTGCTGCACGCCGACGACCAGGGCCCGCTGCGCGCCGCGCTGCAGTCGCACCTGCTGCACGGTGCACCGCTGGACATCGACGCGCGCATCGCTGGCGTCGATTCACGCTGGCTGCGCTGCCGCGGCTGGGCCGAACGCGACCTGCGCGGCCAGCCGGCCCGCGTGCTGGCGACGCTGTCCGACGTGACCGTCGCCAAGTTCACCGAGCAAGCCCTCAGCGACAGCCAGTCCAAGTTTCGCGCCCTCTTCCACACGGCGCCCATCGGCATCGCGCTGCTGGACCCGGCCAGCGAGACGGTCGTCGAGTCCAACGATGAGCTGGCCCGGCTGCTCGGCTGGCCGGCCCATGGCGTCGTCGGCCAGCCGGCCGCGGCGCTGGGCTTGTCGGCGGTGTTCGCCGCAGCCGGCCGCATCGAGATCGACGACCTGGCGCTGCAGCACCGCGACGGCCGGCCGCTGCACGCCAAGCTGGTGGCCGAGAAGGTCGAGCTGGGCGGCCGCGCGCTGCTGCTGTGCGCCGTCGTCGACATCTCCGTGCAGGTCAACGCCGAAGTCGCCTTGTCGGCGCTGGCCGAGCAACTGATGGACCAGGAGCGCCGCACGACGCAACGCCTGGCCCAGGCGCTGCACGACCAGCTGGGCCAGACGCTGACGGCGCTGCGCCTGACGCTGGACCTGGGCGCCTCCGCCGACACCCGCCAGCAGGCGCGCAGCCTGGTCGACCAGGCGCTGCGCGACGTGCGCCAGGTGCTGGTCGACCTGCGCCCGCCGCTGCTGGAGGACGAAGGCCTGGCCGCGGCGCTGGACAACGAGATCGCCCAGCGCCGCGTGCTGCACCCCGGCGTGCGCCTGGTGCTGGACGCCGACGCGACGCTGCTGACCCAGCGCTGGCCCGCCCAGGTCGAGTACGCTTGTTTCATGGTCGCCCGTGAAGGCATGGAGAACGCACTGCGCCACGCCGCCCCCGGCGAGGTCCGGCTGACGCTGTACGGCGGCCCGGACGAGCTGGAACTGGGCGTGGCCGACGACGGCGCGGGCCTGGCGCCGGGCTTCGAGCGCCGGCCCGGCCACCTGGGACTGGTGGGCATGCGCGAACGCGCCCGCGCCATCGGCGCGACGCTCGCGCTGGCCGCGTGCGAGGACGGCATCGGCACACGCCTGAGCCTGCGCTGGGAGGCACCCGCTTGAGCGCCCGCATCTATCTCGTTGACGACCACGCCATGGTGCGCCAGGGCCTGCGCGCGCTGCTCACCGAGGCCGGCCACGACGTCGTTGGCGACAGCGGCGACATCACCCCGGCGCTGGCCGAGCTGCAGCAGCTGACGCCGGACGTCGCGCTGGTCGACCTGTCCATCGGCGCGCGCTCCGGCATGGAACTGCTGGCCGAGCTGCAGCGCCGCCACCTGCCCACACGGGCCCTGGTGCTGACCATGTCCGCGCAGCCGCGCCATGTGGCCATGGCACTCAAGCTGGGTGCCTGCGGCTATGTGCTGAAAGGCTCGCCGTCCGAAGAGCTGCTGCAAGCCATCGCGGCGCTGCGCAGCGGCCGCCGCCACCTGGGCCAGGGCGTGGCCGAGCTGGCCGCGCGCGCGCTGGCCGAAGGCGCGGGTGATGACCCCTTCGCCAGCCTGTCGGTGCGCGAGCGCCAGGTCGTCACGATGGTCGTCGACGGCCACTCCAGCAGCGAGATCGCGACGGCCCTGCACCTGTCGCCCAAGACGGTGGACAGCTACCGCAGCCGGCTGATGGCCAAGCTGGGCGCCGCCGACGTGACGGCCCTCGTCAAACTGGCATTGCGTCACGGTCTGATCAGCAACGACGCCTGAGCCGCCCGCCACTCAAGCCCCCCGACAGCACGGATCAAGAACTCCCCGCATCGCCGCCGGGCGCGCGCACCTAGATTGGTGCCATGAAAGCCGCCGAACTCCCGCTGGACGAAACGCAGCGCCTGCAATGCCTGGCCGAACTGGGCCTGAGCCAGCCCCCCGGCGGGGCCGAGACCGACGCCGTGCTCGACGGCCTGGTGCGCTGCGCCGCCCACCTGCTGGGCTACCCCGTCGCCGCCATCAGCATCGTGGGCGAGAGCCGCATGTGGTTCAAGGCCCGCTATGGCACCGACGCGATCGGCGGCGAACGCGAACCCTCCTTCTGCAACCACACCATCCGCGGCAGCACGCTGTTCGAGGTCACCGACGCGCAGGCCGACCCGCGCTTCGCCGACAGCCCCTGGGTCACCGGCCAGAACCCCGCCCATGTGCAGCTGCGCGCCTACGCCGGCCTGCCCATCCGCCTGGGCGAGCTGACGCTGGGCGCGCTGTGCGTGGCCGACACCGTGCCGCGCCGGCTGGACGCCGTGCAGGCCACGCTGCTGGCCGACATCGCGCAGGCCGTCAGTGCCTGGTTCAGCCACCGCCGCGAGCATGTCGAGCTGCGCGCCAGCCGCGCCGACCTGGAAGACCGCGCCGAACTGCTGCTCAGCCTCAGCCGCGAGACGCCCGGCATGCTGTTCCAGTACCGCCGCACGCCGGGCCAGCGCGGCAGCCTGAGCTTCGTCAGCGGCCAGGCCGACCTGATCTTCGGCGCGCTGGCTCCGCTACAGCCGCCCAGCGTGCGCGCCTTCCTGGCGCGCTGCCACCCCGAGGACTTGCGCGGCCTCTTGCGCTGCATGGCCGACGCCGCATTGGCGCACCAGCCCTGGCAGCACGTCTTCCGTGTCTGCCTGCCGGGCGCGGCCCAGCCCAGCTGGCGCTCGGCCCATGCCAGCCCCTCGCGCCTGGCCGATGGCAGCGTGCTGTGGCATGGCTTCGTCGCCAACGTGGACGCGCCCATGGAGATCGACCGCTTGCGCCGCGACAAGCTGGCCGCCGAACACGCCAGCGCCGAGAAGAGCGCCTTCCTGTCACGCGCCAGCCATGAGCTGCGCACGCCGCTGAACGCCGTGCTGGGCTTCAGCCAGCTGCTGCTGCTGGCCGACGACGACGAGCCGCTGACCCCGCGCCAGCGCGAGCGCATCGAATGGGTGCTCGCCTCCGCGCAGCGCCTGCACCAGCTCGTCGACGGCCTGCTCGACCTGGACCGCGCCGAAGCCGCGCGCAAGACCGCGCCGGGCGCGCTCATCGACGACGCCCTCACGCTGCTCTACATCGAGGACGAGCCCTTGAACACGCTGCTGGTGCAGGAAGCCTTGCGCCAGCGCACGGACTGGCGCGTGCTGCACGCCGCCGACGGCCGCAGCGGCCTGGCGCTGGCGCAGACGCAGAGGCCCGACGTCGTACTGACCGACATCAACCTGCCGGGCCTGTCGGGCCTGGACATCGTGCAGGCGCTGCGTGCCGACCCGGCGCTGGCCGGCACGCTGTGCATCGCGCTGTCCGCCGATGCAACCCCGAGCCAGATCGAGCGCGCGATGCAGCTCGGCTTCGACGACTACTGGACCAAGCCCCTGGACGTGCTCGAACTCGGCGGCCGCCTGGCCGACGCGCTCGCGCACCACGGGGGACGCTGACGACAAAGACCACAGGGAGAACACATGGTCATATCGAATGCGAGCACCTCCCCACTCACCACGCCGCGCTGGCCACAGCCCGCCAGCCCGGCCCACGAGGCCGAAGCGGCACGCAGCTGCCTGATCCGGCTGCTGGTCGTCGACGACGACCTCGGCAGCATCGAGTACCTCGGCCAGCTGCTGAAGGGCTTCGCCCAGATCAGCTTTGCCACCAGCGGCGAGGACGCGCTGCGCCTGGCCGAGCGGCGCCGGCCCGACCTGGTGCTGCTGGACATGGAGCTGCCGGGGCTGAACGGTTTCGAGGTCTGCCGCCGCCTGCGCGCGACGCCGGGCCTGCACGACCTGCCCGTCATCTTCGCCAGCCAGCACACCGATGCCGCCACGCAGGCCAGCGCGCTGCACCATGGCGCCAACGACTTCCTGTGCAAGCCCTTCGACGACGCCCAGGTGCTGGCCCGGCTGCGCCACCAGCTGCGCGCCGCCGCCCACGTGGACGAACGCGCCGATGACACCGGCGCCGCTCCCGGCAGCCGCACGCGCATCCTCGTCATCGACGACGACGCCGGCAGCCAGCAGCTGGTGCGCCGGCTGCTGGCCGACGTCGGCGAATGCCATTTCGCGGGCAGCGGCGCACAGGCGCTGGGCCTGCTGGACCGGCTGCGCCCCGACCTCATCCTGCTCGACATCGACCTGCCCGACAGCGACGGCATGCAGCTGTGCAAGACGCTGCGCGCCGACCCCGCGCTGGGTCAGGTGCCCATCATGTTCCTGACCCAGTCCAGCACCATCGGCCACGAGGCCCGCGCGCTGGCGCGGGGCGGCGACGACTTCGTGCGCAAGCCCTTCAGCGCGCCGGTGCTGCGCGCCCGCGTGCGCCGCCTGATGGACCGCAAGCATTCGCCGGAACGCCATGTCGGACCGGCTGGCGAGCAGCAGCGCCGGCTCAGCGGCAGCCGCGTGGCCGCCATCGTCGAGGCCTGCAAGGACGCCATCCTCATCGCCGATGCCGATGACCGCATCGTCATGGCCAACGCAGCCGCCTGCGCGCTGATCGGCCTGGAGGATGGCCCATTGCGGCGGCTGCGCCTGGCCGAGCTGCTCAGCGCCGACGACCGGGGCCGCCACACCGCGCACCACGTCAGCGGCCTGGGCATCCCGGTCGAGGTCAGCACCTCCACCGAGGGCGACGGCGCCGACGCGCTGACCGTGCACGTGCTGCGAGACACCCGCGAGCGCGATCGCCTGCAGTCGCTGCTGCGCCGCCAGGACGAAGCCGCCGCCGCGCGCCGCGCCACCGCCTCCATGCTGTCCTACATCGCCCATGAGCTGGGCAACCCCGTCAACGTCATCAAGGGCTTTGCGCAGCTGATGCAGGCCGACGCCGGCGCCCCGCTGCCGCCGGCGCAGGCCGAGAAGCTGTCCCACATCCTCGACGCTGTCGGCCGGCTGGGCAGCCTGCTGGCCGACGTGACCGACGTGGCGCGCATGGAGTCGGGCCAGTTCCTCGTCCAGCCCGGCGAGGTCGAGCTGGGCGCCCTCGTGCAGCAGGCCTGCGGCCCGGCGCTCGCGCAGGCCGCCGCGGCCGGCCTGCGGCTGAGCCTGCCCGCGCCCGGCGCGCCGGTGCTGGTGAGCGCGGACGCGCGCCGGCTGCGCCAATGCCTGGACAACCTGCTGTCCAACGCGATGAAGTACGGGCGCGATGGCGGGCGCATCGAGGTCGAGATCGCGCGGCGCGGCGGCGACATCGCGCTGGCCGTGCAGGACCACGGCGCCGGTCTGGGCGCCACCCAGATGGCCCACCTGTTCGAACCCTACAACCGCCTGGGCCAGGACGGCGGCGCCATCCCCGGCACGGGCCTGGGCCTGACGCTGACGCGCGAGCTCGTGCAGGCCATGGGCGGCCGGCTGCTGGTGCACAGCGACGGGCCCGGTCGCGGCTGCCGTTTCGAGCTGTTGCTGCGCCCCGCGCCCGATTGACGCCCAACTCCGCCACGGCCTCACAATGGCCGCGCCATGCCCTTGACCCTGCCCAGCGCTCCCCATCCCGCCGCACCCAGCCCGCTGGCCAGCCGCCTGGACAGCCTGCTGCCGTCGCTGGCCGACGCACGCGTGCTGCTGGTCGACGACGACCCCGGCATGATCCAGGCGCTCGGCCGGCTGCTGTCCGGCTACAGCCAGCTGCGCTTCGCCACCGACGGCACGCAAGCCCTGGCCCTGGCGCAGAGCTGGCAGCCCGAGCTGGTGCTGCTGGACGCCGAGATGCCCGGCCTGGACGGCTTCGAGGTGTGCCGCCGGCTCAAGGCCGACCCGCTGCTGGCCGACGTGCCCGTCATCTTCGTCACGCAGCACAACGACGCCCGTGTCGAGGCCGCCGTGTTCGAGCTGGGCGCGGCCGACTTCATCGCCAAGCCGGTCGCCGGCCCGGCGCTGCGCGCCCGCGTCGCGATGCAGCTGCGCCTGCACCGCACGGCCCAGCGCCTGGTACGGCTGGCCCGCCGCGATGCGCTGACCGGCCTGGCCGACCGCGCCCAGCTCGACGACGAACTGGCGCTGGAAACCCGCCGCGCGCGCCGCAACGGCCAGCCGCTGGCGCTGCTGCTGGCGGCCGTGCAAGGCCTGGCCGGCCACGAGCAACGCCACGGCCGTGGCACGGCCGACCACGCGCTGCGCGACGTCGCCGACCTGGCCCGGCAGCTGCTGCAGCGCCCCGCCGACCTGGCCGCCCGCCACGGCGAACACGTCTTCGCGCTGCTGCTGCCCGACACGGCCGCTGCCGGCGCCACCGCGCTGGCCCAGCGGCTGCAGCAGGCCCTGGCCGACGCAGGCGGGCTGACGCTGGCCATCGGCATCGGCCTGCTCACCGGTGACGGCGATCCGGCCGCGGCCGCGCAGGCCGCGCTGGATGCCGCCAGCCATGCCGCGCCCGGCAGCCTCTTCCTGTGCGCCGACGCCGGCCACGCGCCGCAGGCCGTCACGCCATGAGCCCGCACGACGCCGACACCTGGCCCGCCGAGCTCAACGTGCGGCAGAGCCTGCTGCTCGTCGACGACGACCCCGCCAGCGTGCAGGTGCTGGCGCGCATGCTCGCCGGCCTGGGCGAGCTGCGCTTCGCGCTGTCCGGCGAGGACGCGCTGCGCCTGGCGCGCCAGAGCCCGCCCGACCTGGTCCTCATCGACGCCGAGATGCCCGGCCTGGGCGGCCTGGAGGTCTGCGCCGCACTGCACGCCGACCCGCAGCTGGCCGACGTGCCCGTCATCATCATCACCAGCCATACCGAGATCGCCGCCGAGGTCGCCGGCTTCGCGGCCGGCGCGGCCGATTTCATCCGCAAGCCGCCGGTGGCCGAGGTCGTCGTCGCGCGCGTGCGCACCCAGTTGCGCCTGAAGGCGCTGGGCGACGCGCTGCGCGCCTCGGCGCTGACCGACGGCCTGACCGGCCTGGCCAACCGCCGCCGCTTCGACCAGGACTTGCGCGTCGAATGCGAACGCGCCCGCCGCAGCCACGACAGCCTCGGGCTGCTGCTCGTCGACGTGGACTTCTTCAAGCGCTACAACGACCGCTACGGGCATGTCAGCGGCGACGCCTGCCTGCGCCAGGTCGCCAGCACCATCCGTGCCGCCGTCCGCCGCCCGGCCGACCTGGCCGCGCGCTACGGCGGCGAGGAGTTCGCCGTGCTGCTGCCGCAGACCGACGCGGCCGGCGCCCGCGCGATGGCCCAGCGCATCGTCGACGCGTTCGCGGCGCTGGCCCTGCCCCATGCCGACTCGCCGCTGGGCGCCGTCAGCGTATCCGTCGGCTGGGCAGCGGGGCGGCCCGACCTGGATGCCGCCATCGTCGACAGCCGCGGCGAAGCGCTGGTCGCGGCGGCCGACCGGCTGCTCTACGCGGCCAAGGCGGCCGGCCGCGGCCGTGTCGGAGACGAGTCGCCAACCGGGTCCTGAGCACCCACAATGCCGGCATGCTCTGCACCGACAAGACGCGCCGTGGCCTCACCATCCTCTCGCTGCTGACCTGTTGGTTGCTGGCACCCGCCGCGCCGGCCCGCGCCGCGCCGCTGGTGCTGGCCATCGGCGATTCGACGCTGTTCGCGCCGCTGCAGCTGGCGGCCCAGGAGGGCTATTTCGCGGCCGAGGGCCTGGACGTGCGCGTGCAGCCCTGCATCAACGGCCGGCGCTGCCTCAAGCACCTGACCGACGGCGAGGCCCAGGTCGCCACCGTGGCCGACACGCCCATGGTGTTCGCGCTGCATGCCGGCCACCGCTTCGACATCCTCGCCACCTTCGGCAGCTCGTCGCGCGACACCATGCTGGTGGCGCGCGCGGACCGCGGCATCCGCACGCCGGCCGATCTGGCGGGCAAGCGCATCGGCGTCGTGCGCGGCACGAGCGCGCACTACTTCGCCAACGTCTTCCTGCTCGTCAACGGCGTCTCGCGCGACAAGGCCAACCTGGTCTTCATCGACCCCAACCGCGGCGCCGAACCGCTGCTGCGCGGCGAAGTCGACGCGGCCGCCCTGTACCGCCCCGTGGGCCCGCAGGCAGCCCAGCAGCTGGGCACCAACGGCCAGGTGCTGGCCACGCTGCGCCCCTACACCGTCATGGTCAACCTGGTCGCCCAACCAGGCCTGAGCCAGGACACGCTGCTGCGCCTGCTCAAAGCCGTGCAGCGCGGCATCACGCTGCTCAACGGCCAGCCGGCGCGCGCCCATGCGCGGCTGGCCACGCTGTGGAAGCAGGACGTCAAGGATGTGGCCGCCCAGTTGGAGGTTTATGAATTCCGCCTCGGCCTGGACCAGAACCTGTTGTCGACGCTGGAGGCCGAGTCGCGCTGGGCCGTGCGCGAGGGCCTGGTGGACAACCCCAGCGCACCCGACTATCTCGAACTGATGCGCACCGAGCCGCTGCGCGCGCTCGACCCGCGCGCGATGACGCTCATCAAGTAGTTGTGAAGCCCCTCGTGCAACTCGTACCTTGGCCCTCCCCCCGGGACGGCGATGCTTGCCGGCCTGACCGGCAAGCACATCGCCATGCCGGGCCGGCTTGGGAGCGGCCCGGCGCCCGGCCCGCAAATGACAGGCGTCGCGCACCGCGCGATGCGCATGGGAGCCACTGACATGCGCCTGCGCCCGGCCCTGATGACCTGCGTGATCGCGGCGCTCGCGGTGGTCGGGCTGCGGCTGACGACGATCGCCATCGAGCGCCAGTTCTCCGAGCGCAACGACAGGTTGCGCGAGGCGGTCGAGGTCATCGCCCGCGACGCCGCCGGCCTGCTGGTGCTGACGCAGGACTACGGGCTGCACCAGAACGAGCGCGCGGCGCGGCAATGGAACCTGGTGCACGTGCGGCTGACGCGCGCGCTGACCGACTACGCCGACACCGACGCGGCCAGCGCCGCCCAGGTCAACGACTTGCAGGACACCGCACGCACGCTGCCGCAGATCTTCACCGCGCTGCGCAGCGCCACGGTCCGCGATGACCTGGACGCACTGGCCCGACGCGAGACGCTGACCGACCAACTGGTCAACGAGACGCGCCGCGTCAGCGACGGCGCCTTCGACCTGTCGCGCACGCTGGCCGAGGCGCGCCGCCACGACGCGGTGCGCCAGCGCTGGCTGGCCGTGGCGACACAGGCGACGCTGCTGGCGCTGACGCTGGTGCTGGCCGGCCTGCTGCTGCGCCGCGTGCTGTCGCCCATCGACCGGCTGCGCCGCGTCGCGCAGGCCGTGGAGGGCGGCGACCTGGCCGCGCGCAGCGCGCTGCAGAGCAAGGACGAACTGGGCCAGCTGTCGCAGGCGCTGGACGCGATGACGGCGGCGCTGCAGCAGCGCGACGGGGCGCTGCGCGATTCCAACCGCCAGCTGGCGCGCAACGAGGCCTTCCTGACGCGCGCCGGGCAGATCGCCGGCGTGGGCGGCTGGGAGCTGGACCTGGCCAGCGGCCACGTCACGTGGTCCGCCCAGACCCATGCCATCCACGGCGTCCCGGTAGGGGCCGAGATCGACGGCGAGGCGGTGATGCGCAGCTTCATGCCGGAGTCCGAGCAGCGGCTGCGCGAGGCGATGGCGCAGGCCGCGCAGACGGGCGAGGGCTGGGACCTGGAGCTGCAGCTGCTGACGCCGGCCGGCGAGCTGCGCTGGCTGCGCTCCGTCGGCGCGGCGCAGCGCGACAGCGATGGCCCGGTGGCGCGCCTGGTGGGCGCCGTGCAGGACGTGACCGAGCGGCGCGCCGCCGCCGACGCGCTGCGCCACGCCATGCAGGTGGCCGACGCGGCGAGCGCGGCCAAGAGCGAGTTCCTGGCCAACATGAGCCACGAGATCCGCACGCCGATGAACGCCGTCATGGGCCTGACCTTTCTGCTCGAACGCAGCGCGCTGGACCCGGCCCAGCGCGAGCTGCTGGACAAGATCGCCAGCGCCAGCCGCTCGCTGCTGGACGTCATCAACGCGGTGCTGGACCTGTCCAAGATCGAGGCCGGCGAGATGGCGCTGGAGGCCGCACCCTTCGACCCGCGCGCACTGCTCCAGGACATCACCAGCCTGTTCCAGCCCCAGGCGGAGACCAAGGGCATCACGCTGCAGCTGGCCGTCGACGCCGGCCCGCCGCCGCTGCCCGCCCTGCTGCTGGGCGACGCGGCGCGGCTGCGCCAGATCGTCAACAACCTGGTCTCCAACGCGATCAAGTTCACCGCCGAGGGCGATGTGTGCCTCACCGCGCGCTGCGCCGATGCCAGCACGTCACGGGTGTCGCTGGAGATCGCCGTCGAGGACAGCGGCATCGGCATCCCGGCCGAGGCCTTGTCGCGCCTCTTCACGCCCTTCACGCAGGCCGACAGCTCCACGTCCCGGCGCTACGGCGGCACGGGCCTGGGCCTGTCCATCGTCAAGCAGCTGTGCGACCTGATGGGCGGCCAGGTCGGCGTCAGCAGCAGCCCCGGTGCGGGCACGCGCTTCGTCGTGCGCCTGCCGTTCGAGCTGGCCACACCGGCGCCGGGGCTGACGCTGCCGGCGCGGCCGCTGGCACTGCTGCTGGCCAGCGACGACGCGACCCAGCGCGACGCGCTGCAGCGCCTGTGCGCCGACCTGGGCTGGCAGACCGTCGCGTTGGCCGACGTGGCCGCGCTGCGCAACGCGCTGGATACAGCGCCACCCGACGTGCTGCTGCTGGACCACCGCCTGCTGCAGGCGCTGCCGCCGGCCGAGCAGCAAGCCCTGCAGGAGCGCCTGGCCGCCCTGCCCTGCGTGCAGATGAGCCGCGCGTCGGCCACGACCGGCGTGGGCCGGCTGCGCCTGCCCGCCGACGTGTCCAGCCTGTTCAACGCCGTGCATGCGGTGCTGGCCGCAAGCGGCGCGGCCCAGTCGCTGCTGGCGAGCGCGCGCGAGGCCTCCGCCGTGCAGCTGCTGAGCGGCGTGCGCGTGCTGGTGGCCGACGACAGCGTCATCAACCTCGAGGTGGCCCAGCGCATCCTCGAACAGGAGGGCGCGCACGTGGCGCTGGCGCGCGACGGCGCCGCGGCCGTCGCGCTGCTGGGGGACGCCCCCGACGGCTTCGACGCGGTGCTGATGGACGTGCAGATGCCGGTGCTGGACGGCCTGGCGGCCGCGCGGCGCATCCGCACCGAGCTGGGCCTGCACGAGCTGCCCATCCTCGCGCTGACGGCCGGCGCGCTGCTCAGCGAACGCCAGCGCGCGCTGGAGGCCGGCATGAACGGCTTCATCAGCAAGCCCTTCGACCCGGCCGGCCTGGTGCTGCTGCTGCGCCAGCATGTCGAGCAGGTGCAGGGCCGCCGCCTGCCGGTGACGGCGCGCGTGGCCGAGGTCGAGGACGCCGACCCCTGGCCCTGGTTCGACGGCATCGCCCGCGACGAGGCGCGCCAGCGGCTGCTGGGCGACGCCAACTTCTTCGCCCGGCTGCTGGAGCGGCTGCTCGACGAGTTCGGCGACCTGGCGGACGCGCCACCGACGCCGCCCGACCCCGCCGAGCTGGCGGCGCGACTGCACAAGCTCGGCGGCGGCGCGGGCCTGTTGGCAGCGCAGCCGCTGCATGCGGCCGTCCAGCGCGCCGAGGCCGCGGCGCGCGCCGGCGGCCCCTTCGACGTGGAACTGGCCCAGGTGCAGCGCCTGCTGACCGAGCTGACGGCCGAGGCCCGGCCCTGGCTGCAGCGCCACCGCGCCGCCCAGGCGGCTCAGGACGCCCGCGATGCCGCGGCCGCAGCGCCGGCCGGCCCGCCGGACCCCGCCGCGTTGGCGCGGCTGCGCGAGGCACTGCAGTCGCGCGACCTGGCCGCGCTGGACTTGTTCGAGCCACTGGCACCGGCGCTGCGCGCGGCCACCGGCGAGGCCGATTTCGAGCGGCTGCGCGAGGCGATCAAGCGGCTGGACTTCGGCACCGCGCTCGACGCCCTCGGTGCGGTCAGTGCTGCGCCGCCTGGCGCCGCGCCAGCTTGACGCGATACATCGCCGCGTCGGACTGGCGCAGCGCTTCCTCCACGCCGGCCTGCTGCGGGTCCAGGCAGGCGACGCCCACGCTCGCGCCTTCGTAGGCAATGCTGGCCGGACCGGCCGGGTACTGGCCGACCGTGGCGTGGGTCAGGCGCCGACGCAGCAGCTCGGCGGCCGCGGCACCGTCTTCGCTGAGCTTGGGCCCCAGGCCGACGACGACGAACTCGTCGCCGCCCATGCGCGCCAGCACGTCACCGCTGCGCAACGAGGCCTTCAGCCTGGCGGCGATGCCGCGCAGGAACTCGTCGCCGGCGTCGTGGCCGTGGCTGTCGTTGACCTGCTTGAAGCCGTCCAGGTCAATGGCGCCGGCCAGCAGCCAGCTGCCAGTGCGCTGGGCCACCGAGGCCAGGCGCACCAGCTCCTGCATCAGCGCCCGGCGGTTCATCAGGCCGGTCAGCGAATCGGTCAGCGCCTGGGTCTGCAGCTCGGCATTGGCGCGCTGCAACTCCTCGACGAGGCGCTCACGCGCGACATGCTGCTCGATGAGGCCGGCGAACAGGCGCAGCACATGCCCGGCCTCGCCGGTCAGCGGTCGGCGCTGCGAGCTGGCGGCGCACAGCGTGCCGTACAGCGCGCCGTCATCGGTGCGCACCGGCGTGCTGACATAGGTCTGTATGCCCAGATCACGCGCGGCGCCGGAGTCGCCCCAGATGCCGGCGACGTCGTCGGTGAAGGGGCGGTCTTCATCCAGCGCCCGCTTGCACAGCGTGTCGCCCCAGGGCACAGACAAGCCCTCGGGGATCTGCAGGTCGCGTGAGTTGCGCGCGTACAGCACATGCTGCAGGCCTTCGGTCAGGTTGACCGTCGTCAGGTAGGTCGACTCCAGGCCCGTCACGGCCTCGAGCATCTCCAGCAACGGCCGGGTCAGGTCTTCCAGCGTGCGGGCCGTCTTGACGGAATCGGAAAGCTGGGCGAAGAAGGAGTCCATGGGGGGTGATGAGTAGCGACCGGCGGACTGTAGGCATGCCGCCGCGCCTCGCCAAGCAATGAGATTTCTCGTTTCAGGGCCGGCGGCTGGGCTCAGCCCACCGGCAGCGCCGTCTCGTACTTGACCTCGCGCAGCACGACGTTGCTGCGCACGCTGGACACGCCCGGCAGCTTGAAGATGTGCTGCTGCAGGAACAGGTCGTAGGCCTTCATGTCGGCGGCGACGACCTTGATGACGTAGTCGGCCTCGCCGGTGATGGCATGGCATTCGATGATCTCGCGGCGCGTGCCGACCAGGCGCTCGAACTGCTCCACCGCGCCCTCGCTGTGCCGCACCAGGCTGACGTTGGCCAGCACGCAGATGGACAGGCCGACCTTCTCGCGGTCCACCAGCACGACATGGCCGCGGATGACGCCGCGGTCCTCCAGCTCCTTCACGCGCCGCCACACGGGCGTGGCCGACAGGCCGACCTTGTCGGCCAGCGCCTGGGTGCTCAGTCGCGCATCGGCCTGCAGCGCTTCCAGGATCTGAAGGCTGGCACGGTCGAACTCGTTTGTTTCCATGAAACCCCTCTTTGGAGAAGAATCATCTCATTTGCCACGCACCGCACCGGCAATGAGGCAAGTTCTTCCGGCCTCTGCGAGGAAGAATTTCCCGCCCTCCAGGAGCCTGCATGTCTGACGTCCTTCCCGCCCTGCGCCCCTACCAGCTCAGCGACAACCTCGCCGCCACGACGGGCGCGGTCTTCCTGACCGGCACGCAGGCGCTGGTGCGGCTGTTGCTCGCGCAGAAGGCGCAGGACGAACGCGGGGGCCTGAAGACGGCGGGCTTCGTCTCCGGCTACCGCGGCTCGCCGCTGGGCATGGTGGATCAGCAGCTGTGGAAGGCGAAGAAGTTCCTGGAGAAGGCGCACGTCGAGTTCCTGCCCGCCATCAACGAGGACCTGGCCGCGACCGCGTGTCTTGGCGTGCAGCGCGTGGCGCTGGACCCGCAGCGCACCGTCGATGGCGTGTTCGCGATGTGGTACGGCAAGGGGCCGGGCGTGGACCGTTCGGGCGACGCGCTGAAGCACGGCAACGTCTACGGCACCAGCAAGCAAGGCGGCGTGCTGGTGGTCTGCGGTGACGACCACGGCTGCGTGTCCAGCAGCACGCCGCACCAGAGCGACCAGGCGCTGCAGGCCTGGAGCATGCCGCTGGTGCATCCGGCCAACGTGGCCGAGTACCTGGAGTTCGGCCTGTATGGCTGGGCGCTGAGCCGTTTCTCGGGCGCCTGGGTGGGCTTCAAGGCGATCTCGGAGGTCGTCGAGAGCGGCATGACGGTGGACCTGGACAGCGTCGCGCTGGACTTCGAACGCCCGGTCGACTACGAGGCGCCGACCAACCTGCACATCCGCTCGGTGGACCTGCCGTCGCTGGAGCTGGAGTCGCGCCTGGCGCACAAGCTGGACGCGGTGAAGGCCTTCGCCCGCGTCAACAGCATCGACAAGCACATCGTCACCAGCCCGGCCGCGACGCTGGGCATCGTCACGGTCGGCAAGGCGCACTACGATTTCATGGAAGTGCTGCGCCGGTTGGACCTGGACCCAAACGCGCTGGCCGCGGCCGGCGTGCGCGTCTACAAGGTGGGTCTGGTGTTCCCGCTGGAGCCGACGCGCATCACCGAGTTCTGCAGCAACCTGACCGACGTGCTGGTCATCGAGGAGAAGGGCCCGGTCGTCGAGCGCCAGATCAAGGAGCTGCTGTACCACCTGCCCGAGTTCCAGCGCCCGCGCGTCGTCGGCAAGACGGACGAGCATGGCGCCGCCGTGCTGAGCGCCCTGGGCGAGCTGCGCCCCAGCCGCATCATGGGCACGGTGGCCGACTGGCTGGCGCGGCTGAACCCGGCGCTGGACCGCCGCCACCTGGTGGTCGACTTCCTGACGCCCTGCCTGCTGAGCAACGCCGCCGACGGCGTGCGCCGCCAGCCCTACTTCTGCTCGGGCTGCCCGCACAACACCAGCACCAAGCTGCCCGAGGGCTCGCGGGCCCTCGCCGGCATCGGCTGCCACTTCATGGCCAGCTGGATGGAGCGCGGCACGTCGGGCCTGATCCAGATGGGCGCCGAGGGCGTGGACTGGGCCGCGCACTCGCGCTTCACCAAAGAGAAGCACGTCTTCCAGAACCTGGGCGACGGCACCTACTACCACTCGGGGTATCTCGCCATCCGCCAGGCGATCGCGGCCAAGACCAACATCACCTACAAGATCCTCTACAACGACGCGGTGGCGATGACCGGTGGCCAGCCGGTGGACGGCCAGACCAGCGTGCCGCAGATCGCGCGCCAGGTCGAGGCCGAGGGCGTCAAGCGCCTGGTGGTGGTGTCCGACGAGATCGGCAAGTACGACGGCCACCACGGCCTGTTCCCCACCGGCACGACCTTCCACGACCGCAGCGCGCTGGACGCCGTGCAGCGCGAGCTGCGCGAGATCGAAGGCGTGACCGTGCTGATCTACGACCAGACCTGCGCGGCCGAGAAGCGCCGCCGCCGCAAGAAGAAGGAATTCCCGGACCCGCCGAAGCGCATCTTCATCAACGAGGCCGTCTGCGAAGGCTGCGGCGACTGCGGCGTGGCGTCGAACTGCCTGAGCGTGGTGCCGGTGGAGACCGACTGGGGCCGCAAGCGCGCCATCGAGCAGAGCAGCTGCAACAAGGACTTCTCCTGCGTGAACGGCTTCTGCCCCAGCTTCGTGTCGGTGCACGAGCCGGTGCTGAAGAAGAAGGCCGGCGCGAGCTACACGGCGCAAGACCTGGCGCGCGAGATTGCTGCCATCCAGCCCCCTGCGAGCTGGCACTGGACGGGGCCGTTTGACCTGCTGGTCACCGGCGTCGGTGGCACGGGCGTCGTCACGGTCGGCGCGTTGGTGTCGATGGCCGCGCACCTGGAAGGCAAGCAGGCGTCGGTGCTGGACTTCATGGGCTTTGCGCAGAAGGGCGGCGCGGTGCTCTCCTTCGTGCGCGTGGCGCCGACGCTGGACCTGCTGAACCAGGTGCGCATCGACACCCAGCAGGCCGACGTGCTGCTGGCCTGCGACATGGTCGTTGGCGCGTCGCCCGATGCGCTGGGCACGGTCAAGCCCGGCCGCACGGTCATCCTCGCCAACACGCACGAGCTGCCCACCGCCGGCTTCGTGCGCAACCCGGATGCATCGCTGCAAGGGGACTCGCTGCTGGCCAAGATGAAGTTCGCCGTCGGCGAGCAGGGCACGTTGGACACCATCGACGCGCAAGACATCTCGCAGCGCCTGATGGGCGACACGCTGCCCAGCAACATCATCATGCTGGGCGCCTGCTGGCAGCGCGGGCTGATCCCCGTCAGCGAGGCGGCGCTGATGCGCGCCATCGAACTGAACGGCGTGGCGGCCGAAGCCAACAAGACCGCTTTCGCGCTGGGGCGCCTGGCCATCGCCGCGCCGGACGCGATCCAGCGCCTCGCCGGTCAGGCCAACGTCGTCAAGCTCTTCAACTTCGACCAGCTCGACGGCCCTGACGGCCTGATCGCACGGCGCGTGAAGTTCCTGACGGACTACCAGGACGCCGCCTACGGCCAGCGCTACCGCGCGCTGGTCGACCGCGTGCGCGCCGCCGAGTCCGCGCTCGCCAAGGGCCAACGCCTGACCCAGGCCGTGGCCCGCTACTACGCCAAGCTGCTGGCCATCAAGGACGAGTACGAGGTCGCGCGGCTGTACACCGACGGCCGCTTCGAGGCGGCGATGAAGGACCAGTTCGAGAACTGGGAATCCCTGAGCTTCCACCTCGCGCCGCCGCTGATCTCCAGGCCCGGCGCCGACGGCCGCGCGAAAAAGATCGAGCTGGGCTCGTGGACCTTCACCGCCTTCAAATGGCTCGCCAAGTTCAAGGGCCTGCGCGGCGGCGCGCTGGACATCTTCGGCAAGACCGAGGAACGCCGCATGGAGCGCCAGCTGATCGCCGACTACGAGGCGCTGGTCGACGACATCCTGGCTTCACTGACGGCCGACAACCTGAACACCGCGGTCGAGCTGACCCGCCTGCCCGAGAAGATCCGCGGTTATGGCCACGTGAAGCATGCCAATGTCGTGGCAGTGAAGACCCAGTGGCAGTCGCTGCTGGACCGCTTCCACGGCCGCGCGGTCGAGGTCGTGGCCCAGCCGGTCGCGATGCCGGTGCGGGTCAAGGGCGTGGCGGAACTCTGAGCGACGCCTGGCGCGCAGCCAGGCGGGTGGCCAAGGCTCAGACCGGTTCGGCCCACCCGAGGGCGGCCATGTCCTCAACCCGGTGGACCTTGTCCCCCAGCATGATGAAGTCATCCAGCTGTGGCGGCTTCACCGACGTGCCCGACAACATCGCATGCGCCTGGCCGCGGTGGTGGGTCTGGTGCATGAAGAGGTGGCCCAGCACCCGCGCCAGCGGCTCGCGCGGGCCGGCCGCGATGCCGGCGCCGCGGTCGAAGGCGACGATGCGCTCGTCGTCGGCAGGCGTCAGCGTCTCGCAGAGCGCGATCAGCCGCTGGTCGCTGGCGTCCTGCCGCTCGGCCAGCTCGGCCGCCGTCTTCGCCGGCACATAGCTGGCCCAGATGGCACGCATGGCCTCGTCGCCATGCAGCGCGGCGATGTAGTAGTGGTCCACGTTCAAAACGTGGTTCAGTGTCAACGCCAGGCTGGGGAAGAAGCTCACACGTGGCGCGTGGAAGTCGGCTTCGCTCAGCTGCGCCACGACGCCCAGCAGGCGGCGGTTGGCGAGGCGGTTGGCGCGGGCTTGGATGAGGTGCAGATTCATAGCGACGCGATTGTGCGCGGCCCAGGCGTGGACAGTGCACGCCTTGACCCGCCACGGGGCTGACGGCGCCTGCCGGAAATGCTTCAATCGCCGTGCGGCGTTGCAACCACGGCAAAAGAAAAGAGACAAGCTTGCGCATCGGAGACGGCTACACCGGGCCAGAGATGGTCAGCACCACCGCGTGGGTCGCGGCGGCGGCGGTGTTGTCCATCGGCCTGGCCCTGACGGCCGCGGCGGTCATCTGGCAGCAGCAGAACGCCAGCGCCGAGGCCCGCAGCCTGCAGGGGCGCCAGGTCGAGCGGCTGCAATCCGACCTGGTCAAGCGGCTGACGATGCCGGTTTACGGCCTGAAAGGCGCACGCGGCGCGCTGGCGGCGCTGGAAGGCAAGTTCACCCGTGCCGCCTTCGATGCCTATGTCGAGTCGCGCGACCTGCCCAAGGAGTTTCCCGGCGTGCGCGGCTTCGGTTTCATCGAGCGGGTGGAACGCCGCAACCTGGATGCCTTCGTCGCCGCCCGCCAGCGCGACGGCGCCATGGAATTCCGCGTGCATGGCTCGGGCCAGGACCCGACGCTGTACGTCGTCACGCAGATCTCGCCGTTCTCGCGCAACTTCTCGGCCTGGGGCATCGACTCGGGTGCGAACCCGGTGCGCCGCCAGGCCATAGAGCAGGCCATCGACAGCGGCGAGGCGACGCTGTCCAGCCCCGTGCGGCTGGTGCAGGACCCGTTGAAGGGCCCGGGGTTTCTGCTGCTCGTGCCGGTCTACCGGGAGGGGCATGACCCCGGCAACCCGGCCGAGCGCAGAGCGGCCTTGCAAGGCCTGTTGTACGCGCCCATGGTGGCCAACGACATGCTGCGCGGCGTTGCCGAGCCCGCCATGTCGCTGTTGGACCTGAAGCTGTCCGCGCGCACCGTGGACGGCGAGTGGCAACCCCTGCTCGCGACGCGTGGGGGCGAGACGCTGCCGCCCGAGGACGCCGCGGAGTATTCGCTGGCCGAGGCGTCGACGGCGGAGTCGCTGCGCTTCTCGGTCGCCGGGCGCGAGTTCCAGCTCGACAGCGCACTGACGCACGACGCCACCATGCGCCTGCTGGGCCTGTCCGGCCTGGGCCTGGAGCTGGGCGGCGCGGCGCTGAGCCTGCTGCTGGCCGTGACGGTCTATCTGCTGGCCGCCGGGCGCGCGCGGGCCGAGCAGATGGCGCGCGGCATGACGGCCGACCTGACCCGGCTGGCAATGGTGGCCAGCCACACGACGAATGCGGTGCTGATCACCGACCCCGAGCGGCGTATCACCTGGGTCAACGACGGCTTCACGCGGCTGAGCGGCTACACCAGTGCCGAGGCGCTGGGCAAGCTGCCCAGCGAGCTGCTGCACAGCGAGCTCACCGATGCCGACGCCGTGCACGGCATGCGCGAGGCGATGAATGTGGGCCTGGGTTGCAAGGTCGAGTTGATCCACCGCAGCAAGTGGGGCCGGGACTATTGGGTCGACATCGAGATCCAGCCGCTGCGCGACGAGAGCGAGGCGCTGAGCGGCTTCATGGTCATCGAGTCCGACATCACGGCGCGCAAGGCGCTGCAGGCCCAGGCCGACGAGGCCCGCCAGAGCCTACAAGACCTCTACGACAACGCGCCCTGCGCCTACTACGCGCTGGACAGCCAGGGCCGCTTCCTGCAGATCAATGCGCTGGGCGTGAGCTGGCTGGGCTTCACGGCGACCGAGCTGATCGGCCGCATGAGCCCGCGCGACTTCTTCACCGACGAGGGCCGCGTGCTGTTCGATGCGGCCTTCCCGCGCTTCATGCGCGAGGGGCGGGTGTCGGGGCTGGAGTTCGACGTCACCGGCCGCGATGGCCAGACCCGCCGCGTCAGCCTGTCGGCCACGGCCATCTACGCCGCCGACGGCGGCTACCTGCGCAGCCGCTCGGTGATGTTCGACATCAGCGAGACGCATCGCATCCGCCAACAGCTGCACCAGCTGACGCTCGATCAAGAGGCCATGCTGGAAAGCGACCTGGTCGGCATCGTCAAGCTGCGCGACCGCAAGGCCGTCTGGCGCAACCACGCCGTGGAGCGCATGTTCGGCTACGACGACGGCGAACTGCTGGGCACCGCGGCCCGCCTGCTGTACGTCGACGACGCCGCGTACACGACGCTGGGCGCCACGGCCTACCCGCAGCTGCGCGCCGGTGGGCGCTTTCGCACGCAGCTGCAGATGCGGCGCAAGGATGGCTCGCTGATCTGGGTGGACCTCTCCGGCATCGAGCTGCCCGGCAGCGACGGCGCCTCGCTGTGGATGATGGTGGATATCACGCAAAGCAAGGCCTACGAGGCGCGCATGGAGCGGGCCGCGCTGCACGACGCGCTGACCGGCCTGCCCAACCGCCTACTGCTGGCCGACCGCCTCAAGCAGGCCATCGCCAGCGCCGAGCGCACCGGCCATGTCTTTGCGCTGGCCTACCTGGACCTGAACGGCTTCAAGCAGATCAACGACAGCCACGGCCACGACGCCGGCGACGAGGTGCTGAAGGCCGTGGCCGCACGACTGCAGGCGGGGCTGCGCGCCACCGACACGGTGGCCCGCCTGGGCGGGGACGAATTCGTCGTGCTGCTGACGCCGGCACAGGCGCCGGCCGAGGCGGAGCCGGTGCTGAACCGCCTGCTGGACGCGCTGATCCAGCCCATCACGCTGAGCAGCGGGGTGCAGGTGGCGGTGGGCAGCAGCCTGGGCCTGGCCCACTTCCCCGAAGACGGCCGCACGCCGGATTCGCTAATGCGCCAAGCCGACGAAGAAATGTTTGCTAACAAACGTGCCGGTCGCCTGCGCACAAGCACCAGCAAGACCTGATTTTTTTCACACGTTGGTGGGGCCAACCTCGCAGATCATGCGGGTATGCACACTCGTCGCCGCTTCCACCAACTCGCCATCGCCGGCCTCAGCCTGCCGGCCCTCAGTCTCAGCCATGCCCAGGAGCGCCGCGCCATCGTGCTCGGCCAGTCGGTGCCGCTGACCGGCCCGGCCGCCCAGCTCGGCCTGCAGATGCAGCTGGGTGCCAAGGCCTACTTCGACGCGATCAACACGGGCGGCGGCGTCGCTGGCCTGCCCATCGTGCTGAAGACGCTGGACGACGGCTACGACCCCGCACGCTGCAAGGCCAACACCGAGAAGTTCATCCAGGAAGACGTGTTCGCGCTGTTCGGCTATGTCGGCACGCCCACCTCGCTGGCCGCGCTGCCGCTGGCCACGGCCGCCAAGATCCCGTTCGTCGCGCCCTTCACCGGCGCCGAATCGCTGCGCGACCCGTTCAACAAGCTGGTGTTCCACATCCGCGCCAGCTACTACGACGAGACCGAACTGATCGTCAAACAGCTGACGCAACTCGACCAGAAGAAGATCGCCGTCTTCCACCAGAACGACGCGTACGGCCAGGCCGGCCTGAAGGGCGTGATGCGTGCGCTCGAAAAACGCGGGCTGCAGCCGGTGGCCGTGGCCACCGTGGAACGCAACAGCGTGGATGTGGCCGCCGCGCTGAAGACGCTGGTACCGGCGCAGCCCGAGGCCATCGTGCAGATCAGCGCCTACAAGAGCTGCGCGGCCTTCATCCGCGAGGCACGCAAGGCCGGGTACTTCGGCCAGTTCTACAACGTTTCCTTCGTCGGCACCCAGGCGCTGGCGGACGAACTGGGCAAGGACGCCGCCGGCGTCGTCGTCTCGCAGGTCATGCCCTCGCCGTTTGGCACCGCCGCCGGCCTGGTCAACGAGTACCAGCAGGCGCTGCACAAGTTCGACCCCAAGGCCGAGCCCAACTACACCAGCATCGAGGGCTACCTGGCCGCCCGCGTGATGGTGGACGCACTGCGCCGCACCGGCGGCAAGCCCAGCCGCGAGGCGCTGATCGGTGCGCTGGAAAGCCTGTCCGGCTACGACTCACGCGGCTACCACCTGGCCTTCTCGCCCACCAAGCACGTCGGCTCCAACTTCGTCGAGCTGTCGATGCTGACCGCTGACGGCAAAGTCAAGCGCTGAAGCCCCCTCGCCCGCTGCCGCCGCGCCGCACGCCGGCGGATCAGCCGCGCTCGTCCTTGGGCGAGTCCATGACGATGTAGCTCGTGATCATGCTGACCTGCGGCAGCCCGCCCAGCACGTCGGCGTGGAAGCGCTTGTAGGCGGCCAGGTCGGGCACCTCGACGCGCAGCAGGTACTCGAAGGCGCCGGTCACGTTGTGGCATTCGCGCACGACCGGGCAGTCGCGCATCGCCTGCTCGAAGCCCTGCTGCTCCGCCAGCGTGTGGCGCGACAGGCCGATGGCCACGTAGGCGAAAAAGCCCAGGCCCAGCCGCGCCGGGTCCAGCACCGCGCGATAACCCTTGATGACGCCCAGCCGCTCCAGTTCCTGCACGCGGCGCAGGCAGGCCGAGGGGCTGAGGGCGATGCGTTGCGCCAGCTCGGCGTTGGTGACGCGGCCGTCCCTGACCAGTTCACGCAATATTTTCTCGTCGATCGCATCCATGGCCGCAGATGATTGCACACCAACGGCGCGGCGCACCGCAGAACGCAAGCCCATTCGCCGCCCGGTTGCCTAGAGTTGCGCCCCATGGAAACCAGCGCCACGATCATCGCCTTGACCGGCTTCGCCTTCGTCACCTCCGTCACGCCGGGCCCCAACAACCTGATGCTGCTGGCCTCGGGCACGCGCTTCGGCTGGCGGCGCAGCCTGCCGCATCTGCTGGGCATCTCCTTCGGCTTCGGCGTCATGCTGGTCCTCGTGGGCCTGGGGCTCGGCCAGGTGTTCACGCGCTACCCCGCGCTGCACGACGTGCTGAAGTGGGCCAGCCTGGCCTATCTGCTCTACCTGGCCTACAAGGTCGCCACCGCGGCGCCGCCGACGGCCGGCGACGGCCAGGCGCAAGGCCGGCCCATGGGCTTTGGCGCCGCGGCACTGTTCCAGGTCATAAACCCCAAGGCCTGGGCCATGGCGCTGACCGCCGTGACGGCCTACGGCGACCTGGGCATCGCGGCCGTGACAGCCATCTTCGTGCTCGTCAACCTGCCTTGCTGCGGCTCCTGGGCACTGCTGGGCGAGCAGATGCGCCGCTGGCTGCACCGGCCGCGCGCGCTGCAGGCCTTCAACTGGGGTGCCGCGGCGCTGATGGTCGCATCGGTGCTGCCGCTGCTGCAACACTGAACCGGCGAGACAGGGTGTGCCGCTCTATCATCGACCGCCAAGCATTAGAAAAAGCTGTTAGCCGCTGAGCCTGGCACAGGCGGCCGAGGGAGACCCGACCGCCCATGCCCGCCGCTGAACCTCTGGCTCGCAGGGCCCTGCCCTGGCTGCTGTTCGCAGCCACGCTGGTGGTGACGCTGGCGTTGGCAGCCTGGTCCGTCATGCGCAACGCGGCCGACCGCAAGGCGCTGTTCGAGCGCCACACCGAGGCCTTCCGCCTGTCGCTGACGGGCGCCGTGCGCAGCCATCTGGACATCCTGCCCGGCCTGCGCCTGGCCGCGAGCGGCGCGCAGCGGCTGGATGACGCGCAGTTTTCTCGTTATGCCGACACCATGCTCGGCACGGGGCGCTACGCAGGCCTAACGCTGAGCTTCATCGCCGAGCGCGTCGAGGCGGCCGGGCGCGACGCCTACGTCGAGCGCGTGCGCGCCGACCGCAGCATCGACCCTGCCGGCCACCCGGGCTTTGACATCCAGCCTTCCGGCACGCGGCCCGAGTACATGCTGCTGCGCCACCAACTGCCGCGCGACCCGCTCAGCGACGGCTACGACCTCTACGACCCCGGCCAGCCCTACCGCCAGGCCGTCGAACGCGCCATTGCCGACGGCGGCCTGGTGGCCACCGCGCCCTTGCTGCTGGCACGCGACCGCCACCGCCCGCCGCACCCCGAGCTGAGCCACGTGGTCGTGCGCGCGGCCACCTACCGCAGCGACCACCTGCCGGGCGGCACTGCGGCACGGCGCGCGGCCGCCACCGGCGTGGTCGGCATCGCGCTGCGCACCACGGCCCTCGTGCGCAGCGCCCTGCCCCCCGAACTGGCCAGCCCGGCCCGTGTGCGCGTGACCGACCAGGACGCCGCCGGCGCCGCAGCCGTCTACGACAGCGAACCAGGCGCCGCACCCGCTGCCCAGGCCCAGCGCTTCGCACTGAACGTCGCGGACCGGCGCTGGCTGGTCGAAGTGGCGCCGGCGCCGCTGGCCTGGTGGCGGGACGTCGACGAGGGCACCGCCGCCTTGCTGGCGGCAGGGCTGGTCTGCGCGGCGTCGCTGGCGACGCTGACGGCCGGGCTGTCCCGCGGGCGTCGGCGCGCCGAAGCCCGCGTGCGCGAGGGTCTGGCGCGGCTGGAGGCCGAGAAGGCCCAGCTGGCACGCAGCGAAACACGCCTGCGCCTGCTCTTCGAGCACAGCCTGGACGCGGTGCTCAACACCCGGCCCGGCGGCGGTGTCATCGCCGCCAACCGTGCCGCCTGCGAGCTGTTCGGCCGCAGCGAAGCCGAGTTCATCGCCGCCGGCCGCGCCGACCTGCTGGACCTCGAGGACCCGCGCCTGCCCGAGCTGATGGCCCAGCGCAATGCCACCGGCCGCACGCGCGGACAGATCCGCATGCGCCGCGGCGACGGCAGCCTGTTCGAGGCCGAGGTCAGCTCCATGAGCTACCAGGACAGCGACGGCAGCGGCCTGGCCAGCGTCATCGTGCGCGACCTCACGCCCAGCCTGAGCGCCGCCGCCGAGCGGCAGCGGCTGGAGGCGCAGCTGCGCCACGCACAGAAGATGCAGGCCATCGGCACGCTCGCGGGCGGCATCGCGCACGACTTCAACAACGTGCTTGCCGTCGTGCTGGGCGGCACGGCGCTGCTGGACACCGACCTCGCCGACGACCACGCCGGCCGGCCGCACCTGCAGCGCATCCGCCAGGCCGGCCTGCGCGCCCGCACGCTGGTGCAGCAGTTGCTCACCTTCGGCCGCCCGTCCGCCGAGGGGCGCTGGGCGCAGCCGCTGCAACCGCTGGTGCAGGAAGCGCTGGCGCTGCTGCGCCTGAGCCTGCCGGTCACCGTGACGCTGGACGTGCAGCTGACGGACGCCCCGGTGCACGTCGTCACCGAGCCCACGCAGATCCAGCAGGTGCTGCTGAACCTGTGCAACAACGCGTGGCAGGCCATGCCGGGCCACCAGGGCCGCATCGAGATCACGCTGGAGGCACGGATGCTGGACGACCGGCCCTGGGCGCGCCTGGGCGTGCAGGACGACGGCGCCGGCATGGATGCCGCGCTGCGCGAGCGAATCTTCGAACCCTTCTTCACGACCAAGGTCGCAGGCCAGGGCACGGGCCTGGGGCTGGCGATGGTGCACGGCATCATCACCGGCCACGGTGGCCGCATCGAGGTCAGCTCGGCGCCGGGGCACGGCAGCCTCTTCGAGATCTGGCTCCCCGTCGTCGCCGCGACCGCCGCCGAAACCACAGCCGAGCCCACCAGCGCCGCCGCCGCGCGCGGCCAGGGCCAACGCATCCTTTACCTGGACGACGACGAGGTGCTGAGGCTGACCGTCGCCGCGTTGCTGGAGCGCCAGGGCTACCGCGTCGAGACCCACGCCGACCCGGAGGCCGCGTTGGCGGCCGTGGCTGCCACGCCCGCCGCGATCGACCTGGTCGTGACCGACTACAACATGCCGCAGATGTCCGGCCTGGCGGTGGCCCGGGCCGTGCGGCAGCTGCACCCCGCATTGCCGGTGCTCATCGTCACGGGCCAGGTGAGCGACGCGCTGCGCGCCGACAGCGCGGCGCTGCCCGGCGTGGGCCTGTGTGCCAAGGAGTTCATCGACGAGCAGTTGGCCGCGCAGGTGGCGGTGCTGCTCGCACAGCGGCGTTGAGCGGCGACGTGCGCGCTGCTCAGCCCGTCACGGGCTCGACGCTGACGCTGACGCCCAGCTTGGCCACGCCGCCCCCGCGCAGCACGCCGCGCAGCGGCGCCACGTCGGCGTAGTCGCGGCCCCAGGCCAGCGTGACATGGTCCAGGCCCGCGGGCACGGCGTTGGTCGGGTCCAGCGCCAGCCAGCCCTGCTCTGGGCACCACAGCTCCACCCAGGCATGCGACGCGTCGGCGCCGACCAGGCGCGGCTGGCCGGCCGGAGGGTGGGTCAGCAGGTAGCCGGACACATAGCGCGCCGCGAGGCCCAGCGAGCGGCAGGCAGCGATGAAGACATGGGCGAAGTCCTGGCAGACGCCGCTGCGCTGCGCCAGCGCGTCGGCGGCGCGCGTCGCGACCGTCGTGCTCTCGGGCACGTAGCGCAGGTCGGTGTGGATCTGGTGCATCAGCGACAGCCCGCCGGCCGCCAGCGTGCGGCCGGGCGAGAAGGCGCGGCGTGCGTAGGCGGTCAGCGTGGCGTCGGGCGCGGCGTAGGTGGAGGCGAGCGCGAACTCGTCGGCGGCCTGCAGCGCGCGGCCGGCGCGGTAGCGCAGGCTGGCCGCCACCGCCTCCCAGGACGGGCCGCGGCCGGGCTCGGGCGCCGGGCGAGCGCTCAGTGCGGCCTCGAAGCGGCTGTCGACGACGAGGAGCTCATGCACGCGCGAATGGCCGAAGCTCAGGTGCCGGTTGCCCCAGGGGTCGCGACGCAGATGGCGGGCCAGCTCGGCGGCGTCCAGCTCCAGGCCCTCGACGCCCCAGCCATCGGGCAAGGGGTCGATGTTGAGGCGCCAGCCGTGCACGGTCTGCCACGGCGTGTCGCGCGGCGCCAGGCAGGCCGCGTGATAGGCCCACTCGACCGAGTCCTCGTAGGTGTACTCGGTGACATGGTGGACGGCCAGGCGCACGTCGCTCACTGCCAGACCCTCTGCTCGGCGCCGATGACATGCGCGAAGTAACGCTGGCTGATCAGGCTGGACAGCTCGCCGGCCTGCGCGGCCGCGCGCTTCAGGTGCTCGACCAGGGCCGGGCCGGGCGCGGCCAGCTCGGCCAGCGGCCAGGCTTCGGGCACGGGCAGCTCGGCGCCGACGTCCGCGGCCCAGCCGGGGTCGTGGCGCGCCAGCTTGGCGAAGCGGTCGCGCAGCGTGCGCGCCACCCAAGCCAGCGAGCGCGGGTTGTCGGTGTCGTGCACCAGCAGGTGCAGCAGCGGCGGCGCCTCGCGGCGCGCCTGGAACTGCGCGCGGTAGGTGATGGTGGAGTCGAACACGCCCAGCAGCAGGCCGAAGCCGTCCTCGCTGAGAGCCAGAGATTGTGTGTGCCCCCAGGTCGGGCCTTCGCCCAGCCCGCCCCCCGAGGGGGTCAAGGAAGCTGGAAGCGACCCGGCGCTTCCTTGCGCGAAGGTCTCGGCCAGCACCTCGGCGTGGAAGGACAGCCGCTCGATCTGCCGGCCGATGGACAGCAGCCGCCAGCCGTCGTCGCGCGTCATGCGGTCGGTCTGCGCGCCGGTGATGGCGGCCAGATGCGTGTCGGCACGGGCCAGCACATTGAGCACGTCGGTCACCGACGCGCTGGGGCCGGGGCGGTCCAGCACGGCGCGCAGGTGCTGCTCGAACTGCGCCGCCGTCTCGTGGATGAGGCGCCAGGCCTCGGGCGACAGGCGCTCGCGCAGCGCCTGGGCGCAGCCCTGCAGCGCGCGCAGGTTCCAGCCGACGCTGGTGACGCCCGAGCTGGTCAGCAGCGAGCTCAGCAGCGCGCGCTCGAAGCCGCGCGGGTCGTCGTCGGCCTTGGGCGCCCGCGGGCCGACCAGGCCGTGGCGGCGCGCCAGCGCGTCCAGCAGCGGCAGCATGGGCGGCGGCATGGCGCCGCGCTGGACCATGACGCTGGCCTCGATGACATGACGCGCCAGCCGCGCGCTGTTCTCGGCGCGCTCGGTGTAGCGGCCCAGCCAGAACAGGTTCTCCGCGGCGCGGCTGGTCACGGTCCAGTGCACCTGCGCCAGGTCGGCGGGCTGCAGCGGCTGCGCCAGCAACGTCGTCGCGTCGACCTCGCCGTCGGTCATGACCCAGGTGTCGGCGCTCAGGGAGCCGCGCTGGATGGACAGCCAGGCGTCGGCCAGCGGGTCGCGGCGCGGTGCCACGCGCGTCAGGCCGCCGGGCAGCACCTTCCAGCCACCGTGGCCGTCGCACAGCGCGAAGACGCGCAGCACGGCCACGCGCGGCTCCAGCGCACCGCGTGTCCAGACCGGCTGCTTGGTCGGCTTCACGCGCGCCTGCAGCGTGTAGGCGGTGGGGTCGGCGTCGATGCGCGCGGCCAGGTCGCGCAGCGCCTCGTCACTGAGCTCGGCGGCGACGATGGGGGCGAAGCTGCGCGTGGTGCTGCTGGCCGAGAAGGTCGGCACGGCGATGAACTCCGCCAGCCGCGGCCGCAGCGCGCGCCAGGCACTCTCCTCGCCGCACCACCAGCTCTGGATGGCCGGCAGCGCCAGCTCCTCGCCCAGCACCGCCTCGGCCACGCCGGGCCAGAAGGCCGTCAGACCCGGGCTTTCCAGCCAGCCGGAGCCGGGTGTGTTGGCCAGCACCACCTCGCCGGCGCGCACGGCCTGCAGCAGGCCCGGCACGCCGAGGATGGAGTCGGGGCGCAGCTCCAGCGGGTCCAGCCAGGTGTCGTCGACGCGGCGCAGCAGCACGTGCACGCGCTCCAGGCCGGCCAGCGTCTTCAGGTAGACCTTGTCGGCGCGCACGGTCAGGTCGGCGCCCTCCACCAGCGTGATGCCGAGGTAGCGCGCCAGGAAGGCCTGTTCGAAATAGGTCTCGTTGCGCGGCCCGGGGGTCAGCAGCGCGACGCGGCTGCGCTCGCCGGCGGGCGACAGCTTGGTCAGCGCCTGGATGAAGTCGCGATAGCTGGCGGCCAGCCGCTGCACGGCCATCTGCCGGAAGGCTTCCGGGAACTGCTGCGCAATGATGAGGCGATTCTCCAGCACATAGCCCAGACCCGAAGCGGCCTGCGTGCGCTGGCCCACCACCCACCAGTGACCGTCGGCACAACGCGTCAGGTCGAAGGCCAGCACATGCAGGTGCACGCCACCGGCCGGCTCGCTGCCATGCATGGCGCGCAGGTATTGCGGGTGGGCCAGCACCAGCGAGGCCGGCAGCAGGCCTTGCTGCAGCAGGTGGCGCTCGCCGTAGGTGTCGGCCATGACGGCATTCAAGAGCCGTGCGCGCTGGGCGATGCCGGCCTCGATGTGGCGCCACTCGTCAGGCTCGATCAGCATGGGCAGCAGCTCGAGCGGCCAGTGGCGGGCCAGCGGCGCGCCCTCGCGGCCCGTCTCGCCCGGCAGCGGCGGCGCGTCGCTGTGCACGTTGTAGCTGGCGCCGTCCTCCAGCACGCGGCGCTGCACGCGCAAGGCCTTGGCGCTCAGCTCCTGCCAGCCTGCCGCGCCGCCGGCCTCGAAGAAGCGCCGCCAGCGTTCGCTCAGACCCGCCTGCGGCTCGCCGGCATGGTTGACCTGGCCGGTCAGCTCGTAGAAATGACCATCGCGGCTGCGCAGCGCGGCCGATGCGGCCTGGGCCAGCGGGTCGGGGGCGGGCGGCTCTTCCGGCTCGTCGGGGAGCAGGCTCCATTGACTGGGCGTGAGCTCAGACATGGCGGCGGGCGGCGAGTCGGGTGGGGGCAGGCATGGGCAGGGCGAGGGCAAACGGCATTGTCAAGCAATGTCCACGCCGCCCCCACCGGGGCCTGCCCTGTCAAGCCGTGAGAAACGCCCGCAGCACGCGCTCGGCGGCGTCGGGGTCATCCCGCCATGCGCCGTGGCCCACGTCGGCGAAGCGCTCGAACTGCACCCAGGGCGCCGGCAGCGCGGCGACGATCTCCTGCGCGTCCTCCGGCGGTGTGACCGGGTCCTGCTCGCCGGCCATCACCAGCACCGGGCATTGCACCTGGGCCAGGCCGGGGCGCAGGTCCATGTTGCGCAGTTCGCCGCGCGTGTGCGCGAACAGGATCTCGGGCTTGAACATCATCCAGCCGCCCGCATCGGGGTTCTTGGGCCGGGTGTTGTAGAGGTGGCGGCAATGCTTCTCGTAGACCGCCCAGCTGGCCGGGCTCGGATGCTCCCAGAACTCGCGCGTGGCCGCGGCCGCATCGGGGCCGCCCAGCGCGCCGAAGCGCTCGATCTTGCGCTGCAGGCCGAAGTGATGCGAGGTGCTGGACAGCACGACCTTGCTCGGATGGCCCGGGTGCCGCGCCAGGTAGCGCTGCGCGACGAAGCCACCAAAGCTCTGGCCCAGCACGATGGGCTTGACGATGCCCAAGCGCTCGCACAGCCGCACGACGTCGTCGGCGAACACATCCAGCACCCATTCCTCGGCCGGCCGCGGGTCACTGCGGCCATGGCCGCGCAGGTCGAAATAGACGACCTGGCAGATGTCGGCAAAGCGGCTGAAGAAGGGCCTGAAGGCCGTGTGGTCGAAGCCGGGGCCGCCGTGGATCAGCACGAGGGTGGGCTTCGCGCGCAGCTCTGGGCCTTCAGGCACGTGGCCCAGGCCTTCGATGTCGACAAAGAGGCGGACGCCGGGTTCGATCTCAATACGCATGCGCTCAGGATACTTTGCGCAGGTCCAGCGTGAACGGAAACTCCAGGCTGCGCTGCGGCTCGGCGACGACGAGCTTGCCCGGCGTGTGCCCCAGCGCGACAAAGCGCGACAGGCGCCGGCTCTCGGCCTCGTAGGCGTTGACGGGCAGCGTCTCGTAGTTGCGCCCCCCCGGGTGGGCCACCGAGTAACGGCAGCCGCCCAGGCTCTTGTTCTGCCAGGTGTCGACCAGGTCCACCGTCAGCGGCGCATGGATGCCGATCGTGGGGTGCAGCGCCGACGGCGGCAGCCAGGCGCGGTAGCGCACGCCGGCCACGTATTCACCGACGCGGCCCGTGGGCTGCAGCGGCAGCGCGATGCCGTTGACCGTGACGCGGTGGCGCGTGTCCACCAGGCCGGTGACGTGCACCTCCAGCCGCTCCAGCGACGAGTCGACATAGCGCGCGGTGCCGCCGGACGAGCCCTCCTCGCCCATCACATGCCAGGGCTCCAGCGCGCTGCGCAGCGTGACCTGCACACCGCGCGCGGCGAACTCGCCGTACTTGGGGAAGCGGAACTCGAAGTGCGGCGCGAACCAGGCGGCGTCCAGCGGGTAGCCGGCCTCGTTCATGTCCTGCATGACGTCGCCGAAGTCCTCCTGCACGAAGTGCGGCAGCAGCCAGCGGTCGTGCAGCTCGGTGCCCCAGCGCACCAGCGGCGCGCGGTAGGGCGTCTTCCAGAAGCGCGCCACCAGCGCGCGCAGCAGCAGCTGCTGCACGATGCTCATGCGCGCATGCGGCGGCATCTCGAAGGCGCGCAGCTCCAGCAGGCCCAGGCGACCGGTCGCGGAGTCGGGCGAGTAGAGCTTGTCGATGCAGAACTCGCTGCGGTGCGTGTTGCCGGTCACGTCGACGAGCACGTTGCGCAGCGTGCGGTCGATGAGCCAGGGCATGACGTTGTCGCCCGCCTTGTGGATCTCGGTCAGCGCGATCTCCAGCTCGCGCAGCTGGTCGTTGCGCGCCTCGTCGACGCGCGGCGCCTGGCTGGTCGGGCCGATGAACAGGCCGCTGAACAAATAGCTCAGCGACGGGTGGTTGTGCCAGTAGGCCAGCAGCGAGGCCAGAAGAGAGGGCCGGCGCAGGAAGGGCGAGTCGGCCGGCGTGGCGCCGCCCAGCACGAAGTGGTTGCCGCCGCCGGTGCCGCTGTGGCGGCCGTCGATCATGAATTTCTCGCTCGACAGGCGCGTCAGCCGCGCGGCCTCGTAGAGGAATTCGGTGTGGTCGACCAGCTCGCGCCAGCTGTGCGCGGGGTGGATGTTGACCTCGATGACGCCGGGATCGGGCGTGACCTGCAGCAGCTTCAGGCGCGGGTCGCGCGGCGGCGGGTAGCCCTCCAGCACGATCTTGTAGCCGGTGTCCTCGCAGGTGCACTCGACGGCGGCCAGCAGTTCCAGGTAGTGCTCCAGCTTTTCCAGCGGCGGCATGAAGACGTAGAGCACGCCACTGGCCTTGCCCTGGCGCTCGGCCTTGGGGCCATTGGCGCGGCGCGGGTCGCGGGCCTCGACACACAGCGCCGTGCGCGTGATGCCACGGGCGCTCTCGAAGCGGGCGGGGGCGCGCTGGGCCGCAGACGCAGCGCTCCCGGCGCCGGGTGCTGAGCCGTCGCCCGCGGCGGCCGAACCGCCGCGCAGCAGCCCCGGCGTCGGCCCGGTCGACAGCACGCCCATGGTCTGCGCGCGCAGCGCCGCGGCAGCAGGCAGCATGCCGCGCGGCGCGAAGGGGTCCTGCTCGATCAGGTGCGGGAAGTCGCCCTTGCCGACCCAGGGCAGCGAATCCAGCGGCAGGCGCCAGCCCATCGGCGAGTCGCCGGGGAACAGGTACAGGCGCTCGTCACGGAAGTACCAAGGCCCCGTCTGCCAGCGGTTGCCGCCCAGCGGCGGCGTGTCCTCGCTGCGGCTCAGCGGCAGCGCATAGCCGACCACATGCGCCAGCCCCTGCTCGTAGATGCGGCGCAGCCGCGCGCGCTCCATCTCGTCGTCCAGCCGCGAGTCGAACGGGTCGACGTTGACCGGCAGGCGGCGCTCGCGCCACAGGTAGTAGAAGGTGTCCTCGTAACCGGGCTGCACGTGCGCGTCCGTCACGCCCAGGCGGCGGGTCAGCGCGGCCATGAAGGTCTTGGCGTCGTCGCTGGTGTAGGCGTGGCCCTCGCTTTCGTCGGCGAACCAGTCCGGGTTGCGCCAGCAGGGCTGGCCGTCGGCACGCCAGCAGATGGACAAGGCCCAGCGCGGCAGCTGCTCACCCGGGTACCACTTGCCCTGGCCGAAATGCAGAAAGCCGCCCTGGCCGTACTCGTCGCGCAGCCGGTGCGTCAGTTGTTGCGCGTACAGGCGCTTGGTCGGGCCCAGCGCCTCGGTGTTCCATTCGCCCGCGTCGCGGTCGTCGATGGACACGAAGGTGGGCTCGCCGCCCATGGTCAGGCGCACGTCGCCGGCCACGAGTTCGCGGTCGACCTGCTCGCCGAGCCTGAGCACCTGCGCCCATTGCTCGTCGTTGTAGGGCTTGGTCACGCGCGGCGACTCGTAGATGCGCGTGACGGCCATCTCGTGCTCGAACTCGACCTCGCTCTCGTCCACCGCGCCGCTGATGGGCGCGGCGCTGCCGGGCGTGGGCGTGGCGGCCAGCGGCAGGTGGCCTTCGCCGGCCAGCAGGCCCGACGTGGGGTCCAGGCCTATCCAGCCGGCACCAGGCAGGAAGACCTCGCACCAGGCGTGCAGGTCGGTGAAGTCGACCTCGGTGCCGCTGGGGCCATCGAGCGCCTTCTCGTCGGGCGTCAGCTGGATCAGGTAGCCCGACACGAAGCGTGCCGCCAGGCCCAGGTGGCGCATCAGCTGCACCAGCAGCCAGCCGGAGTCGCGGCAGGAGCCGGACGCCTTGGCCAGCGTCTCCTCCGGCGTCTGCACGCCGGGCTCCATGCGGATCAGGTAGGAGACGCTGTGCTGCACCTTCTGGTTCAGCGCGACGAGGAAGTCGATGGTGACCTGCGGCTTGCGGTCGATGGTCTTCAGGTACGCGTCCAGCAGCGGCGTGGCCGGCTCGGTGACGAGGTACGGCGCCAGCTCGGCGCGCTGCGCCTCGTCGTAGGCGAACGGGAAGGTCTGCGCGTGTGGCTCCAGGAAGAAGTCGAACGGGTTGTAGACCGCCATCTCGGCGACCAGGTCCACCGTGACGGTGAACTCGGTCGTCTTCTCGGGGAAGACCAGCCGCGCCAGGTAGTTGGCGAACGGGTCCTGCTGCCAGTTCAGGAAGTGCTTGGCCGGCTCGATGGTCAGCGAGTACGACAGCACCGGCGTGCGGCAATGCGGCGCGGGCCTGAGCCGAACGACCTGCGGGCCGAGGGCGACGGGGCGGTCGTATTTGTAGCGGGTGACGTGTTTGAGGGCGACGTGGATGGACATGCGTGGCCCTGTGGGTCAGGTCGAAGGGACGAGGAAATCGCGGCTGATGCCCGCGCCGAGATCGGCCACTTCGGCCAGGAAGCCGTCCAGGAAGGGATGCAAGCCCTTGGCCAGGATTTCGTCGATGCGGCCGAAGGCCAGCTCGGCCTCCAGGCGGCCGACGCGGCGCAGCGTCTCGCCGGACTGGGCATTGGCCACGCGCTTCAGGTTGGCCAGCATGCGCGTCACGCAATGCGAGAGCGACCGTGGCATGTCGGGGCGCAGAATCAGCAGCTCGGCAACCTTGTCGGGCTGGATGACGTTGCTGTAGACCTTGCGGTAGATCTCGAAGCCCGACACGGAGCGCAGCACGGCCGACCAGTAGTAGAAGTCGCGCGCCGCGTCGCGTTCGGTGCCGGTGCCGTCGTGGCGGTAGAACTTGACGTCGATCAGCCGCGCCGTGTTGTCGGCCCGCTCCAGGAAGGAGCCGATGCGGATGAAGTGGAAGGCCTCGTCCTGCAGCATGGTGCCGACCGTGACGCCGCGCGACAGGTGCGAGCGGTACTTGACCCACTCGAACAGCGCCGACGGGTCGCGTGTCAGCGCGCCCTCGCGCAGCAGGCGGCGGAACTCCAGCCAGGTCTGGTTCATGGTCTCCCAGACCTCGGTCGTCAGCGCGCCGCGCACGGCCCGGGCGTTCTCGCGCGCGGCACGCAGGCAGTTGAAGATGGACGAGAGGTTGTCCTCGTCGGCCACCATGAATTCCATGACGCTGCGGCTGTTGATCGTCGAATACTTGGTGCCGTACAGGCTGTTCAGCTCGGAGATGGACACCAGGCTGCGCCAGGACTGCTCGGACTCGTCGGCCGACTGCGGCTGCAGCGAGGTCTGGTAGGCGATGTCCAGCATGCGCGCGGTGTTTTCGGCCCGCTCGATGTAGCGGCTCAGCCAAAAAAGGTGGTCAGCAGTCCTAGACAGCATGCTTCGACTCCCATTCGTTGGCCGAAAACACCGCCCGCGCTGACGCGCTCTGCTGTGTTCTGGCTTCGCCACAAGCGCTTCGCGCTTGACCGGCCCGCTCGAGGTAGCGGCTCAGCCAGAAAAGATGGTCAGCGGTTCTTGAAAGCATCTTGATCGTTCCCTTCAGTCTTCCAGAACCCAGGTGTCCTTGGTCCCGCCGCCCTGGCTGCTGTTGACCACCAGGGATCCCTCCTTCAGCGCCACCCGCGTCAGCCCGCCCGGCACCATGCGCACGCTGGCGCCCGACAGCACGAAGGGTCGCAGATCAATGTGACGGGGCGCGATGCCGCTGTCGACGAACGTGGGGCAGCTGGACAGCGACAGCGTCGGCTGCGCGATGTAGTTGCCGGGGTTGGCGACCAGCCGCTGGCGGAAGGACTCGATCTCGTCCTTGCTCGCGGCCGGCCCGACCAGCATGCCGTAGCCGCCCGCGCCGTGCACCTCCTTGACGACCAGCTCCGACAGGTGGGCCAGCGTGTAGGCCAGGTCGTCCTTGTCGCGGCAGACATAGGTCGGCACGTTCTGCAGGATGGGTTTCTCGCCGAGGTAGAACTCGATCATCTTCGGCACGTAGGGGTAGATGGACTTGTCGTCCGCGATGCCGGTGCCGATCGCGTTGGACAGCGTCACCTTGCCGGCCTTGTAGGCGCCCACCAGGCCGGCGCAGCCCAGCTGCGAGTCGGCGCGGAACACCGTGGGGTCGAGGAAGTCGTCGTCCAGGCGGCGGTAGATGACGTCGACGCGCTTGGGGCCGCGCGTGGTGCGCATGTACACGAAGCCGCCGTCGACGAACAAGTCCTGGCCCTCGACCAGCTCCACCCCCATCTGCTGCGCCAGGAAGGCGTGCTCGAAGTAGGCCGAGTTGTACATGCCCGGCGTCAGCACGACGACGGTGGGGTCGGACACGCCCGACGGCGCCACGCTGCGCAACGTGTCCAGCAGCAGGTCGGGGTAGTGCGCCACCGGCGCGATGCGGTGCTGCACGAACAGCTCGGGGAAGAGCCGCATCATCATCTTGCGGTTCTCGAGCATGTAGCTCACGCCGCTGGGCACGCGCAGGTTGTCCTCCAGCACGTAGTAGTCGCCCGAGCCGTCGGCGTTGCCCGCGCGCACGATGTCGACGCCGGCGATGTGGCTGTAGACGCCGCCGGGCACGTCCACGCCCATCATCTCGGGGCGGAACTGCGCGTTCTTCAGGATCTCGTCGGCGGGCACGATGCCGGCCTTGAGGATCTCCTGGTCGTGATAGACGTCGTGGATGAAGCGGTTCAGCGCCGTCACCCGCTGGGCCAGGCCCGCCTGCATGGACGTCCACTCGGTGGCCGGGATGACCCGCGGGATCAGATCGAAGGGGATGAGGCGCTCGGTGCCCTCGCCCGAATCCTTGTCGCCGTAGACCGCGAAGGTGATGCCCACGCGGCGGAAGATCAGCTCGGCCTGCTCGCGGCGCTCCCGCATCAGCGACTCGGGCTGTTCCGCCAGCCAGCGGGCATAGCCCTCGTAATGGGCGCGGGTCTTGGACCCCGCAGCGTTCATCTCGTCAAAGGCGGTCTGCATCGTCGCTCCTGTTCCCTGGCTCGCGACGCAAGTTCCGCGCCCGCGCTGGAAAGAAGCTCCTGGTGCGCGCACGCACGACTTGCGTGCATGCCGCCCGGTGCATGGGCGGCATGCACGGTTGTACACCGGCTTGGAGGATCAGAAACGCAGTTGCAACCCTGTACTGGCCGAGCGGCCGGCCTGGGGCGACAGGTCGCGGATGGTTGGCACGGCCGTCGCGTTGTAGGCCAGCTTGTTGCCCAGGTTGTCGAGCTTCAGGTACCAGAGCGCGTCGGTCTGGCCCCAGCGCAACTGGCGCGCGACGGACAGGCGCACCGTGCCGTAGCCGGCCGTGGGCGTGTCGAACTGGGCCACGCGGGTCTGGCGCGCGGCACCGCGCCATTCCAGCTTGCCAGACCACTCGCCCCACTTGCTTTCCAGCCCCAGCATCGCGCGCAGCGGCGCCAGGCGCGGCAGCGGCTCGCCCGTCGCCCGGTTGTCGCCGCGCACCGCGTCGAGCTGGCTCAGCAGCGCGACGGCGGGGTGAACCTGCCAGCGGCCTTCCAACTCCACGCCACGCAGCCGCGCCGGCACGGCCTGGAAGGCGTAGACCGGCACCGTCTCGCCGTCGTTGTCCGCCGTCTCGCCGGTGGCCTGCAGCGCGATGTAGTTCGCAAAGCGGGTCTCGTAGACGTTCACGTGCACATGGCTGCCGTCGCCCTCCCACTTCAAGCCGACGTCCAAGCCCTTGGAGCGTTCCAGGCCCAGCGTCGCGTCGCCACGCTCGTACGCCGCGCTGGCCACATGCAGGCCGTTGGCGAACAGCTCGTAATAGGCCGGCGCGCGCTGCGTGCGGTTCAGATTGGCGCTCAGGCTCCAGGCATCGCTCAGCGGCAGCACGCCACTGAGCGCCACGCTCAGCGGGCGAAAGCGCCGCGACTGCGCCGCGCCGAAGCGGTCGCCGCCGTCCGAGTCCACCGTCACGCGCTCGGTGCGCGCGCCGGCCGACCAGTCCACGCCGGCGAGGCGGGCCTGCTCCAGCACGAAGACGCCGGTGTTGCGCGTGCGCGTGTTGGGCACGAAGGCCTCCTCGCCCAGCGCGGAGAAATTGAGGGCCTCGGTCTGCAGCCCGACCAGGCCCTTCACCGGACCCAGGGCGGCATGCTCGACCTCCAGCCGCCCGTCCGTGCCGCGGCTCTTGAAGGTCGTGCCGACCTCGTCGCCTTCCATCTCGACATGCTCGTAGCGGTTGCGGCTGAGCTGCCAGCTGATGCGGTGGACAGGGCCATCGGCCGTCGCCCATTCACCGGCCGTGGCCACACGCTGGCGCTGCATGCGGATGGTCACGTCCTCTTCGGCGGTCGTGCCGTAGTTGGTGTGGAAGTCGTCCACCGACACGCCGGCAAAGCCGCCCTGGAAGAACACCGAACCGCCCACCGCCCCGCCTTGGCTGCGCGCGGCGGAGTTGCGCACGCTGTTGCGGGTTTCGCTGCCGTCTTCGGTCGGGCTGGCGAAGCGCGGCGCGCGTTGGTCGTCGGCGTCGCGGCCGGCCAGGTCCACGTGCCAGCCAAAGCCCGAGTGCGCCTGGCCGCTGCCGCCGTCCAGCACGACGGCGCCGCTCTTGTCGCGGCTGGCGCCGCCCAGGCGGACCTCGGCCGCGCCACTCAAGCCCTGGAGCAGCGTGCGCGGGATGCGGTTGTCCAGCGTGTTGACGACGCCGCCCACCGCATTGCCGCCGTACAGCAGCGCCGCCGCGCCACGCAGCACCTCGACCCTGTCGATGACCAAAGGGTCGATCGCCACGCCGTGGTCGAAGCTGAGGTTGGACGCGTCCACGGAAGCGCCGGAGTTGTTCAGGATGCGCACGCGGTCGCCATCCAGGCCGCGGATACTGGGCCGGCTGGCGTTGGGGCCGAAGTTGGTGGCCGCGACGCCGGGCAGGCCTTGCAGCGTGTCGCCGAGGTTGGCGGCGCGGGTCAGCGTCAACTGGTCGCCGGACAGGGAATCGCTGGGCTGGGCCAGCACCTGGCTCTTCAACGGGTTGCCGGTGACGACGACCTTGTCGAGAGATTCAGCAGGATCGGCTTGGGCAGAAAGGCAAAGACAGGCGGCCGCGAGCGGCGCCAGGGCAAAGGAACGCATGAGGGAGATTTCCGCAAGAAAGACAAGAACCCGCGCCCCGATGACCGGGCGCGGGACAGGCTTGGTTTCAGGCGGAAAGAGGCGGTGCGCGGGCCGGCGGCAGGCCGGTGTCGGCCGTGCGGGCTGCGGTGGCCGTGGTAGCCAGCGGCGCCGCATGGACGGCCGGGCTGGCCGCCAGCAGCGGCGGCTCGGCCGCCGGCGCGCCGGCGCCGAGGTCGGCGGCCGTCAGGCACAGGTCGCAATGGACCAGATGGGCGATGCCATCGTCCTGGCGGTCGCCCACGTGCGACAACGCGTGCACGCCGGCCATCGCTTGCGCGATGGGCAGCAGCAGGGCCAGCCACAAAAGCCAGCTTCGGACGTTGCGACGCATGTTCACGGCCGCAATCCTAAACTCAGCACCTCACAGAGCCTGAAGTCACCCTCTCATGAAGCTCATCGACACCATCCTGGCCGACGCGCCGGCCATCACCGCCATCCGCCGTGACCTGCACAAGCACCCCGAACTCTGCTTCCACGAGGAGCGCACCGCCGACGTCATCGCCAAGACGCTGACCGACTGGGGCATCCCCATCCACCGCGGCCTGGGCAAGACGGGCGTCGTGGGCATCGTCAAGAACGGCGCGTCCGACCGCGCCGTGGGCCTTCGCGCCGACATCGACGCGCTGCCGATGACCGAGCGCAACGAGTTCCCGCACGCCAGCAGCATCCGCGGCCGCATGCATGCCTGCGGGCATGACGGCCACACGGCCATGCTGCTGGCCGCGGCCAAGCACCTGGCGACGAACCGCAACTTCGACGGCACGGTCTACCTGGTCTTCCAGCCTGCGGAAGAGGGCGGCGGCGGCGCGCGCGAGATGATCAAGGATGGCCTGTTCGAGAAGTTCCCGATGGAGGCCATGTTCGGCGCCCACAACTGGCCCGGCATGCAGGCCGGCCAGTTCGCGTTGAAGTCGGGCCCGGTGTTCGCGTCCAGCAACGAGTTCAAGATCACGCTCAAGGGCAAGGGCTCGCACGCCGCCATGCCCCATCTGGGCCTGGACCCAGTGCCGGCCGCCTGCCAGCTGGTCACGGCCTTCCAGACCATCGTGTCGCGCAACAAGCGGCCCATCGACCCGGGCGTCATCTCCGTGACCATGATCCACGCCGGCGAGGCCACCAACGTGGTGCCGGACTCGGTCGTCATGGAAGGCACGGTGCGCACCTTCACGCTGGAGCTGCTGGACCTGTTCGAGCGCCGCATGAAGGAGATGACCGAGCAGCTGGCCGGCGCCTTCGAGCTGACGGCCGAGTTCGAGTTCCGCCGCAACTACCCGCCGACCATCAACCACCCGCAGGAGACCGAGTTCGTGCGCCGCGTGCTGACCGACATGGTCGGTTCTGAGAACGTGCAAGAGTTCGAACCGACCATGGGCGCCGAGGATTTCAGCTACTACCTGCTGGACAAGCCGGGCTGCTACTTCCTGATCGGCAACGGCGACGGCAGCCACCGCATCGGCGGCCACGGCATGGGCCCCTGCATGCTGCACAACCCGAGCTACGACTTCAACGACGAGCTGATCCCACTGGGCGGCTCGATGTGGGTGCGCATGGCCGAGCAATGGTTGAACACGCCGCGATGAATTCCGAGCAGATCATCCAGGACACCCGCGACTGGGTCGTCAAGGCCGTCATCGGCCTGAACCTGTGCCCGTTCGCCAAGGCCGTGCACGTCAACGAGCGCATCCGCTACGTCGTCAGCGACGCGACCGAGCCCGAGGCGCTGCTGAAGGACCTGGCCCGCGAGCTGCTGGCGCTGAACCGCGCCGACCCGGAGGAGGTCGACACCACGCTGGTGATCCACCCCGGCGTGCTGACCGACTTCCTGGACTTCAACGACTTCCTGGATGCGGCAGATGCGCTGGTGGAGGAGTTGAAGCTGGACGGCATCCTGCAGATCGCCGACTTCCACCCCGGCTACCAGTTCGATGGCAGCGAGCCCGACGACATCGCCAACTACAGCAACCGCTCGCCCTACCCCACGCTGCACATCCTGCGCGAGGACAGCATCGAACGCGCCGTCGAGGCCATGCCCGACACGGCGGCCATCTACGAGAACAACCTCGACACGCTGACCCGGCTGGGCCACGACGGCTGGGCCGCGCTGGGCCTGAAGAAGTAGCCGCTATTCCTTGACCCAGGAGAAGGCGCCGCCACCCTTCTTGGGCGAGTTGGCGCGCGTGCGCAGCACCGCGTCGAAGCCGCTCTTGCCGCCGTTCCAGATCGCCGTCAGCAGGCTGACGACGTCCTCGCGCGTGTAGGCCTCCAGGTCGGGGCGGCACTGCTTGATCGCCGCTGCCAGCACGTCGCGTGGCAGCTCCTGGTGCGTCGCCAGCACGAGGAACATCGCGGCGTACAGGTCCGGCCAGCCGCCGCACAGCAGCTGGATGCGGCGCAGCGCCTCGGCCGGCGCCGCACGGCAGCCTGGTTGCAGCCAGGCCAAAGGGTCTTCAGCCTCTTCTTCATACGCAGCGTCGGGCATCGTTGTCTCCTCGTGCGCCGTTCTGGTTCTTGATTTCTCACGGAACTAGGCCAGTGTCAATCATTTATGGCGCGCACCTGGCGTGAAGCCTTCACGCAGGCGCGATTGGATGGGGCCTGACGCCTCCATCATGCGGCAAACTCCCCGGTTGCTCGCTCTCGTGCTTTCCCGCGCTGCCATGCAACCCAAATCCCTCGCCCTGATCGATGACGACGCCGAGTATTCGGAGTTTCTGACGCAATTCCTGCTCGAGCAAGGCATCGCGGTCAGCCGTTTCGACGACAGCAACGCGCTGCTGGCGGCGCCCGAGGCCTTCTCGTTCGACTTCTACCTGGTCGACCTGATGCTGCCGGGCGTCAACGGCGTGGAGCTGATCAAGATCCTGCGCCGCCGTACCGATGCCGGCATCGTCGTCGTGTCGGGCCGCCTGGGCGCGGAAGTGTTCCGCGAGGTCATCACGGCCGGTGCCGACATGTACCTCGTCAAGCCGGTGCAGTTCGAGCAGGTGTCGCTGGCCATCGCCGCCGTGCAGCGCCGCGTCGCCAAGCCGTCGGCGGCCGATGCCGTCTGGAAGCTGGACCGCGCCAGCGGCGAACTGGTCGTGCCGGACGGCACGCGCATCCAGCTCAGCGAGGCCGACCGCCAGCTGCTGGAATGCTTTGCCCAGGCCGGCGGCGAGCCGGTCACGCGCGAGGCGCTGTTGAACAAGCTGGGCCGCGAGCTGCCCGAGGGCGAGGCCGACGACGGCCTGTCCGCCACCATCTACCGGCTGCGCCGGCGCATCGAGCGCGCCACGCCCACGCTGGTGCCGCTGCAGAGCAAGTCGCGCGTCGGCTATGTGTTCCGCGCGCCGCTGCAGCTGATCTAGCGGTTCAGTCGCTCCCGTTCTTGCGGAACGCGCCACCGCCCAGCGGCGTCAGCTCGGCCGAATCGACCAGCGCCTGCTCGGCCGCGCCGACCAGCAGCAGCCCGCCGGGCCGCAGCCTTGCCAGCACCTGCGTGATGATTTCGCGGCGCGTCAGCGCGTCGACATAGACCAGCAGCTGGCGCAGCAGCACGGCGTCGAAGACCTCGTCCGACGCCAGCGGCCCGCGCAGGTCGTGGCACGCGAAGCGCACGCGCTCGCGCAGCGCGGCCTGCATCTGCACCAGACCCGTCGATACCGCGCCGCCCAGCGCGTGGTGGCGCAGCCGCTCGGGCGTCAGCCGGGGCTCCGCGTACAAGCCCTCGGCGGCACCGCGCAGCAGCCCGGCGCTGATGTCGGTGCCCAGCACGGCCCAGTCCACACCGATGCGCCCGGCGTTCTGCAGGTCGCTCAGCAGCATGGCCAGGCTGTAGGCCTCCTCGCCGCAGCCGGTGGCGGCGCTCCACAGCCGCAGGCGCGCCGGCCGCAGCCGGCCGAATTCCGACTCCAGCGATTCGAACTGCGCCGGCTCGCGGAAGAACCCGGCCTCGGGCCGCGTCAGCAGGTCCAGCGCCATCGCCAGCTCGGCGCCGCCCTCATCGAGCAGCGCGGCATAGGCATCGAACCCGTCCAGCCCGAGGCGGCGCAGCCGCGGTGCCAGCCGGGCCGCCACGTGCGCGCCGCTGGTGGCCGGCAGGATCAGGCCGGCCGACTGCCGCAGCCGCTCGGCCAGGCGCTGCCAGCCGGCGGCGCTGGGCGGCGCCAGGGTGGCTTTGGCGGCAGTAGAGGCAGCTTCGGACATGGCCGCCAGCGTAGGAGGCCCCTCGCGGCGACGCTGCGGGGAGTTCTTGCACACGGCCATGGGGTGGCCGCGAAAGGCGCCGCCCACCGCGCCCGGCCGTGACTCAATTCACGTCTTCGGCCGTCTTCAACACGACGGCGTTGCGGCCGCCGCGCTTGGCCTCGTACAGCGCCACGTCGGCGCGGTCGATCAGCGGGCGCACGTCGGCGTCCTCCGGCGAGGCCAGGCTCACGCCGATGCTGACCGTCACATGGCCGACCTCGGGGAAGACCGTCGTCTCGACCGCGGCGCGTATCTTCTCGGCCGCCATGACGGCATCCAGCGGCCCGGCCAGCTCGGGCAGCAGCACGGCGAACTCCTCGCCGCCGAAGCGCGCCGCGACGTCGGTGACGCGCACCGACGTCTGCAACAGCTGCGCGAGCTGGCGCAGCACCGCATCGCCGACCGGGTGGCCGAACTGGTCGTTGACCCGCTTGAAGTGATCCACGTCCACCAGCAGCAGGCCGTGCACGCGGGCGTTCTGGCGGCCGTAGCGGTGGTCCAGCGCCTGGGCCTCGGCCAGGCGGGCATCCAGGCTGCGGCGGTTGTGCAGGCCGGTCAGCGGGTCACGCGTGGCCAGGTGTTCCAGCGCCGCGTTGGCGGCTTGCAGCTCGGCCGTGCGCTGCTGCACCTGGGCCTCCAGCGTCGAGTTCGCCTGCTGCAGCTCGCGCTCGGTGTCCAGCAGCGAGCGCGCCATCGACTGCATCGCCTGGCTGAGCCGGGCCAGCTCATGCGCAGCGGGTTTGGCGGGGAAATCGGGGATGCGCCGCTCGCTCTCGACACGCTCGGCGATGCGTGCCAGCTGTTCCACCGGCTGGCTGATGCGCCGCGCCAGCAGCAGTGCGGCCAGCGTCAGCACGGCCGCGGCCAGCCCGCCCAGCAGCACCAGTTCGCGCCTCAGGTCGCGCACGGGGCGAAGCGCCAGCTCCAGCGGCTGGCGGGCCACGATGCGCCAGCCCAGCTCGGCGTTGGTGCGCGCCTGCAGCGTGGCCTCGCTGGTCAGGTAGGGCTTGCCGTCGAATTCCAGCTCGCCCTCGAAGCGGCCGTTGACCAGCTTGGGCAGCACCGTGTCGCCGGCCGCCTGCGCGAGCTTGAGTGCCTCCGGGTAGAGCACGCGGCCCTGGCGGTCGATGATGAGGGCGTCGATGCCGCTGCCCGGGTGCTGGCGGCTCGTGACGCCGTCCACCAGGCCGGTGACCCAGCGCCAGTGCGCGTGGGCGCCGACGACGCCGCGCAACCGGCCGTCGGCGTCGCGTATCGGCGCGGCGAAGTCGATGAAGCGCGTCGGCTCGCCGTTGGGCTGGGCCGGCAGCATCGTCGCCAGCAACTTGGCCTCGTGCACGTCACCCACGTAGATGCGTTCACGCGCGGCGATGAACCACTCCCGCTGCGCCACCGAGCGGCCCGTCAGCATGCCGCCGCTGGCTTGCAGCACGAGGCCGTCCGGGTCGGCAACGCCCATCCAGGCGAACTCGTCGTGCAGCGCCGCGCGGCGGTCCAGCGCGTCGCGCACGCGTGCCGAGTCCAGCGAGCCTTCGCCGAGGAAAGGCGCGACGCTGAGCAGCTCGATCTCGCGCTCGCGGTCGCGCAACTGCGTGGCCAGCAGCTCGGCCGCGCTCTGCGCCGTCGCGCGCACGGCGGCCTGTTGGGCCGTGTAGAGCTCGTCGGTCGCCAGCTTGCCGAGATAGCCGCCCACGAGGGTCAGGATGGCCAGTGCCAGGCCGCCCAGCACTAGGCTGAGCTGGCCACGCAGGCTGAACAGCCGCCGGGCCGGGGCAGGCGAGACACCGGCCGCGGGCCGGGCAGGCGGTGGGGGGGCGGCGGCGTGGGAGTCGATCATCGGATGGTCGAAGGGCAGCGCTGACGGGCGGCCAGTCTAGAGCGTGGGAAAGCGCATCAACCGGCTTGCGGCAGCGTAAGCCGCATCACGGTGCCCAGGGGGCCGGTGCGCAGCAATTCAGCGCTGCCACCGTGCAAATCCATCACGCGACGGACGATGTACAGGCCCAGGCCGTGGGCCGACTCATGCCCGCCGCCGCGCGCGCCGCGCGTGAACAGCCGCGGCAGCAGCTCGCGCGGGATGCCGGGGCCGGCGTCGGCGACCTCGAACTGCAGCGCCGCCGGTTCGTCGAAGTCCATCACGTGCAGCGCCACCGGGCTGACGCCGGGCGCGTACTTCAGCGCGTTGGACAGCAGGTTGCGCAGCGCCAGGCGCAGCAGGCTCATGTCCATCAGCGCCGTGCGCGTGGCCGTGTGGCGGTGCACGACAACACGGTCGCGCTGGTCGCGCGGCAGGTCGGCGATGGTCACGGCGATCAGCGTGTCGATGTCGGTGTCCAGCCGCGCGATGCGCCCGCCGCCGGCCAGCAGGCTGGCAGCGGCCAGCGTGTTGTCGACGCCGGCCAGCACCTGGCCCAGCACGGCCTGGGCGCGCGTCAGCCGCTCCTGGGCCTGGCGCTCCCCGCGCCCGGCCAGGCTGGCAGCGGCGCTTTGCAGCGCGGCGCTGGCGTTGTTCAACGGCTGGCGCACCTCGTGGGCCAGCACGTCCAGCATCTCCGAGCGCTCGCGCAGCAGTTGGTCCAGCTCCTGCACATGGCGTTCGGTCTGGCGGCGCATCTGCTGCTCCTGGGCCAGCTCGGCGCGGCGCTTCAACTCCTCGGTGATGTCGTCCACCAGCGCCAGCGCGCGCAGCGGCTGTCCGTCGGTATCGAATTCGGCCACCGCCGACACCAGCACGTCGCGCAAGCGGCCGTCGGCGCAGATCAGCTGCACCGGGCAGTCGTCGACATGGCCGTCGCGCCACATCGCCGGGCGGTAGATGTCGCGCACCTGGGCGCTGGACTCGGGCGTCAGGAAGTCGTCCATCATGCGGCCGATGACCTGCTCGCGCCGGTAGCCCAGGCGCTCCAGCCAGCGGTCCGACACGCTCAGCAGCCGCCCTGCCGCATCGACCGAATGCATCAGCGCCGGTGTCGATTCGTACAGCGCGCGCAGGCGCTGGCGGCTGTGCTCCAGCTCGACCGCGGCGCGGTGGTGCTCGGTGACGTCCTGGAAGGCACCCACCAGCCGCACCGGCACGCCGTCCTGCCAGTCCACCTGGCCCTGGGACAACACCCAGATCTCGCGGCCCTTGGCGGTGACCAGGGGCAGCTCTAGCGACCACGGCTCGCCGTGGCTGATGCCGCGCTGCACGACCGCCTCGATGGCGGCGCGCGCCTCGGGCTTGTAATAGCCGATGGCCTCCTCCAGCGTGGGCTGATGGCCGGGCTCCAGGTCGTGGATGCGGCAGGTCTGGTCGCTCCAGACGACGGCCTGGGTCTGCAGATCCAGGCTCCAGCCCCCCACGCCGGCGACGCGGCCGGTGCGGTCCAGCAGCGCCTTGCTCTCGTGCAGCTCGCGCTCGGTGGTGAGCTTGTCGGTCACGTCCTCGGTGACGCCGACAAAGCCGAGCAGCGCGCCGTCGACCGCCAGCAGCGGCCGCGCTCGCGCCCAGACCTGACGCGGCGCGGCCATGCCTGGCCGACGCACGCGGTAGCGCATCTCGAAGGCCTGGCGCTGCGCCACGCAGCGCCGCCAGTGGTCGAGCGCCGAGGCGGCGTCGTCCGGCACCAGCGCCGCCGCCCAGCCCTCGCCCAGCGCGGCCTGCGCACCGATGCCGTAGATGCGCTGCCAGACCGGGTTGGTGTAGACGCACAGGCCGGCCGCGTCGGCGCGGAAGATGCCCAGCGACGCCGTCTCGGCCAGCAGGCGAAAGGGCTGCTCGGCGGCCGCCGAGTCGACACCGGCCAGCGCGCGCTCGCGCATCATCAGCGCCTCGGCCGCGGCATCGGCCAGGCGCATCAGCGCCTCGCGCTGCGCCTCGCTCAGTTCGCGCGGGCGGAAGTCGACGACGCACAGCGTGCCGGGGTGGCTGCCGTCGTCCAGGCGGATGGGCACGCCGGCGTAAAAGCGCAGCGGCGGCTTGGCCCGCACGTCGGGGTGGTCGACGAAGCGACCGTCCAGACGCGCGTCGCGCACCTCGAACAGGCCGTCGGCCAGCAACGTGTGGGCGCAGAAGGTCAGCGCGCGCGGCGTCTCGCTGCGGCTGAAGCCGACGGCGGCCTTGAACCACTGGCGGCGCTCGTCCAGCAGGCCCAGCAGCGCCACCGGCGTGCCGCAGATCTGCGCGGCCAGGGCGGTCAGGTGGTCGAACAGCGGCTCGGGCTCGGTGTCCATGACGGCCAGCGCGGCCAGGCGGGCGAGGCGTCGGTCTTCGTCGAGCGGCAGGTCGGGGATCACCATGGCCGCAAGCTTATGGCAAGGGATGAGGGAAGATCTGGTCATGCAGATTGATGAAGTCGATGCGCTGATCGCGCGCGTCAACGCCGGAGAGCCCGGCGCGCAGGACGCCTTGTTTGCCACCGCCTACCCGGCGCTGCGCGAGCTGGCCCGTGCCCGGCTGCGCGACAGCGGCGGCCACGCCGGCGGCCTGAACACCACCCAGCTGGTGCATGAAAGCTATCTGCGCCTGGCGCGCAGCTCGCGGCTGCGGCCCGAAAGCCGGCGCGAATTTTTCGCCTTCGCGGCCCGCGTCATGCGCGAGTTCATCGTCGACACGCTGCGCCGCCCGCGCGCCGGCGACGCGCTGACGCTGGACACCCAGGTGGAGGTCGACCTGCCTTCCGACGCCGACGAGGTGCTGCGCCTGCACGATGCGCTGGGCGCGCTGCAGGCCGCCGAGCCGCGCCTGGCCCAGGTGGTCGAGATGCGCTATTTCGGCGGCTACACCGAGGCCGAGATCGGCGAGACGCTGGGCCTGACCGAGCGCACCGTGCGGCGCGACTGGGAGAAGGCCCGCATCCTGCTGCTGGCCCTCCTGCGTTGACATGAGGCCCCTCGCCCAAGGCATACCTTGGCCGGTCCCCCGAGGGGTGGGCTTGGGAACGGCCCGGCGCTCGGCCCGCAGGCCTGGTTTGCCGCAGGGCGGCTGACATGACGCTGGACATCGCCCAGCTGACGCGCCTCAGCGCGCTGCTCGACGAGGTGCTGGACCTGCCGCCCGAGGAGCGCCCGGCCTGGCTGGCGCGGCAGCCGGTCGAGCTGCGCGAGGAGCTGACCCACATGCTGGCCGACCAGCAGCGTCTGGCCGCCGGCGCGATGGCGACGCTGCCCCGGCTGGCCAGCGAGTTGCCCAGCGCGCACGGGGGCGAGCAGGTCGGCCCCTACCGCCTCATCCGGGAGATCGGCCAGGGCGGCATGGGCTCGGTCTGGCTGGCCGAGCGCGCGGACGGCGCCTACGACCGCCGCGTGGCGCTCAAGCTGCCGCGGCGCGCCTGGAGCGAGGCGCTGGCCACGCGGCTGGAGCGCGAGCAGCGCATCAGCGCCCGCCTGGAGCACGCCCACATCGCCCGCTTGTACGACGCCGGCCGCGATGACCAGGGCCGGCCCTTCATCGCCATGGAGTTCGTCGCCGGCCAGCCGATCGACGACCACGTCAAGTCGCACGGCCTGGACCTGCGCGCCACGCTGACGCTGATGCTGCAGGTGCTGGGCGCCGTGGCCTATGCCCATGCCCAGGGCGTCATCCACCGCGACCTCAAGCCCAGCAACGTGCTGGTGGCCGCCGACGGCACGCCACGCCTGCTGGACTTCGGCATCGCCGAGCTGCTGGGCGACGCCGTGGGCGATTCGGCCCACACGCCGCGCCACGCCGCGCCCGAGCAGATCGAGGGCAGCCGTGCGGACGCGCGCTCCGACGTCTACAGCCTGGGCGTCATGCTGCACCAGCTGATCACGGGCCGGCTGCCGTTGTCCGGCGAGACGCCGGCGCTGCCCGCCACCATCCCGCAGCCGGCGCGCAACGAGCTGCAGGCCATGCTGGCCCGCGCGCTGCGGCCCGACCCCGCCGACCGCTACGGCAGCGCGGCGGAGTTCGCGGCCGACCTGCAGGCCCACCAGGACGGACGTCCCATCATGGCCTTGCCGGACAGCGGCTGGCGGTCGCTGCGCCGGCTACTGCGCCTGTACCGCCCCTGGGCCTGGGCCGCCGGCATCGCGCTGCTGGCGCTGACGGTGGGCATCGGCGTGGCCTGGCGCCAGGCCGCGCTGGCCTGGGACGCCGTGCACCGCGAGGAGGCCGCGCGCAGCCTGGTGGGCGACGTCGTGCGCGCCAGCACCAGCGACCAGGCCGGCGGCGCGCAAGGCCTGTTCCAGCGCAGCACCGAGCTGATCGAGCAGCGCTTTGCCGAACAGCACGGGCAGCGCGCGGAGCTGTATGGCGCCGTCGGCGCGGTACTGGGGCGCATGGGCGCTTTCCGACTGGCCTCCGACATCGGCGCGCGCCAGATCGCCGCGCTGACGCAGGCCCAGGCCGCGGCTCCCCAGCTGGCCCAGGCCAGGCTGGCGCTGGCCCGCACGCTGCTGGACGCGCGCGACCCACTGGCCGCCGAGCAGCAGGCCCGCGCCGCGCTGCAGGCCCAGCCCAGCATGCCTGCGCGCATCCTGCTGGCGCGTGCGCTGGTGCGGCGGCAGGCCGCATCCGAGGCCCAGGCCGCCGTGCAGGACATCGAGGCCGGGCAGCCCACCGGCATGGACGCGGCCTGGGCCACCTCGCTGCGCGCTCAGCTGTCGGCGCTGGCCAACCGCCGCGACGACGCGGCCCGCCTGCACGAGGCGGCGGTGCAGCTGGCGCAGCAGCATGCCGCCACGGCGCCGCTGGACCATGTCGTCATCCAGCTCAGCGCCGCCGAGGCGGCCATCCAGTCCCAGGATCGCCAGCTGTCCGATCGGCACCTGTCGCAGGCGCTGGCGGCGCTGCACGAGCTGGGCGGCGAGCACCGCATCCGCGAGGCCTTCACGGCGGCCGCGTTCGCCGCGGCGCGCTTCACGGCCTTCTTCCAGATCAGCGGCGACGAGGCCCTGAAGACCATCCAGGACAGCCGCGCACGGCTGAAGGCCTTGTCCGAACGCGGCCAGCCGGTGGCCGGGGAGATCGATGCGCTGATGGACCTGCACGAAGCTACCGTGCTGGCGCGCATGAACCGCGCCGTCGAGGCCCAGACCCTGCTGGCGCGCAGCCTGCCGGCGCTGGAAGCCTGGGCGCGCACGCCCGGCGAACGGCTGCGGCTGGGGCACACGCTGGGCGACGTCAACGAGGGCCTGGGCCGCTACGACGAGGCCGACCACGGCTACCAGATGGCGCTGAAGGCGCGCCTGGACGGCGGCATGGGCCGCAACCCGATGACGGCCTTCCAGTACAGCTCGGCGGCGGAGAACCTGGCCAAGGCCGGCAAGGTCAGGCAGGCGCTGGCGCTGCTGGACGGCGCGCCGCGCTTCGAGCCCGCGCGTGGCGAGGCCACGCCCGACCCGCTGCGCTACAACCACATGATGGACGCCTCGCGCGCCCGCATCCTGCTGAACGACGGCCAGCCCGAGGCCGCGCTGAAGGCCTTGCCCGAGGCCTGGTTCCACCCCGGCACCGACCGCATCAGCCAGTTCGACGCGCAGGTCGTGCTGGCCATCCGCGGCGAGGCGCGCTGCGCGCTGAAGCAGTGGCAGGCCGGCGCGAGCGACCTGGCACAGAGCCTGCAGCTGGCGCGCAAGGTGCGCGTCGACAGCGGCCCCGACAACCCGGTGCTGGCCCGGCTGCTGGCGGCCCAGGGCCTGTGCGAACTCGGCGCCGGCCGACGCCAGGCCGCCGCCGCGCTGCAGCAGCAGGCCCAGGCCATCCTGCAGGCGCGGCCGGAGGCAGCGCCCTATTTCGGCGAACCCAGCCAGCGGCTGGCAGCTGCGCTCGCCACGCGCTGAGTTCGCGTTGAAGGGCATTGCGCCCCGGTGGTAGCGCGGCTAGCGTCGCCGCTTTGCCACCGGGAGATGCGATGTCCAGATTCCCTCATGCCGCCTGCGGGCTGCTGCTGACGCTGTGCCTGGCCGCCGCGCCGGTGCACGCCGACATCGTCAGCGACTGGGCCGAGGCCGCGCCCAAGGTGCTGGCCAAGTCGCCACGCTCGCAATGGCTGCACACGGTGCTGCTGACCGACCTGGCGATGTTCAACGCGCTGAACGCGATCACGCCGCGCTACCAGGCCTATGGCCCGGCCCCCACGCCGGTGCCCGACGCCGCACCCGAGGCCGCTGTCGCGGCGGCGGCGCGTGTCGTGCTGGGCAGCGTGCCGGGCGCCGACCAGGCGCTGATCGACAAGACCTACGACGCGTCGCTGAAGGCCGTCAGCGACGCCACGGCGCGCGCCAAGGGCGTGGCACTGGGCCGGCGCGTGGGCCTGGCGCTGCTGGCGCTGCGCGCCGACGACAGCTTCGCGCGCGTGGACCCGCCCAAGGTCGAGCCGGCGCCCGGCATCCATGTGCTGACACCGGAGGCCAAGCAGGAGTCGGGCGTGGGCCTGGCGCGCATGAAGCCCTTCGGCATCCGCGACGTGGCGGCGTTCGACCCCGGCCCGCCGCCGGCCGTCGGCAGCGCCGTGGCGCAGCGCGACCTGGCCGAGGTGAAGGCGCTGGGCGGCCGCGTCAGCACGGCGCGCACCGGCGAGCAGTCGGTCATCGCGCTGTTCTGGAACTCCGGCGAGGGCGAGGACGGCGTGCAGATGCTGAAGACGCTGGCCGAGGCCAACAAGGCCACGCCGCTGGAGTTCGCGCGCATGCTGGCGCTGACGGACATGGCCGACCTGGACTCGCGCATCGTCTACACGGGCATCAAGACCAAGTACCGCCATTGGCGGCCCTACAACGCGCTGCGCGGCGCGTTTGCCGATGCCAAGCTGCGCGACGCGAGCTGGGAGCCGCTGATCCACACGCCGCCCAACAGCGACTACCCCTCGGGCGGCGCCGTCGGCGGCGGCACGCTGCAGGCGCTGCTGGCCGCCTTCCGCGGCGACAGCAAGGCGCCGCTGGTGTGGGTCAACTCGGCGCTGTCGATGACGCGCAGCTGGGCCACGCCCGAGGCGCTGGGCCAGGAGCTGGCGTCGTCACGCGTGTGGAGCGGCGTGCACTTCCGCAACTCCGTCGACGTCGGCTACCGCCTCGGCCAGAAGGTGGCCGAGGAAGTGCTGGCGACGCAGCTGCGGCCGCTGAACTGATCAGCGCGCCGGCGTGGCGCGGCCCAGGTTGCGCAGCCAGAAGGCCTCGTACTTGCGGTGCCAGCCGGCCGGCTTGACCGCGCCGCCGAGCGCGTGCTCGCCGTCCGGGTCCAGGAACAGCTCCACCAGCGACTCCTTGCCCGAGTCCAGCAGCTCGCGATAGACGTTGACGGTGTCCTGGTACAGCACGTTGGGGTCCTGCATGCCGTGCACCAGCAGCAGCGGCTTCTTCAGGCCACGCGCCAGCGGCAGCAGCGAGTACTTGCGCAGGTTGGGCTTGGTCCGGTCGACCTTGCCGATGGTGCGGCCGCTGTACCAGCTGTTGTAGTTCTCCCATTCCGTCGGGCCGGCGCCGGCGATGCCGGCGGCGAACAGGTCGGGCCTGGTGTACATCGTGTACTGCGTCTGGAAGCCCCCGAAGCTCCAGCCGTTCAGGCCCACGCGGCCGGCGTCCACGCCGAACTGCGCGGGCAGCAGCTTGACCAGGTCTTCCAGGTCCTCGGCCTGCGGCTCGCCGGCGCGCTCCCAGTTGGCGTCGGAGAACTTGCGGCCGTAGTTGCTGTGGCCGCGCGGGTCCACGGCGATGGTCACGTAGCCATGCTTGGCGGCCATGTACTGGCCGAACAGGTAGGCGGTGTTCTGGAAGCTGTCGACCTCGACGATGTGGCGGTCGTTCAGCGGGCCGCCGTAGACGTAGACCACGGCCGGGCGCTTGTCGCTGGCCTGCCAGCCGGCGGGCTTGAAGGCGTAGGCCTCGATGCGGTCGCCATGGCGGTTGGTGAAGTGGAAGCGCTCCGGGCGCAGCAGGTTCAGCGCACTCCAGGCCTTGTCGGTGGAGTCGGTCAGCACGCGGCTTGCGGTCTTGCCGTCGGCGGCCAGCAGCTTCAGCTCGGGACGCTGGGCCCAGTTGCCGGCGTTGGCGCTGAGCCAGCGGCCGTCGAACGATGACACCGCCGCGCGGTGGTACTCGCCGGGCGCGCCCAGCGCGGTCATGCCGCCGGTGGCCAGGTCGACGCGGAACAGGTTCATCGCCGCCGCATCGCCCTGGTTGGCCAGCACGAACATGGCCTTGCTGTCCGGCGTGAAGCCGACCACCTGGTGGGCCTCGAACTCGCCCTTGACCAGCGGCCGCAGCACCTTGTCCTCGACGTTGATGCCGTAGGGCTGGCGCCAGCCGGTCTCGTCCAGCGTCAGCACCAGCAGCTTGCCGTCGGGCGTGAAGCGCGGCTGCAGCACGTTGACCACCTCGTGGCCCACGTCGCCGCGGCGCTCCAGCACCATCTCGGGCTTGGCGTTCTCGTCGGCATTGCCGAGGTAGACGCGCAGCAGCTCCTTCTCGCGCTCCCAGGTCGTGAACGCGTAGCGGCTGCCGTCGCGCGCCCAGGCCACGGTGCTCATCTCGAACCAGACGTCGCCGCCGGTGTGCGTGAACACCGGCGCTGGCTGCTTGCGCGGCGGCTCGGCGCCGGCCGGCACCTGGCGGATGTACAGCGCCATCGGCTGCAGCGTGCGCTTGTCGTCCGACACCTCGCGATTGACCTTCTTGGCCGTGGCCCAGCGGTCGCTGTAATTCATGATCTCGACCTGGCGGCCGGTCGGCGGCGGCACGGGCTTGCCGTCGGGGCCGGGCGGGTTCACCGGCGCGCGCGCCACCAGCGACATCCAGCGGCCGTTCTCGCTGATCTGCGTCTCGACGATGCGGTACTTCTTTTGCTCGTCGTCCGGGTGGATGAGGTCGCGGTTGAGCACCTGCGCCCCGGCCTGCGCGAAGCGGGCGCGCAGCACGCGGCCGTCGTCGGTGTAGATGAAGCCGCCGTCGTCCGGCGTGTAGGCGACGATGCGCAGGTCGCGCTGCGTCGTCAGCAGCGCCACCGGCGCGGCCTCGCCCACCTGCCAGCGGTACAGGCCGCCGCGGTACTGGAAGATCAGCTCGTCGGCCTTCAGCGCCCAGACGAACTGCGTCGGGCCGGGGTAGAGGTCGGCGGGCTTGAGCTTGTCGCGCACCAGCTTCTTCTTGAGCTCGTCGCGCAGCTCCCAGGTCTCCTTGGCCTTGTCGGCGGCGGCCGACGCGGCGGACGCCGGTGCCGCGGCGGCAGCCACCACCGGCTTGCCGGCACGCCTGGCGGCCAGTTCGGCCATGGCCTTCTTCTCGGCCTCGGCCTCGGCCTTGTCGGCGGCCTTCTGCGCGTCGTCCTTGGCCTTCTTGTCGGCCAGCTCCTGCTTGACCTTCTCCAGCGCGGCGCGCTCCCACTGCGACAGGTCGACCTTGTCGCCGCGCAGATAGGCCTGCTGCGCCACCTCGCGGGCCTGGCGTTCGGCGTACTCGGTCTGGCGCTGCTTGAGCTTCCTGTCGAAACGCTCGGTGTCCTCGGGCGCGTCGAAGGCCGCCATCAGCTGCGGCGACGTCAGGCGCTGCGTCTTGCCGGTGCGGGTGTCGTGCACATAGAGGTCCGTGCCCGGCTCGCCAAAGGGGTTCCACAGATAGGCCAGGTAGCGGCCGCTGCGGCTGAAGGCGGCCTCCTTGGCGTTCTCGCCGCGGTAGGGCTCGGCGCGGAAGATCTGCTCGAGGCTGGGCGCCGCGGTGGCGGGCGCGGTCTGCGCCTGCGGCATCGTGGCCGCGAGGGTCAAGGCAAGGGCCAGGCTGCAGGCGGCAGCGAAGGTCACGGGCTTCAAGGGGGTCTCCTGAACTGCCCCCTAGGGTTAGGGGCCGCGAATTCTAGGCAGGGGGCGTCGACCGCCCATTCGTCACGCCCTGGCCAGCCGGTGGTTTGGCACGCACGGCCCTAGGATGCCGCCCAGCCATGGTCGATCCCACCCCTCGCCCCTTCCGCAAAGTCCTCGTTGCCAACCGTGGCGAGATCGCGCTGCGCGTGCTGCGCGCGCTGCACGACCTCGGCCTGGATGCCGTTGCCGTGCACGCCGCGGACGACACGGCATCCAGCCACGCCAGCGCCGCGGACGAGGTCGTCGCGCTGCCGGCCAGCGGGCCGGCGGCCTATCTGGACATAGACGGCCTCGTCGCCGTGGCGCTGCGCACCGGCTGCCAGGCCATCCACCCGGGTTACGGCTTCCTGAGCGAGCGGGCCGATTTCGCCCAGGCCTGCGCCGCGGCCGGACTGGTGTTCATCGGCGCGACGCCGGCGCAGCTGGCGCGTTTTGGCGACAAGGCCAGCGCGCGCGCCCTGGCACAGCAATGCGGCGTGCCGGTGCTGGCGGGCAGCGCGGGCGCCGTGACGCTGGACCAGGCCCAGGCCTTCTTCGCCGCGGCGGGCGGCGGGGCCGTCATGCTGAAGGCCCTCGCCGGCGGCGGTGGCCGCGGCATGCGCGCGGTGCTGAGCGCCGACGCGCTGCCGGCCGCGTTCGAGCGCTGCCGCTCCGAGGCGGGCGCGGCCTTCGGCGTCGACGGCGTCTACGTCGAGCGGCTGATGCGCGGTGCCCGCCACATCGAGGTGCAGGTGCTGGGCGACGGCGTGGACGTCGTCGCGCTGGGCGAGCGCGACTGCACGCTGCAGCGGCGCTTCCAGAAGCTGGTCGAGATGGCGCCCTGCCCGGTGCTGGGCGACGCGTTGCGCGCACAGTTGACCGACGCCGCGCTGCGCATGGCGCGCGCGGCCAAGTTCCTGGGCCTGGGCACCTTCGAGTTCCTCGTCGACGTGGCGCGCGGCGAGTTCGTCTTCATCGAGGCCAATGCGCGGCTGCAGGTCGAGCACACGGTCACCGAGGCCGTCACCGGCCAGGACCTGGTGCAGCTGCAGATCGGCGTCGCCGCCGGGCGCCGGCTGGCCGAGCTGGGCTTGAGCGAGCCGCCACCGGCGCAGGGCTTTGCGATCCAGTGGCGCATCAACGCCGAAGGCGACGGCCGGCTGGACCGCTTCGACCTGGCCCAGGGCCCCGGCGTGCGCGTGGACACGCATGGCGTGGCGGGCAGCACGCCGTCGCCGCTGTACGACAGCCTGCTGGCCAAGCTCATCGTGTCGTCGCGCAGCCCGCAGTTCGCCGACGCCCTCCGGCGCTCGCAGCGCGCGCTGGCCGAATGCCGCATCGAAGGCGTCGCCACCAACCTGGCGCTGCTGCGCACGCTGGCCGCGCGGCCCGAACTGGGCGGCAGCGAGCTGCACACGGGCTGGCTGGAAGCGCACCTGCCCGAGCTGCTGCCCGAGCGGACTGACGCTAGCGCCGACCCGCAGGCCGTGCCGGCACCGATGGCCGGGCGGCTGCTGCAGCTCAGCGTCGCGGCCGGCGACCTGGTCGCGGCCGGCGCCGAGCTGGCCGTCGTCGAGGCGATGAAGATGGAGCACGTGGTCGCCGCGCCGCGCGCGGGCCGCGTCAGCGCGCTGCTGGCCGGGGCCGGGCAGCAGGTCGTCAGCGGCCAGCCGCTGTTGACGCTGGCGCCCACGGACGACACGACGGCAGCCGTCGACACGACCACCGCAAGCGACCCGGACCACATCCGCCCCGACCTGCAGCGCCTGCTCGACCGCAGCGCCTTCACGCAGGACGCCGCCCGCCCCGACGCCATCGCCAGGCGGCACGCGCAGGGCCAGCGCACGGCGCGCGAGAACATCGCCGACCTCTGCGACGCCGGCTCCTTCATCGAGTACGGCGCGCTGGCCGTCGCCGCGCAGTCGCGCCGCCGCACGGCCGAAGACCTGATCGCCAACACGCCGGCCGACGGCATCGTCACCGGCATCGGCGCGGTCAACGGCAGCGAGTTCGGCGCAGAGGCTGCCCGCACGGTGGTCATGGCCTACGACGCGACCGTGCTGGCCGGCACGCAGGGCGCCCGCAACCATGCCAAGACCGACCGCATGCTGGGCATCGCCGCCGAACAGCGCCTGCCCGTCGTGCTGTTCGCCGAAGGCGGCGGCGGCCGGCCGGGCGACACCGACATGCCGGTCGTCGCCGGCCTGCATGTGCCCACCTTCGCCAGCTACGCCGCGCTGTCGGGCCGGGTGCCCGTCGTCGGCATCGCCGCCGGGCGCTGCTTTGCCGGCAATGCGGCGCTGCTGGGCTGCAGCGACGTCATCATCGCCACGCGCCGCAGCAACATCGGCATGGGCGGCCCGGCCATGGTGGAAGGTGGCGGGCTGGGCGTGTTCAAGCCCGAGCAGATCGGCCCGGCGGATGTGCAGCACGGCAATGGCGTCATCGACGTGCTGGTCGACGACGAGGCCCAGGCCGTGGCCGCCGCGCGCCACTACCTGTCCTTCTTCCAGGGCCGCCGCCCGCACTGGACAGCGCCCGATGCGCGACGGCTGCGCGACGTGGTGCCGGAGAACCGGCTGCGCGTCTACGACAGCCGGGCGGTGCTGCCGTCGCTGTTCGACGAGGGCAGCGTGCTTGTGCTGCGCACGGGTTTCGGCACCGGCCTGCACACGGCGCTGGCGCGCATCGAGGGCCGGCCGGTGGGCGTCATCGCCAGCAACCCGCTGCACCTGGGCGGCGCCATCGACGCCGACGCCGCCGACAAGGCCGCCCGCTTCATGCAGCTGTGCAACGCGCATGGCCTGCCGCTGATCAGCCTCATCGACACGCCGGGCTTCATGGTCGGGCCGGACATCGAGGCGCAAGCCCAGGTGCGGCATGTCAGCCGCCTGTTCGTCACCGCCGGCGCGCTGCGCGTGCCCTTCTTCGCCGTCGTGCTGCGCAAGAGCTATGGCCTGGGCGCGATGGCGCTGGCCGCAGGTGGCCTGCACCGGCCGGTGTTCACCATCGCCTGGCCCACAGGCGAGTTCGGCGCGATGGGGCTGGAGGGCGCCGTGCGGCTGGGCTTTCGCAAGGAGCTGGCGGCGCTGCCGGAGGGGCCGGACCGCGAGGCACTCTTCCAGCGCCTGGTCGCCCAGCAATACGCCAACGGCGAAGCGATCAACCTGGCGGCGACGCTGGAGATCGATGCCGTCATCGACCCCGCCGACACGCGCGCCTGGCTGGCACGCGGTCTGGCCTCGGCGCGCGTGCGCCCCCCGGACACCCGTTTTATCGACACCTGGTGATGATGAGCAACAAGACCCTGGACCTCGTCCACGCCTACCTGGCGGCCTATGCGGCGCGCGACCTCGCGGCCATCGCGCCGCTGCTGGCCGACGACGTCACGCTGCGCGACTGGAAGATCCGCGTCGTCGGCAAGGCCGCGGCATTGGAAGAGACACGCAAGAACTTCGCGGCCGCGCAGCAGATCGGCATCGACGTGCTGGCCGCCTACGAGCGCCCGGGCGGCGCGGCGGCCGAGCTGAAGATCGTCGTCAACGGGCGCGACACGCTGTTCGTCGTCGACGTGTTCGACCTCGACAGCGACGGCCGCATCGCCGCCATCCGCGCCTACCTCGGCCGGGGCGACTGAGGCCGCAAGAAATATTTTTCAGCTCTCTGCATCCAAGGCCGGCGCTGGCGGCTAGTGGGAGGGTGAGCTTCGGCCACACCGGTCTTGCTACCCCCCAACTTCTGGAGATTCACCATGCAGAAAACCGCTGCCACCGCCCTGACGCTGTTCGCCGTCGTCGCCTTGTCCGCCTGCGCCGGCATGACCCCGCCCGCGCCCGTCTTCAGCCAGGCCGCGCTGCCGGATGCCGTCAAGGTGCCGGCCGGCCACCGCGTCGCGCTGGAAACCGTCGGCGTGGGCGAGATCACCTACGAATGCCGCGCCAAGGCCAACATGGCGGGCGCGTTCGAGTGGGTGTTCGTCGGCCCCAAGGCAGACCTGAACAGCCGCACCGGCGCCAAGCTGGGCAGCTACTTCGGCCCGCCGGCCACCTGGGTGGCCAATGACGGCTCCAAGTTCACCGGCACGCAGGTCGCCGTGTCGCCCCACACGGCCGGCAACATCCCGCTGCAGCTCGTCAAGGCCAACCCGGCCTCGGGTCCCGGCGCCATGATGGACGTGACCTTCGTGCAGCGCGTGGCCACGCAGGGCGGCGTGGCACCGGCCCTGCCCTGCGACGCCGCCGGCGTGGGCCGCAAGGAGATCGTCAAGTACCAGGCCGACTACATCTTCTGGAAAGCCGCCTGACCTGGGCACCTGGGCTGGGCTAGAGTCCGCGCGACCTGCCCAGCCCCGATCCGCCTTGCCCACCCCGCAACCTCCGTTCGACTACGAAGCCGCGCTGCTCGCCTGCGCGCGGGGCGAGCGCTTTGCGTTGCGCGCGCTGTACGAGCGCGAGGCGCGCTGGCTGCTGGGTGTGGCACTGCGCATCGTGCGCGACCGCGAACGGGCCGAGGACGTGTTGCACGACGCCTTCATGCAGGTCTGGGACCATGCCGCCACCTTCCAGCCCGCGCTGGGCTCCGGGCGCGGCTGGGTCTACACCGTCGTGCGCCACGCCGCGCTGAAGGCCGCGCGCGAGCCCGGCCGCCTGCAGGTCATGGACGTGACGGAACTGACCGCCTTGTCCGACGCGCGGCAGCGTGATGACGGCGCCGGCGAGGACCGCGGGCTGGACGCCGACAGCCTGGAACGCTGCCTGCAGCGGCTGGATGCGCCCCGCCGCGCCTGCGTGATGCACGCCTTCGTGGACGGCTACACGCACGAGCAGATCGCCGCGCGGCTGAACACGCCGCTGGGCACCGTCAAGTCGTGGATCAAGCGCAGCCTGGCGAGCCTGAAGGAGTGCCTGGCGTGATCGCGCTGCACGACCCCGACGAGCGCGACGCCGCGGCCGGCGAGTACGTGCTGGGCACGCTCAGCGCCGAGGACCATGCCGCCGTCGCCGCCGCGCTGCCGCGCGACGCCGCGCTGCGCGCCGCCGTGTACGCCTGGCAGGACCGGCTGCTGCCGCTGAGCGCGCAGGCGCCCGCTGTCGAGCCAGCAGCGTCGCTGTGGACGCGCGTGTCCGTCGAACTGGACAGCCGCACGCCGCCCGGCAAGCCGCGCGAAGCGCGCCCCCCGTGGTGGCAGGGCTTGCGCTTCTGGCAAGGCCTCAGCGCCGTCGGCGTCGCCGCGTCGCTGCTGCTGGCGTTGCGCCTGCTCGCGCCGCTGCCGGCGGCCGACGGGCCGCGCTACATCGCGCTGCTGGAAAGCCCGGACGAGCGCCGCGCCACCGGCTGGGTGGTGGAGCTGCAGGCGGGCCACACGCTGCGCCTGGTGCCGGTGGGCGACAGCCCGCCCGTGCCGCCGGGCCGCGCGCTGCAGTTCTGGACCAAGCCGCAGGGCGCGGCCGGCCCCACGTCGCTGGGCCTGGTGCGCGCCGGCCAGACGGTGGAGATGCCGGTGGCGCGCCTGCCCGCCGTGGGCGCGCAGCAGCTGTTCGAGATCACGCTGGAGCCCGAGGCCGGCTCGCCCATCGGCCGCCCGACCGGGCCCATCCTGTTCGTCGGCCGCACCGTGGCGCTGTGAGCGTCAAGCGGGCCGGAACGACCGGTAAACCTCGCGCCGCTCCGGCCGGCTCAGGACCAGCTGCCAGAGCTGGCCCTGGCGCGAGCGGAAGAAGCCGGCGCAGCTGAGCAGGTAGTAACGGAACATGCGGCGAAAGCCCTCGTCGTAGCGCGAGCTCAGCCGGGCCCAGGCGGCCTCGAAGCGCTCGGCCCAGCACATCAGCGTGCGGTCGTAGTCGGGCCCGAAGTTGTGCCAGTCCTCGACGACGAAGCGGCCCTCCAGCGCGCCGGCCAGCTCCACGGGCGACGGCAGCTTGCCGTTGGGGAAGATGTAGCGCTCTATCCACGGGTCCGTGTGCGGCGCGCGGCGGTCCACGCCGATGCTGTGCAGCAGGAACAGGCCGTCCGGCGCCAGCAGACGACGCGCGGTGTCGAAGTAGACGCCGTAGTTCTTCAGCCCCACATGCTCGAACATGCCCACCGACACGACCTTGTCGAAACGACCCTGCAGCGAACGGTAGTCCTGCAGCAGCAGCGTGACGGGCAGGCCCTGACAGCGCTGCTGGGCGATGGCCAGCTGCTCCTTGCTGATGGTGATGCCGGTCACGCGCACGCCATAGCGCTCGGCGGCAAAGCGCGCCAGGCCGCCCCAGCCGCAGCCGATGTCCAGCAGCGTCTCGCCAGGCTGCAACTCCAGCTTGCGGCAGATCATGTCCAGCTTGTCGACCTGGGCCTGCTCCAGGTCGTGGGCGTTGGCCCAGTAGGCGCAGGAATAGATCATGCGCGAGTCCAGCATGGCCTCGAAGACGTCGTTGCCGGCGTCGTAATGGTGTTCGCCGACCTGGTGCGCGCGTTCCTCCGTCTGCAGGTTGAACAGGCGCTGGCGCAGGCTCTCCAGCAGCAGCTTGAGCCGCGCGGTGCCGGGGGCGGTGCGGTCCAGTTCGGCGCGCAGCAGGCGCTCGAACATCATGTCCAGCCGCTCGCAGTCCCAGTCGCCGTCGACATAGGCCTCGCCGGCACCCAGCGACCATTGCGTCAGGATGCGGCGGTAGGCGCGGGCGTCATTGACGCGCATGTCCCAGGGCCGCGTGCCATTGATCTGCACATCGGCCCGCGCGAGCAGTTCGCGCAGGACGGGGGGCGGGTGTACCGCCGGTTGTGGTTTGGGGCCTTGTGGCCGGGACAGCGTGGCTTGCTCCGACTGCATGCTCGACAGCTCCTTCCAACGACAGCCGCCCGGCCTCGTGGACCCGGCGTGACGCCCCAAGTTTGCCGTCGCGGTCGCGCCGCTGCAGTCCCAGATTTCAATGCCCGCGATAGGGGCATTGCATCAGCCGGGGCCGGGCAGGCCCCAGCCGAAGGGGTCGGCCGCGTCGATGAGCAGCGTCGCCTCCGCGCTGATGAAGGCCTGGCCGCGGATGGTGGGCACGATGCTTGCCGCGTCACCCACTGGGACGTCGTACCAGCCTTCAAAGACGCTGCCGATGACGCTGGCCTGGCGCCAGACCTCGCCCAGCGCGAGCTTCGCGCCCGCGGCCAGGCAGGCCAGTTTGGCGCTGGTGCCGGTGCCGCAGGGCGAACGGTCGTACTGGCGGCCGGGGCACAGCACGAAGCTGCGGCTGTCAGCCAGCGCCGGGTCGGCAGCGGCGAACAGCTCGATGTGGTCGATGACGGCGCCGTCCGCGCCGCGGTGGCCCTGGGCGTGCAAGGCCTCGCCCAGCTGGGCGGCGTAGTCGGTCAGCGCGGCGACGCGCTCGGGGGCCACGACCTGGCCATGGTCGGCGCACAGGAAGAACCAGTTGCCGCCCCAGGCGATGTCGCCGGTCACGACCTGGCCCGTCGGCAGCGTCACGGCCACGTCAGCCGTCAGCCGGTAAGCCGGCACGTTGCGCACGCTGACCTTGCCGTCGGCATGCAGCGTGGCCCGCACGTCGCCTACCGGCGTCTCGATGACATGCTCGCCCGGCGCGATGCGCCCCAGGTGGGCCAGCGTCGCCACCAGGCCGATCGTGCCGTGGCCGCACATGCCCAGGTAGCCGGCGTTGTTGAAGAAGATGACACCGGCCGCGTGCGCCGGGTCGGCCGGTGCGCACAGCAGCGCGCCCACCAGCACGTCGCTGCCGCGCGGCTCCAGCAGCGTCGCGCGGCGGTAGCGGTCGTGCTCGCTCGCCAGCAACTCGCGTCGCTGAGCCATGGTGCCCGTGCCGAGGTCGGGAAAGCCGTCGATGACGACCCGCGTCGGCTCGCCGCCAGTGTGCGAGTCGATGATCTGGATGCGCTTCATGGCCGGGACTGGCAGTGCGCCGGCCGCGTCGCCAGCGCCCGCGCGACCAGCGTTTCAACCCGCTCGCGCTCCACGCCCACCAGCGGCAGCCGCGGCCGGCGCATGTGCTCCGTGCCCACGCCCACCAGCACGTCGATGAGCTTCAGGTTCTGCACCAGCTTGGTCGACACGTCCAGGTGCAGCAGCGGTGTCATCCAGCGGTAGATGGCGCGCGCCTCGTCCCAGCGGCCTTCCTGCATCAGGTCGAACAGCGCCACCGTCTCGCGCGGGAAGGCGCAGCCCACGCCGGCCAGCAAGCCGTCGCAGCCCAGCGCCAGGCCCTCGAAGGCCAGGTCGTCCACGCCCATGAAGAGCTGGTAGCGGTTGCCCAGCAGGTTGCGCAGGTCGGTGATGCGGGTCACGTCGCCGCTGCTCTCCTTGATGGCGGCGATGTGCTCGCTGTGCGCACCGCCGGCCAGCTCGGCGAAGTGCTCCGGCTTCAGGTCCACGCGGTACGCGACCGGGTTGTTGTAGACCATCAGCGGCCGCTGGGCCGCATTGGCGTACGCGCGCACATTGGCCATGGCCTCGCGTGCGTCGGCCACGTAGATGACCGACGGCATGACCATGTAGCCGGCCACGCCCAGCGCGTTGGCGCCCTCGATGAAGCGCAGCGCCTCGCGCGTGCTGGTCTCGGACACGGTGGCCAGCACCGGCACGCGGCCGTTGGCGGCATCCAGCGCGCAGCGCGCCACGGCCAGCTTCTCGTCCAGCGCCAGCGTGCTGGCCTCGCCCAGCGAACCGCAGCAGACGACACCGTGGATGCCGTTGCGGACCTGGAAGTCGATGTGGCGTGCCGTGCCGGCGAAGTCCAGGCTTTCGTCGGCGTGGAACTTGGTGGTGACGGCGGGGAAGACGCCGCGCCAGGGAAGGGTCTGCATCGGGGGCTCCTGAGATCAGGGGCCCGATGTTCGCTCAACTAGAAGGAGGTCCATTCGTCGTCGGCCGCGGCAGCGGCGGCCGGCGCGGCGGGGGCCACGGGCGACACCGTCGCCGCAAAGGCGCGCACGGGTGCCGCCTTGGCCATGGGCTTGGCCGCGGCCTTGGGTGCGAAGACCGCCTTGGGCCTGGGCGCTTTCGCCGCGGCCGGCCGGGGCGCCGCGGCGGCATCGAGCTTGAAGGCGGACACCGTCTCGGCAAGCTGGCGCGCCTGGGCGCGCAGGCTCTCGGCGGCGGCGGCGCTTTGCTCGACGAGGGCGGCGTTCTGCTGCGTGACCTGGTCGAGCTGGTTGACGGCCTCGCCGATCTGGCCAATGCCCTTGCTCTGCTCGCCGCTGGCGGCGCTGATCTCGCTGATCAGGTCGGCCACGCGCTGCACCTGGCTGACGACCTCGCCCATCGTGCGGCCGGCCTCGCCGACCAGCGTGTTGCCAGCCTCCACGCGCTCGACGCTGGCGCCGATCAAGGCCTTGATCTCGCGCGCCGCCTCGGCGCTGCGCTGGGCGAGCAGGCGCACCTCCCCGGCCACGACCGCAAAGCCCCGCCCCTGCTCGCCGGCCCGCGCGGCCTCGACCGCCGCGTTCAGCGCCAGGATGTTGGTCTGGAAGGCGATGCCGTCGATGGTGCCGATGATGTCGGCGATCTTCTTGGAGCTGGTCGTGATCTGGTCCATCGTCTCGACGACCTGGCCCATGACCTGGCCGCCGCTCTCGGCCACGCGCGCGGCACTGGTGGCCAGCTGGGCGGCCTGGCGGGCGGTGTCGGTGTTGTGGTTGACGGTGGCGCTCAACTCCTCCATGGAGGCCGCCGTCTCCTGCAGGTTGCTGGCCTGCTGCTCGGTGCGCTGGCTCAGGTCGGCATTGCCTTGGGCGATCTGGCCACTGGCGGTGGCGACGCTGTCGGCATTGCCACGCACCGCGCCGACGATGCTCACCAGCGAGTCGTTCATGCGCTGCAGCGCGCCCAACAGCAGCCCGGCCTCGTCCTTGCGGTCCGTGACCAGGCGCAGGCGCAGGTCGCCGCCGGCCACGGTCTCGGCGGCGTTGACGGCCTGTTGGATGGGCGTCACCACGGAGCGCGTGATCAGCAGCGCCATCGCCGCGCCGATGGCGATGGCGGCCACGGCAGCCACCACGACGGCGATGGCGGCGAAGTCCACCGTGTCGTCGGCCGTTCTGGCCGCCGCATGCATCAGGTCCTTCTGGAAGTCGATCAAGGTCTCCAGCGCCTTGAAATACTGTGCCTGCAGGCCTTCGGTTTCACCCAGCAGCAGGTCGCGCGCCGCTTCGGTCTCGTCCTTCATGCCCAGGTCGATGACTTTGCGCACGGAGACGACGAACTGGCCGCGCTGCTGCACGGCCAAGGCCATCAGCTGACGGCCGCGCTCGGACTTGATGCTCGCGTCGAGTTTCTCGAACACCTCCTGGGTCAGCTTGGCGACAGCCTCGACCGTCGCCAGCTGTTTGCGCTTGCCCTCCACGTTGGGCAGCAGCAGCACGTTGCGCACCGCCTGCGCCGTCAGATTGACGTTGTCCTTGATCTCCTCGAGCTGATGGACCTTGACGATGCGGTCATCGACCATCATGGCCAGTTCGTCGTTGACGCGGATCAGCGCCGTGCGGGCATAGGCGGCCATCAGCACGGTGAAGGCGATGGAGATCGCGAACGCCAGACCGAGGCGTCGGCCGATGCGCAGGTTGGTGAGGAGGTTCATGCGTAGGCTCCCTGTGAGTGCGTTGCTGAACAAGGCTCGGGCCGCGCAGCGGGCATCTCGGCTCTGTAGGGATGCGCGGTGTGCGAGTCTGTGCCATTCTGCTGACGCAACGCAAGGCGCATTTGCGCCACAACGCCGCAACGATGACCACGGAGTACAGGCATGGGAAGTGATGCGAGTCTGAGCAACAGGGTCCTGGCGCTGGTGACGCAGCCGCCGGAGCCCGACTGCGTGCCCAGCCCACGCCCGGGCGACGCGGCGGCGCGCGCCATCGACAGCGCCGCCAGCAAGGCCGCCCTGGCCGCGAGCGCGCTGGCCTTGCCCGCGGGGCCGCTGGGCTGGGCGACCATCCTGCCGGAGATGACCGCCGTCTGGCAGATCCAGCGCCAGCTCGTGGCCGACATCGCGGCCATCTACGGCCGCAGCGCCGAGCTGGGGCCCACGCAGATGCTGTGGTGCCTGTTCCGCCACACGGCGGCGCAGGCCCTGCGCGACCTGACGGTGCGCGTCGGCGAGCGCGTCATCGTGCGGCCGGCCGCGCAGGCCCTGCTTCAGCGTGCGGCCGCGGCCGTCGGCATGCACCTGGGCAAGCAGGCCGCCAGCCGGGCGCTCTCGCGCTGGGTACCGCTGGTCGGCGCAGCGGGCGTGGGCGCCTATGCCTGGTGGGACACGCGCCAGGTCGGACGCGCGGCGCTGCAGCTGTTCGAGCGTGAGCAGGTGATCGAGAACGAGCCGGGCTGACGGCTCGGCGACAACCCTGTGTAACTTCTGCGTCCGGCCTGACAAACTCGGCCCCAATGCAGATGCCCGCCATCCTCGACATCGAAGCCTCCGGGTTCGGCCGCGGCAGCTACCCCATCGAGGTCGGCTTCGTGGGCACTGACGGCGCGCTGTTCTGCGGCCTGATCCGACCCGAGCCCGACTGGCAGCACTGGGACGAGCGCGCCGAGGCCTTGCACGGCATCAGCCGCGCGCTGCTGAGCCGCCACGGCCGGCCGGCGCTGTGGATGGCCGAGCAGATCAATGCCCGGCTGCGCGGCCAGACGGTCTATTGCGACGGCTGGGGCCAGGACTATCCCTGGCTGGCCCGCCTGTACGACGCCGCCGGCCTGCAGCCCAGCTTCCGGCTGGACGACCTGCGCCGGCTGCTCAACGAGCAGGAGGCGCAGCGCTGGCGCGGCGTGACCGAGTCCGTGCGCCAGCGCCAGCGGCTGAACCGCCACCGCGCCAGCAGCGACGCGCGCGTGCTGCAGCTGGCGCTGGACGAGATCAAGAACGGCGTTGCGGCCTAGGCGGTGAGTTCGCCGCCACGGTAGCGCCCGCGCCCGGCGCGCTTGGCTTCGTACAGGCTGGCGTCGGCGCTGGCCAGCAACGCCTCCAGGCCCGCGCCACCCGCCATCGCCACCGCGTAGCCGATGCTGACGCCGATCTCCAGCTCCAGCTCGCCGATGTGATAAGGCGTGCTGAGCGCATGCACCAGCTTGGCCGACACGGTGGCGGCGTCGGCAGCCTCGTGCAGCTGCGGCAGCAGCACGGCGAATTCGTCGCCGCCCAGCCGCGCGACCAGGTCGCCCGGGCGCAGTGCATGGCGCAGGCGCAGCGCGACAGCCTTCAGCAGCGCATCGCCGGTCGGGTGGCCGTGCTGGTCGTTGACGGGCTTGAACTTGTCGAGGTCGAGGTACAGCAGTGCCAGGCGCTGCGTGGCCGGCGCGGCCAGCAGGCGACGCGCGCCGTCCTCGAAGCCGGCACGGTTCAGCAGCTGGGTCAGCGCGTCGGTCTGCGACGCCAGCCGCAGGCGCGCCTCTTCGCGACGCGCCTCGGTCACGTCCAGCTCGATGCCAATGACACCTTCGATCTGGCCGCTCTGCACGCGCAGCGGCGCGTACTGCACGTCGAAGCTGCGCGCGTCGCGCCCGGGGCCTTCGGTCACGCCAAGGTGGCAGGTCTCGCCGGCCAACGCCGCAGCGATCAACGGCGCGCGCAACTCGTACTCGGTGGTGCCGAACAGCTCGACCAGCGGCCGGCCGACCCAGTCCTGCAGCTTGATGCCGCGCGGCTGCTCGAAGGCGGCGTTGAAGAAGATGACGCGCGCCTCGTTGTCGCCGACGATGAACTGCGCCCGAGCCGTGTGCGCGACGGCCAGCAGCATGGCCTCGCTGCGTGCGCGCTCGCGCTGCGCGCGCGCCTGCTCGGACACGTCGTGCAGGATGACCGAGACGGTTTCCGTGCGGCCGCGCAGGTCGCGGTGGGCCAGCACGGTGAGGTCCATGGGCACGCTGTCGCCGCCGAGCTGCACCTGCGTGCGGCCGCGCCAGTGGCCGTCGCGCAGCGCGGCCGGCAGCACGAGCTTCTGGTAGGCGTCGATCTGCTGCTCCGAGAAGAACCGCTCCACGCGCGCGCTGCCCAGGCCGGCATCGGGCGCCAGGCCGAAGCGCGCGCGCGCGGCGGGGTTCATGTAGATGACGTCGCCGTTGGCGCGCGCCTGGCAGACGATGTCGGGCGTCATGTCGAAGATGGCGGCCAGCGTCTGGCGCGCCTTCTCCTGCTCGCCGCGTTCGGTCACGTCCTCGACGGTGCCGGCCTGGCCGGCCACCTGGCCGTCGAAGTACAGCGGCGCCGTGCGCACGGCGATCCAGCGCACGCGGCCGTCGTCGGCGCGCCGCATCTTGCGCACCATGTCGACGGGCTCGCCGGTCGCGACGTGGTGCTTCCAGCGCTGGATCAGCATGTCGCGGTGCTCGGGCTGCACCAGCGTGGTCCAGCCCCAGGCCAGGTCCTCGCGCCGGATGCCGTGCACGCGCAGATAGCTGTCGTTCGCGTAGACCATGCGGCCGGTCTCGTCGCAGCGGAACAGGCCCAGCGGGATGGCATTGCTGGTGGCCTGCAGCGCGGCCTCGCGCAGCCGTGCAGCGCGCTGCAGCTGGCTGAGCCAGCGCGCCAGCACGAGCAGGCCCAGCGTCGCCACCGCCGCCACGACGAGGATGAAGGCGCGCTGGCGACGGTGGGCGGCGAGGGCCGCATCCTCGGTGTCGGACAGCAGGATCTTGAGGTTGAAATCGGCCAGCGTGACGAAGGCCCCCATGCGCCGGCGGCCATCGCTGGCCGCGCCGGTGCTGGCGAAGAAGCCCTCGTTGTCGTTCAGGTCCTTGCGACGTGACGGGAACTCGTCAAACATGTTGCGGCCGACGAAGCCGGGCACCTCGGGCTGGCGCGACAGCGTGACGCCGTCGGTGCGCACCAGCACCAGCGAGGCCAGCGGCCCCGGCGTGAACAGGCTGTGCACGTCGCGCAGCCGCTGCAGGTCGACGACAGCCAGCACCATGTCGTGGTCGTCCAGCGGGCGCGACAGGCGCATCAACAGCGGCAGGCGGGCATGGCCGTCGTCCAGCCGGCCGCCGAGCTTGAGCGGCAGTCCCAGCACAACACCCTCGGGCACCAGTCCCGACACCTGGGCGAAGGCGGCGCTGCCCTCGATGCTGGCGCTGTCGCCCTCGGCACCCGCCTGCAACCGCCGCAGCTTGCCGGTACGGGCCACCAGCATCACGTCCACCAGCTGGCGCGAGTTGCCGCGCACGACCTCGGCGAGCTGGATCAACGCCGGGTCGGCCAGCGGAGCATCGTCGCCGCGATGGGCCAGCAGCCACAGGTCGACGACACGCAGCGCCGACTCGGCCTGGCGCAGCACCGGCTCGGTCTGCATGCCGATGGTGCGCACGGCCCCGGCCAGCCCCTGACGCTGATCGGCCAGCAGCTCGCGCGGACGCTCGACGACATACCAGGCCACCAAGGCCCACAGCGTCAGGATGACCAGGCCGAAGGCCAGCGCCGGCGCCAGCAGCAGCGCGCGCTCACGGCGCTGCCGCTGACGCGCGAGCTGCTGCTGGGCAGCCTCGGGCGCCGGTGGCGGGGTGGAGGGGGCGGGTGCGCTCATCGGCTACGGGCGCAGAGGCCCGGACCATTGTGACGCGCGGCCCCGCCGCGGGCGAGCGGAGATCAGGCGCCCGGCGCGAACAGCGCCGCGTGCTGCTCGCGCAGCAGCTTTTTCTGCACCTTGCCCATCGCGTTGCGCGGCAGCTCGGGCACGACGATGACGCGCTTGGGCACCTTGAAGCCGGCGATGCGCGCTTTCAAGGCCGCGATCAGCGCGTCGGCATCGACCTGACCATGCGGCGTGACGACGGCCACGACGGCCTCGCCGAAGTCCGGGTGCGGCACGCCGATGACGGCCGATTCACCGACGCCGGGCAGCTCGTTCAGGAAGCCCTCGACCTCGGCCGGGTAGACGTTGAAGCCGCCGCTGATGATGAGGTCCTTGCTGCGGCCGATCAGCGTCAGGTAGCCGCGCGCATCCACGCGGCCGACGTCGCCGGTCCGGAACCAGCCGTCCGGCGTGAATTCCTCGGCCGTCTTCTCCGGCATCTGCCAGTAGCCGTTGAAGACATTGGGACCGCGCACCTGCACATGGCCGATCTCGTCGGCGGCGCAAGCCTGGCCGTCGTCGCGCACGATGCGCAGGCCCACGCCCGGCAGCGGTTTGCCGACAGTGCCACCGACGCGCTCGCCGTCCTCGGGCCGGCAGGGGTTGGAGGTCAGCATCAGCGTCTCGCTCATGCCGTAGCGCTCCAGGATCAGGTGGCCGGTGCAGGCCTGCCAGTCGCGCCAGGTCTCGATCAACAGCGGCGCCGAACCGCTGATGAACAGCCGCATGTGGCGCGTGTCCAGCGTGCGCTCCTGCAGCAGCCGCACGTAGAGCGTGGGCACACCCATGAAGACGGTGGCTTGGGGCAGGCGGCGCGCGACCGAGCCGGCGTCGAACCTGTTGAACCACAGCATCTTGCTGCCGTTCAGCAGCGCACCGTGCGACGCGACGAACAGGCCGTGCACGTGGAAGATGGGCAGCGCGTGCAGCAGCACGTCATCGGGCCGCCAATCCCAGTAGGTCTTCAGCGTCTTCGCGTTGGAGAGCAGGTTGCCGTGGCTGAGCATGGCGCCCTTGCTGCGCCCGGTCGTGCCGCTGGTGTACAGGATGGCGGCCAGGTCGTCGGCGCCGCGAGACGCCGGCTCGTGCTGGTCGCTCATCTGCACGGCGCGGTCCAGCAGCGTGCCGGTGCGGTCGTCGTTGAGCGTGAACACCCAGCGCACGCCGCGCTGGAAGGCCAGCTTGCTGACCCAGCCGAAGTTCTTGCCGGCACAGACGACCACGCCGGGCGACGCGTCGGTGATGAAGTGCTCCAGCTCGCTGGCCTGGTAGGCCGGGTTCAGCGGCAGGTACACCAGGCCGGCACGCAGCACGGCCAGGTACAGGATCAGGCCCTCGACGCTCTTGTCCGCGTGCACCGCGACGCGGCTGCCTGGGGCCAGGTCCAGCCGGCCCAGCCAGTTGGCCAGCATGGCGCTGCCGCGCTCCAGGTCGCGCCACGAATAGAGCGCGCCTTCGGCGTCGATGGCAGTGGTGTCGAGGTCGGCCGGGAAGCCGGCGCGCAGCGCGCTGAACAGGTTCATCGCTCAGTCCAGCTTGGCGCCGGAACGCTTGACCACCTCGGCCCAGCGCTTGGCCTCCGCGCTGACGAACTGGCCGAACGCGTCGCCGTACAGGTTGGGCGTCTCGGCGCCCAGGCCGTGCCAGATGTTGCGGATCTCCTCCGCCGCAAAGGCCTTGCGCAATTCGGCCTGCATGGCCGACACCGCTTCCTTGGACGTGCCCTTGGGCGCCCACAGGCCGTACCAGGTCGACACCTCGTAGCCCGGCACGCCGGCCTCGGCGGCCGTGGGCACGTCGGGGAAGCCCACGGCACGCTGCTTGCCCGCGACGGCCAGCGCCTTGATGCGCCCGCCCTTGATGTGGCTGGCCGACGAGCCCAGGCCGTCGAACATCAGGTCCACCTGGCCCGCGATCAGGTCCTGCAGCGCGGGGCCCGCACCGCGGTAGGGGATGTGAGTGATGAAGGTCTTGGTCTGCAGCTTGAACAGCTCGCCGGCCAGGTGGTGCGACGTGCCGTTGCCGGCCGACGCGTAGTTCAGCTTGCCGGGCTTGGCGCGCACCGTCGCGAGCAACCCCTTCAGGTCGGTGACGGGCACCTGCCCCGGATGCACGACGATGACCTGCGGCACGCTGGCCAGCAGGCCCACGGGCACGAAATCCTCTTCCAGCCGGTAGTCCAGCTTGGGGTACATGGACGGCGCGATGGTGTGGTGCACGGCCCCCATGAAGAAGTTGCTGCCGTCCGGCGCCAGCTTGGCCGCCACGCCGGCGCCCACCGTGCCACCGGCACCGCCCTTGTTGTCGATCAGCACCTGGCGGCCCATCTGCTTGGTCAGCATCGCGGCCAGCGGCCGCGCGAAGGCGTCGGTGCCGCCGCCGGCAGGAAAGGGCACGATCCAGGTCAGGGGCTTGGTGCCTTGCGCCTGCGCCGCCCAGGGGCTCAACAGCGCGGGAATCACAGGCAGCAGCGTGCGTCGCTTCATCGGCTTGTCTCCGTTGGTCTTGTGCGGGGCGATTATGGTCGCCGCGCGGTGGCGTTCAAGCCTCTAACAGCGCCGTCACGCGGGCCAGCAGCTCCTGCTTGGAGAAGGGCTTGTTCAGGCTGTCGCAGCGTGCCTCGTTGAGGAACTGGCGGGCCGTCGGCGACAAGGTGTCGCCAGTCACGAACAGCATGCGCCGCGCGAGCGCCGGGTGGCTGCGCTTGACCTCGCGCCACAGGCCGGCGCCGTCCAGCTCGGGCATGTGCAGGTCGCTGACGATGGCGTCGAAGCGGGCCTCGGCCAGCATGGCCAGCGCCACGGCACCGGACTCGGCCGTCATCACCTCGTAGCCCGCGCCGCCCAGCATTTCGCCGATCAGCTCGGCAATCTCGGGCTCGTCGTCCACCACCAGCAGCCGGGCGCTGCGCTCGTCGGTGTCGGCCAGCGGCACCGGCTCGGTCTCGCTGGCCTCGGGCTCGCCGCTGACGGGCAGCTGCAGGCAGAAGCAGGCGCCGCCCTCCTCGTCCTGCAGCGTCAGCTCGCCGCCGTGGTCGCGCGCAATGGAGCGCGACACGGCCAGGCCCAGGCCGGTGCCGACGCCCTCGCTCTTGGTCGTGAAGAAGGGCTCGAAGATGCGCTCGCGCAATTCGTGCGTGATGCCGGGGCCGTTGTCGCGCACGCGCAGCCACACGCGCGGCACGCGGCGGCGGTCGCCCTCGGTCATGGGCGCCAGACCCGTGGACACGGTCAGGCGGCGGCCGTGGTCGCGCGCGCCCAGCGCCTGCTGCGCATTGACGATGAGGTTGAGCACGATCTGGCCGATCTGGTCGGCGTCGGCCTTCACCGGCGGCAGGCCCGGCAGCAGGTCCAGCATGACGGCGATGCCGTGGCTGCGCAGCACATAGGCCAGCATGTCGATGGCCGCGGTGGCCAGGTCGTTCAGCGCCACCTCGCTGCGGTTGGCCGGGCGGCTGCGCGCCATGTTCAGGAAGGTGCGCACGATGCGGCCGCAGCGCTCGGCCGCCTCGTGGATGCGCTGCGCATCGGCAGCCAGCGGGTTGCCGCCCATCTTCTCGGCCAGCAGCGCCGCGCGGCCCATGACGATGGACAGCGGGTTGTTCAGCTCATGCGCCACGCCGGCCAGCAGGCTGCCCATGGCCGTCAGCTTCTCGCTCTGGCGCAGCGCCTCGCGCTGGCGCTCGATCTCGCTCTGCGCGGCCTCGCGCTCGGACAGGTCAAACAGCGACGCCGTGTAATAGGTCTGGCTGCCGACGGCCGTGCGCCACAGCACCATCTCGACGGGGAACTCGCTGCCGTCGGCACGCAGCGCCGGCATCTCGACGCGCCGACCCATGACACGCTGTTCGCCGCCGGCCGTCACGCGGGCCATGCCGGCGTCGTGCGCCTGGCGCAGCCGCGGCGGGATCATCACGTCGGCCACCGAGCGGCCCAGCGCCTGTTCGCGCGCGATGCCGAACATGGCCGCCGCGGCCGGGTTGAACTCGGCGATGTGCCCGGTCTCGTCGGTGGACACCAGCGCCGCCATCGCGTTGTCGAAGATGGACGACTTCAAGGCCTCGCTGGCCTCCAGCTCGGCGACCTTGGCCGACAGCTCGGCGTCGCGGCGCTTCAACTCGGTCAGGTCCAGGCTCATGACGACGGTGGCCTGCGGCACGCCGTTGACGACGTTCACCGGCACCAGGTGCTCGCGCATGTAGCGCCGCCCCATGCCGGCCAGTTCGGTCCAGCCCTCCCAGGCGACGGTCTGGCCATTCGCCAGGCGCGAGCGCACGGCGTTGTAGCTGGCGTAGGCCGACTCGCCAATGATGCGGCCGATGGGCTGGGTCAGCACCTGCTTGGGATGCAGGCGCGTGAAACGGAAGAACTCCTGGTTGGCCCACACCAGTCGCTCGTTCACGTCGATGACAACCACGCGCGCCGGCACGGCTTCCAACAGCTGCGACAGCAGCGGCAGCGTGGCCTGCAGCACATCGCCCAGTTCGCCCACGCCGGCGTCGGGCGTGGGATGGAAATGAATGTCTTCGGTCATCTCGGCCCTGTCCGTCCAGCACTCCTGGATCGCGGCGGATGATAAGGACGCTCAGGCGGCCAGCGTGGCCGGGTGGGCGGCGCCTTCCTGCATGGTCTGTGCGACATGGCCGTACATCGTCGTCCAGGCCTCGCGCACCTCGGCCGTGAAGCCGTCGCCCAGGCCGACGGCCAACGTGTCCAGCAGTGCCGCGCCGACGCAGGCGTAGTGCGCATCGACGACACCGTAGACGGTGTGGCGCTGGCCCAGGCGCAGCAGCACGGGCCGCAGCGTGGCGGGCCGGTCCAGCAGGTCGATGGCGGCGGCGAGCATCTGAATCAGGCGCGCGCCCTGCTCACTCATGTCGCCGCCGCGGAACAGCGCGCGCAGCGCCGGGTCACGGGCGAACAGCTGGGCATAGAAGGCCTCGGCCACCGAGGCGGCCAGCGGCTTGAGCGGCTCGAAACTGCTGCGGATGAGGTGGATCTGGTGCGGGGTCATGGTGGGCCTCTCAATGGATCAGGTAGGCGTCGGCGACGGGGGCGAACAGGCACAGGAACGGCAGCGCCGCGAGGAGTCGCTCGAGCACAGGCCAGCGGCTGGTCGCGGGCGCTGTGTTTTCGAGGTCTTCAGCGAAGGCCTCGCTGCGGTAGGTGACGGCCATGGTTTCCGGCCAGTCCGTGTGGGGGTTGTCGCTGCGGTAGTTCATGGCGGTCTTTCGGTTGGGGTGTCGCCACTGTCGGCAGCGCGCGTTTCAGCACGGCTTCAGGCCCGGCGGGCTTGTGTTGCGTTTGTTTCAGCCCCACGCCGTGCCGGGGCGCGCCTGCCTATCATTCGGCGCCATGCCTGACATCACACCCACCGTGCTGCTCGTCGACGACGAGCCCGAACTGCGCGCGCTGCTGGCCGAGTACTTCGGCCGCAACGGCTTCACGGTCATGCAGGCCGAGGACGCCGCCGCTGCTCGCGCGCAAGTGGCCCAGCGCGTGCCGGACGTGGCCGTGCTGGACATCAACATGCCGGGCGAGTCGGGCCTGTCGCTGGCCCGTTCGCTGCGCGAGACGCACCCGCGCCTGGCCGTGCTGATGCTGACGACGGCCGGCGAGGCCATCGACCGCATCGTCGGCCTGGAGATGGGCGCGGACGACTACGTCGCCAAGCCCTTCGAGCTGCGCGAGCTGCTGGCGCGCGTACGCGCCGTGCTGCGTCGCCTGCAGGTCCCCACCGCGCCGGCCGCGGCCGCAGCAGATCCCGAACGCGTGGTCTTTGGTGCCTGCCAGCTGGACCTGGCCCAGCGCAAGCTCTACGGCACGGACGGCGCCGAGATCGACATCACGGCCGCGGAGTTCGACCTGCTGGCCTTGTTCGCCCGCCACCCCAACCGCCCGCTGAACCGCGACCAGATCATGGAGCAGGCGCACAACCGCGGCTGGGACGTGTTCGACCGCAGCATCGACCTGCGCGTCATGCGCCTGCGCCGCAAGGTGGAACGCAACCCGGACAAGCCGGAGGTCATCAAGACGGTGAGGAACGTCGGCTACGTGTACGTGCCGGCCGGCTGACAACAGCGTCGCGGCGGTGGTGAATGCTGCGGCACTGCCGCAGCGCGGTCTGCAAGACCGACTGGGCACGCCCGCGTTCAGCGCGGCGAGCCCAGGCAAGGGGCTAGTTAGCCTGGGGCAGCTTCAGCCACCGCTGCAGCCGCGTGCGCAGCGCGACGAAGTCCAGCGGCTTGGTCAAGTGCTCGTCCATGCCGGCATCCATGCTGGCGGCCACGTCGGCGTCCAGCGCATGGGCGGTCAGCGCCAGGATGGGGAAGTTGGGCAGCTTGCCCTCGCGCTGCTGGGCACGGATGCGGCGGGCGCATTCCAGGCCGTCCATGCCGGGCATCTGGATGTCCATCAGCACGAGGTCAGGCGCCGCCTCGGCACAGGCGGCCAGCGCTTCCAGCCCGTTCTTGGCCAGGCGCGCCTGCACGCCCATCAGCGACAGGAACTCCAGCGCGACGACCTGGTTGATGTGGTTGTCTTCGACCAGCAGCACCTGGGGTTGGCGCTGACCCGCCGCCGGGCCATCGGACTCGCTTCGAGACGGATCACCCCCTGCACCACCGCCTGAGGCGGCGCTCAGCCAGATCGGGTGCATCAGCACTTCAGCAGGCAGCCTTGAGTTGTCCATCCCCATGTCCTCGATGACGTTGTTGTTATGCGCCCGGCAAGAGGCGTGACCCATTGTTGCCTCAGCAAGCGTCCGCGCGCAATGGCAAGCCCCACGTTTGCGGTCAGCCTTGGCCGCTCACGCGGCGTGAATCGACCGTTGGTCGGCAAGGTGTGCTGACAGTTTTTGTCCATGCGTCTCCCTACACTGCTCGCCTTTGTCGTTTTGGCCCCCATCAATGTCTGACGGTCTGATCCGCATCCGAGGCGCTCGGCAGCACAACCTCAAGAACCTCGACCTGGATCTGCGCACCGCCGAGCTGACCGTGGTGACCGGGCCCAGCGGCTCCGGCAAGTCCAGCCTGGTGTTCGACACGCTGTACGCCGAAGGGCAGCGGCGCTACGTGGAGACATTCTCGGCCTACGCGCGCCAGTTCCTGGACCGCATGGACCGCCCCGCCGTGGACCGGGTGGACGGCGTGCCGCCCGCGATCGCCATAGACCAGACCAATCCGGTGCGCACCAGCCGTTCCACGGTGGGCACCATGACGGAGCTGAACGACCATCTGAAGCTGCTTTATGCGCGCGCGGCCGAGCTGTTCGACCGCAAGACGGCGCTGCCGGTCAAGCATGACACGGCGCAGAGCATTTATGCGGAACTGATGGCCCGCACGGCGGCGGACGATCCCAGATTGGTGCTGACTTTCCCCATCGAACTGCCGGCCAACACGACGGCGGCGCAAGTCGAGCAATGGCTGTCGGCCAGCGGCTTCACCCGCGTGCAGGGCGAGCGCGACGTCGAAGGCAAAAAAGTGCTGGATGTCGTGGCCGACCGCTTCCGCATCCAGGGCGCCGACAAGCAGCGCGCGATGGAGGCCATCGAGCTCAGTTTGAAGCGCGGCGCGGGCCGGGTGAATGTTCACGTGGGTGACGATGGCGCAACACTTTGGCGTTTTTCGACCGGCCTGCACTGTCCCGACAGCGACATCCGCTACGCCGACCCGCAGCCGGCGCTGTTCTCGTTCAACTCGGCCTTTGGCGCCTGCGAGGCCTGCCGCGGCTTCGGCCGCGTCATCGGCGTGGACCTGGGGCTGGTCATCCCCGACGACCGCAAGACGCTGCGCAACGGCGCCATCAAGCCCATGCAGACGCCGGCCTGGAAGGACTGCCAGGAAGACCTGTTGAAGTACGCCGGCGAGGCCGGCATCCCGCGCGACACGCCGTGGAAGGACTTGAGCCCCGCGCAGCATGAGTGGGTCATCGGCGGCACGCCGAACTGGAACGGCAACTGGAACAAGCAGTGGTACGGGGTCAAACGCTTCTTCGACTACCTGGAGAGCAAGGCCTACAAGATGCACATCCGCGTGCTCTTGTCCAAATACCGCAGCTACACCGAGTGCCCCAGCTGCCGTGGCGCGCGGCTGAAGACCGAAGCGCTGCTGTGGCGCGTGGGCGCCAAGGCGCTGGCCGACACCGCGCTGCCGGCGGCGCAGCGCTTCCTGCCGGTAGGTGTCGACTGGACGCGTGAGCAGCTGAAGGCGCTGCCGGGCCTGTCCCTGCACGACCTGATGCAGCTGCCCATCCAGCGCCTGCGCGACTTCGTCGACGGCCTGCAGCTGCCCAGCTCCATGCTGGACGAGGCGCTGAAGCTGCTGCTGGATGAGATCCGCCACCGCAGCCGCTACCTGTGCGACGTGGGCCTGGGCTACCTGACGCTGGACCGCCAGAGCCGCACGCTCTCCGGCGGCGAGGTGCAGCGCATCAACCTGACGACGGCGTTGGGCACGTCGCTGGTCAACACCTTGTTCGTGCTGGACGAGCCCAGCATCGGCCTGCACCCGCGCGACATGGGCCGCATCGTGCAGGCCATGCAGCGGCTGCGCGACGCGGGCAACACGCTGGTGGTCGTGGAGCACGACCCGGCGGTCATGCTGGCGGCCGACCGCCTGATCGACATGGGCCCCGGCCCGGGCGAGCGCGGCGGCGAGATCGTCTTCGACGGCACGCCCGAGCAGATCCGCGCGGCCGACACGCTGACCGGCGCCTACCTGGGCGCCCGCAAGCATGTGGGCATGGGACTGAAGCGGCTGGTGGACGAGTCCACGCCCAAGCTCATCCTCGAAGGCGTGCGCGAGCACAACCTGCAGAACGTGTCCGTCGAGTTCCCGCTGCAGCGCCTGGTCGTCGTGACCGGTGTGTCCGGCTCGGGCAAGAGCACGCTGATGCAGGACGTGCTCTACCCGGCGCTGGCCCGCCAGTTCGGCAAGGCGACCGAGACACCGGGCGCGCACGACCGCCTGCTGGGCGCGGACTTCCTGGCCGACGCTGTGTTCGTGGACCAGTCGCCCATCGGCAAGACGGCGCGCTCCAACCCGGCCAGCTACGTCGGCGCGTTCGACGAGATCCGCAAGCTGTTTGCCGACGCGCCCATCGCACGGGAGCGCAGCTACACGGCCGGCATGTTCAGCTTCAACGCCGGCGACGGCCGCTGCCCCACCTGCGGCGGCTCGGGCTTCGAACACGTCGAGATGCAGTTTCTCAGCGACGTCTACCTGCGCTGCCCGGACTGCGACGGCAAGCGCTTCCGTGCCGAGATGCTGGACGCCAAGCTCGCACTGAAGGACCGGGACCTGAGCGTCGCCGACGTGCTGGACCTGACCGTGGCCGAGGCGGTCCACCTGTTCAGCGACCACCGCGCGGTGGTGGCCAAGCTGCAGCCCATCGTCGACGTGGGGCTGGAGTACGTGAAGCTGGGCCAGCCGGTGCCGACGCTGTCGGGCGGCGAGGCGCAGCGGCTCAAGCTGGCCGGCTTCCTGGCCGAGGCCGCGGCGAGCCCGCGGTTCGGCGTCGCCAAGAAGGGCACGCTGTTCCTGTTCGACGAGCCGACCACCGGCCTGCACTTCGACGACATCGCCAAGCTGATGCGGGCGATGCGCAAGCTGCTGAGCGCGGGCCACTCGCTGATCCTCATCGAGCACAACCTCGACGTGATCCGCGCGGCCGACTGGCTGGTGGACCTGGGCCCCGAAGGCGGCGAGGCCGGCGGCGAGGTCGTCTGCGTCGGCACGCCGGAAGAGATCACCCGGCACGCCACCTCGCACACCGCCGCGGCGCTGCGCGACTATGCGCTGCACATGGACCGCCCGGCCACGGTCGTGGAGGAAGGCCGCCCGCTGCAGTCGCTGCTGCGCGCGCGGCGCATGACGGAAGAGTCCATCCGCATCGTCAACGCGCGCGAGCACAACCTGAAGGGCGTCAACGTCGACATCCCGCGCGGCAAGTTCAACGTCGTCACCGGCGTGTCGGGCTCCGGCAAATCCACGCTCGCGTTCGACATCCTGTTCAACGAGGGCCAGCGCCGCTACTTGGAATCGCTGAATGCCTACGCGCGCAGCATCGTCCAGCCGGCCGGCCGGCCCGAGGTGGACGCGGTCTGGGGCATTCCGCCGACAGTCGCCATCGAGCAGCGCCTGTCGCGCGGCGGCCGCAAGAGCACGGTCGCGACGACGACCGAGGTCTGGCACTTCCTGCGCCTGCTGTACGTGAAGCTGGGCGTGCAGCACTGCGTGCACGACGGCGCGCCAGTGCGGCCGCAAAGCGTGGAGTCCATCGCCGCGCAGCTGATGCGCGACTACCGCGGCCAGCATGTGGGCCTGCTGGCGCCGCTGGTGGTCAACCGCAAGGGTGTCTACACGGACCTCGCGAAATGGGCCAAGGGCCGCGGCCACACGCACCTGCGCGTGGACGGCGAGTTCCTGCCCACGTCGCCCTGGCCGCGCATCGACCGCTTCAAGGAGCACACGCTGGAGTTGCCGGTCGGTGACCTCGTCATCGCGCCCGAGCGCGAGGCCGAGCTGCGCGAGCTGCTGGCCAAGGCGCTGGACATCGGCAAGGGCGTGCTGCACCTGCTGACGCCGCTGGACGGCCTCAGCGACGCGCTGGCCGACGGCCAGACCGGCGCCGGCATCGGCCAGGTCAAGGTGTTCTCGACCAAGCGCGCCTGCCCGGTCTGCGGCACCAGCTACCCCGAGCTGGACCCGCGGCTGTTCTCGTACAACTCCAAGCATGGCTGGTGCACCAGCTGCGTGGGCACGGGCCTGGCGCTGACGCGCGAGCAGCGCAAGGCACTGGACGACAGCGTGCAGAGCGACGACAACCGCGGCCGCGAGCAGAGCTTCCCGTCCGAGGAGGCCGAGGTCGAAGGCCTGACCGACGCGGCGTGCGCCGAGTGCCACGGCACGCGGCTGAACGCGACGGCGCGCTCGGTGGAGTTCGAGCACAAGGGCATCGGCGAAGTCGCCGCCTGGAGCGTGGGCGATGCGCGCGACTGGGTGCGCGGCCTGCACCTGGAAGGCCGCGACGCCGACATCGCGCGCGACGTCGTCAGCGAGATCCTGGGCCGGCTGGAGTTCCTGGAGGAAGTGGGCCTGGGCTATCTGACGCTGGATCGCGCGGCGCCCACGCTGTCGGGCGGCGAGGCGCAGCGCATCCGCCTGGCCGCGCAGCTGGGCAGCAACCTGCAAGGCGTCTGCTATGTGCTGGACGAACCGACCATCGGCCTGCACCCGCGCGACAACCAGATCCTGCTGAAGGCGCTGGCGACGCTGGGCGACAAGGGCAACACGCTGGTGGTCGTCGAGCACGACGAGGACACCATACGCCGCGCCGACCACATCATCGACATCGGCCCCGGCGCCGGCAAACGCGGCGGCCGCGTGGTGGCCGAGGGCACGGCGGCGCAGCTGGCGCTGCAGCCCGAATCGACGACCGGCCGCATGCTCGCGCACCCGCTGATCCACCCGCTGCAGGCGCGCCGGCCCATAGCGGCCGATGAACCCAAGCTGCGCGTGCTCAACGCGGCGCTGCACAACCTGAAGGCCGTGACGGTGGACGTGCCGCTGCACCGCCTGGTGGCGGTGACGGGCGTGTCCGGCTCCGGCAAGTCCACGCTGGCGCGCGACGTGCTGCTGGCCAACATGGCCGTGGCCGTGCCGCTGCGCAAGGCGCCGGCCAAGTGGACCGGCTGCGACGGCATCGAAGGCCATGCGCAGGTGGACCGCGTGCTGGAGGTCGACCAGACCCCGATCGGCAAGACGCCGCGCTCCTGCCCGGCCACCTACATCGGCTTCTGGGACGCCATCCGCAAGCTGTTCGCCGAGACGCTGGAGTCCAAGGCGCGCGGCTACGCGCCGGCCCGCTTCAGCTTCAACACCGGCCAGGGCCGTTGCCCGGGCTGTGAGGGCCAGGGCATGAAGACCATCGAGATGAGCTTCCTGCCGGACGTGAAGGTGCCCTGCGACCAATGCCACGGCCAGCGCTTCAACCCGGAGACGCTGGGCGTCAGCTGGCGCGGCAAGAGCATCGGCGACGTGCTGGCGATGGAGGTCGACGAGGCGGTCGAATTCTTCGCGGCCATGCCGTCCATCTCGCACCCGCTGCAGTTGCTGAAGGACGTGGGGCTGGGCTATCTGACGCTGGGCCAGCCGTCACCGACCTTGTCGGGCGGCGAGGCGCAGCGCATCAAGCTGGTGTCCGAGCTGGTCAAGGTGCGGGACGACGTGACCCGCCGCGGCCAGAAGGCGCCGCACACGCTCTACGTGCTGGACGAACCGACCGTGGGCCTGCACATGGCGGACGTCGAGAAGCTGATCCGCGTGCTGCACCGGCTGGTGGCGGGCGGGCATTCGGTGGTCGTCATCGAGCACGACCTGGACGTCGTCGCCGAGGCAGACTGGGTGCTGGACCTGGGGCCGGAAGGCGGCGATGCGGGTGGCCGTGTCGTCATCGAAGGCACGCCCGAGGCGGTGGTGGCGTCGGGCAGCCACACGGGGGTGGCCCTCAAGCCGGTTCTTGCGCGGGTCCCCTGACGCCGCAGCTTCGGTTTTGCGGAAGACTGGCTGCGGCCTGAGCCCCTTCTACAGCGCAGGCAACGCGGACACACTGCGGCTTGCTTAGGGCTGGAGGTCTTGTCATGGTGTTGCTTGTCGGATGGTTGTTGGTGTTGCTGCTGCTGGCGCTGTGGTCCGGGCTGGTCATGGCGGCGCAGTCGCTGCTGACCGCCCTGCTGTCGCAGGCGGACGTGCTGGGTTCGGGCGACTGGACCTTGCCCGAGGCCCTGACCGCCTGGCTGCCCGTGCCGGCGGCGGAGTGGCTGATCGGCACGGTCGAGACGCTGACGCCCCAGCTGCAGGCGCTGGCCGGCGCGCTGCCGTCGCTGGCGGGCGGCGTCACGCTGCTGGCCTGGCTGGTGTGGGGCGTCGGTGCGCTGATGCTGCTGGGCCTCGGCCTCGTGGGGCATGTGGCGGTGGCCTTGTGGCGCAAGTCCAGCCGCTCGTCGGCCGAGCCGCAGATCACGGCCCTGCGATAAGCCGGCCGGCCAAGGCCGGCCTTCGCCTCACTCGGGGTACGCCTTCTGCAATGCATCCAGCTGCTGCGGCGTGATGGCCATCATGAAGCCGTGCCGCAGCGTCGCCGGCATCTCGAAGCGGTTCCATTCCTTGACGCCCGAGTTGCCCCAGACCTCGATCCAAGGCCCTTCCAGCCGCGGCGCCATCGACAGCCCGTAGCTCGTCCCCGCGTACTGCTCGTAGTACAGCAACCAGTCCGCGCCGTTGGGCGCGCGGATCAGCGTGGGCGCCTCGCGGAATGCCGGGCTGAGTGAAGGCCCCGGCTCCGGATACGGCCCCAGCAGGTGCGCGCTGCAGCTCATGCGCACCGTCTTGCCCGTGGTCCAGTTGTACGACGGGAAGCGCTCGTCCTTCACCACCGCGCAGTAGCCACCCGCCGGGTTGTCGACGAGGAAAACGTCGATGGTCGCCATGTCCCAGTCGAACAGGCGCTTGGGTGGCCCCGTGAACTCGCGCAGGTCTTTCGACGTGACGACCATCGTGCGCTGGCTGGCCCAGTAGCGCTCGGGGTCGTCCGGCGAGCCGGGCACGTTGGGCGTGTGCCACATCAGCACGAACTGCTTGCTCGCCTTGTCGAAGAACAGCTTGGGCGCGCCGATGCGCTGCAGCGGGTGCGGCTGGCCCACGAAGGTCGCGAGGTCGGGCTTGTAGGTGCCGAACTTGGTCCACTTCACGAGATCGTCCGAGACCCAGAAACGGATCTCGGGGTCTTCGTCGCTCTGGTTGCCGACGAGGTAGTAGCGCCCATCGCCACCTTGCACGATGGACGGGTGGCCGTGGTACTCCTCGTTGACGGCCTTGCCCTTGTTCAGACGCTTCCAGTGCAGGCCGTCGGTGCTGACGGCGTAGTGCAGCACGCCGTAGCGGGCGTGCGTCATGTGGGCGAACAGGTAGCCGCCAGGTGCTGCATCGGCGGCACGGGCCAGGCCCGTGACCGCGAGCAGCAAACCGGCGAGCCAGGTTTGCAGCTTCATCGTGGATATCTCCTTTGAAATTCAGGGCGCCAGCAGTTGCCAGCGTTGGCAATCACCGCCCAGCCATTCCCACTGCGCCACGTCGGCGCCGTTGGCGGTCGAGCAGCCGGCCACGTCGAGCACGCGACCGCTGTTCTTGTTGACGATGCGGACATAGCCCGCACCGACGTTCTCGATGCCCCAGCGCTGCGCCGCGGCGTTGTTGCCGGTCCACTGGCGCACGTCGGCGCCCATGCGCAGCGAGGCGTCCTGCACGTCCATCTTCAAACCGCTGTTGACCGACGTGAGTTCATAGAAGCCGTCGGCCGTCTGCGTGACGTTCCAGCGCTGGCAGTTCGCGCCGCTGTAGGGCCACTGCTGGATGTTGCCGCCGGCCACCGTCGAGCAGGCGTTGACGTCCAGCGCCTGGCTGCTGTGCTTGGCGATGACCTTGTAGGTCGCGTTGGCGACCGAGTTCGGGCTGACGCGCTCGAAGCGCCAGCGCTGGCAGTCGCCGCCCAGCCAGGTCCATTGCTGCACGTTGGCGCCCGTGGCCGCGGAACAGGCGTTCACGTCCAGCACGAGGTTGCTGTTGTGGTTGATGACGCGGTAGTAGCCGTCGCCGACCGGTTCTATGCGCCACTGCTGGCAGGCGGCGCCATTGGCCGTCCACTGCTGCACGTTGCCACCGGCGCCGGTGGAGCAGCCGTTGACGTCCAGCGCTTGGCCGCTGTGCTGGGCCGTGAGGGTGTAGATGCCGTTGGCCGTGTTCGTCACGCGCCAGCGCTGGCAGTCGCCGCCGGCCCAGGTGTACTGCTGCACGTTGGCGCCCGGCGTCGTCGAGCAGCCGGCCACGTCCAGCACCTGGCCGCTGTGCTTGGCCACCAGCCGGTAGACGCCATCGGCGACCGGGTTGTTCAGCGGCGCGCTGGCGAATTGCATGCGGCAGCTCATGCCGGCCAGCTGCAGCACGCGGGCGTTGTCGGCGGAGGGCAGCAGTTGGGTGCTGTAGTTGGTGCAGGCGTCGCCCCCCGTGCCCACGGGCGTGGCCAGCGGCGTGGCGGCCTCCGTCCAGGTGCCCGTGCCGCCGGCCGTGTTGAACATGTAGACGCGGCCGTTGGCGTCCTCGTTCAGCGCGTTCGTGCCGTTGCGCCGCAGCAGTTGCCCGATCAGCAGCAGGCGGCCCTGCGCGCTGCCGTCGTTCATCCACGTCAGGGTGGGCGTGTGGCTGAAGTGGTTGCCGGCCGTGGATTCGACGCGCGTGCCCATGTTGCTGGCCGTGCCCCAACTGCTGCCGTTGGTGGACGTGCGGACGTAGACATCGCAGGATCGCGAGCCGCAGATCTCGTAGCTCATCACGTACGAGCCATTGGGCAGCCGGCGCACGATGGGCATGCCGGGGCGCAGGTCGCCGCCGTCGCTGATGCCCACGTCGACGACGTCGGCGCCCCAGGTCAGGCCGCCGTCCGTGGAGACCTTGTGCGCGATCAGCTGGTTGAAGCCGCCGGCCTTGTACTCCTCGCTGGAATAGAACATCAGCAGCCGGCCCGCGCTGTCGATGGCGAACTCGGGCTCCCAGATGCCGGTGTTGCCGACGGCCGGCACCGACAGAGGCGTCCACGTGCGGCCCACGTCGGTGCTGCGGTACAGGCGGATGGTGTGCGTCGTGCCGTTGCGGCCGGTGGTGGCCCAGAACAGCGTGCCGGCCGCGGTGGCGCCCAGCGTCTGTGGCACCTCCCACAGCCCGCTGCAGCAGTGCCAGGTCTCGGGCACCGTGATGCTGCCGACCTGGGCCCACGTCGCGCCCTGGTTGGTGCTCTCGTAGATCAGCGACTGGCTGCCGCCGAGGTCGTGGGACGCGATCAGCCGGCCGTTGGCGCCGCCGCTGGCGGCGAGCCGGATCATGCGCGGGTAGAAGCTGTCCTGCGTGGTGTTCAGCACCGTGTCGGCCGCGCGGGCCGGCGTGCCGAACAGCAGCGCGCACAGCGCCATCGTCAAAGCGAGAAGAACTCTCATGCCTGTCTCCTAAGGATGGGAAGAAGGCGGCTCTGGCGGCCGCTCAGGGTCTGTGCCCCCAGAAATTCAGCGACCGAACTCGATCAGGGCGCGGTTGGCTTTCCTGACGCGTTCGAAATCCAGCTTCCTGACCTGCCGGTCGTAGGTGAAGAAGCCGTTCAGCTCCTCCTCCACGTCCGTGGTCTCGGTGTAGACCGCCGCGCTCAGGCCTTGCGTCGCCGCGAACTCGCGCAGCCGCGCGGCCTGCTCGACGTAGACCTTGGTGACGGCGTCCTTGCTCTCGTAGAGCAGGTAGCAGCACTTGGAGTCGGGCCGATACATGTGGCCCGGCGTGCGCAGGCTGTTGCCGCCGTACTCGCCCAGCACCGCTATCCGTCCAGGTTGGCCGGGTTGCCAGTTCACCCAGGCCGGGCCGGGGTAGTCGTGCATGTCGATGACGTCGCCGCCGCCCTGGTCGTGCGGCTCGAAGTTGATGCCGGAGTGGGTGTTGATCAGCCGCGTCGCATCCAGCGACTTGAACGCGTCGGCCATGCGGCGGTGGTCGAAGTCGCCCCAGCTCTCGTTGAAGATGACCCACGAGACGATGCTGGGGACGCTGCGCAGCTGGTCGACGATCTCGCGCATCTGGCCTTCGGTGCGGGCGCGCACGGCCAGGTCTTTCTCGGCGTCCCAGGCCTGCGGCATGTCCTGCCACACCAGCAGGCCCAGCTTGTCGGCCCAGTAGAACCAGCGCGCCGGCTCCACCTTGATGTGCTTGCGGACCATGTTGAAGCCCAGGTCCTTGGTGGCCTGCAGGTCGAACTTCAGCGCGGCGTCCGTGGGCGCGGTGTAGAGGCCGTCGGGCCAGAAGCCCTGGTCCAGCGGACCGAACTGGAAGACGAACTTGCCGTTCAGCAGCGGGCGCGGGATGCCAGCCACGTTGCCGATGGCGATGGAGCGCATGCCGAAGTAGCTGTCGACCTGGTCGACCACCTGGTCGCCGCGCTTCAAGGTGACCTTGAGGTCGTACAGGAAGGGATCGTCCGGCGACCACAGGCGCGGCTTGGGCACGGGGATGTGCAGCGCCGTGCCTGGCCGGCCGGTCACGCGGCCGACGGGCTTGCCGTCACGCAGCGCCACGGCCTCCACGTCCGCGTCGGCGTCCGCGCGGACGATGACCTGCAGCCGCTGCCTGGCCACGTCGGGCGTCAGGTCCAGCCGCGCGACGTGGGCCGCGCCGACGGGCTCCAGCCACACGGTCTGCCAGATGCCCGAGCTGGGCGTGTAGAAGATGCCGCCGGGCTTGAGCGACTGCTTGCCCAGCATGCCATCGCCGGTGCTGGGGTCGAAGGCCGCGACGACCAGCTCGTTGCGACCGGGCTTGAGCTGGTCGGTGATGTCGAAGCTGAAGGACGCATAGCCCCCGTCGTGAAAGCCGACGCGCGTGCCGTTGACGTAGACCGTCGCGAAGCGGTCCACCGCACCGAAGTTGATGCGCACGCGCTGGCCCGCCCAGGCGGCGGGCACCTCGAATCCGCGGCGGTACCAGAGGTTGACCTCGCCCAGCCGCTCGAGGCCCGACAGGCGCGACTCCGCCGGGTAAGGCACGCGCACCTGCTCCACCTTGGCCGGGAAGGCCGGCGCGGTGGACGGCGCGTGGCGCGCGTCGGGCGCGCCCTTGCCGCCCCAGTAGTCCCAGCTGCCGTTGAGGTTCAGCCACGACTTGCGAGCCAGCTGCGGGCGCGGGTACTCGGGCAGAGGCACCGGGGCCTGCTCGGCCTCGGCCGTCCACGGCGTCGTGAGGCGCACGCCCGGCACGACCGGCTTCTCGGGCTCCTGCGCATGGGCGAGCGTGCCGGCCAACGCGAGGACGACGGTGGAGATCAGCAATCGCATGAGAAAGACCTCGGGTGAAATGAATCAGGAAGAGAAGCGACGGCGCGCGTGCCACCACACCAACAGCCGCTGCAGCCCGCAGAACACGCCCAGCAGCGCGCCGATGACGATGCGCGTCCACCAGGAACTCAACGTGCCGTCGAACAGGATCAGCGTCTGGATCAGCCCCAGCATCAGCACGCCGGTCAGCGCACCCAACACATGGCCCGTGCCGCCGCTGAGCAGCGCGCCGCCGATGACCACGGCGGCGATGGCGTCCAGCTCCAGGCCCTGCGCGTTCAGGCCGTAACCCGACAACGTGTAGACCCCGAACAGCACGCCGCCCAGCGCCGCGCACAAGCCGCTGACGGCATAGACGCCGATGCGCGCAGCGGCGACAGGCAGGCCCATCAGCCGGGCGGACGTCTCCTGCCCACCCAGCGCGTAGACCGCGCGGCCGAAGCCGGTTGAGCGAGCGACCCACGCGGCCAGGGCCAGCACCAGCAGCGCGCAGACGGCGCCAGGCGTGATCTCGCCCAGCGGACCGAAAGACCAGCGCGCTTGCGACCATGCCGCCAGCGTCTCGTCGCTGATCGCCATGGAATCCACGCTGATCAGATAGCAAAGCCCGCGCGCCAGGAACAGCCCGGCCAGCGTGACGATGAAAGCCGGCACGGCGAAGGCGTGGATGACCCATCCCATCAGCGCGCCGAAGGCCGCACCGCCCAGCAGCAGCAGCGGGATCAACACCAGGGGCGGCCAGTGCGCGCGCTCCAGCCCCCAGGCCAGCGCCATCGTTGTCAGCGCGACGACGGAGCCCACCGACAGGTCGATGCCGCCGGACAGGATGACGAAGCTCATGCCCACGGCGACGACGAGCAGGAAGGCGTTGTCGATCAGCAGGTTCAGCAACACCTGGCCGGACAGCAGGCCCGGGTAAGCCGCCGCGCCGCCCAGCGTGGCAGCGACGAGCAGCAGCAGCGAGGCCCAGCTGGGCAGGTCTTGCGCGCTGAACTTCATGCGCGCCTCCATACCGCCGACTGGCTGATGGACACGGCGAACACCACGGCTGCCTTGACGACCAGCGTGACCTCGGGCGCGATGCCCAAGGCGTAGATGCTGGTCGTCAGCGTCTGGATGATGAGCGCGCCGAGCAGGCTGCCGCGCAGGCTGAAGCGGCCGCCCAGCAGCGACGTGCCGCCCAGCGTGACGGCCAGGATGGCGTCCAGCTCCAGCATCAGGCCGGCGTTGTTGGCGTCGGCGCTCTGGATGTTGGCGGAGATCATCAGCCCCGCGAGGCCGGCGCACAGCCCGCAGGCGATGTAGACGGCCAGGATCAGCCCCGCCGCATGCACGCCCGCCAGCCGCGCCGCGGCGGGGTTGGCGCCCGCCGCCTGCAGGAACAGGCCCAGCGCCGTGCGGTGCTTCAGCAAGCCCAGCAGCGCGGCCAGGCCCAGCGCCAGCCAGGGCGCGAACGGCAGCCCCAGCAGGAAGCCCTTGCCGAGGAAGGCGTAGCCCGTGTCATTGATGGTCAGGATCTGGCCGTCGGTGATCAGCTGCGCGATGCCGCGGCCGGCCACCATCAGGATCAGCGTCGCGATGATGGGTTGCAGGCCGCCCGCGACCACCAGCAGGCCGTTGAACAGGCCGCACAGCGCGGCGGCACCCAGCCCGACGGCCAGCGCGATCACCAGGCCGCGTTCGGGCAGCAGCGCCGCCGCGACTGCCGCGGTGATGGCGACGACGGCGCCCACCGAGATGTCGATGCCGCGCACGGCGATGACCAGCGTCATGCCCATGGCGACCACCATCAAGGGCGCGGCACGGTTGACGATGTCGATCAGCGGGCCGAAGGCGTGGCCGTCCTGCCAGCGCAGCGCGACGAAGCCGGGGTTCAACGCCGCGTTGAGCATCCACAGCGCCAGCAGCACGAAGCCGGCGTGCCTCACGGATGCATTCATGGGCCCGCTCCCGCCATCACGTGCAGCAGCCGCTCCTCGCTCAAGCCCCGTGTATCCAGCTCGGCCACCTGGCGGCGCTCACGCAATACGACGACACGGTGGGCGGCGCGCAGCACCTCGGGCAGTTCGGACGAGATGAACACCAGCGCCATGCCTTGCCGGCAGAGCTGCAGCACCTCGGCCATCAGGTCCTGCTTGGCGGCGATGTCGATGCCGCGCGTGGGCTCGTCCAGGATCAGCAGGCGCGGCGCGGTGGCCAGCCAGCGCGCGAGGATGGCCTTCTGCTGGTTGCCGCCGGAGAGCAGAACGATGGGCGTCTCGGCGTCGGCCGTCTTGATGCCCAGCTGCGTGATGAAGCGCTGCGCCAGTTCGCGCTGCGCGGTGCGCGGCAGCATGCGGAACACGCCGCGGCGCGCCTGCAGCGCCAGCACGATGTTCTCGCGCACGCTCAACGCCGCCACGATGCCGTCGACCTTGCGCTCCTCGGGGCAGAAGGCCAGGCCAGCTCGGATGGCGTCGCGCGGGCTGCGCGGGTCGAGGGGCCGGCCGTCCACGCGCAGTTCGCCGGCATCGGCGCGGTCAGCACCGAACAGCAGCCGCGCGGCCTCGGTGCGGCCGGCGCCCAGCAGGCCGGCCAGGCCCACCACCTCGCCCGGTGCGACGCTGAGGTTCAGGCCTTCGATGGCGTTGCGCCGGCCCAGTTGGGCGGCCTGCAGCAGCGGCTGGCCGGCCGGTGCCGCGTCATCGCGCGCGGCGGTGGTCGTCGACAGCTCGCGGCCGATCATCAGCTGCACGAGCTTCATGCGCGGCAGCCCGGCCGAGTACTCGCCGACCAGCTCGCCGTTGCGCAGCACCGTGAAGCGGTCGGCGACGGCATAGGCCTGGTCGAGGAAATGCGTGACCAGCAGGATGGCCACGCCCTCGCCGCGCAACTGGCGCAGCAGCGCGAGCAGCCGCGTGGTCTCGGCTTCGTCGAGGCTGGACGTGGGTTCGTCCAGGATCAGCACCCGCGCCTGCTGGTGCAGCGCCCGGGCGATGGCCACCATCTGCTGCAGCGCGACGGGCAGCTCGCCCAGCGGACGGTGCATGTCCAGTTGCAGCCCCAGACGCACCAGCGCGCCCTCGGCCTCACGGTGCACGCGGCGCCAGTCAATGCCCCACCAGCGGCGCGGCAGGCGGCCGGCGAGCAGGTTCTCGGCGACCGACAGGTTCGGGCACAGCTGCACCTCCTGGTGCACGACGGCGATGCCGGCGCGTTGGGCGTTCAGCGGCGTGCGCGCATCGAACGGCTGGCCGTCGAGCGTGATGCTGCCGCCATCGCGCGACTGCACGCCGGCCAGGATCTTGATCAGCGTGGACTTGCCCGCGCCGTTCTGGCCCATCAGCACCTGCACCTCGCCGGCCCGCAGCGTCAGCCCGGCATTCACCAGCGCGGGCACGCCGTTGAAGGCCTTGGCGACGGCTCGCGCGTGCAGGACCGGATGCGTCATCAGTACCTGCGCTTGGGCAGTTCTCGCGCGGCGACCTCGGCCGGGAACACGCCCTCCTCCGTCACCATGCGGCGCGGCAGCGTCTTGCCGGCTTTCAGATCCTTCACGGCCTGCATCAGCTGCGGGCCGAGCAGCGGGCTGCACTCGACGGTGACGTTGAGCTTGCCCGCCACCATGGCCTGGAAGGCGCCCTTCACGCCGTCGATGGAAATGACCAGGATGTCCTGGCCGGGCTTGAGGCCCGCCTCCTCGATGGCCTGGATGGCGCCCAGCGCCATGTCGTCGTTGTGGGCGTACAGCACATGGATCTTCTTGCCGGCTTCCGCCTTCAGGAAGGCCTCCATGACCTCCTTGCCCTTGGCGCGGCTGAAGTCCGCCGTCTGCGAGCGCACGATCTTCAGGCGCGTGTCGGCCTTGATGGCCTCCTCGAAGCCCTTTTTGCGGTCCAGCGCGGGCGCGGCGCCCACGGTGCCCTGCAGCTCGACGATGCGGACCTCGTCCTTGCCGCCCTTCATGCGGTCCAGCAGCCAGCGGCCGGCGCGGCGGCCTTCCTCGACGAAGTCGGAGCCCATGAAGGCGACCCACAGGCTCTCGTCGGCTTCCTTCACGAGGCGGTCCGTCAGGATGACCGGGATGCCGGCGGCCTTGGCCTCACGCAGCACGGTGCCCCAGCCGGTCTCCACGACCGGCGACAGCGCGATGACGTCGACCTTCTGCGCGATGAAGGCCCGCAGCGCCTTGATCTGGTTCTCCTGCTTCTGCTGCGCGTCGGCGAACTTCAGCTCGATGCCGGCGTCTCTCGCGGCCTGCTTGATGGACGCCGAGTTGGCGGTGCGCCATTCGGACTCGGCGCCGATCTGCGAGAAGCCGAGCACCAGCTTCCTGTCGGCCGCCCAGGCGGGCAGGCCCGTGGCTGCGAGAGCAGCCAGCGCATGGCGTCGGGAGATGAGGTCCATGGCAACGGCTCCATGAAGAACGAAGAAAAAGGCCGCCCCGGCACGCGCTCGAACGAGTGTGTGCGCGAGGCCGGCGTGAAGGCGGCGCCGAACCGTGCGCCGCGCGGAGTCAATCGAAGACTTAGGTCTTCGGGGCCGAGCGCCGGGCCGCCCCAAGCCGGCCCGCCTGGCGATGTGCGTGGCGGTCAATCCGCCACGCATCGCCGTCCCCTCGGGGGACCGACCAGACTGGCCCGCGTTCAGCGCGGCCAGCTGGGCGAGGGGCCAACCGTCACAACTTGAAGTTGAAGCTCAGGCCATAGAACTTGTCGTCCGACCGGATGTCGTGCGGGAAGCTCTCGTTCTGGAAGTAGCTGTAGTACTTCGAGCCGGTCAGGTTGTTGGCGTTGACGTTGACGCTGAGGTGCTCGTTGAACTGGTAGCCCAGCGAGAAGTCCAGCCGGCCGTAGGCCTTGACGCGGTTGTAGTACGGCTGCGTGTTGGGGCCGCAGACGCCGGTGCTCAGGCCGTTCTCGGCGGGCGAGGCGACCAGGCAGTCGATCTGGCCTTCGTTGAACTTGTCGCGCCAGGTGTAGGTCAGGCGGCTGGTGAAGCCGTACTTCTCGTACAGCACGCCCGCGTTGTAGCTGTGCTTGGACACACCCAGCAGCGGCTTGCCGAACAGCTTGTCGCCCACGGTGTCGACCTTGCTGTCGGCCATCGTGTAGTTGCCGAACACGCCCAGGCCTCCCATCGCGCCCGGCAGCATGTCCAGGAAGTACTGGGCGCTCAGCTCCAGGCCCTTCAACGTGGCCTTGCCGAGGTTGCGCGGCCGGCTCATGTCGTAGGTGACGCCGTTGATGACCTCGCGGGCGACCGAACGCACGACGCGGTCCTTCAAGGTGCGGTGGTAGATGGCGGCCTGCAGGTAGCTGCCCTTGCCGAAGTACTTCTCGACGGACAGGTCGTAGGCCGTGCTGGTCTGGTCCTTCAGTTCGGGATTGCCGCCGCTGCCGCCGGGGATGACGTTGGCATTCAGCGGCACCGCGTAGTTCAGCGTCGGGTTCAGGTCGCCGAGACCCGGGCGGGCCATCGTGACACCGGCGGTGGCGCGCACCAGCAGGCTGGGCATCACCTCCAGCTTGGCGCTGGCGTTGGGCAGGAAGTGGTTGGTCGTGGACGAGGCGGTCTGCGGCGTGACGACACCGCTGATGCGGCCGGCGCCGGAGATGGTGCGCTCCGAGCGCACGAAGCGGCCGCCGAACACGCCGTCCAGGCGCATGCCCGCCACCGTCGTCTCGTAGTGCGGCTGCACGTAGAGCGCGTAGGTTTTTTCCTTGGCGTCGAAGTTGTTGACCGGGGCGTAGGCCGGGTCGCCCGGCTGGCTGCCGTACAGCACGCGCAGCACGTCGGTGTTGTTGCGCAGGTAGTCGGGGTTGGGCGTCATCCACGGCTGGCAGCCGTTGATCTGCGGGATGCAGTTGGGCGCCTGGATCAGGAAGTCCGCCGGCAGCTGCGTGGCCGAGCTGACCAGCGTCACGCGGTTGCCGCCCGGTGCGCCGGGGCCGCCGGCTTCGTTGGCGCGGAACTGGGAGTCACGGTCGGCGGCGCGACCGCCGAACTCGATGGACGTGATGAAGCCGTCGAGGTCGTAGCTGCCCTTGACCGCCACCGCGTTCTGTTCGCTCTTGGCCCAGTTGATGTCCTGGAACAGGCCGTTGGCGAAGCGGAAGTCGGTCTTGCTGCCCAGCGGGTTGCCGGGCATGTTGGTGGTGCCGTTGCCGCCCGCGTTGACGACGATGTCGACCGCGCCGATCTGCTTGCCGATGTCGACAATGATGTTGCGGTTGCGGTTGTCCGACGCCATGTGCGAGAGGTCGAGGTTCAGCGACAGCGGGCCGGCGTTGTACTTCCAGCCGCCGGCCAGCACGCGCTGGTCGGTGGCGCCGGTCTTGGCCTGCGTGCTGGTCAGGCCCGGCACGTTGTTGAACGTGGCGGACACGCCGTTGCACAGGCTCTGCACGCCATCGGTCGGCGAACCCAGGAAGCCCGCACCGTTGATGTTGGCCTTGTAGCAGTCGTCGCTGGCCTTGGCGTTGGTGATGTTGGCCGCGGCAAAGATGTCCGAGAAGATGAAGTAGGTGCCGAACTTGCCGCGGTAGCCGGCGTACAGCGCATCGGCATAGAACTCGTTCTGCGCGTTCGGGCGCCACTGGATGGAGGCGTTGGCCTGCGGGCGCTGGTAGCCGCCGGTGTCGGTCAGACCACCGACGCAGGTGGGCAGCACGATGCCGGCCGCACCCGCCGGGCCGTTGGTGCCGGAGCGCGGGTCGCAGTTGAAGGAAATGGGGCGGTTGAACTTGTGGTCGGCGTAGGAGACGTCGGCCAGGATGCCGATCTCGCCGGCGTCGGTGCTGACGCGGTAGGAGCCCAGCACGCCGAGCTTGGTGCTGGGCTTGGTCGTGAACTCGCCGACATTGGCGCGGCCGTTGACGACCAGCGTCATCCCTTGCGGAACTCCATGGGCTTGCGCAGCTTCAAGTCGATGGCACCTGCCACGCCGCCTTCCAGCAGGTTGGCGCCGGCGGACTTGTAGACGTCGGCGCGCGAGATGGCTTCGGCCGGCAGGTCCTGGAAGGCGAAACCGCGGCCCACGCCAGTGAACATCTCGCGACCGTCCACGGTGGTGACGATGTCGCCGATGCCGCGGATCAGCGGGTTGACGATTTCGTTGTTGAAGCCGACGACGGTCTGGATGCCTGGCACGCGCTGCAGCGCCTCGGCCACCGTGTTGTCGGGGAACTTGCCGATGTCGTCGGCGACGATGGACTCGACGACCTGGTCGGCGTCGCGCTTGGCCTGCACGGCGGCGTTGCGGCTGGCGCGCTGGCCGAGGATGACGACCTGGTCCAGCTTGTTGGCCTCGGCCGCCGGCTTGGGCGCCTCCTGCGCCACGGCCTGCGGGCCGGCGAGAGCCAGCGTCAGCATGGCGGCAGCCGAGATCGGCGAGAGGGTGAATCGCTTCATTGTTGTCTCCTGGGGCCTGGGTGCGGCGCTGCGTGTGGCGCTGCCTTCGGCCGGTTATTGAACGAAATCTTGGCACCTGCGGCGCCGGTCCCCGACGTCTCGAGCCGCCTGGCAGACGGCTGCTTCGACATCATTACAAACAACTTTTCTTGCAACATTGGGCGCAGCAACGCTCCTGAACGGAGCCGGGTGCCGCCCCGGCTGCCAGCGTGATGCCGCAGCCGATACCTTCAGAACCCTTTCATGCAGTGGCCGTGGGCGCCACCTCGTTGCGGGTCCGCACGGCCGGGGCCGGCGGTCCTTTTCGATCATTGAACTGATTATTCACCAATTTACTTGTTATAAAACTATCGCAAACCATGAGTCGAGCACGCGGCACATCCGGCTTGGCGGGCCGAGCACCTGGCCGCTCCCAAGCCGTCCCCTCGGGGGGACCGGCCAAGTAATCCTTGGACGAGTGGCTTCATTTCAGGAAGCGCGATTCGCGCGCCAGCAGGTTGTTGATGCGCTGCTGGCCCTTGGCCAGCGTGGCCTCCAGCGGCTCGCCGGAGACGACGATGGCCGAGACGGTTTCGCCCAGCAGGCCCATCACGCGCGACTGGCGTGCGACGGTGGTGGGCAGGCCGGTGCCCACCTGCGCCACGGGGCCCAGCGCGGCGCGCATGGGCAGCGCCTTGAAGGCCGCACTGTCCACGGCCGACTGGCGCGCCGGCAACTGGCCGGTGCGGGCCCAGGCCAGGCTCTCGTCGTTCAGGAAGCGCAGGAAGCTCAGCGCCGCGCCGCGCTCGGCCGGCGTCTGCCTGGCGTTGCGCAGCATGACCCACACGTGGCTGTCGGCCCAGGTGGCGGGCCTGGCGTACAGCGTGGGCTCGGGCACGGACTCGTAGGCGCGGCTCAGCGGGTTGCCGGCCTGGGCCGCGCGGTCGTTGAGCTGGCCCAGCAACCAGGTGCCGTTGGGCATCACGGCGCCGGCACCGGCCATGAAGGCCTGCAGCGCGGCGCTGTAGTCCATGTGGCGCGTGGACAGGCCTTCCGCGTAGACCGTGCGCATGAAGGCGACGGCCGCCTTTACCTCCGGCGTGTCGAGGGCGATGGCCTGGTCGGTCTTGGGGAACAGGTTGCCGTTCTGCTGCTGCACCAGGCCCAGCACGCTGCGCGCGAAGAAGCTGGGGTCGTTCAGCGTCAGCCACACGAAATAGGGCTTGCCGGTGGCGCGCTTGAACGCGCGCGCCTGATCCAGCAGTTCCTGCGTGGAGGTGGGCAGCCGCGCACGGCCTTGCGCGTCGACCAGGCCGGCCTGCTTCATCAGCCCCAGGTTGATGTGCCACAGCATCGCGTGGCTGTCGTAGGGCAAGGCCAGCACGTGGCCGCCAAGCGTCACGCCGCGTCGCGCGTGGGGCGTGAAGTCGGCGGCATCCAGCGCGCCGTCCAGCGGCTGCAGCAGGTCGCGCTTGGCGAAATCGCCCAGCACGGAGCTGTGCATGATGGCGATGGTGGGCAGGTCGCCACCGACGATGCGCGCGCCCAGCTGCGGGTAGTAGGCCGAGTGCTCCACCACTTGCGTGTTGACGTGGATGCGGCCGGTCTCCCGCGCATTGAACTTGTGGGTGAGCACGGTGATGATCCCGCACTCGCTGCTGACCTGCGCCGGGTCGGTCACGTGGCCGAACTCCGCGTCGCAGCTGCCGAAGAAGCGGGCCAGCGTGATCTCGACGGGGGCGGCCGCCGCAACGCCCGTGAGCAGCGCGGCGGCGAAGATGATGAGGTGGCGCTTCATGCCGGCTTGCCTCCCGCCACGGCCGCGACGATGTGGCGCTGGAAGAACGCGTACAGCACCAGCACCGGCAGCGCGGCGAACACGGCCTGCGCCATCAGGAAGCCCAGCCCCTCGGACTGCGCGAAGTTGGTCTGCGTGGCCGCCAGGCCCAGGGTCAGCGTGTACATCTCGGGCCGGGTCGCGGAGATCAGCGGCCACAGGTAGTCGTTCCACGCGGCCAGGAAGCTGAAGATGCCCAGGGTCGCCTGCGCGGGCAGCGTCAGCGGCAGGATGACGCGCCAGAAGATGGTCCAGCGCGACGCGTTGTCCATCAGCGCGGCCTCCTCCAGCTCGCGCGGGATGGCCTTGAAGAACTGCGTCATCAGGAACACGCCGAAGGGCGCGGCCAGGCGCGGCAGCACGAGGCCCGCGTAGCTGTTGTGCAACCCAAGCTCGGCGAAGAAGCGGTGCAGCGGAATGACCACCGCAGGCTCCGGCACGGCCAGGCCCGCCAGCACCAGCGCGAAGACGATGCGCTTGCCGCGGAACTCGCAACGGGCAAAGCCGTAGCCCGCCAGCGACGACAGCAGCAGCACCAGGAGCGTCTGCACGCCGGCCACCACGCAGCTGTTCAGCACCCAGCGGAACACGGCCGGATTGGCCAGGATGTCCGCGTAGTTGCGCAGCGTGAACGGCGTGGACAGGATGGCGTCGGTGCGCTCCATCAGCACCGCGTTGGACTTCAGCGACAGCACGAACACCCAGACCAGCGGCAGCATCCACAGCACGGCCAGCAGAACGGCGCCGGCCAGCAGCAGGCGGTCGAAGAGCGACGTCTTCATGGCGCGTCCTCCTTCTTCTCGGCCCAGCGCTGCACCGACACGCCCAGCACCAGCAGCACGAACAGCAGCTGCGCGGCAGCGGCCGAGTAGCCCAGCGCCCATTGGTCGAACAACGCCTCGTAGATGAACATCACCATCGTCCGCGTGCTGTTGTTGGGCCCGCCATTGGTCAGCAGCTGCGCCTGGCCGAACACCTGCAGCTGCCCCAGCAGCTGCACGATGGCCACGAGGATCAGCGTGCGGCGCAGCGCCGGCAGCGTGATGAAACGGAACGCGCGCCAACGGCTGGCGTTGTCCAGCGCGGCGGCCTCGTACAAGTCCTTGGGCACCTGCTGCAGCGCCGCGAGGATGAGCGTCATCGGCAGGCCGATGCCCCACCACAGCGTGACCAGCGCGATGAAAGGCAGCGCCAGGCGCTCGTCGCTCAGCGGCGCGAGGTCGGGCAGACCCAGCGACTGCAGCCCCTGGCTCAGCAGCCCGCGGTCCGGCAGCAGCACCAGGCGCCAGATCAGCGTGACCACCGTCACCGACAACACGTTGGACGCAAAGAAGGTGCCGCGAAGCCAGGCGCCGAGCTTGCCCGGCCGGTTCAGCACCAGCGCCAGCGCCAGGCCCAGGCCCACGAAGGCCGGCGTGCACATCGCCGCGAACAGCACCGTGTTGGTGGCGCTGCGCAGGAAGATCTCGTCCTTGACCAGGTCGATGAAGTTGGCCAGGCCCACGAACTGGCCGCGGCCCGTCAGCAGGTCCACCGCATGAAAGGACAGCCACCACCCCTCCAGCACCGGCGCGACGAGCAGGCCCAGGTAGCAGAGCAGGAAGGGCGCAACAAAAGCCCAACCCACCCAGGCGGGTCCGGCGATGGCCGAGCGATGCAAGGTGGCTGCGCTCATGCGGCGGCGGCCTCGGCGTGGTGGGCGACGCCGTCGGCATCGAAGACATGCAGCTGGCCGAGGTCGGGCTGCAGGCGAACGGCATCCCCCAGCGCCAGCGCGCGCTGCACCGGCACCTCGGCGACGATGACGCTGCCGTTGCCGATGCCCACGTGGGCCAGGCTGCGTTCGCCCAGTCGCTCGATCAGTTCGACGCTGCCGGACACGGCGCCGTCGTCGGCCAGCTTCAGCCCCTCGGGCCGCACGCCGATGCACAGCTCGCGCGACGCCACGCCCGCCCTCACCTGCGTGCGCAGCACCGCGCCGCCCGCCAGCCGCACGGCCATGCAGCCCTGCTCATCGGCCACGCGCTCCACCGGCAGGAAGTTCATCGCCGGGCTGCCGACGAAGCCGGCGACGAACTTCGTGCGTGGCCTCTGGTAGATCTCCATCGGCTGGCCGACCTGCTCGATGCGGCCGCCGTTCATGACGACGATGCGGTCGGCCAGCGTCATCGCCTCGACTTGGTCGTGCGTGACGAACACCATCGTCGAGCCCAGTCGCTTGTGCAGTCGCGCCAGCTCGATGCGTGTGCGGTTGCGCAGCTTGGCGTCGAGGTTGGACAGCGGCTCGTCGAACAAAAAGGCCTTGGGTTCCTTCACCACCGCACGGCCGATGGCCACGCGCTGACGCTGCCCGCCAGACAGCTGCCCGGGCAGGCGCTGCAGCAGCGCGTCCAGCTCCAGCATCTGCGCCGCGTCGTTCACGCGGCGGTTCACCTCGGCGTCCGCCACGCCCACGTTGCGCAGCCCGAAGGCCATGTTGTCGAACACGCTCATGTGCGGGTACAGCGCGTACTGCTGGAACACCATCGCCAGCCCGCGCCGCCCCGGCGGCAGCTGGGTCACATCGGTGCCGCCGAGCACGATGCGGCCACCGGACACGCTCTCCAGCCCGGCCAGCATGCGCAGCAGCGTGGACTTGCCGCAGCCCGAGGGCCCAAGCAGCACGATGAACTCCCCCGCGGCGATGCTGAGCGAGAAGTCGGGAATGATTTCGACGGCGCCAAAGCGCTTGGCGACACCGGCGAATTCGATGCTTGCGGTCAAAGGACTTGTCTCCGGTGTTGGACGTCGTTCATGGCGACACCTCTGTCCATTCTTTCTTGGCGGGCCGAGCGCCGGGCCGCCCCAAGCCGGCCCCTCTGGCGATGTGCGCGCGGCTCAATGCCGCAAGCATCGCCGTCCCCTCGGGGGACCGGTCAGGTGCGCCCGCGTTCAGCGCGAGCGCGACTGGCCGAGGGGCTCCCATGCTGCCGTAGCAGTTCCGCTTCGCGTTCGCGGTATGGCTTGCCGTCGGTGTGCAGCACGTCATGGAACCAGACCAGCGGCGGGTGGATGGTGTAAGGGCGCTGCCAGGAGTCCCAGGGCATCTTGGTCTGGCTCTTGCCGTCGACGAAACCCCAGTTGATCATGCCCACGTCCTCACGGGCCGCGATGGGCAGCGCGATGTCGAACGTGGAGCCCAGGCTGCGCGCCATGTACTCGGTGCAGATCAGCGGGCGGCCGTACTGCTGCAGCTGGCGGATGCGGGCCTCGAACTTCTCGGGCCAGTTGTAGTCATGAAAGCTGACGACGTCCGAACATGCCAGCTGCGCCTTCTGCACCGCGTTCAGCTCGGGCGACTCGGGCGCCCAGTTGTCGCCCAGCCATAGGCCGCTGGTCAGCGGCTGGATGGGATTCTGCGCACGCGCCCAGTCGAAGGCCTGCGGGATCATCTCGGCGACCAGCGCGATCTTGTCCTTGGCTTCGCGCGGCTGGTAGTAGCCCATGCCGCCCCCCTGGTTGTCGGGCTCGTTCCAGACGTCCCAGTAGGTCACGCGCGGGTCCTGGCCGAAGGTCTTGACGATGTCTTCGACGTAGGCACGCAGCTGCGGCCAGGTGGCGCGGTCGCCCAGTTGCGCCGCCGAGGGGCTTTGCACCCAGCCGGAGTTGTGCACGCCGGGGATGGGCTCGCGCTGCGGGCCCAGCTTGGGCTCGGGGTCCCAGCAGGAGTCGAACAGCACGAACATCGTGCGGATGCCGTGCCGGTCGGCAATGTCCAGGTACTGGTGGATGCGCTGCTTGAAGCCGGCCGCGTCCTGCGCCCACAGCAGGTCGTGCAGGAACACGCGCATCGTGTTCATGCCCAGACCCGCGGCCCAGCCGAGTTCGAGATCGATGCGCTCCGGGTCGAAGGTCTCGGCCTGCCACATGGCCAACTGGTTGATGGCGGAGGCGGGCACGAAGTTGGCGCCCAGCGCCCAGGGCTGCGCCTTGAACCAGGCGTGGGCCTGCGCGGGCGTCCAGCGGGCGGGGGTGGAGGTCGGGTTGCTCATGGTCGTTCGGGGTCAGGCCGTGCGGGCCGGGGTGAATCGGTAGGTCAGTTGATGGCGATAGGTCTCGCCGGGGCGCAGCACGGCATTGCGCTGCGGCCATTCCGGGTGGTGCGGGCTGTCGGGCAGCGCCTGCGGCTCCAGCGCCAGGCCGGCGTGCTTGGCGTAGGGGCGACCGTCGCGACCCGGCGTGCGGGGCAGGAACTCGCCGGCGTAGAACTGCAGGCCGGGCTGGCCGCTGCGCAGATCGAGCGCGAGGTCACCGTTGGCGGACGACAGCGCGGCATGGCTGCCCAGCCAGCAGTGGTCGTGGCACAGCGGCCTGGCCTGCGTGGCTTCCAGCGCTTGCAGCGCATCGCCGATGCGGCGGGGTTCGCGAAAGTCGAACGGCGTGCCGGCCACGTCGGCTTGTTCACCGGTGGGGATCAGGTCGGGGCGGACCGGCAGATAACGGTCGGCGGCGATCTGCAGGCGATGGCTGGTGATGTCGCCGGTGCCGTCGAGGTTGAAGTAGGCGTGGCTGCTGAGGTTGCAGAGCGTGGGAGCGCTGGTCGTCGCTTCCAGCGTGAGGCTGACGCTGAACGGTGGCTCGACGCGGTAGGTGGCGCGCACGGTCAGCTCGCCCGGGAAGCCCTGGTCGCCATCGGGCGAGCGCAGCGCGAGTTCGAGGCGGTCGGCCGAGTGGCTGACCACGTCCCACAGCTTGCGATGGAATCCGCCCGCGCCGCCATGCAGCTGATGTTCGCCCTCGTTGGCCTGCAGCGCAAAGTGCCGGGCGTCCAGTGCAAAGCGCGCGCCGGCGATGCGGTTGGCGTGGCGGCCGACGACGGCGCCGAGGTAGCCCGGCTGGGTCAGGTAGTCGGCGGGTGTCTGGTAGCCCAGCAGCACCTCGCGTGAGGTGCCGGCGACGGGAATCAGGCAGGACATCCACGCCGCGCCGGCATTGGTGACGGTCACGCGCAGTCCATCGGCCGACTGCAGCGCGAAGCTGCTGGGCGCGCTCATGCCAGCACCCCCGCGCCGCCCGATGCGGTGCAGACATGCACCTCGGCCGCGCGGCCGTCCGGCGAGCGGTAGCCCCTGGCCACCGCCGCGCGGATCTCGGCGACCATGGCCTGTGGCGCCAGCGCGATGACGCAGCCGCCGAAGCCGCCACCCGTCATGCGCGCCCCGCCGGCGTCGCCGATGACGTCCTGCACCAAGGCCGCCAGCGCATCGATGGCCGGCACCGTGATCTCGAAGTCATCGCGCATGGACCAGTGGGACTCGCGCATCAGGCGGCCGATCTCGCGCAGGTCGCCGGCTCGCAGTGCGCCCGCCAGCAGCTCGCAGCGCTGGCTGTCGCTGATGATGTGCCGCGCACGGCGGCGCACGACCGGGTCCAGCGAGCCGCCGAGGCGCGACCACAGCGAGTCGTCCACATCGCGCAGCGCCTTCACGCCCAATCCCGCGGCCGCCGCCTCGCATTGCTGGCGACGCAGGTTGTATTCACTGTCCACCAGCCCGCGCTGGATCTTGGAATCGATGACCAGCACCGCCGTGCCTGCCGGCAGCGGGATCGGCTGCACATCCAGGCTGCGGCAATCCAGCAGCAGCGCATGGCCTTGCACGCCCAGAGCCGACGACATCTGATCCAGCACGCCGCACTGGCAACCCGCGTAGACGTTCTCGGCCCGCTGCCCCGCCAGCGCCATCGCCTTGGGCGCCAGCTGCCAACCGTTCAGCGCCGACAGCGCCTGGCCCACGGCCAGCTCCAGCGACGCCGATGAACTCAGCCCCGCGCCCTGCGGCACATTGCCGGCGATGGCCAGCTGTGCGCCGCCGACCGCCAGCCCCTGCGCTTTGAGCACGGCCACCATGCCTTGCACGTAGCGCAGCCACTGCGGGCTCCCGCTGACGTCGGTTGCGTCGCCGACGCGGAAGCGCCCCAGCGATTCGCCGATGTCGCAGGCCAGCACCTCGACGACGTCGTCATCGCGCGGCGCCGCAGCCACGACGGTGTCGCGGTCGATGGCGCAGGGCATGGCGAAACCCTCGTTGTAGTCGGTGTGCTCGCCGATGAGGTTCACGCGGGCCGGGGCACGCGCCACGCGCTGCGGCCGGGTGCCGAAGGCGCGCAGGAATCCCTGCGCCGCGCGTGCATGCGGCGTTGTCTGGAGGTCGACGGTCATGCGGCCCTCGCCTGTCGGTAGTGAAGGGTGTCGCTGACGTCGCGCAGCCGCTGCGCGGCCACCTCCGGCGTCAGGTCGCGCTGGGCCTCGCCCAGCATCTCGAAGCCCACCATGAACTTGCGCACGGTGGCCGAGCGCAGCAGCGGCGGGTAGAAGTGGGCATGCAGTTGCCAGTGCTGCATCGCCGCGTCGTCCGCGCTCCCGGCCTCGTGCGGCGCGCCGTGCCAGCCCATGGAGTACGGGAACGAGCACTGGAAGAGGTTGTCGTAGCGCGTCGTCAGCCGCTTCACGGCCTCGGCCAGGTCATCGGCCTGCGCGGGCGACAAGGCCTCCAGCCGCAACGTGTGGGCCTTGGGCAGCAACAGCGTCTCGAACGGCCACGCGGCCCAGTAGGGCACGACGGCCAGCCAGTGCTCGGTCTCGATGACCACGCGTTCGCCGGCGGCCAGTTCGTCTCGCGCATAGCGCAGCAGCAGCGACTCGCCATGCGCGGCGAGGTAGTCGCGCTGGTGCTGATCGGCCAGCGCGGCCTCGTCGGGCAGCCGGTCCAGGCCCCAGATCTGGCCATGCGGATGCGGGTTGGAGCAGCCCATGGCCGCGCCCTTGTTCTCGAACACCTGCACCCAGCGCCAGCGTGCGCCCATGTCGATGGACTGCGCCTGCCAGGCCTGCACGACGGCGCGCAGCGCAGGCAAGTCCATCTCGGGCAGCGTCAGTGAATGATTGGGCGAGAAGCACAGCACGCGGCATTCGCCGGCGACCGGCTCGGGCTGCATCAGGCTGCCGGCGGCTGCCGCCGGCATGTCGACGGCATCGGGCTGCAGCGCCGCGAAGTCGTTCGCGAAGACGAAGGTGTCGCGGTAGCCGGGGTTGCGTTGGCCGTTGGCGCGCACATTGCCGGCGCAGAGGTAGCAGTGGGCGTCGTGCGCGGGCAGCGGCGTGTGGTCGACCGCCTCCTGCGCGCCCTGCCAGGGGCGCAGCGTGCGGTGCGGCGAGACGAGCACGTGGCGGCCCGTCAGCGGGTTGCGCCGGCGGTGGACATGCTCGTGAGAGGCGGGAGAACTCATGCAATGCATTGTCGCCATTTTATTTGTTATTAACGATCAGTCATTACCCTAGTCGGTGCGCCGCCGCCCAGGGAAAGCGCGCTGCGCCCAGCCGAGGTGCCCGCATAAACTCCCAACTTCTTTGGATCCAAAGGTGGAGTGGAGCGATGGAGGTCTCGGGCAGCCGAATCTTGATGGTCGAGGGCGACGCCGCGCTGGCCGTGGCCAAGGCGCTCGCCTCCGACACCCGCCAGGCCATGCTGGGCATGTTGACCCACCAGGTGCTGAACGTCTCCGAACTGGCCTCGGCCATGGGCCTGCCCCATTCCACGGTCAGCTTCAACATCAACCAGCTGCAGGCCGTGGGCCTGGTGTCGGTGGAGGTGGAGCCCGGCACGCGCGGCCAGCAGAAGCTGTGCTCCAAGCGCTATGACGAGGTGCGGCTGCGGCTGCCCGGCGCGGCGGTGGAGTCCCGGCCCAACGTCATGTCCATCAACATGCCCATCGGCAGCTACCGGCATGTGGAGGCCAAGCCCAGCTGCGGCCTGGTCAGCGAGACCAAGATCATTGGCATGCTGGACGACCCGCGCTCCTTCTTCGAGCCCGAGCATGTCTACGCGCAGCTGCTGTGGTTCGGCGGCGACGGCTACGTGGAGTACGCCTTCCCGAACAACCTGCCGTACGGCGCGGTGCCTTCGCATCTGGAGCTGTCGGTGGAGATCTGCTCCGAGGCGCCGCAGTTCAACGAGGACTGGCCGTCGGACATCACGCTGTGGATCAACGACGTCGAGATCGGCACCTGGACCAGCCCCGGCGACTACGGCGGCAAGGCGTCGCTGCTGATGCCGGCGTGGTGGCAGACCGACCGCACGACGCACGGGCTGCTGAAGCAGTGGAGCGTGGGCCCCAAGGGCTCCATGATCGACGGCGTGGCGCTGAGCGGCGTGCAGATCGAGCAGCTGACGCTGCCGCAGACCAACCACATCAAGGTGCGGCTGGGCATCAAGGAAGACGCCCGCAACCGCGGCGGCATGAACCTGTTCGGCCGCAAGTTCGGCAACTACCCGCAGGACATGGTCATGCGCGTGGCGTTCGATTTCCCGCGCGGCACCGGCCCCGGGGCGGGCGCGGCCTGACACGTCAGTCGTAGCCGTTGGGGTTGGTGGACTGCCAGCGCCAACTGTCCCCGCACATCTGGCCGAGGCCCAACTTGGCCTGCCAGCCCAACAGCGATTCGGCCCGCGCCGGGTCGGCCCAACTCTGCGCCACGTCGCCGCCGCGGCGCGGCACGAACTCGTGCGCGAGCGGCTTGCCGCACGCCCCCTCGTAGGCGCGCAACACCTCCAGCACCGAGTGGCCCTGCCCCGTGCCGAGGTTGAACACATGCCAGCCCGGCCGGCCATGCACATGGCCCAGCGCCGCGAGGTGGCCGGTGGCCAGGTCTTGCACATGGATGTAGTCCCGCATGCCGGTGCCGTCGGGCGTCGGGTAGTCGCGCCCGAAGATCTGCAGCGCCGCGCGCCGGCCCACGGCCACCTGGGCGATGAAGGGCATCAGGTTGTTCGGCGTGCCCTGCGGGTCCTCGCCCAGCAGGCCGCTGGGGTGGGCGCCCACCGGGTTGAAGTAGCGCAGCGCGCACAGCGACCAGCTTGCGTCCGCCGCGGCCAAGTCCTGCAGGATCTCCTCGACCATCAGCTTGCTGCGGCCATACGGGTTGGTCGTGCCGGTGGGCGCGTCCTCGCGCAGCGGCATGGTTTCGGCCAGGCCATAGACGGTGGCCGAGGAGCTGAACACCAGCGTGCGCACGTCCATGTCGCGCATCGCCGCCAGCAGGCTCAAGGACCCCTGCACGTTGTTGTCGAAGTACGCCAGCGGCTTGTGGACCGATTCGCCCACCGCCTTCAGCCCCGCGAAATGCATGACGGCCTCGGTGCGGTGCTCGGCCAGCACCCGGCGCAGCAGCGCGCCATCGCGCACGTCGCCCTCCTGAAAAGCCGGCTCGCGCCCGGCCAGTTGGGCGATGCGCGCCAGCACCGCCGGCTTGGCGTTGCTGAGGTTGTCCAGCACCAGCACCTCGTGCCCCGACTGCAGCAGTTGCAGCGTGGTGAGGCTGCCGATGTAGCCGGCACCGCCGGTCACGAGCACGCGCATGAGGTCTCCAATCGTTGTTGGGCCCATTATTAACCAATTTACTTGTTATAAACAAGAAAGCCGACTAGCATCGCGCCGCCTCGGGGCCGCTGGGCCACCAGGCGAGGAGACAACAACCGATGAACCACAACGACGACAGCACGCCGGGCCAGGCGCTGCGCCGCCGAGGCCTGCTGGGCCTGGCTGCCGCACTGGGCCTGGGCGCGCCAGGAGCCGCGATGACCGCGCCGCAGACGAAAAGCACTTTCACCAACCCCGTGCTGCCCGGCGTCGAGGCCGGCGACCCCTGGGTCGTCTGGCACGCCGGCCGCTACTACCTGACCGCCACCTTCGACCCCGAGGGCGGCCTGTGGGTCTACAGCTCCGACAAGTTGAGCGACTGGCGCAACGCCGAGCGCCGCAAGGTCTGGACGCCCGAGCCGGGCGGGCCGCGCAGCAAGATGATCTGGGCGCCCGAGCTGCACCTGCTCGACGGCCGCTGGTACCTGTACTTCACCGCCGCCGATGGCGTGGACGCCAACCACCGCCACTACGTGCTGGAGGCCGAACACCCGATGGGCCCGTTCGTCGACCGCGGCCGCGTGCATGCCGAGCATGAGCGCTACGCCATCGACGGCTCCGTGCTGCGCCTGAAGGACGGGCGGCTGTTCTGGATGTACGCCGACGACGGCCTGTGGATCGCGCCGATGAGCAACCCCACCCGCGCCGCCGGCCCGGGCGTGCGCATCGTTCGCGGCGAGCACGACTGGGAGCGCGGTTGGCACAAGGTGGACGGCCGCTGGCAGCCGCAGCGCGACAACCACTGGATCGAGGCGCCCCAGGCCCTGCAGCGCAACGGCCGCGACTTCGTCGTCTACTCCGCCGGCCACACCGCCGCCGTCTACTACCTCGGCCTGCTGGAGCTGACCGGCAACGACCCGCTGGATCCGAAGAGCTGGACCAAGCACCCGAAACCGGTGTTTGGCCCGACCGACAAGGTCTTCGCCCCGGGCCACAACAGCTTCACCCGCTCGCCGGACGGCACCGAGGACTGGCTGGTCTATCACGCCAAGGACCAGGACGCCGGCGACGCGAGTGGCCGCACGATGCGCATCCAGCGCTTCACCTGGTCCGCGGACGGACGGCCGCTGTTCGGCCCGGCGATTGCCAGCGGCGTGCCCCAGCGCAAGCCGTCCGGCGAAGCCTAGACCGCCTTTCCTGCCCCTCCCCCACACGCCCGCCGCAGCGCTCGCTGCGATGCGGCTAGGCCACCTCATCCCTTCGCTTTTGGAGCGCAACAATGACCCTCCTCATGAAGCTCTGGCAAAAACTCGCCGGCACCGCCGCGCTGTTGCCCGTCCTGCTGCTGATCAGCGCCTGCGCCAGCTGTGGCGGCGGTGGTGGTGGTTCGTCCACGCCAACGCCCGAGACGCCGACACCTCCCCCGCCCACCCGCACCGGCACACTGCTCAGCGAGGCCTCGGTGTTCTACCCGCGCGTCATCCGCCTGGCCCACCAGGCCGACGCCAGCCTGAACGGTGCCGTCATCGCCAGCGCCATCGGCTTTGACGGCGACAAGGGCCAAGGCCGCATCTTCATCAGCCGCGACGACGGCGCCACGTTCGCCCCGCAGGGCGCCGTCAGCGACGCCGCCTGGCCCAAGGGCCTGTGCTGTGGCTCGGTCTACGAGCTGCCCGCCACCGTCGGCACGCTGGCGGCCGGCACGCTGCTGTGGTCGGCTTCCGTCGGCCAGGACACCCCCGGCACGCCGATGCAGCACCCCATCTACCGCAGCACCGACGCCGGCAAGACCTGGACCGCGCTGAACGCGAACTGCGGCACCGGCCGCAAGCCGCGCGGCGGCGACGGCACCGGCATCTGGGAGCCCGAGTTCCTCGTCACCAAGAGCGGCCAGCTCGCCTGCATGTACTCCGACGAGACCGAGGATGGCGCCTCGCAGGTGCTCAAGATCATGAGCACCGCCGACGGCGTGACGTGGACTGCGCCGCGCCTGCTCGTCGCCGCCGTCAAGTCGACCGACCGCCCTGGCATGGCCGTCACCAGCCAGTTGGGCGACGGCAGCTACCTGCTCAGCTACGAGTTTTGCAGCACGGCCGGCCTGGACTGCCGCGTCTACCTGAAGCGCTCCGCCGACGGCCTGGACTGGGGTGACGCCAGCGACAAGGGCTTCGAGCCCCAGACGGCCGACGGCCGCTGGTTCCGCCATGCGCCCACGCATGTCTGGCTGCCGGCGCAAAAGCGCATCGCGCTGGTCGGGCAGATCCTGAACAACAGCGCCGGCAGCGTGGATGCGGCCGGCAACGGCGGCACCGTCTTCATCAGCAGCACGGCCGACGGCAGCGGCGCCTGGACGACGATGGCCGCGCCGGTCAAGCCGCTGAACCCACCCACCGCCACCAACTGGTGCCAGAACTATTCGTCGCCGCTGCTGCCCTCGGCCGACGGCAAGCAGCTGCTGATGCTGGCCAGCGACTTCGAGACCCTCAACGGCGCGCAGGTCTGCCGCACCCGCCTCGCGAGGGGCGCGCTGCCGTCCTGACCCGCGGCGGCGGGCTCGCTGGCCGGCAAGGCGGCTGCCGGCGCGCTGGCATGTAAGCAGCACAAAGTCCTACAGCCGCGCATCCAGGTGGAGGGCATCGTCCAGGAGCGCACACGGTGGCGCAGCAGAGGGCCCTGGCATGAGACTCCCCTTCCGATTTGCCGTGCCGAACTGGTTCGGCGACCCCGACCCGGCGCTGGTCAGCCCACGCGCGGTCCCGCGTCCGCTGTGGCGTCGCGCCTTTTCTCGCCCACGCCGTTCGCCGCGCTGGTGGGTGCCGGCAGCCGCCGCACGCAAGCCCATCCTTTGGCCGCATGGGTGATCCAGCGTGAGCTTCTGGATCTCCACGCCGTTCTCCCAGGAGCCCCGGATCGCGCTGGTCCGGTGGCGTGCCTGGGAAGTGCAGGTGCCCAACTACGACGCCCCCACCTGGCACCTGGTCGGCTACATGGAAGACCAGCACTGCGCCAAGGTGTCCTCCGCGGTGGCCTTCGTGCACATCGACACCGAGGAAGTGACCACCAAGACCGGCCGGACCTATGCGCTCAGCGGGCCGTCGGGTGTGGATGCCGATGCCGCCTACCTCTGGGAGTCCTGGCAGCGGCAGCACGGCGTCGTCGTGCTGCGAGAAGTCACGACGGACATCCTCGATGGGCGCCAGCCCATGGCGGTGAACCTGATACGCCCACCCGGCTAGCCGCCGGCGCGGCGCCAGCGGCGTGTAAAGCCGCCCGCTCCGCGGGATGACACCCAGGCGGCGCCTGTCCGGGCACCCGGACAATCCGCGCCCCATGAAACAACGACAACAACACTGGACGCGCGTGCCCGAAGGCTCGGCCGTGCTCTTCATGGTGCAAGTCTTCGCCACGCTGGGCTTCGCGGTGCTGCAGTCCACGCTGGTGCTGTACGCCACGCGCCGACTTGGCTTCAGCAGCGAGCAAGCGGCGCTGATGATGGGCTTGTTCGGCGCCTTCAACTACGGGCTGCACCTGTTCGGCGGCTACCTGGGCGGCCGCTTCCTGAGCAACCGCAACCTGTTCGTCGGCGGCATGCTGCTGCAACTGCTGGGCTGCGGCGCCATCGCCGGCGGCAGCCTGGCTGGGCTGTACTGGGGCCTGGCGCTGTTCCTGACCGGCAGCGGCCTGAACGTCACCTGCCTGAACATGATGCTGACGCAGCGCTTCGCGCCCGAGGACGACCGCCGCGAAGCCGCCTTCCTGTGGAACTACGCGGGCATGAACGTGGGCTTCTTCATCGGCTTCACGGTGGCCGGCCACTACCAGCTGGAAGAGCTGTACAGCACCATCTTCTGGTTCGCGACGCTGGGCAACGCGATGGCCATCGCGCTGGCGCTGATCTTCTGGCGCGCGCTGGCCGACCGCGACACACCGCTGGCGCAGCGCAGCGGCGCGGGCTTCTGGGGCCGCTTCGCGATCGGCATCGGCGTGCTGACCGGCCTGGTGCCGCTGCTGGCCTGGCTGCTGCAACACCCCACCGACACCGCCCTCGGCATGAAGGCCTTGTGCGCCGCGGTGGGCGTGGCGCTGCTGGTGATGACGCAGCGCCACCCGGTGCCCGCCGAAAAGCGTCGCATGCAGGCCTACCTGGTGTTGATGCTGGGCTCGCTGGTGTTCTGGTCGCTGTACCAGATGGCGCCCAATGGCCTGCAGATGTACGCAGTGGGCAACGTCTGGATGAACGTCTGGGGCGTGCCCGTTGCGCCGCAGTGGGTGCAGAACATCAACACCGTCTGCATCGTCATCGGCGGGCCATGGCTGGCGGCCGTGTTCGCGCGCTGGCGCGCCAGGGGCTGGCCGGTGGACATCCCGATGCAGTTCTCCGCCTCGCTCGCGCTGATGGGCCTCGGGTTCCTGGCGCTGCCGCTGGGCATCCACTTCGCCGACCCGGCCACGGGCCGCGCCGATTTCTCCTGGCTGTTCATCAGCTACGTGCTGCAGTCGGTCGGCGAGCTGCTGATCTCGCCGGTGGGCTACGCCATGATCGGCCGCCTCGCGCCACGGCAATACCAGGGCGTCATGATGGGCGCCTGGATGCTGGTGACCGGGCTGGCCTCGCTGTTCGCCGGGGACTTCTCGGGCGTCGTCGCGCAACCGGTGGATGGGTCGCCGCTGACAACGAATTCGCAATACGCAGTGCTGTTCACGCAGCTGGCGGTGGGCAGCCTGGTCACCGGGGCGGCGCTGTTTGCGCTGCGGCCATGGTTGAGGCGGTTGATCGACGCCAGTGGCGACAACACGCACTGACCCGACGCGTAGGGCTGACGCCGCTACAGCGGTGGCGCAGCTGGCGGGCGTCGGCCATCAACACGGCCGCCCCCGGCGGGGTTAGGCTGCGCGCATGGCCTTCACAAGCTCCGGGTGGCGTGCGGCGCCCATCGCATCCCCTCGATGGGAGCGCCGCCAGGCATTGGCCACGCTCGTCGCCTGGCTTGCCGCCGCGACCACCGCGCAGGCCGACGCACCGACCGACGGGCCACGACGCGTCGTCTTCCTCGCGCAGGACTTCCGCAATGGCGGCATCACCGCCGTCTATCGCGGCTTCGAGCAGGCCTGCCAGGAACTGGGCTGGACACTGAGCATCGTCAACGGCGCGGGTGACCGGGCGACGATCAGGAGACTCTTCGACCAGGCGCTGCGCACCGACACGGATGCGATCGTTCTGGGAGGGTTCGATGAAGCCGACATCGCCGACCGGCTGGCCGCAGCCGCACGGCCCGTGCCCGTGCTGGTCGGTTGGCATGCGTCCTCGCGCCAGGGCTCGCCATCCAGCCTGTTCGCCAATGTCGGCACCGACCCCGCCGTGGTCGCCGAGATGGCAGCCGCCTTCGTGACGCAATCCGCTGCGGCGCGCCCCGGTGTCGTCATCTTCAACGACGGCCGCTTCGACATCGCCAACTTCAAGACGCTGCGCATGCGGGAAGCCTTGTCACGCTGTGCCGGCTGCGAGCTGTTGGCGGTCGAGGACATCCCCATCTCGAACGCGGCCAAGGAGATGCCGGCGGCGCTGGAGAGGCTGCAGCGCCGCTTTGGCACGCGCTGGACCCATGTGCTGGCGATCAACGACGTCTACATGGATTCCCTGCACTTCCCGCTGCTCGCCCTGGGCCGCCGCGACATCGTCGGCATCGCCGCGGGAGACGGCTCCCGCAACGCATTGAGCCGCATACGCTCCGGTCGATCCCAGCAGATCGCCACCATCGCGGAGCCGGCGGGATTGCAGGGTTGGCAACTGGCCGACGAGTTGAGGCGGGCCTTCGCCGGGCAGCCGCCCAGCGGCCGCGTCGCCCGCCCGATTGCCGTCACGATGGAGCTGCTGCGCCAGCTGGGGCCTCGTGATGTCGACGACGCATTGCCTTACCGGGCCGAATATCGGCAGCAGTGGTTTGGCAGCCAGTCCGGCCGCGCGAAGGCTCAGTGACCGCGGCGCTCGAGCTCAGCCACACTGCCCCACATACCCGCAAGCCGTGCAGAAGTCGCAGCCATCCTTGTGGATCATGGTCGCGTTGCCGCACTCGGGGCACGGCCGGCCGGCCTGCACCTGCAGCGCACCCGCGGCCGCCGCAAGCTTGGGAGCCGGTGTCTGCAGCAGGCCCATGTCGGTCAGCGGCTGGCCGGCCTCGTCGAGGATGCCCAGCATCGCGTAGCGGTGGATGACGAGCCGCGCCACATAGGCCACGGTCGATGGCCAGACCTGCTGGCGGCGCTCGCCATTCAATGACGGCACGGGCGCCATGAAATGGCCCAGCGGCTCGCCGACGTTGAGCAGCTTGCGCAGCTTCATCGCGATCCAGCCGGGGTCCATCACGCGCATGTCCAGCGACAGCAGGCGGGCGAGGCCGTCCAGCGCCTTGGGGTAGTTGCCCGAGAAGCCCATCGCGCAGGGGCGCGTGACGCTCCCACCCTCGGGCGTGGGCAGCACGACCTCCTTCAGCGTCAGCGTGAACTGCTCGTTGGTCGCCGGGTTGTCCACGTCGACGGCCCAGGCCAGCGTGCCGGACACGCCGGTGCGCGGCTCGTTGCGACTGAACATCGCATCGACAACCGGCGTGGGGCCGCCCTCCTGCAGCGCGCCGAGCTGCTCGCAGCGCCAGCGGATGACGGCACCCGTTGCGGCGACGACGCCGGGGAAGAGGCGCTTCTCTCCGCTGGGCGGCATGGGCATCTCGAAGGCGCGCTCTTCGGCCACCGTGGCCAGCGCGTCCAGCTTCAGGCGCAGCCAGGCGGCGTCGTTGGTGCGCAAGTCCATGGACAGCGTCTTGGCCAAGGCGGAGAGGCCGCGCGGCTGCTCGGCGCCGTTGACCCAGACCTCGAACGGCAGGTTGCGGCCGAACAGGCCGCCATCGGGGCCGTCCAGCGGCAACTCGCCGATGAACAGCGCAAAGTCGCCGTGCGGGTGCTGGATCAGGTAGCTCCACGCCGGGTTGCCGCCGGGCATGTCGGGGCGGCCGGGCCAGCGCAGCGACGCGACGACGGCATTGGGCAGGCGCTCTACGCGCAGCCGCTGGTTGGTGCCGTCCACGTCGGCGCGCAGCGGCTCGGGCTGCTTGACCTCGGGCGTCACGCTGAGCACCGAACCCAGCACGCTGTTGGGCCGATAGGTGGCCAGGCCCTTCAGCTTGGTCTGCCAGGCCTGGATGTAGAGGTTCTGGAAGTCCTCGTACGGGTAGTCGGCCGGCACGTTGACGGTCTTGCTGATGGACGTGTCGATGTAGGGCGCCACGGCCGCGACCATGGACGCGTGGTCGGCCGCGCTCAACTCCAGCGCGGTGACGAAGGCGTCGCTCAGCGGTGCGTCGGCGCCGAACAGGTGGCGGTACAGGCGCCAGGCGTGGTCCTCGACCGCGTACTCCTTGAAGCCACCGCCCTCGGTCTGCGGCAGGCGCTTCTTGCGCGTGTAGGTCCAGGAGAAGGCCGGCTCGATGCCGTTGCTCGCGTTGTCGGCAAAGGCCAGGCTGATGGTGCCGGTGGGCGCGATGGACAGCAGGTGCGAGTTGCGCAGGCCCTGCGCGCGGATCTTGTCCTTCAGCCCCTGCGGCAGCCGCGACGCGAAGCTGCCGCCGGACAGGTAGAGGTCGGCGTTGAACAGCGGGAAGCTGCCGCGCTCGGCGGCGATGTCGCTGGACGCCGAGTACGCCGCGTCGCGCATGACCTCGCTGATGTGGCTGGCCATGTCGCGCGCTTCTTGCGTGTCATAGCGCAGGTTCAGCATGACGAGCGCATCGCCCAGGCCCGTGAAGCCCAGGCCCACGCGGCGCTTGTTGCCGGCCTCGGCGGCTTGCGCCGGCAGCGGCCACGGCGTCACGTCCAGCACGTTGTCCAGCATGCGCGTGGCCACGGCCACGACCTCGGCAAAGCCGGCCTCGTCGAACGCGGGCCTGGCGCTGAACGGGTCGCGCACGAAACGCGTCAGGTCGATGGAGCCCAGGCAGCAGCAGCCATAGGGCGGCAAGGGTTGCTCGGCGCAGGGGTTGGTCGCCGCAATCGTCTCGCAGTAGTGCAGGTTGTTGTCGGCGTTGATGCGGTCCAGGAAGAGCACGCCCGGTTCGGCATGGTCGTAGGTGGAGCGCATGACCTGGTCCCACAGCGCGCGGGCCTTGACCTTGCGGTAGACCCACTGCCCGTCGCCGCGCTGGTAGGCGCCGGCGTCGATCTGCTCGGCGCTGGGCTGCGCCTTGTGCGCCAACTCCACGGCGTCGTCGGCCTGCACCGCCTCCATGAAGGCGTCGGTCACGCCGATGGAGATGTTGAAGTTGCGCAGGTCGCCCTGGTCCTTGGCGTGGATGAAGGCTTCGATGTCGGGGTGGTCGCAGCGCAGCACGCCCATCTGCGCGCCGCGGCGGCTGCCGGCGCTCTCCACCGTCTCGCAGCTGCGGTCGAACACGCGCATGTAGCTGATGGGACCTGACGCGTGGCTGCGCGTGGAGCCCACCCAGGCGCCCATCGGCCGGATGCGGCTGAAGTCGTAGCCCACGCCGCCGCCGCGACGCATGGTCTCGGCGGCTTCGGTCAGCGCCGTGTAGATGCCGGGCACGCCGTCCTCCGGCGTGGCGATGGAGTCGCCCACCGGCTGCACGAAGCAGTTGATCAGCGTGGCCGACAGCTCGGTGCCGGCGGCGGACATGATGCGGCCGGCCGGCACGAAGCCGCGCTTTTGCGCGTCCAGGAAGGCGGCCGTCCAGCGGGCGCGGTCGGCCGGTTTCTCGGCCTGCGCCAAGGCCTTGGCGACACGCTCGCGCAGCTCGTCCGGGGTCTGTTCGCCGCCCTTGGCGTACTTCTCGATGAGGACTTCGCTGCTGATGTCCTGCACCGGCAGGTCGGGTGTGGTGATGCTCACGGGACGCCTCGAATACTGTATGAATTAACAGTCTACGCCTGCCGGCGCGGTGAATCAGAACGGGTTGATGCTCTTCTCGCGCCGGTAATGGATATAGCCCACGCTGGCCCCCGCGCGCAGCCCCACGCCCAGGCGGATGGGCGCCAGCGTGATGCCGTTCAGGCGCTGGTAGTTGATGCCCGCGCCGCCGATGTAATAGAGGCTGCCGTCCACGCCGGGGAAGCGCTGGTAGATGTCGGCCGCCTTGGGCAGCTTGTAGACCAGCGTGAACACCTTGGATGCATTGGCGCCGAGGTCGAAGCCGATGGACGGGCCGGCCCAGAACACCTTGGCCGAGCCGCCGCCCTTCATCAGCAGTTCGCCGTCGCCATAGCGCAGGCCCACGGTGATGGCCGCCGACGCCTCCTCGCCCTTGATGTAGGCATTGGGCCGGCCCTGCTCCTTGAAAGCCTTCTCGATGACCTTGGCCAGCCCTTCCGTCGTCTGGCCGAAGAAATCGGTGGCCGCCTTGAGGATGGAGTCCTCGTCGTAGGTGGCGTCCTTGTCGTCGGCCGCCACGGCCGGCAGCGCCGAAGCGGCAGCCAGGGCGGCGAGATGTTGCAGGTGCTGGCGGCGGTCGATCATGGGCGGCTCCTTGGGACATTCCTTGAGCGGCCCAGCATAAACAAAGCCCCGTGAACTTTGGCCGCCCGTTGCCCCTTCACACAACCTAGACTCGATGGTCATGTCGTCCAACCCCGACCTCCAGCGGCTATCGGCCGCCCTCGAATACGTCGACCTCGCCGCCGGGCTCTACTTGGCGGGCGGTGCGGACAACGCCGCGCGGCTGCTGGCCGCCGCCGCCGAGCAGCAGCTGGGCGACTTGGTGCGCCTCATCGACGCGCCCAGCGCGACGATGGACATGCGCGAGATGCTGGCCCGCATCGCCCGCGCCCACCGCCCCGCCGTCGTCGCGCCGCGCGCGCCCGCCGAGCGCGACTGGGACGACGAGCCCGTGCTGACCGACGCGACGCGCGAGGAGACCATCGCCTTCCTGCGTGCCGCCTGGTTCATGCTGGAGGCCATGGGCCTGGCGTCGCTGGCGCCCGAGCGGCTGCAGCAGGCCGTGGAGAACAGCACGGTGTTCGGTAGCGCCGAGCTGGAACCTTTCGTCTAGGATCGATCGCACGATCTGGTTCAGCCCGCGGGAGAACACCATCAGCACCGAACGCCGCCAATTCGCCCGCGTCACCTTCGCCGCCGGTGCCGAGCTGATCACGACCCAGTCGCACCTGCGCTGCCAGGTCATCGACATCTCGCTGAAGGGCGTGCTGCTGCAGCTGCCGGCCGGCCCGCTGCCGCAGGCGGGCATGCCCTGCCTCGTCAAGCTGCCGCTGGGCGACGCTGACGGCGACGGCGCGAGCGACATCGTCATCGCGATGGCCGGCGAGCTGGCCCATGTCGAGGGCGACCATGCTGGCGTGCTGTGCCGCAGCATCGACATCGAGTCCATCACGCATCTGCGCCGCCTCATCGAGGTGAATCTCGCCGACCCGGCGGCCTCGGAGCGCGAACTCAAGGCGCTGATTGCCGCGGCTGGCGGCGCCTAGGGTCTTTTCGGGCCGGGGCGCCGGGTTTGGCGCCTGCTATGCCCGGTTTCGTCGCATCGCCCACCGGCGGGTGACGGGCGGCCGAGAATGATCCCAATGGAGGACCTCAGCCCGCTGCAAGCCTTTCGCCGCATCTGCAATCTGCGCATGCTGGCGGGCGTCTATTACTTCTGCCTGCTGCATGCGATCTCCCGGTCGCTGACCTGGTTCGGCGAAAGTGACAACGACCTCAGCAGCGCGCTGTTCGACCTGATCCGCTTCAGCCGCCAGTCGCTGCTGACCGGCCTGTCGGTGATGCTGATGGTGGCGCTGGCCGAGGCGCTGCTGGCCGGGCGGCGCTGGAAGCTGCCGGCGGCGCTGACCGTGCAGGCGCTGGCCGTCGGCCTGGGCGCCGCGCTGGGCACCTTCCTGCGCTACATCGCCGCGTCGATGGACGACCCCAGCATGAAGGTCAAGCCTGGCTGGGTCGCGTCCACCATCGCCATCTGGACGCTGCTGGGCGGCATGGCCTACGCGCTGCTGCTGGTCAGCCGCGCCCAGCGCCAGGGCAGCGAGCAGCTGACCCGGCTGTTCCGCGAGCGCGAGGCGCTCAAGGCCCAGCAGACCGAGGCCCAGCTGTCGGCGCTGACCGCGCAGATCGAGCCGCACTTCCTGTTCAACACGCTGGCCAACGTCAAGCGCCTGTACGAGACCCAGCCGGAGCGCGGCCGCAACATGCTGGTCGCGCTGATCGCCTACCTGCGCGCCGCGCTGCCGGGCATGCGCCGGCAGGAGTCCACGCTGGCCGACGAGCTGGAGCTGGTGCGCCACTACCTGGCCATCCTGCAGATGCGCATGGGCGAGCGGCTGAGCTTCGGCATCAGCGCGCCGCCCGAGTTGCTGGCGGCGCGCCTGCCGACGCTGGTGCTGCCCACGCTGGTGGAGAACGCGATCAAGCATGGCCTGTCGCCACTGCCGGAAGGCGGGCGCATCGAGATCCGTGCCCAGCACGCGGCAGACGGCGGCCTGAGCGTCGAGGTGGCCGACAACGGCCAGGGCTTTGGCGCGGCCAGCGGCGGCACCGGCGTGGGCCTGGCAAACACGCGGGCGCGGCTGGCGGCGCGCTTCGGCGACACCGCCGTGCTGGAACTGGAAGCGGCGCAGCCACGCGGCGTCGTCGCGCGCGTGCGGCTGCCGCGGGAGGCGCTGGAATGATCGCCCACGTGCTGCGCTCCTGGCGCTCGCTGCGCTGGAACGAGGTGCTGGCCTTCGTCGCCGCGGCGCTGCTGTTCGGCGCCATCGACCTGACCTCGCTGCTGGAGCTCAGCGTCGGCGACCAGCTGCCGCAGATCCTGGCCCGGCATCTGGTCGTGCCGCTGCTCAGCTGCGTGCTGCTGGTGCTGTGCTGGCTGCCGGCCGCGCGCAGCAGCCCTATCCACCCGGCGCGTCGCAAGCGCCTGGTGGCCGCCACGCTGCTGGGCTCGGTGTTGACCATCGCCATCATCTACCCGCTGATCACGGCCCTGCCATGGCCGTCCATCTGCGACTGGTACGCCCTCACCCACGGCAAGCCCAAGTGCACGGTGTTCCGCGTCACCGCCGTCATCGGCGACACGCTGTGGGTCTTCATGCCGGCGCTGATGATCGTCGGCGTGCTGGAGTTCCGCACCCTGCGCCGCCGCCAGGACCAGGCCGCGCAGGACCTGCTGCGCGAGCACAGCCAGTTGCGCCGCCACGCGCTGGGCTCGCAGCTCGCGGCGCTGCAGGCCCAGGTCGACCCCGGCCTGCTGTTCGACGCGCTGGTGGCCGTCGAGCAGGCCTATGCCCGCCAGGACACCGGCGCCAGCGCGCGGCTGGAGCGCCTGATCCGCCACCTGCGCGTGGCGCTGCCGCGGCTGCGCGATGCCGGCGCAACGCTGGGCAGCGAGGCCGAGCTGATCGCCAGTTACCTGGACCTGCTGCGCGACCTGAACGGCGACCCGCCGGCCTTCGACTGCGAGCTGGGTTCGCGCGGCGCGACGCCGCTGCCACCCATGCTGCTGCTGCCGCTGGTGCAGCGCGCCCTGCGGCTGGGCCACCCCAGGCGCTGCTGGCTGAAAGTGGATGAAGGCATCACGCTGGGCTTTGATCAGCCGGGCCTGTGCAGCGACGACGCCGATCTCGCGTCGCTGCGCGAGCGCCTGACCGTGCTGGGCGCGAAACTTGTCTGCACCAGCGGCACCGACCGCACGGAGTTCAACCTGGAATTGCCGTCATGAGTCTCTTTGCTCCGACCGCCGTGGTCGCCGAGGATGAAGCCGCGCTGCGTGGCGAGCTGGTGGAACAGCTGGGCAAGCTCTGGCCCGAACTCAGCATCGTCGGCGAAGCGGCCGACGGCCTGGAGGCGCTGCGCCTGCTGGACCAGCACCACCCCGACATCCTGTTCCTGGACATCGAGATGCCCGGCGCCACCGGCATCGACGTGGCCCGCCAGATCAATGGCCGCAGCCACGTCGTCTTCGTCACCGCCTACGACCAATACGCCATCGCCGCCTTCGACCAGGGCGCCGTCGACTACCTGCTCAAGCCGCTGGCCGGTGCACGGCTGTTCACGGCCATCTCGCGGCTCAAAGCCAGGCTGGGCCAGGCGCCAGCGCCGCTGGCCGGCGTGCTGGACCAGCTGGCCGAGCGGCCCGCGCCGTCGGCCGCGCGTGCGCCGCTGCGCTGGATCAACGCGTCGGTGGGCCAGACGCTGCGCCTCATCACCGTCGACGAGGTCATGTTCTTCCAGAGCGACAACAAGTACACGCGGCTGGCGCTGAAGGACGGCGAAGCGCTGATCCGCAAGCCGCTGAAGGAACTCATCGACGAGCTGGACCCGCAGCAGTTCTGGCAGATCCACCGCTCCACGCTGGTCAACGTGAACGCCATCGCCAGCGTCAGCCGCGACTTCCGCGGCCGCATGCAGATCAAGCTCAAGCACGGCACGGAAAGCCTGCTGGTGGCGGAGAGCTGCGCGCATCTGTTCCGACAGATGTAGGGCGGCGAGCTCCTCAAACACGGGATGCGCGGCCCAAACCAGGGTTAGTCCCAGCAGGCCTGGCGGCCCGCGTGCGCAGACTCCGATGACGACGAAGGAGATCGCCATGTCGAACGCGTTCACGACCGGCCTGTGTCTCGCTGGCGCGCTGCTGGCGCCGGCATCGGTTGGCGCAGCCACCGCCTACGCCAACGAGGTGTTGAGCTTCAGCCAGGGACCGGGCACCACGCACCCCAACTTCGTTAGCCCGTCTGCCGCGCTCGGCGCGCCGGACTACGACGACTCGTTGAGCCCCGGGTTCGGCGTCGGCTCGGTCGCGCTGGGTGTGGCCGGCTCGATCACGCTGCAGATGTCCAGCCCGTTCAGCGTGGGCGGCACGTCGGCCGCCGACCTGGTGGTGTACGAGATCGGTCCCAGCCAAGGCGGCACCGCGGAGCAGTCGCAGGTCTTCATCAGCGCCAACGGCGCGACCTGGTTCAACGTCGGCACGGCGTCCGGCGGCACCGCCGGCATTGACCTCGACAACCAGGGGTTCGCGGCGTCCACGCTGTTCCGCTACGTCCGCCTCGTGGACCTCAGCGGAAATGCCGGCCAGCCCGCCGGGGCGGACATCGACGCCGTCGCCGTGCTGACCGCCGTGCCCGAACCCGCGACCAGCATGCTGGCCGGCGCGGGCGCCGCGGTCTTGCTGCTGCTGCGCAGGCGCTTCGCCGCAGCCGCGCGCTGAGCCTGCCAGGCCGCCTCGGCCCCCGACGGGTTTGGCTCGACACTCAGCCATGCCCAGCCCCCAGCACCTGCGCGGCGCCAGCCGCCTCGCGACAGCCGCCACCACCGGCGTCACCGACCTCGTCGAGGCCATGCACGCCGAGATCACCCGCCTGCCGCTGACGCAGCAGCGCCAGCGCACCAGCGGCATCACCGGCCTCGTTTACCGCAGCGTGCGTGGCGTCACGCAACTCGTCGGCGGCGGGCTGGACATGGCCCTGGGCGCGCTGACGCCGATGCTGGGCCAGGCCGCCCCCGACCGCGCCAACGCCGCGCTGGCGGCCCTGAACGGCGTGCTGGGCGACTACCTGGAAGACACCGCCAACCCGCTGGCCACCCCCATGAGCCTGCAGCCGCTGGTGCCAGGCGCCACCGGGCCGGCGCTCGTCATGCTGCACGGCCTGTGCATGAACGAGGCGCAGTGGCGTCGCGACGGCGCGGACTTCCCCGCCGCATTCGCCGCGCTGGGCTACCAGCCGCTGGGCCTGCGCTACAACAGCGGCCGGCCGATCTGGCGCAACGGTGCCGAGCTGGCCCGGCTGCTGGACGGCGTGCCCGGCCCGCTGACGCTGCTGGGCCACAGCATGGGCGGCCTGGTCGCCCGCAGCGCCATCGCCCAAGCCCAGCGCAAGCGCTGGCCCAAACGCCTGCAATGCCTCGTCACGCTGGGCACGCCGCACCAGGGCGCACCGCTGGAGCGCGGTGGCCAGCAGCTGCAGCAGTTGCTCGCGGTCAGTGCTTACTCGCGCCCGCTGGCGCTGCTGGCATCGCGGCGCAGCGCCGGCATCCGCGACCTGCGCCACGCCAGCCTGCTCGAAGCCGACGAAGGCAAGGCCAGCGGCCTGCCGCTGCCCGCCGGCGTGGCCTGCTACGCGGTGGCGGCCACGACGTCCAAGAAGGCCACGGGCTCACCGGCGCGCTGGCTGGGCGATGGCCTGGTGCCGGTGGCCAGCGCGCTGGGCCAGCACCGCTCGCCGGCGCGCCGCCTGGCCTTCACCGACACCGCCCTCTTCACCGGCCTGGGCCACATGGGCCTGCAGACCGATGCGGCGGTGCTGAAGCAACTGCAAGACTGGTTGACCCCATGCGATTGATGCCACGCCTGCTGGCAAGCCTGTGGTTGCCGCTGGCCTTGTCTGCCCCCGCCCAGACGCTGACCTTCCTGCAAGTGCTCGACCGGCCCGACCGGCCGCAGCCCGACCAGCGCCTGGCCTACGGCGACGCGCCGCAGCAGTTTGGTGAGCTGTGGCTGCCCAAGGGGGCTGGGCCGCACCCGGTCGCGCTGATGATCCATGGCGGCTGCTGGCAGTCCAGCCTGCCGGGGCCGGAGCTGCTGGCCTTCCAGGCCGACGCGCTGCGCAGCGCGGGCGTGGCCGTGTGGAGCATCAGCTATCGCCGCGTGGGCCACGCGGGCGGCGGCTATCCGGGCACGTTCCAGGACGTGGCGCGGGGCACCGACCGCCTGCGCACGCTGGCCCAGCGCTACCCGCTGGACCTGAGGCGGCTCGTCGCCACGGGCCATTCGGCGGGCGGGCACCTGGCGCTGTGGGCCGCCGCGCGGCCTCAGCTGCCCGCGACCAGCCCGCTGAAGACCGCCGCGCCGCTGCCCATCCCGGCCGTCGTCGCCGTGGCGGGCATCCCGGACCTGGCCTATGCATCGAGCAACAAGCTGTGCGGCCCGTCGGTGGACCAGCTGCTGGGCCAGGCGCCCACGGCCGCCAACCTGCAGGACACGTCGCCACTGGCGCTGCTGCCGTTGCAGCTGCCGCAAGCGCTCATCCACGGCGGGCTGGACCGCATCGTGCCGGCCGCGGCGAGCACCGACTACCGCGCGCAAGCCACGGCCAGGGGTGATGCGGTAGAGGTCGTCACGCTGGACGACGCCGGCCACTTCGAGCTGATCGCACCGTGGACGCCGGCGGGTGCCGAGGTGGTGCGGCGCATCGTCGGCGCCATCCCGGCCAAACGCTGACTCCGAGCGTCACATGCCCGGCATCGGCGCCGGCTTGATCTCCGGCTTGGGCCGCGGCAGGAACAGCTGCAGCGTCAGCCGCGCCGGCGCGTTGGGCGTGGTCATCGTCACGCTGTGCCATTCGGTGTCGGTCATCAGCGCATAGGCATTGAACTGCGGCCGGATCATCTGGCACTTCACCGGGGGCGCCGACCAGTCGTGGCGCTCTATGCCCAGGCCCCAGTCCTGCCAGCAGAAGGCGCCGCCGTGGTCGGGGTTCCAGGTCTGGTTCAGGTAGACGGTCATCGAGTACTTCTCGACGAAGTCGCTGTGCCAGGGGATGTAGCTGCCGGCCGGCCAGGCGTAGAACATCACCGTGATGCCCTCGTGCCGGTAAGGCAGCTTGCCGCGCTCGTGCAGTTCGGCGAGCAGGTCGTTGGAGAACGCCTGCTCGATGGGATGCACCAGCACCGGCGCGCTCTGGTGCACGATGCCGGCGTCCCAGAGGTTGAGGTTGGTGTTCCAGACCGCGTCCTTGCGGCGGGCCTCGATGTACTGGAACAGGCGCTCCAGCGTCGTGTCGGAGAGGGCGTCGCGCCCGTGGATGACAGCCATGAACCCACCTTGCAAGAGAAAAAGCGGCGCCGAGTATGCCCACGGGTTTTGACCGCAGCATTGGGGCAATGCCTCGGTAACAGGCTGTCGCCGGCTTGACGCTGTCCCCTGTTCCAGCGCCGCAGAATGGCTGCATTCAAGGAGACAGCCATGACCGAAAGCCACTACCGCATCTGCCCGCTGTGCGAGGCCTGCTGCGGCCTGGAGGTGAAGACCGAGGGCGCCAAGGTCATCAGCATCCGCGGCGCCGACAACGATGTCTTCAGCCATGGCTACCTGTGCCCCAAGGGCGTGTCGCTGAAGGACTTGCATGAAGACCCCGACCGGCTACGCACGCCGCTGATCAAGCGCGATGGCCAGTTCGTCGAGGCCAGCTGGGATGAGGCCTTTGCCGAGATCGAGAAGCGCCTGCTGCCGATCTGGCGCGCGCATGGGCCGGACTCGGTGGCGCTGACCATCGGCAACCCGGCCGCGCACAAGGTGAGCCTGCTGGCCTACACGCCGCGCCTGGTGCGCGCCCTGGGCACGCGCAACGCCTTCAGCGCGTCGACGCTGGACCAGATGCCCAAGCAGCTCAGCGCCGGGCTGATGTTCGGACATTGGCTGTCCATCCCGCTGCCCGACATCGAGCGCTGCGACTACCTGCTGATCCTGGGCGGCAACCCGATGATCAGCAACGGCAGCCTGTGGACAGTGCCCGACTACCGCGGCAAGGCCAAGGCCATGCGGGCCCGCGGCGGGCGCATCGTCGTCGTCGACCCGCGCCGCAGCGAGACCGCCGCGGCGGCCGACGAGCACCTGCCCATCCGCCCCGGCGGCGATGCGCTGCTGCTGGCCGGCATCGCGCACACGCTGTTCGACGAAGGCCTGGTCAAGCTCGGTCGGCTGGCGGAACACGTCAACGGCCTGGACGAGGCGCGCGCCGCCGTGCTGCCCTTCCCGCCCGAGGTCACGGCCGCCGGCTGCGGCATCCCGGCCGAGACCCAGCGTCGCATCGCCCGCGAGCTGGCGGCCGCACCCCGCGCCGCCGTCTACGGCCGCATCGGCACCTGCACGACGCGCTTCGGCACTGTGAACTCCTGGCTCGTCGACCTCATCAACGCGCTGACCGGCAACCTCGACCGCGAAGGCGGCGCGATGTTCGCCAAGGCCGCCGCGTTCGCGCCCAACACCCAGGGCAAGCCCGGCAGCGGCAAGGGCATCACGACCGGCCGACGCCACAGCCGCGTATCCGGCGCGCCGGAGGTCTTCGGCGAACTGCCCATCACCGTGATGGCCGAGGAGATGGAGACCGCCGGCGAGGGCCAGATCAAGGCGCTGATCAGCATCGCCAGCAATCCGGTGCTGTCCGCGCCAGGCGGTCCGCGCATCGCCAAGGCGCTGCAAGGCCTGGACTTCATGCTCAGTCTGGACATTTACGTCAACGAGACCAGCCGCCATGCCGACGTCATCCTGCCGGGCCTGTCGCCGCTGGAGGACCTGCATTTCGACGTCGCCTTCCCGCAGCTCAGCCACCGCAACCACGCGCGCTTCTCGGGCCCGGTGTTCGACGCCGCGGCCGGCACGCCGCAGGAGTGGCAGACCATCCTGCGCCTGTGCGCGCTGCTGGAAGGCCGCGGGCTGGACGTGGACGTGGCCCAGCTCGATGACGAGGCGATCGCCTCCGACGTGAAGCGCTTTGCCGGTGACCAGACGCCGGCCGTGCTGGCCGCGCTCGAGCCCTGGCGCGGCCCCGAGCGCCTCATCGACCTGCAACTGCGCGTGGGCCCCTACGGCGACCAGTTCGGCCGCAAGCCCGATGGCATCAACCTCGCCAAGGTGAAGGCCGCCAGCACCGTCGCCGGCGGCGGCGTGGACCTGGGCGCGCTGACGCCGCGCATCCCCGAGGTGCTGCGCACGCCCAGCGGCAAGATCGAGCTGGCGCCGCCATCCATCCTGGCCGACCTGGCCGCCGTCAAGGCCGAGGACGCACCGGCCTTCAGCCTCATCGGCCGCCGCGACACGCGCTCGGGCAACAGCTGGATGCACAACCTGCCCGTGCTGGCCAAGGGGCCGGACCGCTGCACGCTGCTGGTCAACCCGGGCGACGCGGACCGGCTGGGCCTGGCCGAGTTCGCCAAGGTCAAGAGCGCCGTCGGCGAGTTGATCGCCCGCGTGGAGCGCAGCGCCGACATGAGCCCGGGCGTCGTCAGCCTGCCGCATGGCTGGGGCCACGACCTGGACGGCGTGCAGCTGGCCGTCGCGCGCGAGCGGCCCGGCGTCAACATGAACGCGCTGCTGGACGACGCGGCGCGCGACCCGCTGAGCGGCAACGCGGTGCTGAGCGGCGTGGCCGTGGAGATCGCGCCGGTGTGAATGAATGTCAGGAAACGGTGGAGCGCGGCAGAGTTCACAGTCATAAATGAGGCCTGCGAACTAGACTGAAGCCGCTTCACCAACCCAGAGGGCAATCCCGTCGAAAGGCGGGGACGCAAAGCCACCGGCCTACCGCGCCTGCACCTGCAGACGCCACGGCAGCGGGGCCGCCAGGATGCAAGTCCTGTCCAGCGTGGCCCTCTTCATCGCAAGACATCGGCCATGCGCAGTACCCGCCTCTCCTGGACCCTCAGCCTGCTCGCCACCGCGGCGCTGACCGCCTGTGGCGGCGGGGGTGGTGGCACCGACAGCGCCACCGTCCAGGCCAGCGAAGCGCCCAGCAACGTCTCGCTCAGCGTGCAGCTTGAGGATGAAGATCCGGCAGCCGGCATCGAGGCTCAACCTCATTTCCACACGGCCGCCGTCGCCCTTGAAGAGCCCGACAACGGCGCCGCACCGCACCGCGCCCAGGCGCCGGCCGGCGTGTCGACCCAGCGCCTGACGCTGACCGGCCTGGACGACGCCTTGCGCCCGCGCGCGATGGCCGCTGGCGGCGAGGCCGCGCCCATGGCCACGACGACCACGGTGACCACCTACACGCCGGCACAGATCCGCGCCGCCTACGCGCTGCCCGTGCTGCCCGCCAGCACTGTAGGGCTCACCACCGCGCAGGCCGCGCAGCTCGGTGCCGGTCAGACCATCTACATCATCAACGCCAAGCACGACCCCAACATCGCCGCCGAGCTGGCCGCGTTCAACGCCAAGTTCGGCCTGCCCACCTGCACGTCGCGCACGCTGACGGCCAGCACCACGCTGCCGCTGGCCGCCGCGTCCGCCACCGGCTGCGAACTGGTCATCGCCTACAGCGCCGGCGCCAACCTGTCGTCCACCGCGCCGGCCTATGACAGCGGCTGGGCCACCGAGATCGCGCTGGACGTGCAGTGGGCGCATGCCACCGCACCGCTGGCCCGCCTGGTGCTGATCGAGGCGCCCGATGCCGGCGTGGCCAGCCTGTCCAACGCCGTGGCCCTGGCCAACAAGATGGGCGCGGGCGTCGTGTCCATGAGCTTCGGTGCCGCCGAGGGCAGCTGGACGAGCAGCTATGACGCGGCCTTCGGGGCCACCGGCATGAGCTATGTCGCCGCCACCGGCGACAACGGCGCGGCCGTGTCCTGGCCGTCAGCGTCCAGCCGCGTGCTGGGCGTGGGCGGCACGACGCTGACCTACAGCGGCAGCGGCGCGCGCGGCGAAACGACATGGACGGGCACCGGCGGCGGCACCAGCGCCTACGTCGCGCTGCCCAGCTACCAGAGCGGCACCATCGGCGGCTATGCGCGCCGCGCGGTCGCCGACGTGGCCTTCAACGCCGACCCCAACTCCGGCCAGTACGTGGCGCTGCTGTCGCCGGGCACGACGACCGTGCGCTGGGTCAGCGCTGGCGGCACCAGCCTGGCCACGCCGCAATGGGCCGGCCTCATCGCCGTGACGAACGCGCTGCGCGCCGCCGCCGGCAAGGTGGCGCTGGGCCAGCCGCATGCGGCGCTGTACCAGCAGATCGGCGCCGTGCCGACGCAGTACGCCGCTGCCTTCAAGGACGTCGCCAGCGGCAGCAACGGCAGCTGCACGACCTGCACCGCCAAGGCCGGCTACGACACGCCGACCGGCTGGGGCACGCCCAATGTCGGCGCGCTGTGGAGCAGCCTGAGCGGCGCCACCGTGGCCAGCAACCCGACCACGCCCGTGGCGACCGGCCCCACGCTGACGACCACCAGCCTGACCGGCACCGCCGGCAAGGGCTTCACCGGCACCATCGGCTACGCGGCGCCGGGTGCAAGCTCGCTGTCCATCACGATCAGCGGCGCGCCCAGCGGCATGGGCTTCGCGTCCACCAGCGGCGGCATCGCCGTCAGCTGGGCCAAGCCGGTGGCGGGCAAGACCACGCTGGTCATCACGCTGAAGGACAACCAGGGCCGCACGACGACCGGCAACGTGACCGTGACGATCACCGCCGCCTGACCGTCAACGGCCGGACCGGCGCCGCAGCATCAGCAGCCCCAGCCCGGCCAGCAGCAGGCCCCAGGTGGCCGGCTCGGGCACGGCCGTCGCGCCGAACTGGATGTTGTCGATGTTCATGCCCGAGTAGCCGCCCGGGCCGGCGGCCGTGAACGTCAGGTGCACGCCCAGCTCGGTCCCGGCCTGCGTCCAGGTCAGGCTGCCCGGCTTCCAGTCCATGCCGTAGTAGAAGCCGACGACGTCGGCATAGCTCACCGAATGGCTGCCCACGGCGGCCGTGATGCGGCTGTCGAACGGCCCGTTGCCGGCGCTGAAGCCCTGGCGCGAGTAGTCGAAGCTCAGCGTGTACTGCTGGCCGGCGAGCAGGTCGAAGCTCTGCACGGAGCGCACCGTGGACGAGCCGACATTGGCCGCGTTGTCGTAGTTCAAGGCATACCAGCCCGACCCCAGGTCCAGCGCCTTGCCGCGCTCGGGCGTCGCGTCGACGCCGATGGCCCAGACGTAGCCGGTGACGACCTCGAAGCCGCTGCCGGCGATGACGCCACTGGACGCCGCGGCATTGCTGGGCGTGATGCCCTCGAAGTTCTCGCTGAAGGCGTGCGCCGGCGGGGCCAGCGCGGCGGCTGCGGCCAGGGCGAGCAGGAACTGGGAAGGCGTCATCGCGAAGTCTCCTGGTGGCGGGCTGCTGCATGCAGCGCTCGCCGGCAGATTCGCGCGTCACCATTAGGCAAGCGTTAGCGAAACGGCACGGCCATCCCCCGCGTTCACGGGGACGGCAGGAACAACACGATCCAGCCCCGGCATGCGGGCCCTCATGAAGGAGCCTCAGCATGCGCCGCAGTTGATGCCGCGCGCGCCAGGCCCTCAGCCGCCGTCGGCCTGCATCTGCAGGCCCAGGCGCTGCAGCGCCTCGCCGATGGGGATGAACAGATTCACGCCGCTGCGGCCCAGCTGCGCGATGCCGACGACCTGGCCGTTCATGTCCACCAGCGGGCCACCGCTGTTGCCTGGGTTGACGGCCACGTCGCTCTGCAGGAAGGGTTGGCTCTCCAGCACGCGGCGTGCGCTCAGCACACCGCGTGTCACGGAGCCGCTGAGCACCGCCCCATAAGGCGAGCCGATGGCGTAGACGTCCTCGCCGATCTGCGGGTCGCCCTGGCGCACCGCCAGCACCGGCGTGGCAACGGGATCGGTGCGCAGCAGTGCGACGTCACGGGTGCGGTCTACCCGCAGCACCTCGCCCACCAGGGCGCGGCCATTGGCGAGTTTCAGGCGCACGAACTTGGCGTCCGCCACGACGTGCAGGTTGGTCAGCAGATAGCCCTCGCGGCCGATGAAGAAGCCCGAGCCGCTGCCGATGCCGCTCTCCACGGTGACGACCGCCTGCAGCAGCGCCTCGCCCGACTTGGCGACCGGGCCCGGCACGGTGGGGCCGGTGGCGATCTGCAGCGCCGCGGGTATCGCCGCCGGCGTCGGCCTGGCATTGCCGCGCAGCGCATCGGCGAACGCCGGGTCGGCCAGCAGGTTGGACGCCACGTTGCGGCCGAACAGCCGTGAGAAATCACCCGACGGCAGGAACTCGTCACTCTGCGCGCTGCCTTCGATCTCGGCGCTGTAGACGACACGCTGTTCGCGCAGCGAGAACAGCTCCCACTTGAAGCGCCCCCATGCGGCACCCTTGGTGCCGGCGCGCTCGCAGACGCGGTAGTCCAGCGCCAGCATGGTCACGCCCAGGCGAAAGTCCACGGCATTGCTCGGGTCGGCCTCGAACACCGAATCCTGCCCCGGCTTGCGGGTGAACTGGTACTCCGTCGCCACATCCTCGAAGCCGCGCTGCACGCGCTGTCGGAAGACGGCGTCGTTGTTCGGCCCGTAATGCATGGGCTTGCCATCGCCGCAGACAAAGGTGCTCTTGTCGTGCAGGCCGATGACGGTGCCCGCCGGAATGGCGCTGACCCAGCGCGCGAACTGGATGCGGTGCGGCCGCGTGTCCTGGAAGGGCACGGGCTTGCGCGTCTCGACCCGCGGCACGGGCTTGGACAGGTCGAGCGCCTGCACGCAGGCAGGCCATGCGAGGGAGGCGAACAGCAGCGCGGCGGCGCTGCCTGCCGTGTGGTTTTTGTTGAGCATGCAAAGACTCCCCTGTGAGGGGAAAAGTCTAAGCGCGCGGTTTCGCGCAGGCTCGTAAAGAAAATTGAGCGCCGCCAGTCCAGCAGATCTCGGTTGCTTGGACGCATGCGCACCGCCGGGTGGGCGCAGCGCCTTGAAGTCAGCCGACGCACGCCGCGAGCATGCGCCGGCTTCGCTTGCCGCGGCGGGTCACCGCACGCGGTCGATCTCCAGCGCCACGCGGTCGACGGAACCGTCGATGTTGCGGATCAGGCGCAGGCGGCGCAGGCCGTCGGGGCTGACGAGCAGCTCGTTGTTCTCGGCGCGCCAGGTCTCCAGCGGGCTCTCGTCCAGGCTGATGCCCAGGCGACGCGCGCCGACATGGACCTTCAGCGTGCGGCCGTCATCCAGCAGGTATTCACCGCTGGCCTCGCGCAGCATCGCGCGGTCGGCAGCAGCGGGCACGGTGGGTTCCTGGGCACTCGCGGGCGCGGTGAGCGTCATGGTGGCGAGCAGAGCGGCCGTCAGGGTGAGGGGTCGCAGATTTGTCCAGGTCTTCATGGTGAGGTACTCCTTAGGTTCCCCGAGGCCAGTCGCCTCGGCGCTATCCCTAGTGCAAACCCCATGCCAGGTTCAAACGCTGTCATCGCACGGTGATCTGCCCCAGGGCTGGGCCCAAACGGGCCCATCGTGCGCCGGTTTTGGGAGCCATGCCTCGCGATGGCGCAAGCGCTTGCAAGCCACGGACCGGCGCTCTAATGGCGTGATGCCAGCCCGCCACCACGAACTTCTCGCCGTCACGCGGCGCCATCCGTCAGCCATCCTGCTGATCGTGCAGCTGGTCGGCCTGCTGCTTTATCCGCTGCTCGAATCGACGCGGGCCGGGCCGGTGGCGTTGAGCGCCTTCGGCATCACCGTGCTGGTGTTCACGACCGGCATGGTGCGCCGCACGCCGGGCCTGACGTGGCTGAGCGTCTGCCTGGCGCTGCCGGCGATCGTGCTGCTGGTCTTGCAGGCCGTGCTGGACATGCACTGGCTGCAGCCCTGGTCGGCGGCGCTGGAGGCGCTGTTCTATTTCTACGCCGCGGGCAGCCTGGTCGCCTACATGATGAGCGACATGCACGCGACGACCGACGAGTTGTTCGCCGCGGGCGCCACCTTCACGCTGCTGGCCTGGGGCTTTGCCTACAGCTTCGTGGCGCTGCAGTACGTGCAACCGGGCAGCTTCGCGGCGGCCGTCAATGCCGAGCAGCCGCGCAGCTGGTCGGAGCTGATGTTCCTGAGCTTCGCGCTGCTGTCCAGCACCGGCATCGGTGACGTCATCCCGCTGCGCCCGCTGGCACGCGCGCTGGCCAGCCTGGAGATGTTTGTCGGCGTGATGTACTTGGCCGCGGTGGTGTCACGCCTGATCGGGCTGACGCTGCTGCGCCGGTGAGGAGACCGCATGGACAGACGCGACACCTTGAAGGGCCTGCTCGCCGCGGGCCTGGGCCACGGCTGGGCTCGGGCAGGCGCCAGCCCGCGCATCGCCCTTGCGGGGCTGCAGCTCTACACCGTCCGCGAAGAACTCAAGCAGGATTTCCGCGGCACGCTTGCCCGCATCGCCGCGCTGGGCTACCGCGAGGTGGAGTTCGCCGGCTACTTCGACCAGTCACCGCAAACGATCCGGTCCTGGCTTAATGAGCTGGGGCTGAGCGCGCCGTCGGCGCACGTCGACGACAGGCTGTTCGGGCGAGAGGCGGAGCGGGTCATCGCGGCGGCCAGCGCCATCGGCCACCGCTTCCTGGTCTTTCCGTGGGTGGCGCCGGCGCAGTGGCGCGACCTCGACGGCTGGAAGCGCCGGGCTCAGGACTTCAACCGGGCCGGCGCGCTGTGCCGCCAGGCCGGCCTGCAGTTCTGCTATCACAACCACCATTTCGAGTTCGCCACGCTCCAGGGGCAGCGGCCCTACGACATCCTGCTCGCCGACTGCGATGCAGGCCTGGTGCAGATGGAGTTGGACCTGTGCTGGGCCGTGGCTGCCCGCCAGGACCCGCTGAAGCTGCTGCGCGACCACCCGGGGCGCTTCCCGCTGGTCCACCTCAAGCAGCTCAAGGCCTTGCCGCGGCTGGAAGGCGGGAACGTCCTCAGCCTGAACATGGACGAGGCCCTCGCCTTGATGACCGAGGTCGGCCCCGGCGCGGTCGACTTCCCGCGGCTGCTGGCGGACCCGGCAAGCCGCGGCATCCGGCACTTCTTCGTCGAGCATGACCAGCCGGCGGCACCCATGGCCAGCATCGAGGCCAGCTTGCGCTACGTGCGAAGCCTGGTGCTGTAGCGCGGCCGCTAGAACAGCGAGGCCAGCAGCGGCGCCATGTCGACGTCGGCGCTCGCATCGTGCGGGCGCTGCGGCGTGATGAGGGCGTGCAGCGCCTGGCCGGCGGGCGCTTCCTGCTCCAGCACGACCAGCTCGTTGTCGCCGGCGCGCAGCAGCGGCCAAGGCAGATAGAGCGCCCGCTGCGGGCCGCGCTGCCAATGCCGGCCGAGGTGGAAGCCATTGACCCAGACCTGGCCCTTGCAGGCGCCCTCCAGCGCGAGAAAGCCGTCGGCGGGACGCTCCAGCGAGAAGCGGGCGTGGTGGAAGCGCGGCGCGGCGTCGACGCGCGGATCGTGGCGGGCCACGTCCTGCGGCGGCGCGGCCAGCGGCAGGCAGAAATGCTGCCAGCGCTGCAGCACCTGCAGCCCGAGGCGCACCCAGCCGAACAAGCCCTTGCGGTCGTGCAGGCAAGGCCCGTAGTTGACGCGGCCCAGGTTCTCCACGAGCAGGTCCAACCGCGCCTCGCCGGCCGGCCAGTCGATCTCCAGCGTGCCCGGCCCGTCGCGCTCCAGCACGCCCTGCGGCCGTCCGTCGACGAACACCTGCACGCGGTCGTGCACCTGCTGCACGCTGAGCGTCACGCGGCCCCTGGGGTGGCGCAGCGTCGTGCGGTAGAGCAGGTAGCCATAGGCCTGCCCGAGCTGCTCCATCGAGCGCAGGCCAGCCCCGGTGGCAGCGGGCGCCAGCACCTCCACCAGCGACCACAGGCTGCAACCGGGCGCCAGCGCCACGCGCTGCTCGCCCAGCCGCGGCGCCGGCTCCGGCAACGCCGGCAGCGGCGCGCCGTGGCGGGCCTGCAGCACCTCGCGCATCGCCAGGAACTTGGGTGTCACGCTGCCGTCCTCGGCCAGCGGCGCGTCGTAGTCGTAGCTGTTGACGGTGGGCTGGTAGGCATGCGTCTTGGGGTCGGTGTTGGCGCCGTTCATGTAGCCGAAGCTCGTGCCGCCGTGGAACATGAAGACGTTGACGCCGGCGCCGTGGTCCAGGATCTGCTGCAGGCAGTTCGCCGCATCCAGCGCGTCGCGCGTGTGGTGGGGCTCGCCCCAGTGGTCGAACCAGCCGTTCCAGAACTCCATGCACACCAGCGGCCCGTGCGTCTCATGCTCGCGCAGCTTGGCGAGTTGCGCCTCCACGCGGGCCCCGAAGTTGCCGGTCTTCAGCACGCCGGGCACCGTGCCATGGGTCAGCATCGCGTCGGTCGGACCGTCGGACGTGAACAGCAGCGTGCCGATGCCGTGCGCGCGCAGCGTGTCGTGCAGCCATTGCAGATAGGCCGGGTCGCTGCCGTAGCTGCCGTACTCGTTCTCGACCTGCACGGCCAGCACCGGGCCGCCCTGCCCCACCAGCAGCGGCACCAGCCGCGGCAGCAAGGCCGCGAAGAAGCATTCGACCGCGTCGAGATACGGGCCGTAGCTGCTGCGCAGCACCATGTCCGGGTCGGCCAGCAACCAGGCCGGCAGCCCGCCGAACTCCCACTCGGCGCAGATATAGGGGCCGGGCCTAACGATGGCGCGCAGGCCCAGGCGCTGCGCCAGCTGCAGGAAAGCCACCAGGTCCAGCCCGCCGTCGAAGTCGAAGCGGCCGGGCTCGGGCTCGTGCAAGTTCCACGCGACATAGGTCTCGACGGTGTTCAGCCCCATCGCGCGCAGCTTGAGCAGCCGGTCCTCCCACTGTGCGGGGTGGACGCGGAAGTAGTGCAGAGCGCCGGACAGCAGCGGCCAGGGCTTGCCGTCGAGATGGAAGTCGTTGCCGACGACGGAGAAGGAGGACATGGCAGGCAGGGTCAGCTTTGGTGTGGGGCAGGAAGGGGTTGAGGCTCAGCTCGCCGCGAGCAGCACGACGTAGCTGACCGCAGGCAGTCGCACGCGCCAACCGTCATCGTCACCGTCACCGTCGCCGACGAGGGCGCCGTCGCTGCCGGCCAGGCGCCGCGCACCACCCAGTGCGAGCGAACCCGGCAGGCGCGCCTCGGCCGCCTCGCCGCCAGGGTTGATCGCCACCAGGATGCGCTCGCCGCCTTTGCGGCGTTCGAACACCAGCGGCTGGCCGGGTTCTGCCGCCAGCGTGCGGTAGTCGCCGCTGGCACCGAGCGCGGCATGGGCACGGCGCAAGGCAATCAGGCTGCGCACGGTCTCCAGCGGCGCACCCGCCTGGCCACGCTGGCCCGCCACCGTGGGGCGGTCGGCGGCCGTGTCGACGGGCAGGTAGAGCTGCTCGGCCGGCGCGTGCGAGAAGCCGGCGTTGGCGCTGTCGTCCCACTGCATCGGCGTGCGCGCGGCGGTGCGGTTGAAGCCGCCCTCCTTTGAGGGCAGCCCCGCGGGCGAGCGCATGCCGATCTCGTCGCCGTAGTAGATGAAGGGCACGCCCGGCATGGTCAGCAGGAAGGCGTGCGCCACCGCCAGGTCGCGCGCGTCGCGCCCGTTTCCCAGGCGCGGCACGGTATCGTGGTTGCCACTGGGGATGGCGATGAAACCCTTGCCGCGTGTGGCCTCGTACAGCGGCTCGAAATCGTCGAGGAAGGCGCGAAAACCGGTGCTGCCGCTGCGGTCGAACACCGGCGCCATCGCGCCGTCGGGGCGGAACAGCCGCTTGTAGCCGGCGACGCCCCAGTCGAGCAGGAAGTCCATGTGGAAGCCGGCCGGGATCGCCACGTCAGGCTTGGACCATTCCGACACCATGGCGCGGTCCGGGTACTCGCGGTCCATCCACGCGCGGAAGTCCTGCCACAGCGCCGCCGTGGCGCTGCCGTCGGGGTCGTTCTTGACCAGCGAGCCGGCCATGTCGACGCGAAAGCCCGCGGCGCCAAGGTCGAACCAGAACTTCATGATGTTCTTCAGCTCGGCGCGCGTCGCCTGCGGCCCCGCCGCGTCGACCGGCTGCTGCCAGGGCTGGGCCGGGTCGGGCCTGGCGAAGCCGTAGTTGAGCGCCGGCTGGAAGGAGAAGAAGTTGAACAGGTAGTTGCCGTCGCGCTCGGCCGCGCCGACCTCGACCGGCCGGTTGAGCTCCTTGGGACGCGTCCACACGCTGTCGGTCCAGACGAACCAGTCCGAATAGGCGTTGCGCGCATGGCGCTGCGACTGCTGGAACCACGGATGCTGGTCCGAGGTGTGGCCGGCCACCAGGTCCAGCATGACCTTGATGCCGAGCCTGCCGGCCTCGTCGAACAACCGGCGCAGGTCGTCGTTGCTGCCGTAGCGCGGCGCCACCTTGTAGAAGTCGCTGATGTCGTAGCCGGCATCGCGGAACGGCGATTCGAAACAGGGGTTGAGCCAAATCGCATCGATGCCGAGGTCGCGCAGGTAAGGCAGCCTGGCGATGACGCCCTCGAGGTCACCGATGCCGTCGGCGTTGGTGTCGGCAAAGGTCTGCGGATAGATCTCGTAGAACACCGCGTTCTCGAGCCAGGCCGGCCCCAGCCGCGAAGGGGCGGCAGCGGTGGCTTCAGTGGCGGTTGGGATCTGCGTTTTCGTCATGGGAATGAGGGTTGAGCTTCAGTGATGCCGTTGAACGTCAACGCGTGGGCGCGGGCGCTTGCACCGCCTGCACCAGTTCCAGGACGACGATGGTGTCGACCTCGTCGCGCACGGCCTTCGGCCCCGAGACCTCGATGCCCTGGGCCGTCTGCGCGTAGCTGAGGTCGCCTCCCCCCAGCACGCTGGCGCGCGCAACACGCGTCGCGAGGGGCGGCAGGCGCAACGTGTCGCCGGGCCAACGCAGCGCATGCACATAGACCTTGTTGCCCGCATGCGTGGAGACGCCGAATTCACCCGGCAGGAACGGCCCGCCGCGTGTGCCGTGGATGCTTTCGCCGTTGCGGCCAAGCCAGTCGCCGACCTCGCGCAAGCGGTCGGCCTGCGAAGGATCGATCTGGCCATCGGGCCGCGGCCCGACGTTGATCAGGAAATTCCCGTCGCGCCCGGCCGTTTCGACCAGCAGGCGGATCAATTCCGGCCCGGGCATGACGGCCTGGTCGCGCGTCCAGCCCCAGGGGCCGCCCATGGTGAGGCACAGCTCCCAAGGGTGCTGGTCGTCGAACTCACCCACCTGGTCGACGCCCTCGCGCGTGTGGAAGTCCTCCACCATGTCGGCACGCCCATTGATCACGGCCTGAGGCTGCAGGCGGCGCAGCATGGCGTGGACCTTCTCGTGCTGGTAGTCGAACCCGCCCTGGTACGGGGCGCCGCCCGGGCGCTTGCGCCACTCGGCTTCAGGGCCCCATTCCCCCTTGAAGCTGAGCCCGGTGTGCTGGCCGCCGTCGAACCAGACGATGTCGATCTTTCCGTAGTGGGTCAGCAGCTCTTCCATCTGCCGGTGGTACTGCTCACGCATCGCCTCCGCACTGGGGCGTTGCAGGTCTGGCAGAAAGTAGCCCGGGAAGCGCCAGTCCATCGGCGAGTAGTAGAGCCCGACACCCAGGCCGGCCTTGCGCAAGGCCTGCGTGTACTCCGCCACGAAGTCGCGGCCGGCGGCGGTCTTCGTGCTCGTGAAGTCGCTGGCGCGGCTGTCGAACAGGGCAAAGCCGTCGTGGTGGCGCGTGGTCAGCACCGCGTACTTCGCGCCGGCCGCCTTGAAGAGGGCAGCCCAGGCGTCAGCGTCGAACGCCTGGGGGTCGAACTGATCGGCCAGCTTGGCGTATTCGTCGACGGGAATCTGCTCCCGCCACTGCACCCATTCGCCCCGACCTGGAATGGCATAGAGCCCCCAGTGGATCAGGATGCCGAAGCGGGCCTGGCGCCACCAGGCGATGCGGGTCTCTGGCTGCGCATCCAGGCAGGCGCGTTGCGTCGTGTTGACGGGCATGGTTCTTCGGTCCTGCAGGTCAGGGCTGCTTCAAGAAGATCTCGACCACCGGCACCGCCACGTCGGGCTTCACCTGCGGCAGCGTCAGCCGGACCGCACCCTCGCTGAGGTTGCTGGTCAGGTTGTTGCCGTCGACCTTCTTCTCGGCCTCCTTGAACAGCACCTCCGAGCCGTCGTGCAGGAACTGCGCGTAGCGCAGCTTGCCCGCCAGGCCGTCGAGCTCGATCGATCCCATCGGATAGTTCTGCAGGTGCAGGTAGAGCCGGTCGCCGCGCTGCGTGTAGCGCGTGCCGTCGGGCGCGGCATAGGTGCTGGGGCCGGCGCCGTAGATCGCGCGGCCGTGCAGCCGGGTCCACGCGCCGAGCGCGGCCAGGCGCGCCGAAGCCCGCGCGTCGAACTCGCCACGCGCGTTCGGGCCGACATTGAGCAGCAGGTTGTGGCCCTTGCTGACCGCGTCCACCAGCAGTCGCACCACCTGCTCGTTCGACTTCCAGGTCAGCTCATCGCGGTAGTAGCCCCAGGAGCCGCTGAAGGTGGTGCATTCCTCGACCAGCTTGAGCTCAGCAGAGACGCCGCTGAACTTGGGCTGGTACTGCTCGGGCGTGTCCACCCCGCCGGGGATGTCCAGCCGGTTGTTCAGCAGGATGCCGGGTTGCAGCTGGTGCACCAGCTCGACCAGTTTCTCGCTCTGCCAGTCCTCGCGGCCCTTGCCCTTGGCCCAGCCCCAGTCCTCCTTGGGATAGGAGAAGTCGAACCACAGGTAGTCGATCTTGCCGTAGTTGCTCAGCAGCTCGCGCACCTGGCCGTGCAGGTAGGCCTGGTATTTGCGGATGTCACGCTGGCCGTTGCCCTTCCTGGCCGCCTCGTCGTCGCGCAGCGGATGCATGCCGTCGATGGGGTAGTCGGGGTGGTGCCAGTCGATCAGCGAGTAGTAGAAGCCGACCTTGAGGCCTTCGGCCCGCGCCGCATCGACGTATTCGCGGATCAGGTCGCGCTTGAACGGCGTGTTGGTGATCTTGTAGTCGGTCAGCTTGGAATCCCACAACGCGAAGCCCTCGTGGTGCTTGGCGGTCAGCACCACGTACTTCATGCCCGCCGCCTTGGCGGCCTGCGCCCAGGCGCGCGCATCGAAGAGATCGGGGTTGAAGGTGTCGAAGTACTTCTGGTACTGCGCGTTGCTGAGCTTCTCGCGGTGCTTCATCCATTCGTGGCGGGCGCCGTTGGCGTACAGGCCGAAGTGGATGAACATGCCGAAGCGCCGGTCCAGGAACCAGCCGTAGTCGGCGTTCCGGTTCAGCGGGTCGGCCAGCCTGGGCTGCGCTGCCGGCTGCGGTTGGGGGGCCTGCTGGGCCGTCGCCACGGGCGTGGCGAGCGCGATGCACAACACGCAAGCGGCGAGATGTAGGAGTCGTTGCATGGGATGGCTTTCCTGAAGAGGCACGAGGAGAGGGTCGATCAGCGCGTCAGCACCGCGAGTTCGGCGAAGGCGATCTGCGCCTCGCCGCCCACCGCGCGCGGCAGCGTGAGCCGCAGGTAGCGCGCCGCCGTCGCGGCGTCGAAGCGCACGGCCTGCAGCGCCGAGTTGGCGGCGATGTTGGCGAACTCGCCCTGCGCGGCGAGCCGCCAAGCCGAGCCGTCCGTGCTCAGCTCGCAGGCGTAGGCGGCAGGCGCGCCGCTGCCGGTGGGCATGTGCGCGGCGGGCAGCAGCGCGAAGCCTTTCAGCGCCAGCGCTCGGCCCAGGTCGACCGTGACCTCGCCGCCAGGGGGACAGAGCCACAGGCTGGCCGCGTTCTCGTCCAGCAGCGCCTCGGCACCCGGCGCGCTGGCCACGGCGATGCGCCAGCCGGCCTTGGCGACGTCGAAGCTGCGCGTGGCGACGGCACTGATCGCCGACCGCCCGGGGCGCCGGCAGATCGCCTTGACGGTGCCGCCGTCGGGCAGTGCGAACGGCAGCTCAAAGCGCGGCGAGCGCGCGTGCGGCGTGCTGCCGTCGACGGTGTAGTGGATGGCCACGCCGGTCCAGTCGCTGCCCAGCGACACCTGCCCGGCGGCATCGCGCGCGATGGTCGGCGGCTCCAGCAGCTCGGGCAAAAGGAACAGCGCGAACTCACTGATTGCCGGGCAGGCCTCGGCCTCCACGATGCGCAGCCTCACCCGGCGCGCGGTCACCGGCGTGGCCAGGCGCACGAGACGCTGGCTGCCGATGGCCTGGTGGCGCGCGATCTCGCGCCAGCCGGCGCCGTCGTCCACGTCCAGCGCGAACGTCGTCACGCGCTGGCCCAGCGGCAGGTGTTCGCGCAGCCGCACCACGTCGAAGGTGGTGGGCCGGCGCGGCTTGAGCAGCAGTTCGGCCTGGCGCACGTCGTCGTCGCAACTCCAGTAGGTGTGGTCGCGGCCGTCATTGACGCAGCCTGCGGCAAAGGCCGCACCCCGCACATGGCTGGCGCTGGCAAGTGCGCCGCGCGCCAGGTCGCGGCCGAAGGCGGCGGCGCGCAGCTGCCCCCATTCGCGCAGCACCTGGGCGTCGTGGTCGGGGATGCGGCCACGCCGGTCCGGCGCGAGGTTCAGCAGCAGGCCGGCGCCGCGACCCACCGACTCGAACTCGATGCGCAGCAGCCGGCCCACCGACTTCACCTGCTCGTCCTCGTGCGCGTGCCAGAACCAACCCGGGCGGATGGACACGTCCACCTCGGCCGGGCGCCACAGCTCGCCGCCGCGCACGCCGCCATGGTTCTTCTCGATGCTGAACGCGCCCTTGTCCATCGTGGCCCAGCAGGGGTCGCCGGCATGCCCCTCTTCGTTGCCGACCCAGCGCAGGTCCGAGCCGCGCTGGCCCCAGATCGCCGCGTCGGGCTGCAGCTCGCGAACGATGCGCCAGGTGGTCGGCCAGTCGTAGTAGCTCGCCGCGTCGATACGGCGCATCTCGCGCGCGCCGCCGTAGTGGCCGTCGCCACCGTTGGCGCCGTCGAACCAGATCTCGAAGATCGGCCCGTAGTTCGTCAGCAGCTCGCGCAACTGGGCGCGGAAGTAATCGACATAGGCCGGCCGGCCGTATTCCGCGTGGCGGCGGTCCCAGGGCGACAGGTAGACGCCGAAGGCCAGGCCTTGCCGACGGCATGCGTCCGAGATCTCGCGCACCACGTCGCCCCGCCCGCCCCGCCACGGGCTGCTGCGCACGCTGTGCGCGGTGTGCGCGCTGGGCCACAGGCAGAAGCCGTCATGGTGCTTGGCGGTCAGGATCAGGCCGCGCAGGCCGGCGGCGCGGGCGCTGGCGACGATCTGGCCGGCGTCGAAGTCGCTGGGGTCGAACAGCGCCGGCGACTCGTCGCCATAGCCCCATTCGCGGTCGTTGAAGGTGTTGATGCCGAAGTGCACGAAGGCGTAGCGCTCGAGCGCATGCCACCGGAGGTGGCGTGCGCTCGGCACCGCGCCGTGCGACCGCGGAGGCGCCACGCCCGCCGCGGCCGGCAGGGCGGTCGACAGGGGCAGCATGCCGAGGCTCAGCAGTTCGCGGCGCGACAGCGTCATGGCGTGGCGACCAGCAGCACCGGCCCGTTGGCGATGCTGCGGGAGGCGTATTGCGACCAGCCATTGCTGCCGTAGTTGGCCGCGGCATCGATCATCACGGACACCAGCTTGTCGCCCGCCAGCGCACCAACGACCTGTGCCGTCACGTCGATGTCGACAAAGCTGTTGGCAGTGAACGTCCAGCTGCCCAGCAGGCTTGATGTCAACGGCTTGTTGTTCCAGGTGATGCCGCTTTCCGACCAGCCGTCCTGAGTCACCAGGAAGGCCTCGTTCGTGATGGCAGCGCCCCCCGATGCGGTCATGAACAGCCGGACCTTGGCGCTGGCCACTGGGCCGGTGATGCCGGTCAGATCGAACTTGACGAAGGTCTGGCGGTCGTAGCCGGTGCCCTCCTTCTTCACGTCCATGACGCCGGAGGAGCCGAAATTGGTGTCGGCATACGTGCCGTTGCGCACATGCGCGTCGGCGGTGGCGGCGCGGCGGGTCAGCGTGCCGAGCTGGAAGCTGGCCTTGAAGGTCTTGCCGGCGGACGCGTTGACGTTGACGCTGAGCTTGAGGGTGGGCGACAGCTGCAGCACCGTCACGCCGCTGTCGGCCGCGATCAGTGCGGTTGCGGCGCGCTGGATCTCGATGACGATGCTGCCGGTGTTCAGCTGCGTCGGGTCGGCAATGCCCACGTGCAGCACGCCGCCGGCGGCTTCCAGCGTCGTGACCGAGGCCTTCCTGTTGCTGCTGATGTAGGGCGAGCTGCCCTCGTTGACCGTCTTGTCCGCGTCGTTCCAGAAGTTGACGCCGGTGACCTTGAGCGCGGTGTCGCGGGCGGCATGGGCCTCCGACGAGTTCTCCAGCACCTGAATGGTGGGCGCCGCCGCGTAGGCCGACGTCGCCGCGGAGGTCCGGTTCGGCAGCACCACGTAGGCGTAGCTGGCGTTGCTCGGCGTGGTGCCGTGGCGCAGCGCCAGGCTCAGGAAGCTGTTGCTGTAGGGGGTGGTGGGGCCGCTGTTGGCGTTGATGTCACGCCACGCGCCGCTGCGGCTTTCGCGCAACGCAGTCACGCTGGCCGTGCCGGGGAAGTGGTAGCCGATGCCCGAACCCGTCACGTTGCCGTCGAGGTGCGCCCAGGACACGCCAGCCAGCGTGGCCGACCAGCCCAGCGAGGTCGGCTGGGCGGTGCCGTTGATGATCAGCATGTTGTTGCCGGCGGCGATCAGCTTGCGGTTGTCGACCACGGTTTCCACCGTGCCGGCGCTGGTGCTGGCGATGCCGGAGCCGAGCGCCACCATCTTGTCGCCGAAGAAGAACCACGACTTCTTGCCGTTCAGCGTGCTGCCGGTGAGCGGCGCGAGCGTGAACTGCATGCCGGCGCTGCCGTGCAGGCCGGCGGCCGCGGAATTGCCGGCCCAGTCGTAGGTGTTCAGGTAGTTCTCGTAGTTGCAGGTCGGCACGCGGGTCGAGCCGTCGGTGGTGACGCCGGGCAGCCGCGTGGGGTTGACGGTGGGCCAGAAGTGGTCGTTGAACTGGGTCTGGTCGGCCGTGTAGAAGTAAGTCATGCCGGCGCCCGTGTACCAGCCCTTCAGGTTCTCCGCGCTGCCGCACTCGAACGAGGAGATCTTCCTGGAGAACGTGCTCAGGGTGATGCCGAAGCCGGGCGCGAAGTGCGTCACCCGCTGCATGCTGGCGAAGTTGAAGTTGCCGTTGAGCGGCGCTGCCGCGACCACCGAGGGGTCGTTCACCACCGCGATGAAGTTGGCGATGTCGTAGGCCGCCAGGCCCGAGTAGTAGTTGCTGAAGACCATGGCCGGGCTGCTGCAGGTCTGGGTGTAGCCGTTCCAGCTCGTGTCCTGCGTGGCCCAGGCCTTGGCCACGCTGCGCAGGTAGGCGGCCTGGGCGGCTGGCGCACCGTAGGCCAGACGCAGCAGGTACTGCGCGATGGCCCGGCCCGTGCCGTGGCCACCGGGGCCGCAGCGCGAGACACCGCGGCCCGTGACCGCGTCGGTCATGGCGCCGTTGAACGCCAGCGGCACGATGGCCTTGGATGTCCAGGTCCAGACGTTGGCCAGATTGGGATCGGTAATGGCCCAGGTCGTGCCCGCGAGCAGGTGCAACATGCTGGACAGGCCGCCAAGCACCGCCACGCCGTAGCCGGCGATGTAGGCGTTGGTGGAGTGGTCGATGTAGGAGCCGTCCGGATAGAAGCCGTTGCCGCTGGTGACGTAGAGGAACACCGGGCTGATCTTGGAGGACGCGGCGGCGATCTTGCCGCTGTTCTTGCCAAGGACGCCGCGCAGCGTCTGGGCCAGGCACAGGTCGAGCAAGTTGCCGCTTGTGGCGACATTCGTCGTGTTGTACATGCTGATCCAGCTGGAGCAGTCGGGCACGAAGCGGTCCACCGTGGCGGTGTAGTTGGCAATCTGCGTCGGCGTCAGGTGGGCGTAGACCAGCAGCGACGTGGTCATCGAGGCCTGCGACGCAACGAACTCGAGGTCGGCCCAGGCGGTGACGGGCTTGCTCGGGTTGTAGACGTTGGCATACAGCCAGTCGAGCGCGCCGACGATGTCGGCCGCCAGCGCGGCATTGCCCTGCAGCGAGGAGCCTGCGGTGGCATAGGCCACGGCCATGCCGCGCAGGCGCGCGTAGTTGGCGGCGGCATCGACGCCGTTGTCCGTCACGCCGACGTCGTCCCACAGCCGCGTGCGGCCGGGCTCCTTGTGCAGGCTGTCCCACGAGGACTGCGCGGCGGCGGTGATGCGCGCAATCGCGGCGGCGATGTCGGGCTGCGAGGTGTCGAGGGCGGGCCCGCCGGTCTGCACCGTGACCCAGCGCTCTCGCAGCGTGTCGTATTCGTCGGCGTGCGCCGCCGTGCTCCCTAGCGCCAGCACGGCGAACCAGGCTGCCAGCAAGGCGCGCCAGAAAGAGGCCGCCAACGCCGCATGGCGCTGCTGGCAGGCACTGGCGCTGCCGCCGGTGACGTGGGTTGCCCGAGTTTTCATGGCGATGTCTCCTCTGATTCGTTTGGACAGGAACGAAGACAAACCGTTCGGGTGCACGCCACCTGGCGGTGGCGTGCACCCGGTACGGGCCCATGCGGCGTCGGGGGCGCCACTTTCGGCGCGGCCGATGTCACCTGGGAAAGCGCCAGCGGTGCGACGAGGCAGAACTGGCAGGCGAGAACGGCTTAATACTTGTAGCGAAGACCGACGTAGTACTGGCGCCCGCTGGTGTGGACCTGCGTCGTGGCTTCGAACGGCACCGTCGCCGTGGGCGCGTTGTAGTAGCGCAGCTTGGGGTTGTTGAGGTTCAGCCCTTCGAAGGTCAACGTGAGCTTGTCGTTGACGGTGTAGTTGGCCGACGCCGCCAGCGTGCCGGTGGGTGCGAGGTAGTTCTGCGCCGGACCGAACAGCCCGGTGCGCGACTTGCTGCGGTGCGAGTAGCTGATCCGCGTGCTGAAGCTGTCGTTCTCGAAGTAGCCGCCCACCGTGTACGAATTGCGCGACGCGCCCTGGATCGGCAGGCCGGTCGCCTCCTGCGCATCCACATAGGTGTAGTTGGCCTGGACGCCGAAGCCGCTGAAGACCGGCTGCTCGTAGCCCAGCTCGATGCCGCGCGAGCGGCCCGTGATCGAGACCGGCGAGTTCACCAGCGTCGGCACCACCTGCGGGCCGCCCAGCGACAGCGGGATCGCCGTGTTGAGCTGGTTCTGGATCGTCGAGCCCGAACCGATCAGCGACTTGAAGTCCATGTAGAACACCTGGGCCGACAGCACCGCGCGCGGCTGGAAGTACCACTCGGCGCCGAGGTTGTAGTTCCAGGCGAGCACGGGGTCGAGCTCGGCATTGCCGCCGCTGGCGGTGGACGGCGGCGTGTTCGTGACGAGGTAGCCGAAATTGCCCACCGACTGACCCAGCGCCGTGTAGTCCGGACGGGACATCACCTTAGCCGCCGCGGCGCGCAGCACCAGGTTGCGGCTGACATCGAATACCAGATTGGCGCTCGGCAGCACTTCGCTGTAGTCGTGGCTGGTGGTGGTGACGATGAAGTTGCCGAAGCGCGATCCCGTGATCAGCGTGGCACCGGCGGGCACGAAGCCGCCGTCGTTGCAGGCCTGGGCCTGGGCTGCACTGCCATAGGTGATGACGCTGCCGTCCGGCGCGCGGCTGCCGGCGGCGCCGCAAGGCAGGCCCTGGTTGCGCGTCACCTCGGTCTGCGTGCGCACGAAGCGCACACCGACGTCACCGCGCCAGCGGTCGCCGGCAAACTTGGCCAGCGCGTAGGCCGCGCCGGTTTTCTCCTTGACCGTGAAGACCCCGGAGACCGGCAGGTTGAACTGGCGATCAAAGCTGAGGTTGGCGTCGGCCCACTGCGCGATCGACGGGATGGAGATCAGCGGCGTCATGCCGGCCGACGAGCCGGTGTCGCCCAGGCCGCCACCGAAGTTGCCGGGGAAGGTCGCGCCGCCCCAGCTCGGGATGGTGGTGAGCACCACCTGGCCAGTGCCAGCGGCGTTCATCGGGTTGCCGCCCTTGCCCGGGCGCGTCCCTTCCCGCGTGTGGTCGGTCGTGCGCACGCCGAACTTGATGGCGCTCAGCACCATGTCGTTGAACTGCACTTCCGCGTCGAGCTGGGCGTAGGTTTCCTTGTCGAGGCTGTGGGTCAGGCTGAAGTTGTTGTCGGCGCCGGAGTTGCCCGGCGCGGCCGACAGGTTGGAGGCGGTCAAGCCGTTGGGCAGCGACAGGGACACGGGCGAGTCGAAGCCGTTGGCGCGGTAGGCGGTGGCTACACCGGGCAGGAAGATGTAGCTGCCGTACTCGCGCGTGTCGCCGATGGCCTTGGTCGTGCCCACCTGGCCCTCGACGGTCCAGCGGTCCGTGGGGTCCCAGCGGAACGAGGTGTTGAAGTACTGCGTCTGGGCCGTGGCCTTGGGTGTCACGTAGCTTTCCAGCTGCGCGCCCATGGCGTTGCCCGTGTTGTTGAAACGCGCACCTGTCAGCACGCCGTTCTCCAGCTGCACGTCGGTCGGCACGACGCCGCCGTTGACCGAGTTGCCCGGCCGCACCACCAGCTGGTTATTGGCGTACTGCGCGTCGAGCTTGGAGTAGAAGCCGTCGAGGTTGAGGCTCAGCTTGTCGGAGACCTTCAGCTCCAGGTCGAACACGCCACCGGTGCGTTTGCGCTCCTGCTGGAACAGCATGTGGGCGATGTCGTTGACGTAGAGCGCATTGGCGAGCTGGCCGTTGTTGGCCTGACCCACCGTGCTCGTCGGGCTGATGCGGCTCCAGCCGATGCGCTGGCTGTCGCGGCGCACGTGGCGCTCCTGGCTGAACAGCTGCAGCATCGCGCCGAAGGTCTTGTCGTCGTTGCGCCAGTTGACCAGCGCGTTGAGCTGCGGGTCGAACTTCTCGGCCAGGTCGGAATAGACCGTCTGCACGCCGATCTCCGCGGTGAACGGCTGCTTGAACTCCAGCGGGCGGCGCGTGATCAGGTTGACCGAACCGGAAACGCCGCCCTCGATCTGGTCGGCCCGGGCGCTCTTGTGCACCACCACCTGGCTGACGATCTCGGACGGGAACAGCAGGAAGCTGACGCTGCGCGCCGCGCCGCCGTTGGCGATCTGGTCGCCGCTGCTCCAGTCGGCCGTCGCCACGGCGTGGCTGTTGACCGTGGTCAGCGCCAGGCTGGCGCTGGTGCCGCGGATGCTGACCCGGTCGTTCTCGTCGTAGCCGCCCTGCCCGCCCGAGCCCGTCAGCGTGGTGATGCCGGGCAGCTTCTGCAGCGCGTCGGCCACGTTCTTGTCGGGCATCTTGCCGATGTCCTCGGCACTGACGACTTCGGTGACGCCGTCGGCCTGGCGCTTGGTGGCCAGCGACTTGTCCTTGGACGCGCGGATGCCGGAGACGACGACGGTGTCGAGCTGCTGGGTCGACGCCTTGTCGCCAGCTGCGGTCTGCGCCCAGGCGGGCAGCGTGCCAACCGCGCAGGCGGCGGCCAGGGCCAGGGCGGTGGGGCGCAGCGTGTGGCGCAAGGGAGCGTGGTGATGGGCCATGGTCTGTCTCTCCGGGATTGTTGTCGTGGTGGGTGGTGCGGCGCTGCAATCAGCGCACGGGGTCGGGGTGCCAGTAAGGCGTCCAGTCGCGGCCGTGGCGGGCCAGGGCTTCGAGCAGGAAGAAGTCGCCCCACAGGTTGGCCTCGTCGATGCCGATGCCTTCGGGCAGGCTGTAGACGCCATGGCGCAGCAGCGCGTTGCCGGGGGCCAGCCAGCCGGCGCACTCGCGCAGCAGGCCGCGCAGGATGCGCTGCGCGGCGGCGCGGTAGTGCGCAGCGAGTGCGGGTGAGTCGAGCAGGTCGGCCAGCTCCGTCAGCCCGCAGGCGGCGATGGCGCCGGCCGAGCTGTCCCAGGGTTCACCGGCCTCGTGCTTGAGGGCCAAGTCCCAGCAAGGGACGCCGTGCTCGGGCAGGTCGGCCAGGAAGCGGTCGGCCACGCGGCAGGCGGTGTCGAGCAGGCCGAGGTCCGGCGCCCAGCGGTGGTTCAGCGCAAAGCCGTAGATGCCCCAGGCCTGTCCGCGCGCCCAGCAGGAGTCGTGCGAGGCGCCCTGGTGCGTGGTGCCGTGCAGCGGCGCGCCGGTCGTGGGGTCGAAATGAAAGGTGTGGAAGGTGCTGGCGTCGGCGCGTACGAGCACGGCCTGGGAGCGCTTGGCATGCGAGCGCGCGGCGTTAGCGTAGCGCGGGTCGCCCGTCTGCGCGCTGGCCCAGTGCAGCAGTGGCAGGTTCAGCAGGCAGTCGATGATGAGTCGGCCGCGTTGCGACGGATCGTCGAGCTTGCCCCAGGCCTGGATGACGCCGGCACCGGGCAGGTAGCGCGCCATCAGCAACTCGGCCGCCTGCAGCGCGGTGGTGCGCGCCAACGGATGCTCGCCGTCGCGCAGCGCGGCGACGCAGGACGGCATGAACAGGAACCCGAGGTCGTGGTGGTCCAGCACAAAGCGGCGCTCCAGCCGCAGCGCCCAGCCTGGCAGCTGGGCGCGCGCGGCGTCGCCAAAGGCGGCATCGCCGCCCAGCTCGTGCGCCATCCACAGCAGGCCGGTCCAGAAGCCCGATGTCCAGCTGGTGTTGGCGCCATCGGGCTCGCCGGGCCAGCGCGCCAGGCTGTAGCGGTCAGCTTGCGTCGTCTCGTGCGGAAAGTGCGGGCCCACGTCGCGCAGGCAGCGTGCCAGCTGGGCCAGCGCCTGGGTCAGCCCAGCCCCGGCTTCGCGTGCGAAGTCGTCGGCGTTCGTGGCGGCCTGCACCGGCCGCGTCTGCAATGCGCTGCCGTTCATCGCGCCATCCAGCCGCCGTCGACGACGAGCAGTTGTCCATGCACATAGGCCGCGGCCGGCGATGCGAGGAAGACCACGGCGCCCGCGATGTCCTGCGGGCGCCCCCAGCGCCCGGCGGGGATGCGCTCCAGCACCTGGCGGGCGCGGTCGGCGTCGGCGCGCAGCGGCTCGGTGTTGGCGGTTTCGATGTAGCCGGGCGCGATCGCGTTCACACCAACGCCGCGGCCGGCCCACTCATTGGCCAGAGCGCGCGTCAGCCCGAGCAGCGCATGCTTGCTGGCCGCATAGGCCGGCACGCGGATGCCGCCTTGCAGGCTCAGCAGCGACGCGACGTTGATGATGCGGCCCTGGCCGCGGCTCAGCATGTGGCGGCCGGCCTGCTGGGCAAGCTGCCAGGCGGCATGCAGGTTGACCTGCAGCACGGCGTCCCAGTCCTGCGGCGTGGCGTCGATGGCCAGGCCGCGGCGGATGATGCCGGCGTTGTTGACCAGCACGTCGACATGGCCGAGCGTGTCGAGCACGTCGTCCATCAACCGCTGCGGCGCGGCGGGGTCACCCAGGTCGGCCTGGAAGACGGCGCAGCGCCGGCCCAGATTTTCGATCTCGGCGACGGTGTCGCCGCAGTCCTGCTGGTGGCGGGTGATGGCCACGTCCGCACCGGCGCGGGCCAGGCCGATGGCCAGCGCCTGGCCGATGCCGCTGGCCGCGGCCGTGACGAGGGCCTGGCAGCCGTCCAGGCGGAAGGGGTCACCGGCCGGCGAGCCGGCGCCAGGTTCCATGAAATGCAGTGGGGCGTTCATCAGTGTTGTGATGTTTATGTGATAACGTTAACCTGTTTGGCGCAGATTCAGCACAGGGAAAGCCCGGAGCTGTGCCCGAGCCGGCCCGTTCAGTCGTTCAGGGAGCTTGGTAGTGCCGAGCGCCGCCCAGGGTGCGGAAGGGCTTCAGCAGCGCCAGGAAGACGCAGGCCGAGGCGGTGGCCAGCAGGCCGCTGGCGACAAAGGTGTGGCGGTATTCGTTGCCGGTCGCGTCCAGCCACGCGCCCATCGCCGGCGGCACCAGCACATAGCCGACGGCCGACAGCAGGTTCATCGCCGAGTGGAACTGCGCGAAGCGCGCTTGCGGGTAGAGGTACTGGCCCAGTGCCGCGACGCCGGTGAGATAGGCGCCCGACAACACGCCGTGCGCGACGAAGGCCCAGGCGAACTGCTGCGCGTCGCTCACCCACCAGCCGGCCATCAGCATCGCCACGGCATAGGCCAAGATGCAGGTCAGGCCCACGCGCAGCGGATGGAAGCGGTCCGCCAGCCAGCCGACCGGAAAGGCCAGCACGAGCGAGCAGGCATACGTCAGCGCCAGCGCCTTGCCATAGCCGTCCAGCCCCAGGCCGACGCGCTGCGCGTAGAACACACCGAAGCTGTTGACCGGGCTGCCGGCCACCAAGCCGAACATCATCGCGAAGAACAGCAACACATAGAAGCGCTGGCTGAAGCACTCGCGCAGGTAGCGGCGCACGGCACCCGCGCCGCGGTCGCGCGGCGGCAGCGGCGCGGGCGGCGGGTAATGGCCCTCGCGCACGCGCCAGCACATCAGCGCGACACCGGCGCCATAGGCCAGCGCGATGGCGCTGAAGATGGCTGGGAAGTGGCTTTCGGCGTGGCCCAGCACCTGGTAGGTGAAGCCGATGCCGGCCAACAGGCTGATGACGCGGAACAGGCCGTAGAAGCGACCGGTCAGCCGCGCCGGCACGACGTCGGCGATCAGCCCATAGAACACGGCGTTGGCGGTGATCGACGCGGCCTCGAACATCGTCCAGCTCAGCGCGAACCAGGCCATGCGGCAGGCGCGCTCGCCGGGCGACGCGCCACCCAGCAGCTCGTGCAGCATCGCGCCGGCCGGCATCGTCGCCGCCATGCCGAGCAGGCCGCCCACCACCAGCGGCATCGGCAGCAGCAGGAAGGGAATGCGCCGGCCAAGCCGGCCGCGGTGGCGGTCGGAGCGCACGGCGATGACGGGGCCCAGCACGAGGCCAAGCCCAGCCGGGAACGAGCCGACGACGATGGCGATGAACAGGTCGCCCGCCTGCAGCTGGCGCATCAGGATCTGCGCGACGGGCGTGACGGCGCGCTCCTTCAGGCTCCACGCGAAGTCGCCGATCAGCAGGAAGGCAAACAACACCACCAGCGCGGCGGGACCGTAGACGAGCGTGCCCTGGCGCCAGGTGCGCGGCGGGTCGGCCTCGGGCGGTGCGGCGGTGTCGGTGAGAGCGGACATCGGAGGGGCAGGTGACTAGCGGGCGCGGCCGGCCTTCTTGGCACGCGCCGGCGGCGCGGCAGTCGAATCACGGACCACGAGATGGCTCTGCAGCTCCACGCGGATGCCGCGCCGAGCGCCTTCGCTGATGTGCTGCAGCAGCAGCCGCACCGCGCCATCGCCGAGTTGCTCATAGTCCTGCTTGACGGTGGTCAGCGCCGGGTAGCTCTGCGAGGCCGCGAGGATGTCGTCGAAGCCCGCAATCGACAGCTGCGTCGGCACGGCGAGGCCCGCGGCGCGTGCGGCATCCAGCGCGCCCAGGGCCATCAGGTCGTTGGCGCAGAAGATGGCGGTCGGTGGCTCGCGCAGTTGCAGCAGCAGGCCGGCCTGCTCGAAACCCGAGCGCTGGATGAAGTCGCCCTGCGCGATCAGCTGCGGATCGGCGCTCACGCCCGCCTCGTTGAGAGCGGCCAGGTAGCCGCGCTCACGCTCCTGGCTCTGGCCGGAATGCGAGGTGCCGCGCACGAAGGCGATGCGGCGGTGGCCGAGCTCCAGCAGATGGCGCGTCAGCGCGTGCGCGCCTTCGTAGTTGTCGGCACGCACGACCGGCAGCGATGTCGGCGCACGCCAGTAGTTCACCAGCACCACGGGCAGGCTGACGCGCTCGAACTGATCCAGGTTCTCGGCATAGGCACCGGGCAGGATCAGCAGCAACCCGTCGCACAGGCTGGACAGCAGGGGCACGACGTCGGGCCGCGCACCGTCGGCGGCGGCCAGGTCGTACAGGATCAGGTCCATGCCCGCCTGCTTCACGACACGGCTGATGGCGCTGATGATGGCGGCGATGACCGGGGACTGGAAATCACTGACCAGCAGCCCCAGCACGCCGGTGCGCCCGCCCTTCATGACACGAGCACCCACGTTGGCCACATAGCCCAACGCGTCCGCGGCCTCCTGGACCTTCTGCCGCGTGGCCTCGGCCACGTAGCCCTTGCCACTGAGCGCGCGTGACACGGTCATCAGCGACACGCCGGCGCGCTGGGCAACCTCGACGACCGTGACGCGAGTGGCCGGCGGTGGCGTTTGCGCCGACGAGGGCGCGGGGGCCGCCTGGGCAGAGCGGGTTGCAGCGGACTTGTTGCGAGTCATCGGTGTGGGGTGCTGGCGTCACAGGGAAGCGGCATTGTGCGGCGCCACCTTCAAACCTGCCGCTCAATGTGTTAACGTTAACTCATTGTGCATGCAAACGCGATCACCGGCAAGGGGCCGTGCGTCGTGAATACTCAGCCTCGCAATGGAGACACCCCATGACGCATGACGGCCGACGCCGTTTCCTGCGGCAGCTTGCCGGCGCCGCCGGCCTTGGCGCTGCGGCGGCCTTCCCGCCGGCCATCCAGGCCGCGCTCACCATCCCCGCTGCGCGGCGCACCGGCACGCTGCAGGACGTGCAGCACATCGTCGTGCTGACGCAGGAGAACCGCAGCTTCGACCACTATTTCGGCACGCTGGCCGGCGTGCGCGGCTTCGGCGACCCGCACCCGGTGCCGCTGCCCGGCGGGCGCACGGTGTTCGCGCAGCCGATGCAGGGGGAGCCGGCGCGGCTGCTGCCGCCCTTTCACCTGAACACGCAGCAGGACTTCGCGCACATGCGCGTCGCCGGCGCCCCGCACGCGTGGGCGGACGCCCAGGCCGCCTGGGACCACGGCCGCATGGCGCACTGGCCCTGGGTCAAGCGCAACCATGCGATGGGTCATTTCCGCGAGGCGGACATCCCGTTCCAGTTCGCGCTCGCGCAGGCCTTCACGCTGTGCGACCACTACCACTGCGCCACGCAGACCGGCACCAACACCAATCGGCTCTTCCTGTGGAGCGGCCACAACGACCCCTTCGCCGTGGCCGGCGGCCCGGCCACCGACAACAGCCGCTGCGGCTTCAGCCCGGACCGCAACACCGACTACCGCTGGACGACCTATGTCGAGCGACTGCAGGCGGCGGGCGTCGACTGGCAGGTCTACCAGGACATGGCCGACAACTTCGAGGACAACCCGCTGGCGGGCTTTCGCCCCTTCCGCGACGCCTGGTACGACCGCCCGGGCCACGACGCCGCGCTGAAGGCGCGCGGCATCGCCACGCGCGACCTCGACCTGCTGCAGGCCGATGTGCTGGCTGGCCGCCTGCCTCAGGTCAGCTGGATCGTCGCGACCGCCGAGGGCTCCGAGCATCCCGGCCCGTCCAGCCCGGCGTCCGGTGCCGACTACATCGCCCGCGTGCTGCAGGCGCTGACCGCCAACCCCGAGGTGTGGAGCCGCACGGTGCTGCTCATCAACTTCGACGAGAACGACGGCTTCTTCGACCACATGCCGCCGCCGGCCGTGCCGTCCTATCTGCCGGAGGACCCGGCCGCCATCGTGCCCGGCCGCAGCGCGCGAGCCGGCGCCTCCACCGTGGACACCGCCGGCGAGTACCACCACCGTCTGGACGACGGCTCGGACCCGCTCTGCCAGCACCGCCCCTACGGCCTGGGCCCGCGCGTGCCGCTGTACGTGATCTCGCCGTGGAGCCGCGGCGGCTGGGTCAACTCGCAGGTGGCCGACCACTCGTCGGTGCTGCGCTTCATCGAGGCGCGCTTCGGCGTGCGCGAACCGCTGATCAGCCCGTGGCGCCGCGCCGTCTGCGGTGACCTGACCAGTTGCTTCGACTTCCGCGACCCCGAGCGCGCCGCCTCGGCCTGGGTGGCCGCGTTGCCAGCCACCCAGGAGCGCCGCCAACGGGCGCGGCAGTTCGAGAAGACGCAGCTGCCCACCATTCCCGACGCGCCGCGCCTGCCGGAGCAGCCGCGCGCCAGCCGTCCGGCGCGGCCGCTGCCGTACGACCTGCAGGTGCAAGCCCAGGCGCGGCCCGGTGCGATGCGGCTGCTGTTCAAGAACACCGGCGCCGCCGGCGCGGTGTTCCACGTCTACGACCGGCTCCACCTGCAGGCCGTGCCACGCCGCTACACGGTGGAGGCGGGCAAGACGCTGCAGGACGACTGGCAGGCGCCCGGCGGTGACGCGCGCCACGACCTGTGGGTGCTCGGCCCGAACGGCTTTCACCGCCACTTCATGGGCACGTCGGACGCGGCCGGCGCGCCGCTCGTCGAGGCTCAGGCCGACACGGCCAGCGGAGACCTGTTGCTGCGCCTGACCAACCCGGGCAGCCGCGCATTGCCGGTGGCGCTGCGGCCGCTGCGCCATGCCATGCCGGCCGCACAGCAGCTGTCGCTGCAGCCCGGCGAGACCCGCCTGCTGCGCCTGCCCCTGGTAGACAACGGCCATTGGTACGACGTCGGCCTCACGTCGAGCGCCTGGCCGGGCTTCGGCTGCCGGCTCGCCGGCCACATCGAGACAGGCCGGCCCTCCATCAGCGACCCGGCGATGGGCGGCGCCTGCCGGCTGCGCGCGGATTGGCCCTGACCGCCCCCCTACCGCCCCGCCAACAGCGTCGCCACCTCCGCCGCCGACCTCACCCCCAGCTTGGCGAACACGCGCGCACGGTGGACCTCGACGGTGCGCACGGACACGTTCAGCTCGTCCGCGATGACCTTGTTGAGCTTGCCGGCCGCCACGCGCGTCATGACCTCGCGTTCCCGCTCGGTCAGGCTGGCCAGGCGCGCGGTGCGCTCGGCCGCCTGCGCGCCCTCGGCCTGCATGGCCGCGTCCACGGCCAGCGCCTGCTCGATGCGGTCGGCCAGCGCGTTGTCGCTGTAGGGCTTCTCAAGGAAATCGAAGGCGCCCTTCTTCAGCGCCTCGACGACCATGGGGATGTCGCCATGGCCGGTCAGGAAGAGCACCGGGTTCTTCAGCCGGCGGGCCAGCAGCTCGTCGTGCAGTCGCGTGCCGGTCATGGGCTCCATGCGCACGTCGAGCAGGAAGATGCCGCGCGGCGGCGGCTCGGCGTCCAGCGCCGCGAGCAGCGCCGGGCCGCCATCGAAGGCGCGCACGTTGAGGCCGCGCGAGCGCAGCAGGAAGGCGAGCGCGTCGCGCACGCCGGTGTCGTCGTCGACGAGGTGGACGCTGGCGTCAGCCATGCACGGTCTCCCGGCTCAGTTCGCGGGTCAGGGGCAGGCTGAAGGAGAACAGGGCACCGCCGCCGGCCGCCTCGCTCGCGTCGAGCACGCCCTGGTGGGCTTCGATGATGGAGCGGCAGATGGCCAGGCCCATGCCCATGCCGTCGGCCTTGGTGGAATAGAACGGCGCGCACAGCTGCTCGACGCGTCGGCCGGCCAGGCCGGGGCCGTTGTCCTGCACGTCGACGCGCACGAAGTCGCCGGCCACGCGGCTGCTGACGGCGATGCGGCGGGCGCTGCTGCGCGCCTGCAGCGCATCGGCCGCGTTGCGCACCAGGTTGATGACCACCTGCTCGATGAGCACCGCGTCGGCCAGCACGGCGGGCACGCCGGGCGCGAGCGACAACTCCAGCGTGACGCCGCGGCGCTGGCAGTCGCGCTTGAGCAGGTCGACGGCCGCGGCGATGACCTCGTGCAGATCGCAACGCTCGTGGCGCGGCTCGCGCCGGGTCAGGAACTCGCGGATGCGCGCGACGATGCGGCCGGCATGCTCGGCCTGCTGGCCCAGGCGCTGCAGTGCGCCCAGCACCAGCTCGTCCTGCACACCCAGCTTGGCCAGCGAGTTGCTGATGCCCGCGCCATAGCTGGCGATGGCCGTCAGCGGCTGGTTCAACTCGTGGGCCAGCGTGGACGCGACCTCGCCCAGCATGGTCAGCCGCGCGTTGTGGGCCAGCGTCTCGACCTGGCGGCGCTCGCGCTCCTCCAGCCGCTTGCGCTCGGTGATGTCGATGATGCTGCCCATCCAGCCGATCTGGCGCCCGCCCGCGTCCACCAGCGGCGACTCGAACACCATCACGTCCAGCATGCGGCCCGACGAATGCCGCCACAGCGACTCGTAGCCGTCCCGCGGCGCGTGGCCGGCGAGGTTGCGGCGGTTGCGCTCGGTCACCTCGGCCAGCGTGTCCGGCGGCCAGTAGGGCATGGGCGGCAGCAGCCCGACCAGGGCCTCGGCCGGCAGGCCCACCATGTCGCAGAAGGTGCGGTTGACGTAGAGCAGCCGGCCGTCGAAGTCGCGCGCGCGCAGCGCCACCAGCGCCGAGTCCTCCATGGCGCGCCGCCACGCGGCCTCGGTGCGGCCGGCCACCTCGGCGCGCTGCACCTGGCGCATCTGGCGGCGGATCAGCGCGCTGGCGACGGCGATCAGCGGCAGGAAGCCGGCCACCAGCACCCAGGCCAGCGGCCGCACGCCGTTGACGACCGGGTCGCGCACCGTCAGCTCCAGCGCGGCGTCGGTCAGCGTCTCCTGCGTCAGCGGGCTGGCGCGCAGCGGGCCGGTCAGCGCGACGCGGTAGCTGGGCCGCGACGCCTGCGCGGCGCGCAGCGGCGACTCGGTGCTGGAAGCGATGACCTGGTCGGCGCTGTCGACCAGCTGCACGTCGTACTTGCGTGCCAGCCACCAGGGCACGCCGCGCTTGAGCAGCAGCGCCGGCGGGTAACGCACGACCAGCACGCCCGTGCTGCCGACCGGCGCGGTCAGGTGCAGCGACAAGCCGTCCTCCAGCCGCCCGATGTCGCCGCGGCCCGACACCTCGGCCAGCACGCGGTTGCGGGCATCGAGCCAGGTGACCGACTGCCACAGCCGCCGCAACCCGGACACCACCTCGGCGTGGTCGGCCAGCAGCGCCTCGCTGGGCGGCTTGCCGAGCAGCGCCTGGGCGAGCTGGCGCAGGTGGGCCTGCTCCTCGCCGATGCGGTCGCGCAGCTGGGCCTCGGTGCTGAGCGCGTCGGAGATCAGCGTCTGGCGCTGCTGCTCCTGCTCCTCGGCCTCGTTGGCGCGCACCCAGGCCAGCACGCCCAGCACGAAGATCAGCGACAACGCCATCGGCGCGAGCCACAGGCTTTGGGGCAGGAGCTCGCGCAACTTCATGGCCTGCAGTCTAAGAAGAGTAAAGGTGATCAGAAATGTGGAACTCCACAACTTTGCGCGCCCAGGCCCACTCGCAAGAATGCCGTCCATCCAATTCCAACATCCGGAGACTCCCATGACCCTGCGTCGTCTCGTGCTCGCCGCTGCACTGGCCCTTCCGTTCGCGGCCATCGCCCAGGCGCCCATCGTCATCAAGTTCAGCCACGTCGTCGCGCCCGACACGCCCAAGGGCAAGGGCGCGCAGCGCTTCAAGGAGCTGGCCGAGCAGCGCACCAATGGCCGCGTGAAGATCGAGCTGTACCCCAACAGCCAGCTCTACAAGGACAAGGAAGAGATGGAGGCGCTGCAGCTGGGCTCGGTGCAGATGCTGGCCCCGTCGCTGGCCAAGTTCGGCCCGCTGGGCGTGAAGGAGTTCGAGGTCTTCGACCTGCCCTACCTGTTCAAGGACACCGACGCCTTCCGCGCCGTGACCGACGGGCAGCTCGGCGCCGACCTGTTCAAGAAGCTGGAGCCCAAGGGCATCAAGGGCCTGGCCTACTGGGACAACGGCTTCCACATCATGAGCGCCAACAAGCCGCTGCACAACGTGGCGGACTTCAAGGGCATGAAGATGCGCATCCAGTCCAGCAAGGTGCTGGACGCGCAGATGCGCGCGCTGGGCGCGATCCCGCAGGTCATGGCCTTCAGCGAGCTGTACCAGGCGCTGCAGACCGGCGTCGTGGACGGCACCGAAGGCGTGCCGAGCAACTTCTATACGCAGAAGATCTTCGAAGTGCAGAAGCACATGACGCTGTCCAACCATGGCCACCTGGCCTATGCGTTGATCGTCAACAAGAAGTTCTGGGACGGCCTGCCGGCCGACATCCGCACGCAGCTGGAAGGCGCGATCAAGGACTCGACCGTCTACGCCAACGCCATCGCCAGCACCGAGAACGGCCGCGCGCTGGAAGGCATCAAGGCCAGCGGCCGCGTGACCATCTACACGCCCACGCCGGCCGAGACCAACGAGTGGAAGAAGGCGCTGATGCCCGTCCACAAGGAGATGGAGTCGCGCGTCGGCAAGGCCACCATCGAGGCCGCCTACAAGACCGCCGGCTTCGTCGCCCCGAAGTAAATCCCCGTCCCGCGCCTCGCCATGCCAGGGCCGCCACGGCCCTTGGCAGGCGCAGCCGTTTCCGTTGATCGGAGAGCAACCATGATTAACAAAGCGCTGAACCATCTGGAGGAGTGGCTGATCTCCTTCCTGATGGCCGCGGCCACGCTGGTGATCTTTGTCGCCGTCGTGCACCGCTACCTCGCCGGCGTGCCCTACATCCAGGACCTGGCGCTGAAGGTCCACATGAGCTGGGCGCAGGAGCTGTGCATCATCCTGTTCGTGTGGATGTGCAAGTTCGGCGCGGCCTATGGCGTGCGCACCGGCATCCACGTCGGCGTGGACGTCGTCATCAACCGCATGGCGCCCAGGAACCGCGGTCGCTTCGTCATCTTCGGACTGCTGGCCGGCGCGGTGTTCACCGGCGTCATCGCCTGGCTGGGCGGCGCCTTCGTCTGGGACAACGGCGCCCACCATGCCTTCCTGGACCTGATCGGCCAGCCGCGCGAGGACGTCTTCGAAGGCCCGACCACGCCCGACCTGGAGTGGCCCACCTGGATCGTCTACTCCGCCATTCCGCTGGGCTCGGCGCTGATGTGCTACCGCTTCATCCAGGTCTGCGTCGCGTTCTGGAAGACCGGCGAGCTGCCCACCCACGACCACGCCTATGTCGAAGGCGTGGATGAACAGACGCCCCTGCAGGTCGAGGAGGCCAGGAAATGAACGCCCTCATCATCTTCAGTCTGCTGCTGGCACTGATGCTGACCGGCATGCCGATCAGCATCTCGCTGGGCCTCACGGTGCTGACCTTCATCTTCACGATGACGCAGGTGCCCATCGAATCGGTGGCGCTCAAGCTGTTCACCGGCATCGAGAAGTGGGAAATCATGGCCGTCCCCTTCTTCATCCTGGCCGGCAACTTCCTGACCCACGGGGGTGTCGCGCGGCGGATGATCAACTTCGCCACGTCCATGGTGGGCCACTTCCACGGTGGCCTGGCGCTGGCGTCCATCCTGGCCTGCTCGATGTTCGCGCTGGTCTGCGGCTCGTCGGTCGCGACGGTCGTGGCCATCGGCTCCATCGTGCTGCCGGCCATGGTGGCGCACGGCTACCCGATGCGCTTCGGCGCCGGCGTCATCATCACGGCCGGGTCGCTGGGCATCCTGATGCTGCCGTCGATCCCCAAGGTCATCTACGCGATCTCGACCAACACCTCCATCGGCGCGCTGTTCGTCGCCGGCCTGCTGCCCGGCATCGTGCTGGCGCTGATGCTGGCCGCAGTGACCTGGTACATCGCCCGCAAGAACAACTACCCGCGCATGGTGCGTGCCGGCTGGGGCGAGCGCTTCGCGGCCTTCCGCAAGAGCTTCTGGGGCCTGCTGCTCGTCGTCATCATCGTCGGCGGCATCTGGTCGGGCGCCTTCACGGCGACCGAGGCGGCGGCGATGGCGGCGGTGTACTCCTTCTTCGTGGCGATCTTCGTCTACAAGGACCTGCGGCTCAAGGACGTACCCAAGGTGCTGAAGGACTCGGCCAACATGTCCGCGATGCTGCTGTACATCATCACGAACGCGGTGCTGTTCTCCTTCGTGCTGGCCAACGAGAACCTGCCGCACCAGCTGGCCGACTGGCTGCTGTCGATGAACCTGGGCCAGAACGGCTTCCTGTTCGTCGTCAACCTGGTGCTGCTGGGCGCGGGCAACTTCATGGACCCGTCGTCCATCATCCTGATCATGGCGCCCATCTTCTTCCCGGCCGCCATGCAGCTGGGCGTGAACCCGGTGCACTTCGGCATCCTGATCGACGTCAACATGGAAGTGGGCCTGTGCCACCCGCCGGTGGGGTTGAACCTGTACGTCGCGTCCGGCATCTCCAAGCTGGGCATCACCGAGCTGACCAAGGCCGTCATGCCCTGGCTACTGACGATGATCGTGTTCCTCGTCATCGTCACGTACTGGCCATGGCTGACGCTGATCGTGCCCAAGATGATGGGCATGCTCTGACCGGGGCGGCACGATGAGCGCCCTCCTCTTCGCGCTGGCCTTCATGGTCGTGCTGCTGTTCGTCTACATGGGGCGCTACAGCGGCCGCGTGCGGGCCGAGGAGAGCCGGCTCATCGCCGCGCCGCCCGAAGCCATCCAGGCCCGCGTGGCCGACCTGGCGCAGTGGCAGGCCTGGAACCCCTGGCTAGAACACGCGCGCGACGCGCGGGCGTCGGTCGACGGCGCGACGCTGGCCTGGGACGTGCCTCAGGTCGGACGCGCCCGCCTGCGCCAGCTGCCGTCGGCGGCGCAGACGCTGCGCCAGCGATTGGACTTCGCGCTGCCCTTTGCCGTGCGCGGCCGCTCGGACTGGCGCTTCGACCCGGCGCCGGGCGGCACGCGGGTGACCTGGCGCTTCAAGGGCCGCGTCGCCTTCACGCTGCGCGCCTTTGCGGCCACGGTGCGCGGCGCGACGGCGCTGGACCTGCGCTTCGGCCTGGACCGACTGGCCGCCACGCTGGAGACCGCACCGCCGGCCTACACGCTGGACTACCTCGGCGTGCAGGACCAGCCCGCACGCCGCTGCGCCAGCCAAGCCTACCGCGGCCCACTGGACACGCTGGCCGCCGAGCTGCCGCCGCGCATCGCCGCCGTGCGCGCAGGCCTGGGCCGCAGCGACGGCACCGCGGTCGTCCACTACCTGAAGACCCAGCTCAAGCTGCGCATCGTCGACTGCAAGGTCGGCGTCGAGCTGCCGGACGGCGCGCCCACGCCCGCAGGCCTGACGTTGACTGAGCAGCCGCCCCACGCGGCCTATGTGCTGCGCTTCGACGGCCCACCCGAGGCGCTGGAGCTGGCCTGGTACCAGGCGATGCAGCGCCTGCGCGTGGAGCAGCGCCAGCCCGACCCGCGCCTGCCGCCCTGTGCGCGCTACATCACCCAGCCCGCCGCCGGCCAACGCGGCATCGTCGAGCTGCACCTGCCGATCCGCCGCTGAGGCCCCCAAGCTTTTCTCCCAAGGCACGCTACTTGCACTGCCCTGGGGCATGAACCCGCTTTCCCTTCCCGGCCTGCGCGTGCTGCTGGCCGACGCCGGCCAGCGTCGCAGCCCGGTCATTCGCCTGGAGCTGATCCGGCTGCGCTGCCAGCTCGTCGACGTGCTGGACCTTGTCGCCGAGCCCACCGCGCTGGGCAATGCCCTGCAGCGCCTGGCCCCCGAGCTGCTGCTGATCGACTGCGACCACCCCACGCCCGAGCTGCTGACCCAGCTCGCCGAAGCGCAGGCGCTGCGCCCGCGCCCGGTGCTGCTGTTTGCCGAGCAGATGGCGCCCGAGTCCATGCGCGCCGCGCTGCAGGCCGGCGTCAGCGCACTGCAGCTGGCCGGACTGCCGCCGCAGCGGCTGGGGGCGCTGCTGCAATTGGCGCTGGCCCGCTTCGAGCATGACCAGGCCTTGCAGCGCGACCTGCGCCACGCGCAGACCCAGCTCGCCGAGCGCAAGCTGGTGGAGCGGGCCCGCGGCATCCTGATGCGCGAGCAAGGCCTGGACGAGGAGGCCGCCTTCCAGCGCATGCGCCAGCTCGCGATGGACGGCGGCCAGACGCTGGCCACCGTCGCGACGCGCCTGATTGATGCGCATCAGCTGCTGCGCCCCCGCTGAGGGCGCAGCGCACCAACACGGCCATTGACCCCACGCACCGGCGCGGCGCAAACCGCCCGGCGCGGCGGCTGCCATGCGCCAAGCGCGTGCAAACCGGGCCAGAGGCCTCCCTGCCGAAGCTGGCACGCAATCTGCTCAAACAGCAGCGAGGCCTGCAATGGCGCAGGCCTCTTGGGCCGGCCGGCTGTTCAATCGGCCGGCACTTCAGGACAACGGCGTCCGACCTCCCCTATTCCCTGCCCGCTCGGTCGCGGCGGCGGAGCAGCACGGTCGCGACGTCGTTTCGCTTTGCATCTCAGGAGCCCGTGATGACCGCCAGCGACAACTCGAACGCCACGCCCCACCTGCAGCGCCGCAGCCTGCTCGCCGCTGCCGCCGCCCTGCCCACCCTCGGCCTTGCCGGTGGCGCCTGGGCGCAAGGCTCCGACAAGCCCGAGAAGGAGGAAGTGCGCATCGGCTTCATCCCGCTGACCGACTGCGCGAGCGTCGTCATGGCCTCCGTGCTGGGCTTCGACAAGAAGTACGGCATCAAGATCATCCCCACCAAGGAAGCCTCCTGGGCCGGCGTGCGCGACAAGCTCGTCAACGGCGAGCTCGACATGGCCCATGTGCTGTACGGCCTGATCTACGGCGTGCACCTGGGCGTGTCGGGCGCCAAGAAGGACATGGCCGTCTTGATGACGCTGAATCGCAACGGCCAGGCCATCACGCTGTCCAAGAAGCTGGCCGACGCCGGCGCGGTGGACGGCGCCTCGCTCGCCAAGGTCATGGCCAAGGACAAGCGCGAATACACCTTCGCGCAGACCTTCCCCACCGGCACGCACGCGATGTGGCTGTACTACTGGATGGCGGCCCACGGCATCAACCCGCAGAAGGATGCCAAGGTCATCACCGTGCCGCCGCCGCAGATGGTGGCCAACATGCGCGTGGGCAACATGGACGGCTACTGCGTCGGCGAGCCCTGGGGTCACCGCGCCATCATTGACGGCATCGGCATCACGGCCACCACCACGCAGGACATCTGGCCCGAGCACCCCGAGAAGGTGCTGGGCACCACCGGCGACTTCGTCAAGAAGTACCCCAACACCGCGCGCGCCGTCATCATGGCCGTGCTGGAGGCCAGCCGCTGGATCGACGCCGGCCTGTCCAACAAGAACAAGATGGCCGAGACGATCGCCGACAAGGCCTACGTCAACACCGGCGTCGACGCGATCAACCAGCGCATCCTGGGCCGCTACCAGAACGGCCTGGGCAAGACCTGGGACGACCCGCGCCACATGAAGTTCTTCGACGACGGCGCGGTGAACTACCCCTACCTGAGCGACGGCATGTGGTTCCTGACCCAGCACAAGCGCTGGGGCCTGATCAAGGACCACCCCGACTACCTGGGCACCGCCAAGGCCATCAACCAGACGGCCCTGTACACGCAGGCCGCCAGCGCGCTCAAGATCAGCGTGCCCAAGGACCCGATGCGCAGCTCCAAGCTGCTCGACGGCGTCGTCTGGGACGGCAAGGACCCCGCCAAGTACGCGGACAGCTTCAAGGTAAAGGTGTAAATCATGGTCTCCGCCGTCTTCCATTCGCCCGGCGACAGCGTCGCCACCGCGCCGGTCAGCGTCAGCCGCCCGGCCGCACCCATCGACACCGCCGCCAAGACGCCCGAACCCAAGGCCGCCCCCAAGCGCGACCCCATCGACTGGCGCGGCCTGGCGCTGCGCGTGCTGCCGCCCTTTCTCAGCCTCGCGCTGCTGGTCGGCATCTGGGGGCTGGCGACGATGAAGGGCGGCAGCTTTCCAACCCCGGCGGCCACCTTCGATGCCGCCGTCAAGCTGTTCTCCGATCCCTTCTACAGCAAGGGCCCCAACGACCAGGGCATAGGCTGGAACATCCTGTTCTCGCTGCAGCGCGTGGGCATGGGCTTCGGTCTCGCGGCGCTGGTGGGCATCCCGCTGGGCTTCATCATCGGCCGCTTCGAGTTCGCCAGCCGCATGGTCTCGCCGCTGATCGCACTGCTCAAGCCGGTCTCACCGCTGGCTTGGCTGCCCATCGGCCTGCTGGTGTTCAAGAGCGCCAACCCGGCCGCGATCTGGACCATCTTCATCTGCTCGATCTGGCCCATGGTGGTCAACACGGCCGTGGGTGTGCAGCGCGTGCCGGAGGACTACCTGAACGTCGCACGCGTGCTCAAGCTCAGCGAGTGGAAGGTCATCACCCGCATCCTGCTGCCCGCTGTGCTGCCCTATGTGCTGACGGGCGTGCGCCTGTCGGTGGGCACGGCCTGGCTGGTCATCGTCGCGGCCGAGATGCTGACCGGCGGCGTGGGCATCGGCTTCTGGGTTTGGGACGAGTGGAACAACCTCAACGTCGCCCACATCATCATCGCCATCTTCGTCATCGGCATCGTCGGGCTGCTGCTCGAGTGGGCGCTGATGAGCCTTGCCAAGCACTTCTCCTTTGAGGACTGAACCATGAGCGACCGTGCCTTCATCGAAGTCCAGCACGCCGAGATGGCGTTCACCACCCGCAAGGGGCGCTTTCACGCGCTGCAGGATGTCAACCTGCAGGTGCAGCGCGGCGAGTTCGTCACGCTGATCGGCCACTCGGGCTGCGGCAAGTCCACGCTGCTCAACCTCATCGCCGGGCTGCTGCGGCCCACCGAGGGCGCGCTGATCTGCGACGGCCGCGAGATCGCCGCGCCCGGCCCCGAGCGCGCGGTGGTGTTCCAGAACCACTCGCTGCTGCCCTGGCTGACCTGCCTGGAGAACGTGCTGCTGGCCGTCGAGTCCGTGTTCGGCGGCAAGGAGCCCAGCGTTCGCCTGCACCTGCGCGCCAAGGCCGCGCTGGAGCTGGTGGGCATGAGCCATGCGCTGCAGAAGCGCCCGCACGAAATCTCCGGCGGCATGAAGCAGCGCGTCGGCATCGCCCGGGCCCTGGCCATGGAACCCAAGGTGCTGCTGATGGACGAGCCCTTCGGCGCATTGGACGCGCTGACCCGCGCGCGGCTGCAGGACGAGCTGCTGAAGATCGTTGCGCGCACGCAGAGCACGGTCGTCATGGTGACGCACGACGTCGACGAGGCCGTGCTGTTGAGCGACCGCATCGTCATGATGACCAACGGCCCGGCGGCCACCATCGGCGACATCCTGCATGTCGACATCCCGCGCCCGCGCGTGCGTGTCGAGCTGGCCGAAGACCCGCGCTACGTGCATGCGCGCAAGGAGGTCATCGACTTCCTGTACACGCGCCATGCGCACGTCGAGAAGGCCGCATGACGTGAAGCCCCTCGGCGCTCGGCTTGCGGCGGGACGTCAGGGGCAGCACGCGCGCAAGCGGTCAGCATTGGCCAGGTCGGCCAGCGGCGACAGGATCGCGGGGTCGAAGGGTTCGAGCGCCTCACCGGCCTGAACGCGCCGCGGCCAGTCCGCGTTCGCGATGGCGCCGCGCCCCAGCGCGACGAGGTCGGCCTCGCCGCGCGCCAGCAGCGCCCGCGCCCGGGCGGGGTCGTGCAGCGAGCCGTTGGCGATGACCGGCTTGCCGCCATGCCGCCGCGCCAGCGCCGCCAGGCCACGGCCGTCACCGAAGGCCGGCTGCCAGGCCTCGAACTCGGTCGTGTGCAGGTAGTCGATGGGCGACGCCGCCAGCGTGCGGAACACGAGCTCGGCGTCCGCCTGCGCACCGGCCCATCGGTGCGTGTAGTCGTTGACCTTGGCCTGCGACACGCGGTAGCCGACCACGAAGTTCGGGCCCACGGCCGCGCGCACCGCGTGCGCCACCGCCACGCCCAGCGTCAGCCGCCGCGCCAGCGTGCCGCCGTAGGCGTCGTCGCGCAGGTTGGTGTGCGCCGTCAGGAATTGGTCCAGCAGATAGCCGTTGGCGCCGTGGATCTCGACGCCGTCGAAGCCCGCATCCCGCGCATGTGCGGCCGCCGCGGCAAAGCCCGACACCGCGTGCTCGATCTCGTCGCCGCTCATCGCCTCGGGCATGCGGTAAGGCCCCTCGCCGCGGTAGACCGCCATCTGCTGGCCTGCCGGCTGCACGGCCGACGGCCCCTTGGGCCGGGCGCGATGCGGGTTGCCCTGCGAGATCGCGCCCGCGTGCATCAACTGCGCGACGATGCGCCCGCCCGCCTCGTGCACGCGGTCCACGACCGGCCGCCAGGCGTCGCGCTGCGCGTCGTCGGCGAGGCCCGGCTGGAACAGATAACCCTGCGCGTAGGCACGGTCCGTGTAGATGCCCTCGGTGATGACCAGACCGAAGCCGCCCTGCGCGAACTCCGCGTAGTACTCGGCCATGCGTGGCGTCGCATGGCCGCCAGCCGTCGCGCTGACACGCGTCAGCGGCGCGACGACCAGTCGGTTCGCCAGCCGCAGCGGCCCGAGGGCCAGGGGCGAGAACAGGCCGCTCACGACTGCACACCATCGCCGGGCACGACGGCGATGGCCTCGATCTCGATCATCGCCTCGGGCGTGTACAGCGCCTTGATCTCGGCGATGGTGTCGGCCGGGTAAGGCGCCGAGAAGAACTGGCGCCGCAGCGCGACCACGTCGTCGAAGTGGCCCATGTCGGTCACGAAGATGGTGACCTTGGCGACATCCTTCAGGCTGGCGCCGCCGGCCTCCAGCGCGCGGCGCAGGTTGGCGAACGCCTGCTCGCCCTGCGCCTTGAAGCCGCCCGGCACGATGCGCCCGTCGGCACCGGCCCCGGCCTGGCCGGAAATGAACAACAGCCCGCCAGCCTTGATGCCCTGGGACAGAAGGTAAGGCTCGTACGGGTCGGGATGGGTGATGACGCGTTCCAGCATGGTTGCATTCCTTTCATTCATGCGTACGGCAGGGCTGCCGTGAACGAAAGATAGAGACCGACAGCGAGCGCGACAAAGGTTGATTTGTCAGCCGTAAGATGAATCAATTTCATCTATCGAGCGTGGCCGATCATGAACCGCCGCAACCTGCCGCTGTCCGCGCTGCGCGCCTTCGAAGCCGCCGCGCGACTGTCCAGCTTCAAGGCGGCGGCCGAGGAGCTGGCCGTCACGCCGACGGCCATCAGTCACCAGATCCGGGCGCTCGAGGCCGCCACGGGCGTCGCGCTGTTCGAGCGCCAGGTGCGGCGCGTCGTGCTGACCGCGGCCGGCGGCCAGCTCTACCCCGTGTTGCGCGATGGCTTCGACGGCTTCCAGGCCGCGCTGGACCGGCTGGCCGAGCCGCGGCGCCGGCCGCAGGTCGTGATCTCGGCGACGCACGCGTTCACCGTGAAGTGGCTGCTGCCGCGCGTGGCCGACTTCCAACGCCGGCACGCGGACGTGGATCTTCGACTGCAGGCCTCCGACGACCTCGCCGACCTGCGCTCGACGGCCGTGGACATCGCGATCCGCTACGGCCGCGGGCCGTACCCCGGCCTTGTCGCGGAACCGCTGTTCACCGACCAGTTCGCCCCGGTCGCCAACCCGCGGCTGGGCGTGCGCAGCGTGGACGACCTCGCGCGCGTGCCGCTGATCTGCTTCGACTGGAAGCGGCGACGGCCCGAGAACCCGACGTGGCAGCGCTGGTTCGACGCAGCAGGCATCGCGCCGCCATCGTCGGCGGGGCAGCTGCGCTTCTCGGACGAAGGCCACGCCATCCAGGCCGCCGTGGCCGGCCACGGCGTCGCGCTTTTGAGCCTGCCCCTGGTGGCCGAGGAACTGGCCGCCGGCCACCTGGCCCAGCCTTTCGGGCCCGCCATTGCAGGCCACACCTACCACCTCGCCGTCAGCCGCGAGCGCACCCCGTCGCCCAGCGCGCAAGCCACGCTGGCCTGGCTGCGCGAGCAGGCCGGTCAGGCAGATCAGGCAGGCTGACCGATCATGCCGAAGTAGCGCTTGAAGGACTGATCGACCGCGGCTCGGCCGCGGCCGATGATGTTCAGGCCCCAGGTGAAGCCGTAGACATCGTCGAACTCGACGCCACGCAGCCGCGCCTGCGTCTCGCGCACCAGCGCCGGCCGCGCCGGCACGTGGTTGGGCACGCTGTACATGAAGCTCACGTGGCGCCTGTCCTGCGTCACATGCAGCGAATCGCCCGCCAGCAGCAGCGCGCGATCCTGGCCCTGCCAGTGCAGCACCGTGCTGCCGGGGAAGTGCCCCGGGCAACGCAGCAGCGTCGCGCCACGCCCCAGGCTCAACGTGTCGCCACGCCAGAACTCCACCCAGCGCGAGCCGCGGCTGACCCATTGCCGGTCGTTCTCGTGCACGAAGATCGGCACACCGCCCAGCGCCTCGCTCCAGCGCACCATCGCCGAATAGAAATGCGGGTGCGAGATGGCGATGCGATCAACGCCACCGCGCCGCTTCAGCTCGGCCACGGCCTCGTCCGTGACCAGCGCCGTGCTCTCCCACAACACGCCGGCCTCGGGCAGATGCAGCGCCCGCTGCGGGATCGCAAAGCCCGGCGCGATGCCGATGCCGAACAGCCCCTGGTCCATCTCCAGACGGTTGCGGTGCGTGGTGGCCAGTTCCTCGTGCGTGGTCCAGGCCTGGCCCTGCCAGCCGACGTACTGGCGCTCGTCGTTGCAGACGGGGCACAGCGCGGGCGGCTGCGGGCTGTCCTCGTGCTCGCTGCCGCAGGTGCGGCACATGAAATGGGGCATGGGGGGCTCCGTGATGCGAAGCCGCCAGCGTAGGCAAACGGCCCGCCACGGCACAGAGCCAAATCCGGCGATTCACAGGGTGCCAAATGCCTTGGCCAGCCGGCGCACGGCCTCCGGGATGCGCGCCGCCGTGATGCTGCCGTAGCCCAGCACCAGCCCCTGCACGCCGCCTGCGCCCAGCCAGTAGCGGCTCAGTGGCTCCACGCCCACGCCGGCGGTCCAGGCCCGGCGCGTCAGCTCGTCAGCGTCCATGCCGGCCGGCAACGCCACCGCCAGGTGCAGGCCCGCGATGGCGGGGTAGATCGCCACCCGCTCGCCCAGATGGCGCTTGAGCATCTGCTCCAGCACGCGCCGCCGCTCGCCGTACTCGGCCCGCATGCGGCGCACATGCCGCAGCAGGTGGCCTTCGGCGATGAAGTCCGCGACGGCGGCCTGCGTCAGCGCCGGCGTGCCGAAGCCCGCCGCATGCTTGGCGGCCACCAGCGCGTCGCGCGCCCAGGCCGGTGCGACGACATAGCCCAGGCGCAGCGCCGGCAGCATGCTCTTGGACAGCGTGCCGACATAGAACACACGCCCGTCGCGGTCCAGCGTCTTGAGCGCATCCAGCGGCCGCGACGTGAAACGGAATTCGCCGTCGTAGTCGTCCTCGATGACGACGGCCTGGCGCGCAGCGGCCCAGTTCAGCAGGTCGCGCCGCCGCGCCAGCGACATCGCCATGCCCAGCGGTGACTGGTGCGACGGCGTCACGCAGACGATGCGGGCCTCCGGTGGCAAGGCGCCGACGACCAGCCCCTCGGCATCCAGCGGCACCGGCGCGAGCGACGCGCCGGCCCCCAGCAGCGCCGCGCGCAGCGGCGGGTAGCCGGGGTTCTCGACGGCGGCCAGCGTGCGACCCGGTGTGACCAGCACGCGCGCGATCAGGTCGAACGCCTGCTGTGCGCCGGCCGTGATGACCACGTCATCCGCCGTGCAGGCCACCGCGCGGGACGACGACACATGGCCCGCGATCGCCTCGCGCAGCGCGCGCAGGCCTTGCGCCTCCGGGTAGCGTGCCGGCTCCCGCGCAGCGTGCTGCAGCGCGCGCGTCTGCAGGCGGCGCAGCACCTCGAACGGGAAGCTCGCAATGTCCGGCAGGCCGGTCTTGAACTGCCAGGCGGGTGGCGGCCCACTGGTGAGCAACGCCGGCCAGCCGCCGCCCTCGCCGCGCAGCCAGCGGCTGTCGGCCCAGGGCGCCACGCTGGCGCGGTCCGACACGGCCACCGCCGCCCGCGGCAGCTCCGCGACGAAGCTGCCGCCCGCGCCGCGCGACTCCAGCCAACCCTCGGACGCCAACAGCTCGTAGGCGGCCACGGCTGTGTTGCGCGACACGCCCACGCTCGCCGCCAGCTCGCGCGAGGACGGCAGGCGCAGGCCCGGCGCGAGGCGGCCGCTGGCGATGGCTTCGCGCAAGGCCGCATGCAGGCTGGCCAGGCGGGACCCGCGCTCGGCGAGTGGCAGGTTGAGCTCCAGGCTTGGATCCATGTTTTCTTCCTGACTTGGCTCTTTTGCGGAGCCATGCAAGCCGGCACTCTAGCGCCCTGGCACACAGGAGACCCCATGACCTTGACGACACCTTTCGACGGCCTGCAACCGCATGTCCACGCCCACGTCGCCGCCGCCCTGCAACGCGCCGGCCTGGACGCCTGGATCCCCGAGGGCCCCGGCAAATGGTCGCTGCCGCTGCAGTTCCTGCCCGACGGCGGCTGGGTCGAGCTGATGCGGCTGACGCCCGGCACCAAGCTGACGCTGCACCGCCACCACGGCGAGGTGCACGGCCTGAACCTGCAGGGCCTGCGCCGCCTGGACGACGGCCGCATCATCGGCACCGGTGACTACGTCTTCGAGCCCGACGGCAACGTCGACAGCTGGGAGGCCGTGGGCGACGAGGTGCTGGTGCTGCACGTGGTCGTGCGCGGCGACGTGGACTACGTGGCCGCCGACGGCACCGTGCAGCGCCACATCACGACGGCCGACCTCGTCGCCGCCTACCAGGACTTCTGCGCCGCCCGTTGCCTGCGCCCGCTGTTGGCCGAGTCGGCCGGGGCGGGCGCATGAGGCGCGGTGTCATCGCCGCACTGCTGCTCGCGCTGGCCTGGCCCGTGGCCGCGCAGACCGCCGGCCAGCGCCTGGCCGACCTGGCCGAGCGCTACTACGACGGCTACTACACGCTCTTCCCGCTGCAGGCCACCGAGAACACCGGCGACCCGCGCTTCGAGGCCCAGCTGGCCATCGACATCGCGCCGGCCCACCGCCAGCGCCAGCAGGCCTTCTACGCCGCCACGCTGCGCGAGCTGGCCCGCATCGACGCCCGCCAGCTCGGCGCCGAGGAGCGCACCACGCACGAGCTGCTGGCCTACGAGGCACGCAGCCGGCTCGCGCTGCTGCGCTTCCCCACCCACCTGCTGCCGCTGACGCAGATGGACGGCCTGCCCTCGCAGCTGGCCGAATACGCCAGCGGCAACGCCGCCCAGCCGCTGCAGACGCTGCAGCAGCACGAGCATTTCCTGCAGCGGCTGCAGGGGCTGCCGGCCTGGGCGGACCAGGCCATCGCCAACCTGCGCACCGGCCTGGCCCGCGGCATCACGCAGCCGCGGCCGGTCATGGCGCGCGTGCTGGCCCAGATCGACGCGCTGGCCGCGGCCGAGGCCAACCCCTTCATGCAGGCCGCTGCCCGCCTGCCGCAAGGCGGGGCCGAATCCGAGCGGCTGCGCGCGGGCTATGCGCACGTGGTGGACGACGAGATCCGCCCGGCAATGACCCGGCTGAGCCGCTTCATCGCCCAGACCTATCTGCCGCGCTGCCGCGACACGGCCGGCCTGTCGGCCCTGCCCGGCGGCGCGGCCTGGTACCGCGCCCTCGTGCAAAGCCGCACGACGACCGCCCTGAGCGTCGCCGACATCCACGCGCTGGGACTGCGCGAGGTCGCGCGCATCCAGCGCGAGATCAGCGCCGTGCAGGCCGAGTTCGGCGACGCGGGCAGCCAGTCGGACTTTCTGGCCCACGTCGGCCAGCGGCCCGAGCTGCGGCCGTTCACCACCGAGGCCGAGGTGCTGGCCAGCTATGCCGCGCTGAACCGCGACATCGAGGCCAGGCTGCCACGGCTGTTCCGCAGCGCACCGCGGGCGCGGCTGGAGGTGCGCCCCGTCGACCCGCTGCGCGTCGCGACGGCGTCCGACGCCTACACGCCGCCGGCCCAGGACGGCTCGCGGCCCGGCGTCTTCAACGTCGTCGTGGCGAACGCCCGCGACTACCCCACGCCGGGCATGGCCTCGCTGCTGCTGCACGAGGGCCAGCCCGGCCACCACTACCAGATGGCCTCGCAGCAGGAGCTGGCGCTGCCGCGCTTCCGGCGCTTCCTCTGGTACAGCGCGTTCGGCGAGGGCTGGGCGCTGTACGCCGAGAGCCTGGGCGGCGAACTGGGCGTCTACGGTGACCGCGCGGCGCGCCTGGGCCGCCTGACCAACGAGCTGCACCGCGCCGTGCGCCTGGTGCTGGACACCGGCCTGCATGCGCTGGGCTGGACGCGCGAGCAGGCCTTGCGCTACGAGCGCGACGTCGAGGGCTACGACGAGGCCGAGGCGCGGCGCTACGTGGAACGCTACATGGCCTGGCCGGCCCAGGCGCTGGCCTACAAGGTCGGCGAGCTGCGCATCCTGGCGCTGCGCGAGCGCGCCCGGGCGGCGCTGGGCCCGCGCTTCGACGTGCGCGACTTCCACGCCCAGGTGCTGGGCGCCGGCGCGCTGCCGCTGAGCCTGCTGGAGCAGCGCATCGACGGCTGGCTGCGTCAGGGTGCCCCAGCCGGCGCGTCGGTGGCCGCAACGCAGGGCGGCCAATAATGCCGACGATGACGACACCTCTCGACGACACGCGGCCGCGGGCCGCAGCAGGGCGCTCGATGGCCGATGCGCTCGTCGCCTGGGGACGCGGCTGGGCCGCGTCGCGTGGCATGCCGCAGCCCCGGCCGCTGGACGATGGCGCCTGGCGCATCGACGTGGGCCTGCCCGGCCACCGCCGGCGCGACCTGCTGCCGGCCTGGCCTTCGCAGCGGCTGCAGGCCTGGGCCGAAGGCATCACAGCCCCCGGCGCCTGGATCAAGGCCCTGGCCGACCCGGCGACGCTGGCCCTGCCAGCGAGTTGGGTGCTGCAGCCCACCGAATACCTGATGAGCGCGTCGCTGCACGAGGCCACGCCCCCCGCCCTGGCGCCCGGCTATCGCGCCGACTGCACAGCCGAGGCCGTGGCCCTCGAATGCCGCGTGCTGACGCCCGACGGCGAGCTGGCCGCACGCGCCCGCGTCGGCCTGGCGGGGCCGCATGCGATTTTCGACCAGGTCGTCACGCACGAGGCTCATCGCCGCCGTGGCCTGGCGCGCCACGCCATGGCGCTGCTGGCCCAGGCCGCCCGCGCCGCCGGCGCACGCGAAGGCCTGCTCGTCGCGACGGAGGACGGTCGCGCGCTGTACTCGGCGCAGGGCTGGCGGCTTGAATCGCTGATGGCCGCGGCCTGCGTGCCCGAGCCGAGCTGAGCGGCCGCGCTCAGGCCATCAGCGCCAGCGCGTCGGCGCCCGCCGCCAGCCGCATCGGGCTGTCGGCATCGGTCGCCGCACGCCAGACCGCCTGGGCCACGTCCCGCGCCCGCGTGACCTCTTCCGTCGACTGCGCCCAGCCGGCAAACACCTGCCCGGCCATCTCGGCATAGGCCTCGGGGATGCTGCCCTGCATGCGCGAGCGCGCGTTCTCGCCAAAGCGGGTGGTCGGCGCACGGCCCGGCAACACGAGGTGCGCGCGGATGCCGAACGGCGCCAGCTCCAGCGCCAGCACTTCGGTGAAGGCGTTCACCGCCGCCTTGCTCGCCGTGTAGACGGCCAGCAGCGGCAAGGCCTTCAGCGTCACGCTGGACGTCACGTTGATGACCACGCCGGCACGGCGCTCGCGGAACTGCGGCAGCAGGCCTTGAGTCATCGCCATCGTGCCGAAGGTGTTGGCCTCGAAGATCTCGCGCACCTGCGCCATCGGGATGCCTTCGAGCGCGCCCAGCAGGCCGATGCCGGCGTTGTTGACCAGCACGTCGACGGGGCCGGCCGCGGCGACCGCGCGGCGGATGCTGTCGGCGTCGGTCACGTCCAGTGCCAGCACGCGCAGGCGCTCGCTGGCCGGCAGCGCATCCTCGCGCGGCGTGCGCATCGTCGCGATGACCTGCCAGCCCTGGGCCAAGAAGTGGCGGGCAGTTTCCAGGCCGAAGCCGGACGAACAGCCGGTGATCAGAACGGTTTTCATGGCGAAGTCCTTGGGTGGGGTATGCCGCCACGATAGGGCGGCACCGCAGGACTGGCTACAGTTGAAGATCCGCAAAACATTAGCAATCGTCCTGTCATGATCGATCCACTGGCCGAGGTCGTCGGCCTGCTGCAACCGGGCGCGCGCTTCTCCAAAGTCGTCGCCGGCGCGGGCGCCTGGCGGGTGCGCCGCGCAGAGGCTGGCCTGCCCTTCTATGCCGTCGTGCTGGAGGGCGGCTGCCAGCTCACCGTTGACGGGCAGCCCGCACTGCCGCTGCAGGCCGGCGACTTCGTCCTCGTCCCGGCGGCGCAGCCCTTCACGAACAGCAGCGCCGAGCCGCCCCCGCCCGACCTGCCCGACACACTGCCCGCGCAGCAGGCCGACGGCAGCTACCGAGTGGGCCATCCGGACGGCCCGGCCGACGTGCGCCTGCTGGTGGGCCACTGCACGTTCGGCTCGCCCGACGCGGCGCTGCTGGTGTCGCTGCTGCCGCAGCTAGTGCACGTTCGCGGCGAGCCGCGGCTGACGGCGCTGGTGCAACTGGTCGTCGACGAGACGCGCGCGCTGCGGCCCGCACGCGACGAGGTGATGTCACGGCTGCTGGAGGTGTTGCTCATCGAGGCCCTGCGATCCGCGCAGGGCACGGCTGCGGCGCCCGGCCTGGTGCGTGGCCTGGCCGACGCGCGGCTGGCCGCGGCGCTGCGCTGTGTGCATGACGCGCCGGCCCACGCGTGGACGGTGGCGTCGCTGGCCCAGGCCGCAGCCTTGTCGCGCTCGGCCTTCTTTGAGCGCTTCAGCCGCGCCGTGGGCATGGCGCCGATGAGCTACCTGCTCGCCTGGCGCATGGCGCTGGCGCGGCGGCTGCTGCGCGACGAAGGCCTGGGCGTCGCCGGCGTCGCCGAGCGCGTGGGTTACAGCTCGGCCAGCACCTTCAGCGTCGCCTTCACGCGCCATGTCGGGCAGCCGCCGGCGCGCTACGCGCGGCAGGCGGCCTAGAACACCACTTCCGCCCGCAGCCCGCCCTCGGGCCGGTTGCTCAGCACCAGCACGGCACCCTGGCGACGCACCAGCTGCTGCGCGATGTACAGGCCCAGCCCCGTGCCGCCGGTCGCGCGGTTGCGCGAGCCCTCCACGCGGCGGAAGGGCTGGCGCACAAGGGCCAGTTCGGCCTCGGGGATGCCGGGACCGTTGTCATCGACGACCAGGCGAGTCACGCCGGCGGACAGCTCCACGCGCACGTCGGCGCTGCCGGCATAGCGCAGCGCATTGCCGACCAGGTTGTCGACCACGCGACGCAGCGCCACCGGGTCGGCGGTGATGACGGCGGGCGGCCCTTCGAAGCCGACCTGGGCCCCGGCCTCGGCAAGGTCGTCCACGGCCGACTGGGCCAGGGCCGACAGGTCCACGCGCTGCGGCTGCGCGGCCTCGGCGGGCCGGAACACGTCGATGACGCTCTCCACCAGCCGGTTCATCTCGCGCAGGTCGTCGATGCAGCGCTCGCGCACCTTGGCCTCCACCTCGCCCGTCTCCAGCCGCAGCCGCATGCGCGTCAGCGGCGTGCGCAGGTCGTGCGAGATGGCCGCGATCATCAGGCCGCGCTCCTCGAACTGCCCGCTCAACTCCGCGGCCATGCGGTTGAACACGGCCGCCGCGTCGCGCACCTCGCGCGTGCCGTCGTCCTCGCTCAGCGTGGGCGCCGGCCGGCCTTGGGTCAGGGCCGGTGTCAGCTGCCGCGCGGCGCTGACGAGGCGGCGCACCGGCTGCGCCAGCCAGCGCGAGCCCCACCAGGCCGCCAGCGCGATGACCAGCAGGCGCACGCCGTAGTCGATGAGGCCGGAGCGCCACGGCAGGTTGGGCGGCAGCGACGGGAAGGTGGGCATGCGGGCGGGCATGCCGGCGTTGGGCTCACGGCGTGGCGGCGGGCCGGCGTCGTCGAAGCCCTCGTGGGGCGGCGGCATGGGGCGCGCGCCGTCGGCATGCAGCGGCGGCGGGCCGGGCCGGTCCGCGGGACCGGGCAAGGTCTGCGTCACCAGGCTCCACGCGGCCAGGTGGCTCAGCGCCAGCGCGGCCCACATCAGCAGGAACAGGCGCAGCCCCAGGCTGTCCCAGGACTTCAAGCGGCTCAGCACGGACTCACCTCCGCGTCGAACAGATAGCCCTCGCCGCGCACGGTGCGGATCATGGACGGCTCGCGCGCGGTGTCGCCCAACTTGGCGCGCAGCCGCGACACGGCGAGGTCGATGCTGCGGTCGTTGACGTCCACACCCGGCGCGCGGGTCAGCTCGATCAACTGGTCACGGCTGAGCACGCGGCCCGGGCGCTGTACGAAGGCGGCCAGCAGCCGGAACTCGGCGGCGGACAGCGCGATGCTGACGTCCTCCGCGCTGATGAGCTGGCGCGCCAGCCGGTCGAAGCGCCAGCGGCCGAAGCGCAGCGTGCGCGTGTCGTCGTCCACGCCCGTGGCCTGGCCCTTGTTCGCGCGCCGCACCAGCGCCTGCAGCCGCGCGACCAGTTCACGCGGCTCGAAGGGCTTGGCCAGGTAGTCGTCGGCGCCCAGCTCCAGGCCCACGACGCGGCTCATGGTGTCGCCGCGCGCGGTCAGCATCAGCACGGGCGGCGCGTCGGGCTGGGTGCTCAGCCAGCGCAGCAGCGCCAGGCCGTCCTCGCCGGGCAGCATCAGGTCCAGCACGATGACATCAGGCCTGGCCGCCGCCAGGTGTTGGCGCATCGCCTGGCCGTCCGCCGCGGCGCCGACCTGCCAGCCGAAGCCCTGCAGATAGGCCGTCAGGCTGGCGCGGATCTCGGCGTCGTCGTCGACGACCAGGCAATGCATCATGCAGCGATACCCACTTTCAAGCGGGCCACGTAGCCGGCGCTGACCGAGCCCGTCATGGTGGCGAGCTGCGTCGAATAGCCGTCACTGAAGATGCCGTCGCTGGACAGGCTGATGGACGCGTTGTTGGTGGCGCTGTTGCCGTAGCCGCTGGTCGCGTAGACGGCGCTGTTCGAATCGGCGGGGAAGCACAGCTGCGAGGTGCGCAGCTTGTTGTTCCAGTTGGTCGCCGTCGTCGTGCTGCGGTAGACCTCGAAGTGGATGTGCGGCACGCGGCCCGCATAGCAGCCGGGATAGATGGTCTCGAACACCGCCGTGCCGTCACTGCCGGTGGCTTGCACGCCGCGCAGGTAGTTCTCGCCGGTCACGCCGCTGGAGTACATGGAATAGCGGCCCAGCGCGTCGCAATGCCACAGGTAGACGGCATAGCCGGACAGGTCGGCGCAGGACGCATTCGTGTTCACAAGCTCGATGATGACCTGAAGCGGCACGCCCGTGGCCACGCCGCTGGCGCCGGCGATGCTGGCGCGGATGTCGCTGCGCACGACGCCGGACAGCGCCAGCACGTTGGCCACGCTGCCATTGGCGGTGTTGGAGCCGTCACCCGGGTAGGGGCCTTCGGTCTCCGACGGGATGACGGCGCAGCTGCTGCTCGTGGACCCCGTGCTGCCGGTGGAACCGGACGAGCCCGAGCCGGAGGTCGAATCGCTGGTGGTCGTGCTCGCACTCCTGCCACCCCCGCCGCAGCCGGCCAGCGCCAGCGCGCCGGCGCCGGTCAGCGACACGGCGCCCGCGCCCAGCAGCCAGCGCAGCGCGACGCGGCGCTCGAACGCCTGCTGGTGCAGGCGGCTCAGGTCGTGGGCCAGGCCCAGGTCGTGGTCGTGGTTCTGCTTAAGGTCGTGATCGGGGCGCATTGCATCTCCTTCGCCGTTCGGATGGAGGCATTGCAGCGCCGCGATGTATCGGGCGGATCGGCAGATTGTGTCCAGGCCGACAAGATCACCCCAGGATCAGCTGCAGCGACCCCTGCAGCGCCTGGATCAGCACCTCCAGCGCCTGCAGCAGCCGCTCGCTGCCCTGGTGCATGCGCTGCACGGCGTCGCCCTGCTCCACACGCAGGCCGCGCAGCAGCAGCAACCAGGCCTCGTCCACGGCTGCGAAGGCCGGCTGCAGCGCCGGGCCGGCCAGCGGCGCGGTGCGCACCTGTTCGTAGGCCTTGACGAACTCGTCCAGGCCCGCCGCCAGGCCGCTGGCGTCGTGACCGGGCAGCAGCTGGCTGAGCAGGCCCTCCTTGGCCAGGCGCTGGCTCAGCAGGCGCAGCCGGGTGACCTGGGCCAGCAGGCCCACCGGGCGCTGGCCGGCGCGCTCGGACAGGCGGGTCACCAGCGTCTCGCTGCTGTCCAGCAGGCGCTGGGCGGCGCGGTCGCTGCGAGCGAGGTCGGGCTGACGGCTGCCCAGCGCCGCGTCGAGCTGCGCCCAGGCGGCGGACACGGCGGCCAGCTCGTCGGCGAGGTCGGCGCGCAGCAACTCGGCCAGCCGCGCCAGGTTGGCGGCCACCCGTTCGGCGGAGGCATCCAGCAGCGCCTGCGCCTCGCGGCGCTCGGGCGGCGCCAGCCGCGGCCACTGGCGCAGCGCCTGCAGCTTGACGAGGCGCTGGCTCAGCATGCGCTGCGCACCGGCGCGCTCCAGCGCCTCGGCCAGCTCGCTGGTGTGCACGACGCCGCGCGCCACCTCGGGCAGCTTGGACTGCGTCTGCATGGCCGTGTTGCGCAGCAGCGCGAATGCGGCCGCCTCGTCGATGCCGCGGGCCTGCATCAGCAAGCCCTTGGCGCGTTCGGTCCACTTGCGTTCGTCCAGCTTGGCCTGCACGGCGCTGTCGCGGGCCTGCAGCTGTTCGCTGAGGTCGCGCGCCCACAGCAAGGCCTCGCCCAACACGGCGGCGTCGACATCGGTCGGCAGCCACAGCAGCGCGCCGCGGGCCAGCACGGCGCGGCGCTGCTCGGGCGTCGGCGGCGGCGCCAGCAGCACCACGGGCAGGCCGAAGGCCCGCTCGGAGTGCAGCTGCTGCGCCAAGGCGGTGCAGTCCGGGCACCACAGCAGCCCCACGGCCGGCCCGTCGGCCGGCGGCGCGAGCTCCGAAACGGTGCGCAGCGGCCAGCCCAGGGCCTGCAAGGTGGCGGCCTGCGGCGGCTGTTCAGCGGCGCAAAGCAGCGTCGGCAACAGAGTGGCGGGAGCGGTGTCGGGCATGGCGTCAGTCATCACGCCCCAAAACGGCGCAAGAAGCAGGCCAGCTGAGCGAAAGGTGGGTGGGCATGGGGTTTGCAAGTATCGGCGCGTGGTGCTCGCAATGGTGCGGGCTGCCTTCCCTGCCGCGATGTCCGCGCCGCCCTGGCACGCGACCGGTGGGTGGGCGTGGGCGGGTGCGGCCAGCAAGATCGAGCCCAAGATGTCCGCCTTCCAGAACTTCAAACGCGCCGGCCACAGCCCCACGCTGTTCGCTGCCTTCCTGTATTTCGCGTTCTCCTGCTGCATCTGGGTGTTGAACGGCGCGCTGGCGCCCTTCATCAGCGAGGCCTTCAACCTGACGCCGGCCCAGAAGGGGCTGATGCTGTCCATTCCCATCATGGCCGGCGCGCTGATGCGCTTCCCGCTGGGCATCCTGTCGCAATACATCGGCCGCAAGAACGCGACGCTGGTGGAGATGGGCCTGATCGCCGTGGCCATGTTGTACGGCTTCTTCATGGTGAAGAGCTACGACGACCTGCTGGCCATGGGCGTGCTGCTGGGCATCGCCGGCGCGAGTTTCGGTGTCGCGCTGAGCCTGGGTTCGGGCTGGTTCCCGCCGCAGTACAAGGGCCTGGCCATGGGCCTGGTGGGCGCGGGCAACGTGGGCACGGCCGTGTCGGTGCTGGTGGCGCCGCCGCTGGCCCAGGCCTTCGGCTGGCAGACGGTCTACGCCTTCGCGGCCGGTGCCATCCTGATCCCGATGGTGGTCATGGTCGTCTTCGCCAAGGAGCCGCCCGACGTCGATGCGCATGCCACGCTGCGCGAGCATGCGGCCTGCCTGTTCGAGAAGGACGGCTGGGCCTTCAGCCTGATCTACGGCGTGACCTTCGGCGGCTTCATCGGCCTGACGACCTTCCTGCCCACCTACTACTACGACCAGTTCGGCGTCTCCAAGGTGCAGGCCGGCCAGTTGACGATGCTGGCGGCCTTCATGGGCGCGGCGGTGCGCGTCGTCGGCGGCGGGCTGTCGGACCGCCTGGGCGGCGTCAACGTGCTGACGGGCGTGCTGGTGATCGTCGCCATCAGCCTGGCCGGCGTGGGGCTGGCCAGCGGCTCGCTGGTGCTGACGACGCTGCTGCTGATCGTCTGCTTCGGCGCTTTGGGCGCCGGCAACGGTGCGCTGTTCCAGCTGGTGCCGCTGCGCTGGCCCGCGGCCACCGCCGTGGCGGGCTCGATGATCGGCGAGGTCGGCGCCCTGGGCGGCGGCCTGGTGCCCAACCTGATGGGCCTGTCCAAGCAGCATGCCGGCACCTACCTGTGGGGCTTCGTCATCTTCGCCGTGCTGGCCGTGCTGATGCTGGGCGTCATGCGCGTCATGCAGATCCGCTGGACACGCACCTGGGCCGAAAAGGGCGGCCGCGCCCGCCGCGCCGCCGCCGGCGCCAAGGACGCGGAGCCGGTGCACTACCAGCGCGTCTGACCCCCGCCTGCCCCTCGCGCGGGGGACAGCAGTGCGTTGATCGCTGGGCACACTGCGGCGCATGAAAACCTTTGTTGTTGCCCTCACCCTGCTCGCCGTCGCGGCGGGCGCCCAGGCCGGCGTCGCCTGCAAGTTCGGCGGCGCCGCCATCAACGTCTCCGACAGCCTGGCCGACCTGAGCCACTCGCCGGCCGGCAAGCGCGACGCCAACGGCAAGCTGTCGCTGTTTCGGCTGCTGACGCTGGACGAGAGCGAGGGCGACACCAACAGCATCGAGCTGAAGACCGCCGACGTGACCAAGCCCGGCGACTACCCGCTGTCGCTGGAACCGGGCTGGCGCTCGCTGGTGAACGTGCGCGGCAAGCGCGAGAAGGTCAGCGGCGGCAAGTTCCACATCACGACGTTCGAGGTGCGCGACATGGTCGCCCATGCAGCCGGCACGGTGGAGTTCACCAGCGAGACGACGCGCGGCAGCTGCAGCTTCGACGTGCAGGTGCAAGCCATCAACCGCGACCGGCTGGGGTTCTGAGCTAGGCGCTCACGCCCCAACTGCAAGGGATAGGGACCGCACGCGATGCTCGGCACACTGCGGGCATGAAGACCCTCCTCGCCCTCATCCTCCTCGGCCTGGCCGCCAGTGCGCAGGCCGGCGTCAGCTGCAAGATCGGCGGCGCCGACATCCGCGTGTCCGACAGCCTGGCCGACTTCAACTACTCGCCCAGCGGCAAGCCCGGCAACACCGGCAAGCTGTCGCGCTTTCGGCTGATGACGCTGGACGGCGGCGAAGCGCCGACCAGCAGCATCGAGCTGAAGGCCGTGGACATCACGGCGCCGGGCGACTACACGCTGGCGATGGAGTCGCTGTGGCGCTCGGTCATCCGCGTGCAGGGCAAGCAGCAGCGGGTGACCGGCGGCAAGTTCCACTTCACGCGCTTCGAGATGCACGACGCGGTGGGCCGCGCGGCGGGCACGGTCGAGTTCACGACCGACCAGACCAGCGGCAGTTGCAGCTTCGACGTCGAGGTCAAGGGCATCAACCGCGACCGCCTCGGCCTCTGACTCACTTCGGCAGGAACAGCAGCCAGGCCACCAGCAGCAGGTTCAGCAGCAGCGACAGGCCCAGCGCGATCTGCCAGGTCAGCGCGGGATGGCTGCCGCTGCCGTTGCGCGCGGGCCGCACCGCCGCGGCCTGGTCACGCGCCGCGCAGCGGTCCAGCGCCAGCAGCAACTCGTCGGCCGTCTCGAAGCGGGCCTTGGCCTCGCGCGCCACGGCGCGCATGACGACCCGGTCCAGCGGCATGGGCACGCTGGGCTGCAGCCGGCTGACGCTGGGCGCCTCGCGGCGGTAGCGGGCCAGCTGGTAGGGCTCGATCTCGCCGTAGGGCAGGCGGCCGGTCAGTGACTGGTAGAGCGTGACACCCAGCGCGAACAGGTCCGAGCCGGCATCGGGCGGGGTCGGTGGGTCTTGCCACTGCTCGGGGTTGATGTAGCTGGGCGTGCCGGCATGCAGCTCGCGCGCGGCCGGCGAGGACCGGCGGCTCAGCGCCACGCCCAGGTCCAGCACGCGCCAATGACCGTCATCACCAAGGTGCAGGTTGCCCGGCTTCAGGTCCCGGTGCACCACGCCGGCCGCATGCAGCAGGCTCAAAGATCGCGCCACCGCCGTGCCCAGCGCCAGCGCCTGCCCGGCGTCCAGCGGGCCCTTGGCCAGCAGCTGCTCCAGCGTGTGGCCGCCATGCCAGTCGAACACGGCATAGAAATGCGTGGCGCCGTCGGCCGGCGCATGCACGCGCACGAAGCCGCTGCCCGTCGCCGCACCGCCGCGGCGGCTGCGCGGCGCCTCGGCCAGGCGCAGGCCCAGCCAGATCTCGTGCGCCAGCATGGCGCGCTCCTCGGGATCGTCGGCCCGGCCCGGGCGCAGCATCTTCAGCGCGACGAGCCGCCCCGTGGCCTGCTCGCGCGCCTGCAGCAGGCGGTGCACGCCGTTGTCGGCCACCAGCGCCGTGACCTGGTAGCCGTCGAGCACCGCACCGACGCCCAGCGGCCCCGGGCTGGGCAGCGTGCGGCCCAGCGCCGCCAGGTCGTTCAGGCCCGGGTCGGCCAGGTCCTTCACGTCCAGCACCAGCGCGGTGGCGTTGTCATGGCTGCCGGCGGCCAGCGCCGCGGCGGTCAGCGCATCGGCCGCGGCCTGGGCGCCGGGCGTGGTGCGCAGCAGGTCGGCGATCTGCCGGCTGCGCAGGGCGCCGTGCACGCCGTCGCTGGTCAGCAGCAGGCGGTCGCCCACCTTGAGCTCGCCTTCGCTGTGATCCAGGCGCAGCGCGTCGTCCAGGCCCAGCGCGCGCGTCAGGCCAGCGAAGTCGCGGCGCTCCATGCGGTGGTCCTGCGTCAGCAGCAGGCATTGGCCGTCGCGCAGCAGCCAGGCGCGGCTGTCGCCGACATGGGCCAGCGCATAGCGGCGGCCGCGCAGCGCCAGCGCGGTCAGCGTGGTCAAGGCCTCGCGCGGCTGACCGTCGGCGCCGGGGCGGCGGTTGTGGGCGGCCAGCCAGGCGTTCTGGTGGCCCAGCAGCCGGTCCAGCGCGACGCTGGTGTCCCAGGCCGCGGGCACGGCGTGGAAGTCGCGCAGCAGGCTCATCACCGAGGTCTGCGCGGCCATCAGGCCCTCGCTGCCCACGCCCTCGCCGCCGCTGACGCCATCGGCCAGCGCCGCCACCCAGCCGCGCTCGGCTTCGTGCGCGGCCGGCGCCTGCACGCCGGCGAAGTCCTCGTTGCGAGGGCGCTTGCCCTGCTGGCTGGACAGGCCGGTGTCGAGTTCGAAGCGCATGCGCGTTGGGCTTTGTCAGTTATTGATTGTGGGCCGAGCGCCGGGCCGCTCCCAAGCCGGCCCAGCCTGGCGATGTGCTTGCGGCTCGATGCCGCAAGCATCGCCGTCCCCACGGGGGACCGGCCAAGGTACGCCTTGGACGAGGGGCACGCTCCTGGTGCAATTTGGGGATGAGTGCACCCGCACCGGGATAGCAAGCGCTTCGGCGTGGGGCGCCGCCAGTCGTTTTTCACGCTGCGGCCGAGCTGGAGGCCAGCTTCATCGCTGGCACATCGCTTGCAAAGCAATTGGTAGACCAGGCCTCTTGGAGTACGGCATGAAGAAGATGAAGCTCGTGATGGTGGGCAACGGCATGGCCGGTGTGCGCACGCTGGAGGAGCTGATCAAGATCGCGCCGGACCTCTACGACATCACCGTCTTCGGCGCCGAGCCGCACCCCAACTACAACCGCATCCTGCTGTCGCCCGTGCTGGCCGGCGAGCAGACGATCGACGAGATCATCCTGAACCCGCTCTCCTGGTACGAGGAGAACGGCATCACGCTGCACCTGGGCAAGGCCGTCACGCAGATCGACCGCGTGCGCCGCCGCGTCGTCGCCGCCGACGGCCAAGGCGGTGAGATCTCCGCCGAGTACGACCGCCTGCTGATCGCCACCGGCTCGATGCCCTTCATCCTGCCGGTGCCGGGCAAGGACCTGGACGGCGTCATCGCCTACCGCGACATCGCCGACACCAACGCGATGATCGACGCGGCCACCAAGTACAAGCACGCCGTCGTCATCGGCGGCGGTCTGCTGGGGCTGGAGGCCGCCAACGGGCTGATGCTGCGCGGCATGCAGGTGACGGTGGTGCACCTGGTCGACACGCTGATGGAGCGCCAGCTCGACACGGTGGCCGGCGACCTGCTGCGCAAGTCGCTGGTCGACCGCGGCCTCAACTTCATGCTGGGTGCGCAGACGCAGGAGCTGCTGGCCGGCGACACGGGCCGCGTGCGCGCCGTCAGGCTCAAGGGCAGCGACGGCAAGGTCATCGAGGTGCCGGCCGACCTGGTCGTCATGGCCGCCGGCATCCGCCCGAATACGGCGCTGGCCGAAGCCGCCGGCCTGCATTGCGCCCGCGGCATCGTCGTCACCGACACCATGCAGACCGTCACCGACCCGCGTGTCTATTCGGTCGGCGAATGCGCCGCGCACCGCGGCATCGCCTACGGCCTGGTGGCGCCGCTGTTCGAGCAGGGCAAGGTCTGCGCGACGCACCTAGCCCAGTTCGGCATCGGCCGGTATCTCGGCTCATCGGTCAGCACCAAGCTCAAGGTGACGGGCATCGACCTGTTCAGCGCCGGCAACTTCACCGGCGGCGCGGGCACGGAGGAGATCGTCATGAGCGACCCCTTCGCCGGCGTCTACAAGAAGCTGGTCATCCAGGACGACCAGCTCGTCGGCGCCTGCCTGTACGGCGACACGGTGGACGGCGGCTGGTACTTCAAACTGCTGCGCGAGGGCCGCAAGATCGCCGACATCCGCGACAAGCTGATGTTCGGCGAGGCGGGGGCCAACATCGGCGACGTGGGCCACCAGGGCGTCAGCCGCGCGGCGTCCATGGCCGACAGCGACGAGGTCTGCGGCTGCAACGGCGTGAGCAAGGGCAGCATCTGCAAGGCCATCCGCGACAAGGGCCTGTTCACGCTGGACGAGGTGCGCAAGCACACCAAGGCGAGCGCCAGCTGCGGCAGCTGCACGGGCCTGGTCGAGCAGCTCATCATGTTCACGGCCGGCGGCGACTACTCGGCCACGCCGAAGAAGAAGGCCATCTGCGGCTGCACCGATGCCAGCCACCAGGACGCGCGCGACGCGATCAAGGCCGGCCATCTGCTGACGTCGGCCGATGTGTTCCGCTCCCTGGAGTGGAAGACACCCAACGGCTGCGCCACCTGCCGTCCGGCCATCAACTACTACCTGATCTCGACCTGGCCCAAGGAGGCCATCGACGACCCGCAGAGCCGCTTCATCAACGAGCGCTCGCACGCGAACATCCAGAAGGACGGTCGCTACTCGGTCATCCCGCGCATGTGGGGCGGCGAGACGACCAGCTCGGAACTGCGCCGCATCGCCGACGCGGTGGACAAGTACCAGATCCCCACCGTCAAGGTCACCGGCGGCCAGCGCATCGACCTGCTGGGCGTGAAGAAGGAAGACCTGGTCAACGTCTGGAAGGACATCGGCATGCCGTCGGGCCATGCCTATGCCAAGGCGCTGCGCACGGTGAAGACCTGCGTGGGCAGCGAGTGGTGCCGCTTCGGCACGCAGGACAGCACGCAGATGGGCAAGGACCTGGAGCGCGCGTTGTGGCGCATGTACGCGCCGCACAAGGTCAAGATCGCCGTGTCGGGCTGCCCGCGCAATTGCGCGGAGGCCGGCATCAAGGACGTGGGCGTCATCGGTGTCGACTCGGGCTGGGAGATCTACGTCGCCGGCAACGGCGGCATCAAGACCGAGGTGGCCGAGTTCTTCTGCAAGCTGAAGACGCCGGAAGAAGTGCTGGAGTACAGCGGCGCCTTCCTGCAGCTGTACCGCCTGGAGGGCTGGTACCTGGAGCGCACGGTGCACTACGTCGCCCGCGTCGGCCTGGACCACGTCAAGAAGAAGATCCTCGACGACGCCGACAACCGCCGCGCGTTGTGGGCACAGTTGCAGTTCAGCCTGGACGGCGAGCCCGACCCCTGGTTCGACTTCGACAAGGCCCATGTCGACCTGCGCCAGTTCGAGAAGGTCGGCGCCTGATGCTGAACCGTCGCAGCTTCGTCATCGCCGGCGTCACCGTCGCCAGCCTGCCCGCCCTGGCCCAGGGCGGCCGCATCAGCCAGCTGGGCGACGCCATCAACATGGCCGGCGCCCAGCGCATGCTGAGCCAGCGCATGGGCAAGGCCTGGCTGGGCCAGCTGCGCCCCGAGCTGGCCGACCGCGCACGCACCGTGCTGCAGGCCAGCGAGGTCCGCTTCGAGCGCCAGCTCGGCGAGCTGCTGGCCTTTGCGCCGACGCCCGAGATCGCCGGCAGCTACAAGGCCATGCAGCATCGCTTCGGCGACTATCGCGCGCTGCTGCAGAGCACGCCCAGCCGCGAGCGCGTCGACGAGTTGCTGCAGGCCTCGGGCGAGATGCTCAGCCTGGCCCATGTCGCGACCAGCCAGCTGCAGCAGCGCTCTGCCGCGGCGACGGCCATGCTCGTCAACATGTCGGGCCGCCAGCGCATGCTGTCGCAGCGCCTGGCCTTGTTCTTCATGGCCGGCCAGCAGGGCGCGCGGCCCGACCTGGTCGCCAAGGAAACGGTCAAGGCCCGCGGCGAGTTCGAGACCGCCTTGCGCGTGCTGGGCTCGGCCCCCGAAGTGACGCCGGCCATACGCGACAACCTGGCCCTGGCGCAGAGCCAATGGGTCTTCCTGCAAGCGGCGCTGGCCGGCGAGAGCCAGGGCTCCAAGGCGGCCAGCGACGTGTTCGTGGCGAGCGAGAACCTGCTCGCCGTGATGGAAACCGTGACCGGGCAATTCGCCCGCCAACTGGGATGACGACCATGGACGACTGGACCCGCATCTGCGCGCTGCAAGACATCCCCGTGCTGGGCTCGCGCCGCGTGCAGCGCAGCCAGGGCGTGGACGTGGCCGTGTTTCGCAACGCCGAAGATGAGGTCTTCGCGCTGCTGGACCGCTGCCCGCACAAGGGCGGCCCGTTGAGCCAGGGCATCGTCTTCGGCAAGCACGTGGCCTGCCCGCTGCACAACTGGACCATCGGCCTGGCGGACGGCAACGCCCGCGAGCCCGACGAGGGCTGCACGCCGGCCTTCCGCGTGAAGCTGGAGAGCGGCGACGTGTTCCTGCTGAAGAGCGAGCTGGACACGTTGGCGCTGGACCTGCCCGCTCCCGTGGCGGGGCCAAAGATTTCGATCGCGGTGGCGTAAGGGCGGGACGCCAGCCCACCCAAAAGAACATGAACGAGACAAAGTCCACCTGCCCCTACTGCGGCGTCGGCTGCGGGGTCGTCATCGAGCATGACGACACGCAGATCACCGGCGTGCGCGGCGACCCCGACCACCCGGCCAACTTCGGGCGCCTGTGCACCAAGGGCACCAACCTGCACCTGACGGCGACGCCGGTCGTCATCCAGCACCAGCGCCTGCGCGAGCCGCAGCGCCGCACCGAGCGCGGCGGCCAAGCCGAGGTCATCAGCTGGGACACGGCCAACCGCGAGATCGCCGACAAGCTGCTGGCCATCCGCGCGGCCCACGGCCCTGAAGCTATCGGCGTCTACATCTCCGGCCAGCTGCTGACCGAGGATTACCACGCCTTCAACAAGCTGGCCCGCGCCGTCATCGGCACACCGCACATCGACTCCAACTCGCGCCTGTGCATGAGCTCGGCGGTCGTCGGCTACAAGCAGGCGCTGGGCGCCGACGCGCCGCCCTGCAGCTACGAGGACATCGAGCTGGCCGACTGCGTGCTGATCAGCGGCGCCAACCCGGCCTGGGCCCACCCCATCCTGTTCCGCCGCCTTGAAGACGCGCGCAACGGCAAGCCGGGCCACAAGCTGATCGTCATTGACCCGCGCCGCACCGAGACGGCCGAGCTGGCCGACCTGCACCTGCAGATCCGACCCGGCACCGACGTGGCGCTGTGCCACGGCCTGCTGCACGCCGTCATCTGGCAGGGCTGGACGGCGGGTGACTTCATCGCCCAGTCCACCGAAGGCTTCGACGCACTGAAGGCACTGGTGCGCGACTGGGCACCGTCGCGCGCGGCCCAGGTCTGCGGCGTGAAGGAGGCCGACATCTGGCAGGCCGCCGAATGGTTCGCCACCTCACCGTCGTCGCTCAGCCTGTATTGCCAGGGCCTGAACCAGAGCAGCAGCGGCACCGCCAAGAACACCGCGCTCATCAACCTGCACCTGGCCACCGGCCAGATCGGCAAGCCCGGTGCCGGCCCGTTCTCGCTGACCGGCCAGCCCAACGCGATGGGCGGCCGCGAGAGTGGCGGCATGGCCACGCTGCTGCCCGGCCACCGCGACCCGGGCAAGGCCGAAGACTGGGCCGAGATCGCGTCGCTGTGGGGCCTCGATCAATCCAGTGACCTGCCGGGCAAGCGTGGCCACACGGCCGTCGAGATGTTCGAGGCCGCGGCGCGCGGCGAGATCAAGGCGATCTGGATTGCCTGTACCAACCCCGCCCAGTCCATGCCCGACCAGGCCATGGTCCGCCAGGCGCTGGAGCGCTGCGAGCTGGTCGTCCTGCAGGAGGCCTTCGCCCACACGGCCACGGCCCGCTATGCCGACTACCTGCTGCCCGCTGCCACCTGGGGCGAGAAGGAAGGCACCGTCACCAACAGCGAGCGCCGCATCAGCCGCGTGCGCCCGGCCGTGCCCGCGGCGGGCGAGTCCCGCGCCGATTGGCGCATCGCGCGCGACATCGCCACGCTGATCGACGCCGGCCTGGATCGCCCGCCGCGCCTCACCGCGACGACGCCCGAAGACCTGTGGCTGGAGCATCGCGCAGCCACGCGCGGCCGCGACCTGGACATCACCGGCCTGTCCTGGCTCACGCTGGACAGCGAAGGCCCGCAGCAGTGGCCCTTCGTCAGCGGACCGACCGCGCGGCTGTACACCGAAGGCCGCTTCGCCACCGCCGACGGCCGCGCCCGCTTCATCACCAAGCCCTACCACGCCACCGCGGAGACGGCGACGGCCAAGCGGCCCTTTGCGCTGACCACCGGCCGCATGCGCGACCAGTGGCATGGCATGAGCCGCAGCGGCAGCGTGCCACGCCTGTTCGCCCACGAGGGCCGGCCGGTCGTGCGCGTGAACCCCAGCGACGCCGCGCGCCGCAAGCTGGCCGATGGCGAACTGGTGCATGTGCGCTCCAAGCGCGGCGAGGTCGTGCTGCCGCTCAAGCTCGACGAGAACGTGCCGCCGGCCGGCGCCGACATCGCCATGCACTGGGGCGACGAGTTCATCGGCGCGCAGCTGGGCATCAACGCGCTGACTCAGGGGGCCTTCTGCCCCGACTCCAAGCAACCCGAGCTGAAGTTCAGCGCCGTCGCCATCGAGCCGGCCACGCTGCCCTGGCGCCTGAGCGCCTGCGCCTGGGTAGCGCCCGAGGACGGCCAGCGCCTGCGCGAGCAGCTGCGCGCGCTGATGCCGCGCTTCGGCTATGCGCATTGCCTGCCGGAGCCGGCGAGAGCCGATCACGGCGAGCAAGTCGGCTGGGCGTTTGAAGCCGCCTGCGCCGAGGCGCCCGCGCCCGAGCTGGTCGACGAACTGGCCGCCGTGCTGGGCCTGAACAGCCCCGCCGTGCTGCGCTACGCCGACGCCCAGCGCGGCCGGCTGCGCCTGCTCAACCTCGATGGCGATGACCTGCAGGCCGCGCCGCTGCAAGCGCTGCTGCGCGTGGGCCAGCATGAGGAAGGCGCCTGGCTCGTCGACCTGTGGCGCGAGCGCACGGCGGCATCCACGGTGGGCCGCTGGCTGCTGTCACCCGGCACCCCGCCCACCAACCCCGGCGCCGCGGCCAGCCCGCAGGTCTGCAACTGCTTTGACGTGCGCGAGGACGTCATCCGCCTGACGCTGGCCCGCTGCAGCGGCAGCCCTTCTGAGCGCCTGGCCCAGCTGCAGGCCGAGAAGCGCTGCGGCACGCAGTGCGGCTCCTGCCTGCCGACGCTGCGCCGCCTGGTCAACACCACCCCTGAAGAGGTTCCCGCATGAGCCATGTTGTCTCGCTCGTCGGCGCCGGTCCTGGCGATCCCGAACTGCTGACCGTCCGCGCGCTCAAGCGCATCGAAGCCGCCGATGTCGTGCTTGCCGATGACCTCATCGACCCACGCGTGCTGGCCCTCGTGAAAGGCCGGCTGCTGCGCGTCGGCAAGCGCGGCGGCTGCATCTCGACGGACCAGCATTTCATCCACGCGCTGATGATCCGCGAGGCCCATGCCGGCCACCGCGTCGTGCGCCTGAAGGGCGGCGACCCCTTCGTCTTCGGCCGCGGCGGCGAGGAGGTCGATGCGCTGCGCGAGGCCGGCCTGGACGTCGAGGTGGTGAGCGGTCTCACCAGCGGCATTGCCGGCCCGGCGGCCGTGGGCATCCCGGTCACCGACCGGCGCGCGTCGCCCGGCGTCATCCTCGTCACCGGCCACGCGGGCGAAGGTCGCGCCGAGCCCGACTGGGCCGCGCTGGCCCGCACCGGCCTGACGCTGGTCATCTACATGGGCGTGGCCCGCGCGGCCGACATCACGGCCCAGCTGATGGCCGCCGGCCTGAAGGCCGACCTGCCCGCGGCCGTGGTCAGCGCCGCGCACACGGCGCAGCAGCGCCACGCGGTGACGACGCTGGCCGACCTGCCGGACTGCATCGCCCGCGAGGGCTTGAAGAGCCCGGCCCTGCTGGTCGTCGGCGAGGTGGCCCGGCACGCGGCCGCGACGCTGGCATGGCCGGAAGTTATGGCTGGCTGATCCGAAGTGATGACCGGTTGAGCCGGCCTGTCCCTGACCGGGGACAGCCGCGCGGATCAGGACACGCCCACATCCCCCAGCCGAGGATGGCGCCGCCGCGCCGCACATCGCACACTGCCGACCCCATCACACGGAGGTCGACATGAAGTTCCCCATGCCTGCAGCAGCTGCGCACGCCGGCGCTGCCCAGGCCCAGATCGAGACCGACACGATCCACCCAGGCCTCGCCTTTGCGCTCTATCTGGCGACCCCGCTCGCGCCCACCCACCAGCCCGGCAGCGCAGCGCAGCCAAGGCTCTGTTTCAGATCCCCGATGGCCCCGCGACATCACCTGCGCGGAGGGGATGCCGTGAGCAGCCTCAACTGAGCTTGAAGCTGCTGACCAGGCCCGCCAGGCGCACGGCCTGCTCCTTCAGCGATTGAGCCGCCGCGGCGGACTCCTCCACCAGCGCGGCGTTCTGCTGCGTCATCTGGTCCAGCTCCGTCACCGTGCCGTTGACCTGGGCGATGCCCTGGCTCTGCTCCACCGCGGCGGCGCTGATCTCGCCAATGATGTCGGTCACGCGCTGCACGGAGCCGACGATGTCGGTCATGGTCGCGCCGGCGTCGTTGACCAGGCTGGTGCCCGCTTCGACGCGCTCGACGCTGGCGCCGATCAGCGCCTTGATCTCCCGCGCGGCTTCCGCCGAGCGTTGTGCCAGCGAGCGCACTTCGCCGGCCACGACGGCGAAGCCGCGGCCTTGCTCGCCAGCCCGTGCCGCTTCGACGGCCGCATTCAGCGCCAGGATGTTGGTCTGGAAGGCGATGCCATCGATGGTGCCGATGATGTCGGCGATCTTCTTGCTGGCGGTGTTGATCTCGCCCATGGTGCTGACGACGCGCGACACGACCGCGCCGCCGCGCCCGGCCGTCTCGGCGGCGGCACCGGCCAGCTGCTTGGCGGTCATCGCCGAATCGGCGCTCTGGCCGACGGTGCCGGTCAGCTGCGTCATGGAGCTGGACGCCTGCTGCAGGTTGGACGCCGTCTGCTCCGTGCGGTGGGACAGGTCCATGTTGCCGCTGGCCACCTCGCTGGACGCGACCTGGATGCTCTCGGCCGACTCGCGCACCTGGCCGACGATCTCGCTGAGCGACTTCTGCATGGCCGCCAGCGCCTGCATCATCTCGGCGGACTCGTCGTTGCCACGCACCTCGGGCGCCCGCGACAGGTCGCCGCCTGCCATGCGCTCGGCGAAACGCTTGGCGGCCATCAGCGGGCCGATGATGGAGCGCGAGATCTGCACCGCCAAAACACCGCCGACGACCACGCAGACGACGAAGGCGATCATGAAGGCGAGGAAGACGTTTTTGATCAGCCCCTCGACCTGCGTGAAGATGTCGTCGCCACGCTTCTTCAGGTCGCCCTCGATGCCGTTCAGCATCAGCAGCGCCGGGTCGTAGGCGGCATCGGCGGTCTTCATGTCCTCAAAGGCCGCCTGGGCGTCCGCGTAGCCGTCGGCGACGAGCTTGTCGGCCACTGGCTTCACGGCCTTGCGGTAGTCGGCCATCAGACCGCGGAACTTGGCCAGCGCCGTCTTGCCCTTGTCTTCGGTCGTGATGGCGCCGAAGTCGTCCATCGCCTTGTCCAGCCCCGCCTGCGCGGCATCCCACTCCTTGCGGGCGCGGGCCGTGCCTTCCTTGTTGAAGATGGACGCCACCAGCGTCGACGTGGCAGCCTTGCTCTGCAACAGCTGGCTGCGCGCGGCCATCGTGATGTTGGACGCCGGGATCAGCTTTTGCGTGATGCCCTGGATGGCCTTCTCGGACACGTTCAGGCCGAACCCGCCCACGGCCACCAGCACGAACGTCATCACCAGGATGATGCCGAAGGCGAGCCAGAGGCGGGCTTGGATGCGCAGGCGACGCAGCATGGGGTTCTCCTGGTGGGAAAGGGGCGATCGAGGGCAGCTTTCGATTGAAGCAGAAACCCGCGGTGGAACACGAAAGCCTGCTGGTAGGCTCGCGGCATCGTTCACGCCACAGCCCACCATGAGCTTTCTGGCCATCGACATCGGCAACACCCGGCTCAAGTGGGCCGCCTACCCGGAGGGCGCCGAACCTGGCAGCCCGCCGACGCAGCACGGTGCCGTCTTCCTGGAAAACATCGACCGCCTCGCGGACGAGGACTGGCAAGGCCTGGCCCCGCCCACGCGCATGCTGGGCAGCAACGTGGCCGGCGACGCGGTGCGCCGCCGCGTCGAGGAGCAGATGGAGCACTGGGACCTGGTGCCGCGCTGGGTCGTGCCCGCCGCGGAGGCCGCCGGCGTCAAGAACGGCTACGACCACCCGACCCGCCTGGGCGCCGATCGCTGGGTGGCCGTCATCGGTGCCCGCGCGCACGCGCTCAAGCGCGGCTTCGACGGCCCGGTGCTGACCGTCATGGTCGGCACCGCGGTCACGGTGGATGCGCTGTCCAGCGACGGTCAGTTCCTCGGCGGCCTCATCCTGCCCGGCCACGGCATCATGCTGCGCGCGCTGGAGGGCGGCACGGCCGGCCTGCGCGTGCCGACCGGCGAGGTGCGCGACTTCCCGACCAACACCAGCGACGCGCTGACCACGGGCGGCACCTTCGCCATCACCGGCGCCATCGAACACATGCACCGGCTGCTGCAGACCCGCGAGGGCCGCGCCCCGCTGCTGCTGATGACCGGCGGCGCCGGCTGGAAGGTGGCCCCGGCGCTGGATGCACCGCACGAGCTGATCGAGGGCCTGATCTTTGATGGCCTGCTGGCCGTCAGTGCGACACGGCCCTGAGCTTGTGCGTCAGCTCGCGCCGGGCGAGCATTCAGGCGCTTGGCGCCATGAAGCGGGGCTTGCCCGGGCTGCGCTGAGCGCGCCTACAAGCCCCGGTTTCCCGGCCACTCCACGCGCGCCAGGCGAAGCATGTTGGCAAACACCGGGTGCGCCACCAGCAGCTCGAAGACCCGCTCGGCAAGCGCCTGCCCGGCAAGCGAGTCAGAGTGGAAATGAACGCCCGCCACTTCGCGGTTGAAAGCCACGTCATTCGCGAGTTTGATCAGCGGGTCCTTCAGCGCGGGGAACAGGTGCCCGTAAACCAACGCAACCATGCGCGACTGCGCAGCATGCCCGCTGGGGTAGCTCGGATGCCCTGGATAGAGCGGATCCGGCCTGGCGAACATCGGCGCGAGCTCAGGCAAATAGGCTGAAGGCCGGCCCGCGTTGAACTTGCACTTGAAGTAGAAGACCGTGGTCATCAGATCGTCGTTGGCGGCGTTCAGGACTTTCGCCGTCATTGGCCGCTCCAGCCTCACGGACTCGCGGGCCTCCATCAGCGCCATGAGGCCGGCTGCTAGGCCCTGTACCGACCCGGCCTGCGACTTGATGCCATCACCCCTCGCCGTTCGCTCCTGCTTGCACGCCATCAGCTGGTCGCCATCCACCTTCAAGGCGTCCAGCACCGGCCCGTCGAGCTTGATCACAATCTCGTCGGCCCAGTTGTCCGGCAGAAACTTGACCTCGTTGGCGATGTCATCGCGGAACTCGGCCCGCCAGTCCGCGGCAGGGAAGTACTTCAGCGCCGAAAAATCCGGATCAGCACTCATGGCCTTCTCCTCAGATTTCGCCGATGGCTGCAAAGCTCAGCAGCGTGATCGCCAGCGCGTCCTGCGCCCACTCCTGGCCTTGGCGGCTGTCTCGCCATAGCAGCGCATCGTGTCGCGAACCGACGATGGGCATGAAGCTCAAGGCCACCGATGCCGAGGGATGGTTTTCCACCTGCCATGCACCCATGAATGTCGCACCGGCGAACATCAGCGGCGGCGCGAACATCTCTCCAGACAGCGCGACGAGCGGCGCGACGGCGTCCAGCGCCTGACCCTCGCCACCCATGGGCAAAGCTTCGGCGCCGACGGCCGGCAGGGCGGCATCGCTCAGCACGCGAAAGTGTCCCGTCGCACTGAGCGGCAGCGCTCGCAGCAGGTCGTTCGCCGACAGCGCGGGCACCGCATCGGCCAGCATGGCCTTGAAGGTACCGGTCGCACTCGCAGGCAAGCCTTGCAGCAGATCGACATCCTCAGGTTTGACCGGAGGCCAGGGCATCTGAGGCAAGGTGCGGAAGTGCCCCGTGGCACTGAACGGCCAGCCCACGGCACGGGCGCCGACCGCCGGCGTGGCCGGCATGGCGCTGACGGCGGACGGGGTATCGGGCAGGCCAATCTGCATCGCTGTCGGGGGCATCGCCGCGGCTCCACCCGTGCTCGAAGCCATGACCGGCTGCTCGGCGTCAGGCGGTACGGGCGCCGCTTTGACCCAGCAAAAGTGATGCTTGATTCGCTGCATGGACCTCTCCTCCTAAACTCGCTGCCACCGTGGGGCGAGGTGGCTTGATGGCGATGCGAAGAGGATATCCAGCGGGGTCCGGCCGGCGCAATGTCCGTTGGGCCACTGCTTTGGCAATGGTCATCAGCATTGTGGGTACGGTGTCACTGAAAGCCGACAGTGCCCGCCCGCCGCAGGCGGCCTTGATCGTCTTCCTGGGCATAGGCTCGGCCGCGAGGGACGTGAGCTACCAGCGCTTCATGGCAGCAGCGGATCGACTTCCCGCCGAAACCCGGCGCAGGATGCAGATCCGTTTCATGGACTCGGGCCTGGAGACGCCAGCCTCGACGCCGGCTGCCGTGCGTCGCGTGGCCGCTCTGCACCCCGTTTTGATCGTGGCCCCGTCCTCCGCGACAGCCAAGCTGGCGAAGGACCATGCCGGCGCCACGCCCATCGTGTTCGGCAGCGTGCTGGACCCCGTGCGCTACGGGGTCGTGAGTGCCATGGAGCGACGCGCGGAGGCGATGACGGGCATCTGGGTGGCCGACACGCTGGACGCCAAACGTTTGGAGATCCTGCGCGACGCCTACCCACTGGTGAAGCGCGTGGCGGTGTTGATCGATCGCCCCTGGGGCGAGTACTTCGACACCGAGAAGACCCTGCCGCCCATTGCGGCCAGGCTGGGCTTGGAGGTGACGATCCTGTACGCCGAGAACACGGTTGAAGCGCAAGCCCTGTTCGCCGAACCGCGCGCCGCGGGATTTGATGCCTGGTGCATCCCGCGCAGCGGCTTGGCCGGCCTCAATACGCCGATGATCGTCGACAGGCTTCGCGCTTGGGGCAAACCGGTCATCCTGGCCAATACCACCGACATGGCCGTCGGCGCGCCGCTGTCCTACGCCCTGGACATGTCCTTCGCCTGGCCGGCCATGGCGGAGTTGGTCGTGCGGGTGCTCGACGGCGAGGCCCCCGGCAGCATCCCCATCCTGCGCCCGCAGCGCGCCGTGCTCGCCGTGCGCCCCAATCCCGAAGGCGGCTTTCCTGCGCCCAGCGCCCAGGTGGTAAGGCGGGCGGACGTGGTGCTGCGATGAGCGTGGCCCGCTGGCTACGGCAGTTTCGAGGCCACAACCGATACCGGCCGTTGTCCAGGCGCTATGCGCTCGGCCTGTCCGGCGTCACGCTCAGCCTGCTCCTGGCCTCGGGCTTGTCCGAGATGTATTTCGGCTACCGTGAATCGCTGGCTCGCATAGAAGCAGTTCAGGAAGCGCTTGCCGAAGGGGCCGCGCGCGAGATCGCGACCTATCTGGGCGTCATTGAGACCGGCCTGCGCGACGCGGCGAAGATGCCCTGGGGGCGCCCGGACTTCGGCCTGCCGCAACGGCGTGAAGAGTTCTATCGGCTGATGCAGTTGGTGCCGGCGATCACCGACCTGCAGGCCGTGGACCGCGGGGGCCAGGAGCTGCTCTCGACCTCCAAGCACGCGCCCGATCGCATCGGGTCGGGCCTGCCGCTTGACGAGCCGTCCCTCGCCCAGGTCGGCGCGGACGAAGGCATACGCCGCGGCCGCACCTTCTTCCGCGACGGCTATCTGCCGACCTTGTGCATGTCGGTCTTCGACGGTCAGGGCGCCATCGTCGCCACGGTCGACCTGCGCCTGCTGGGCGATGTGGTGGCACGGGTCAGGGCGGGCGAGGCCGGACTGGCCTATATCGTCGATGCCCAGGGGCTGTTGATCGCTCATCCCCAGGCGACCCACACCTTGAGTCGCATCGACCTGTCGCGGTCCGAGGTCGTGCGGCAGGCGCGCGCGAATGCGGCGTCGGGTGCCAGCCAGATCCGCGGGCTCGCGGCCCATGACCTGCAGGATCGGCCGGTCATCACGACCTCGGCGGCCGTGCCGGGGACCGGCTGGATCGTCTTCATGGAACAGCAGCGCAGCGAGGCGCTCAAGCCCGTCTGGGCAACGCTCACGCGCACCGTGCTGCTGATGCTCGTGGGCGTGATGGCGGCCCTCGTGCTGGGCGTCGCCTTCGCGCGCCGCATGGCAGCGCCCATCGTGGCGCTGCGCATGGCCACGGCGCGCATCGCCGCGGGAGATCTGCACTCGCCGCTGGAGTTGCACCGCCACGACGAGATCGAGGATCTCGCACAGGACTTCAACCAGATGGCCTCGCGCCTGCGGGAGGTCTACGCCAGCCTGGAGGCCAAGGTCGCCGAACGCACGGCCCAGCTGTCGGACGCGCGGGACGTGCTGACCGCGCGGGCGAACGAACTCACGCACCTGAAGGACGAGGCCGAACGCGCCAACGCTGCCAAGACCCGCTTCCTCGCCGCCGCGAGCCACGACCTGCGCCAGCCCATGCACTCGATCAGCCTGCTGCTGGGCGTGCTGCAGAGCCGCCTCGACAGCCCCGAGCACCTGGCGCTGGCTGACAAGATCGAGTCCTCCGTCGCGACGATGGAGAACCTGTTCGGCAACCTGCTGGACATCTCCAAGCTCGACGCCGGCGCGGTTCAGGCCCACCTCGAAGACGTCGATCTGGGCTGGCTGCTGCATCGCCTGGAACAGACCTGGGCGCCGCAAGCGGCCGAGAAAGGGCTGCGCCTGAGCGTGCGGCGCTGCGATTTCGTCGTGAAGGGTGACGCCACGCTGCTGGAACGCATCGCCGGCAACCTGGTGGCCAATGCGATCCGCTACACGCGCCAGGGCGGCGTACTGGTGGGTTGCCGCCGGCGTGGCGACCGTGTCGAACTGCAGGTCTGGGACAGTGGCCCTGGCATAGAGCCGCGCTACCGCGATGCCATCTTCGAGGAGTTCTTCCGCATCGAAGCGCCGGGCACAGGCCAGGAAAAAGGCCTGGGCCTGGGCCTGTCCATCGTGCAGCGTTGTGCCCACATCCTCGGCTACAGCTTGATCGTGAACAGCCGCGTCGGGCACGGCTCAGTGTTCCGGCTGGTGATGCCCTTGCTGGTTTCGCCCTTGCCGCTACCCCGGGCGTCGCCGCGCTTCACAGCCAGCCAGCAGGCGCTGGAAGGGCGATTCATCGTCATCGTCGACGACGAGGCGATGAACGCGCAGGCGCTGGTCGACGCGCTGCACGCCAGCCGCTGCCACGTCGTCGCCGCGGCGTCCTGCGACGAGGCCATGAGCCAGCTGGAGGCGCACCTGCGCGTGCCCGATCTCATCGTCACCGACTATCAGCTGGGCGCCGGCCGGGACGGCTTCGAAGTCATTCGGCGGCTGCGGCAGCACTACGACGAAGGCATCCCCGCGCTGATCGTCACGGCCAACACGGATGCAGGCTTGCAGGCACAGGCCGCCGCATTCGGCGCACGCCTGCTGCACAAGCCGATCGGCCTTCAGCGGCTGCTGGAGGCCATGCAGGAATCGCTGGCGTCTCCTGCAGGCCCCTGAGTCGGCATCGGCGGGTCAAAGCGCAGCCCCAGGCGACTGGCCGCCAGCACGGCCTGGGTACGCGTCGTCACGTTGAGCGAGCGCAGCACGGCCGACGTGTGGGCCTTGACGGTACTCAGCGACAGGTTGAGCTGCCGCCCGATCAGCTTGGCCGGCTTGCCCTGCAGCAGCAGGTGCAGCACATCGGCCTGGCGCGGCGTCAGCCCCAGCTCTGTCGGGCGCCTGCCGGGCGGCGATGCCGGCGCCATCGCGGGCAACGCTGGAGACAGCACCCGGCCGCCGAGAAACACCGACGGCGGCAGGTAGATGCCCTTGGCCAGGATGAGGCGCAGCGCGCCCAGCATGACCTGCGATGTCGAGCTCTTCGGGATGAAGCCCATCGCGCCGGCATCCAGCGCAGCGAGCACGGTGTCCTTGTCATCTGCCGAGGACATGACGACGACGGGCACTTCCGGATGGTCACGCCGCAACCGCGCCAACCCCTCCAGGCCGGACAGCCCCGGCAAGCCCAGGTCGATCATCACCAGATCGGCGCCGCCGCGCTGGGCCAGCAAGGCAAAGGCCTCCTCGCAACTGCCCGCCTCCCAGGTCTGCAGCTCATCCACCAGCGGCTTCAGCAGCAGTGCCACACCCTCGCGGAACAAGGGGTGATCGTCGATCAACAGAATCTTCATGAGCAGTCTCCCCGCTGCGGTCGATGGTATCGGCGCGCAGCACCGTCGCCGCGCTTGCGGGGCAATCCTTTGGGTAGGCCATTTGGCCTATGCGCGAGGCCCTGGCTCGGCGTACTTCTCGGCAATGGCAATGCCGGCCCGCACTCACCAAACTTGATGACAAGAGACGGCGCCACCGCGCCGCAGAGGCTCAGGGGGTCCCATGCTGCCAATCGTCCAAACGACATCGTCCGAGCGCCCAGGTGATCGGGAGAGCCAGCCGCGGCAGGTGCTGGGTGCCCTGCCACAGCCGCTGCTGGTGCTGCTGCCCGACCGGCGCCTGCTGTTCGCCAACGCCAGCGCCGAGCATCTGCTGGCCGAAGGCCTGGGCGAGGCGCGCTCGGGTCATTTGATGAGCATCGGCCAGCTCGACGCCCCGCGCTTGAGCGACCTGCTGGCCCTGGCTGCGGCGGGCTCGTCCTCGCGCACCGGGCTGTGGTTCACGCCCAGCTTGGCCACCGGCTGGCTGCACGCAGCGCCACTGGCGCCGGCCATCGCGCTGGCGTCGGACTGGCCCTCGCCCAGCGTGCTGCTGGCCGTGCATCAGGACCAGCCGGCCCTGACCCAGGCGGCACGCATCGATGCGCTGACGCGCCAATGCCGGCTCAGCCAGGCCGAACGCCATGTGTTGCTGCTGCTGGCAGACGGCGAACCCGTGGACGCAACCTCCCGCCACCTGGGCCTGTGCGTCAGCACTGTGCGCAGCCATGTGCGCAACCTGCTCGGCAAGACGCAGGCGCCCAATCTGATGCAGCTGCTGCGCTGGACGGGCAGCGCTGCAGCACTGCCCCACTGACCCGCTAGAGGATGAAGCGGCTCAGATCCTCGTTCGCCGCCAGCGCGGCCAGCTTGGCGTCGACGGCCGCGGCGTCCAGCGTCACGGTCTGACCCGCGTTGTTCGGCGCGTCGAAGCTGATCTCGTCCAGCAGCCGCTCCATCACCGTCGCCAGCCGCCGCGCGCCGATGTTCTCGGTGCGCTCGTTGACCTCGAACGCGATCTGCGCCAGGCGGCGGATGGCCCCGGCCTGCAGATCCAGCGTGACGCCTTCGGTCGCCAGCAGTGCCTGGTATTGCTTGACGAGGCTGGCGTGCGTGCTGGTCAGGATGGCCTCGAAGTCGGCCACCGACAGCGAGTCCAACTCGACGCGGATCGGCAGGCGGCCCTGCAGCTCGGGGATCAGGTCGCTCGGCTTGGCGAGATGGAAGGCGCCGCTGGCGATGAAGAGGATGTGGTCGGTCTTCACGAGGCCGTACTTCGTCGATACCGTCGTGCCTTCGACGAGAGGCAGCAGGTCGCGCTGGACGCCCTGGCGCGACACCTCGGCGCCGCCATGCTCGTTGCGCGACGCGACCTTGTCGATCTCGTCGATGAAGACGATGCCCATCTCCTGCGCATGCCCCAGAGCCGCCGTGCGGATCTCATCCTCGTTGACGAGCTTGGCCGCCTCCTCGTCGACGAGCAGCTTCATCGCTTCGGCGATCTTGAGCTTGCGGGTCTTCTTCTGCGCGCCGCCGAACTGGCTGAACATGCCCTTCAGCTGCTCGGTCATGTCCTCCATGCCCGGCGAGTTGCCGAAGGGGCCGAGCAGCTCCAGACTGGGCTTGGGCGCGAGCAGGTCGAGCTCGACGTCCTTGTCGTCGAGCTGACCTTCGCGCAGGCGCTTGCGAAAGCTCTGGCGGGTCGCGTTGTCGGCTTCAGAGCCCGGCAGCAGCACGTCGAGGATGCGGTCCTCCGCGGCGTCCTCGGCGCGCGTGCGGCAGCGACGCATCGCCACCTCGCGTTCCTGCTTGACGGCCACCTCGACGAGGTCGCGGATGATGGAGTCGACGTCCTTGCCGACGTAGCCGACCTCGGTGAACTTGGTCGCCTCGACCTTGATGAAGGGCGCGCCGGCCAGCCGGGCCAGGCGGCGCGCGATCTCGGTCTTGCCGACGCCGGTCGGACCGATCATCAGGATGTTCTTGGGCGTGATCTCGCCGCGCAGCTTGTCATCGACCTGCTGGCGGCGCCAGCGGTTGCGCATCGCGATGGCGACGGCGCGCTTGGCGGCCTGCTGGCCAACGATGTGGCGGTCCAGCTCGGAGACGATCTCCTGAGGCGTCATCGAACTCATTCGAGCACCTCCAAGGTGTGGTTCTGGTTCGTGTAGATGCAGATCTCGCCGGCGATCTCCAGCGACTTCTTGACGATGTCCGCCGCGCCCAGCTCGGTGTGCGCCAGCAGCGCCTTGGCCGCGGCCTGCGCGTAGGCGCCCCCGGAGCCGATGGCGACGATGCCTTGCTCGGGCTCCAGCACGTCGCCGTTGCCGGTGATGATCAGCGACGCCGTGCGGTCGGCCACGGCCAGCATGGCCTCCAGCCGGCGCAGCACGCGATCGGTGCGCCAGTCGCGCGTCAGCTCGACGGCGGCGCGCACGAGGTGGCCCTGGTGCTTCTCCAGCTTGGCCTCGAAGCGCTCGAACAGCGTGAACGCATCAGCCGTGGCGCCGGCAAAGCCCGCGAGCACCTGGTCGCGGTAGAGCTTGCGCACCTTGCGCGCGCTGGCCTTGACGATGGTGTTGCCCAGCGTCACCTGGCCATCGCCGCCGATGGCGACCTGCCAGCCGGCGGGCGTCTGGCGGCGCACCGAAATGATGGTGGTGCCGTGATAGACGGCGGAGGAGGAATCGGAAGACATAGAGGCCTCACTTGGGGCCGACAGCGGCGCGGTCAAGTCAGTTGATTCTGACTTTCACCTTCGCGTGCTCGTTGATGCCCATCGCGCCGAAGAACAGCGCCACCAGCCGGTGCGCCTCGAGGAAGACCACCGAGCGGTTCTCGGTGCGACGCTGCAGCACCCAGTTCAGCAGGTCGCCGGCGGCCATGAAGTCCAGCCGGATCAGCTTGGTGCAGGAAATGTGGATGAGGCTGGCCTCACCCACCTCGGCGGACAGGCCGCGCAGGATGTCGGAAATGTCGCCGCTGAGCTGGCCCATCAGGTCGAGCTGCGCCGCCATGCTGGCGGCGTCGGGCAGGCCGGTATCCAGGAAGGTGGACTGCGCCTCGCTCTGCATCGTGCTGGTCGCCGGGCTGTTCGTCGACGAGCCTTCGCCGCCAATGCGCACGCGGCACTTGGCGCGCTCCCAGGACGGCGGGGAGACCTCGTAGGTCACGCAGTAGTCGATGGCCGCCTCGTCGAACTGGTCGGGCCGGTTGGCCAGGCGCAGCGCTTCGAGGCGAAGCATCCACAGCGCCGGGTCGGTGTCACGCTCACCGACGGGGGCGATTTCCTTGAGCTGGTTCAGGAAGCGGTCGCCGCCAATCCAGCGCTGGTCGACCTGCTGCTGGGCCCAATGGCGGAACAGCTGGCGCAGCTGGATGGCCGCATCGATGTCGACCTCGTCCAGCGCACCCCAGTCGAACATCCAGGGCATGGGCAGGGTCTCGCTGCGCTTTTGCAGCAAGGCCACGTCCTCGGAGGTCAGCGTCGCCGGCGACGTCCAGCTGACCTGGCCGGCCTTGGCCATCGGTGAACGGGCGGCCTGGCGCGTCGACTCGGCCACCAGCTTGGGCATGGAGAACCATTGCGGCGCCGACAGGCCGAACTGCTGCGCGTACTCGACGGCCAGCGCCTCGAACTTGCCCTGCGCGCCGGTGGCGCGGTAGTGGTCGAACAGCACCAGCCAGGTCTCACCGTGCAGGTTACGGCTGCCGCCCGGGCGCACCAGCTCGGTCAGCGCGCGCTCGCTGTTGTCGTAATCGGCATTTGCGAAGGCAATGACGGCCTCGTCGAGCTCGGGGTCGTGCACGACCTCCTGCACCTCCACCGCCGAGGATTCCGCCATCGTGAAGGACAACGGCATGTCCAGCGGCGGCAGGTCAGGCAGGCGGCTGGGCGGCGAGTCGGACAGCGGCGGGATGGCCGCGCCCATGGTCACCGCGGCCGGCGGCGTCGGCGCGGACAGGCGCTGAACCTCCTTGGGGCTGGAGAACTCGCTGACACGGCCGCCCGCGGCGTCCATGGCCGGCGGCGCCGACACGGTCGACGCAAAGGCCGCGGGCCGCGTGCTGGTCTCGAAGAAACCGGGCTGCTGCTTGGGCACGGCCTGCGTCGTCGCAAAGCTCTCGCCCACCATTTGCTGCTCGATCTCGTCGATCTTGGCCTTCACGCCCAGATCGATCTTGGAATTGGGCTCGCTGGCGCGCTCGTCATCGCCCAGCCTGGACGGCGACGAGGCCAGCGCCGCGAGTTGCTCGGGCGTCAGGCCCTCGCGGCGGATGCGGCGCAGCATGTCGAGCTCGCGCTTGCGCACGAAATCGTTGCGGCGCTTGCGCTCCACCATCGCGCGCAGTTCGGCCTTGGCGAGGTCGCCCTCGGGGTCGTCCTGGCGCGAGTTGATTTCCGCCCAATCCGTCGTCGGATTGGCGACGAAGCGCGCAACCTTGCGGAAGAAGCTGTCGCCTTCCTTCGGGTCTGCGGGCTTGGAGTCGGACATGTCGTGCGCGAAAGGGATCAGTCGCCGAACATCTTCTGCTTGAGCTCGCGGCGCTGCTGCGCTTCGAGCGACAGCGTCGCGGTCGGGCGGGCGATCAGGCGGCCCAGGCCGATGGGCTCGCCGGTCTCGTCGCAGTAGCCGTACTCACCCGTGTCCAGGCGGGCGATGGACTGCACGATCTTCTTCAGCAGCTTGCGCTCGCGGTCGCGCGTGCGCAGTTCCAGCGCATGCTCTTCCTCGATGGTCGCGCGGTCTGCCGGGTCGGGCACGATGGTCGTGTCCTCGCGCAGATGCTCGGTCGTCTCGCCCGCGTTGGACAGCACGCCGTCCTTCAGCTCAGTGAGCTTGGTGCGGAAGAACTCGATCTGCTTCGCGTTCATGTACTCCGAGTCCGGCATGGCCAGCACTTCGGCGTCCGTCAGCTCGGCGCCCGATTTGGTCTTCCAGGCGTTGACCAGCTTGGGGTCGCCCTTGGCGGCCACGCGAGGCGTGTCGGACTCGACATGCCCCGCACCGCGCGCAGGCGGTTTCGGCGGAGCAAAGCGGTCGGCAAAGCGATTTGCCGGTGCAGGCGCCTCCAACGTTGCGACGTCGGCGCCGGCATCAGTCTTCTTCGCACCCTTGGTGGATGCGGCGGCGGTTTTAGGGGCCGGGGTCTTGCTCACTGTCTTCTCCTCGCTCAGGGTTTGCATCGGCGCGGTGTCAGACCGTGATCGCACTGCTTATCAGCCGGCTGCCCGATTTTGAGCGCGGCGGATTGTAGCCATGCGAATTTCTGGGTCGGCACTCCCCCGAAAGCAGGGTTTCCGGTGACGAAAAACGTCACGCCAAACAGCCTTCCAAACCTTGCATCAGAACCTCTTTGGGCAGATCGATACCAATGAACACCATCTTGCTCTGCTTTTTCTCGCCCGGCATCCATTTCGGGCCCAGGTCAGACCCCATCATCTGATGGACGCCCTGGAAGATGACCTTCTTCTCGGTGCCTTTCATGTGTAGGACACCCTTGTATCTCAGCATCTTGGGGCCGTAGACCTGCACGATGGCGCCGAGGAAGTCCTCGAGCTTGGCCGGGTTGAAGGGCTTGTCGGAGCGGAACACGAAACTCTTCACATCATCGTCGTGATGATGGTGGTGGGGGTGGTCACAATGCTCACCGTGCTCATGGTCGTGATGATCATGGTCATGGTGGTGATGGTCGTGGTCATCCGCCTTCAGGAAGTCGGGGTCGATCTCCAGCTTGGCGTTCAGGTTGAAGCCGCGCAGGTCGAACACCTTGGCCAAGGACACCTCGCCGAAATGCGCCGTCTGGATGGGCGCACGCGGGTTCATGTGCTTGATGCGGTGCACCAGGGCCTCGACGGCCGCTGGCTCCACCAGGTCGCTCTTGCTGATGAAGATCTGGTCGGCAAAGCCGACCTGCATGCGCGCTTCCTGGCGGGTGTCCAGCTGGGTGTCGGCGTGTTTGGCGTCGACCAGCGTCAGGACGGAGTCCAGCAGATAGCTCTCGGCGATCTCGTCGTCCATGAAGAAGGTCTGCGCCACCGGGCCGGGGTCGGCCAGCCCGGTGGTCTCGATGACGACGCGCTCGAAGTTCAGCTCGCCCTTGCGGCGCTTGGCGGCCAGGTCGGCCAGCGTCGTGCGCAAGTCCTCGCGGATCGTGCAGCAGACGCAGCCGTTGCTCATCTGGATGATCTGCTCGTTGGTGTCCGACACGAGGATCTCCGTGTCGATGTTCTCTTCGCCGAACTCGTTCTCGATGACGGCGATCTTCTGGCCATGGGCCTCGGTCAGTACGCGCTTGAGCAGCGTGGTTTTGCCGGCACCGAGGAAGCCGGTCAGGATGGTGGCGGGGATGAGGCCTTGGGCAGCAGTGGACATGGTGGGGCCGTTTTTCAAGAAGGCAGCAGATATGGGGGCTGGACGCCCCAGGACAAGGTCTTGTCAAACCAATCGGCTATTCTGTCCTTTCCGCAATACCCTGACTGCTCCCCTTGAGCGAACCGCATTCAGGCCGGCCCCCAGTCCGCGGGGCCGCCAAACACCCGCCCGAGGCACGTGGCCTGCTGGAGCGCATGCTGGAGTTTCTGCACCCCGGCCCCGACTCCAAGACCGAATTGATCGAAACCCTGGCCGATGCCGAGCAGCGTGAGCTGATCGAGCCCGAGTCGCGCCAGATGCTGGAAGGCGTGCTGCGCATGGCCGAGCTGTCGGCCGGCGACGCGATGGTGGCCGCGCCACGCATGGACCTGCTGGACATCGACGCACCGTACGACGAGCTGCTGGGCCTGGTCATCGACACCGGCCATTCGCGCTTCCCGGTCTTCGAGGGCCAGCGCGACAACATCATCGGCATCCTGCTCGCCAAGGACTTGCTGAAGATGCAGCGCGCGCCCGAGCTCAACCTCCGCGCGCTGCTGCGGCCCACCGTCTTCGTGCCGGAGAGCAAGGGCCTGAACGAGCTGCTGCGCGACTTCCGCTCCAACCGCAACCACCTGGCCATCGTCATCGACGAGTTCGGCAACACCGCCGGCCTCATCACCATCGAGGACGTGCTGGAGGAGATCGTCGGCGAGATCGAGGACGAGTTCGACGACAAGGATGGCGAGTCCGGCATCTACACGCTGGCCGACAACAGCCAGCGCGTGGCCGGCGACGCGACCATCGCGGCCGTCAACGGCGCCTTCAACCTGGCCCTGCCGGACGACGACTTCGACACCATCGGCGGCCTGGTCGCCCATGAGCATGGCCGCGTGCCGCGCCGCGGCGAGTCGGTGCGCATCGGCGGCTTGAACTTCGCCGTCATGCTGACCCGGGGCGGCGCGGTGCGCTGGTTCAAGGTCACGCGCGCACCCGAAGGCGAGTCCGAAGCGTGAGGCGCGCGGTGAGCGCCGCCGTGGCGCTGGCCGCCGGGCTGCTGCACACGTCGGCCTTCGCCCCCACCGGCGCCTGGTGGGCCCAGGTTGTCGCGCTGGCTATTCTGTTCGGCCTGGTTGCCCGGGCCACGCCGCGAGCGGCCGCGCTGCACGGCGCACTGTTCGGCTGGAGCTGGCTGGCTTCGGGCCTGTGGTGGCTGCACATCAGCATGCACCAGTTCGGCGGCATCCCGTGGGTGCTGGCGGCACTGGCCGTCGGGCTGCTGGCGGCGTTCCTGAGCGGCTACTACGCGCTGGCGCTGGGCCTGACGGTGCGCTGGATCGCGCCCGGCCGCGCGCGGCTGCTGGCCCTGGTGCCGGCCTGGCTGCTGGCCGAGCTGGCGCGGGCGACCTGGTTCAGCGGTTTCCCCTGGATCGCGTCCGGCTACGCGCATTCGGTCGGGCCGCTGGCGGGCTGGGCGCCGTGGATCGGCGTCTACGGCATCACGGCACTGGCCGCGCTGCTCGCGGCCGGCCTGGTGCTATTGCGCGACAAGGCGTGGCGCCTTGCCGCACCGGCCCTGCTGCTGCCGCTGGCCGGTGTGCTCGCGCCGCAGGACTTCACGGCTTCGACCGGCCATGTCGCGCTGTCGCTGGTGCAGCCCAGCATCCCGCAGGACCAGAAGTTCGACCCCGCCCGCTTTGCCGTCAACCTGGAAGCGCTGGCCCAGCTCATCGAATCGGCGCGCGGCCAGGTCGTCATCACGCCCGAGTCCGTCGTGCCGCTGCCGCTGGCCGAGCTGGACCGCGCGACGCTGGTGCGCTTGTCGCGCCCTGAGCGTCCGGCGCTGCTCGGGACGTTCCTGGGGAACGTGGACGAGGGCTGGGTCAACTCCGTCGTCGGCCTGGGCAGCGACTACCACTACGGCAAGCGCCACCTGCTGCCCTTCGGCGAGTTCATCCCGCCCGGCTTCGGCTGGTTCGTCCACGCGATGAACATCCCGCTGGACGACCAGGCCCGCGGCGACCACCAGCGCGCCTGGGCCGTCGCCGGCCAGCGTCTGCGGCCGCTGATCTGCTACGAGGACTTGTTCGGCGAGGACTTCGTGCAGAGCGCCGTCGGCCCCGGCGCGGCCACCGTCTTCGTCAACGTCAGCAACCTGGCGTGGTTCGGCACCGTGATGGTCCAGGACCAGCACCTGCAGTTCTCGCAGATGCGTGCGCGGGAATTCCAGCGCGCCGTCGTGCGCTCGACCAACACCGGCGCGACCGCCGTCGTCGACCACCACGGCCAAGTCACGGCCCGCATGCCGGCGCTGCAGCGCGGCGTGCTGGAGGCCGATGTCGACGGCCGCAGCGGCTCGACGCCTTACGCGATCTGGCTCAACGCGTTGGGCCTGTGGCCGCTGTGGATCCTGGCCCTGCTGGCGCTGGCCGGCGCACGCAGGGCCGCCCCATAGAATCGACCACCCCCCGCTCTCGCGCCCCCGCCCCATGCTGACCTTCCAGCAAATCATCCTGACGCTTCAGGACTACTGGTCCCAACAAGGCTGCGCGCTGCTCCAGCCCTACGACATGGAAGTCGGCGCCGGCACCAGCCACACCGCCACCTTCCTACGCGCCCTCGGCCCCGAGCCCTGGAAGGCCGCCTACGTGCAACCCAGCCGTCGCCCCAAGGACGGTCGCTACGGCGAGAACCCCAACCGCCTGCAGCACTACTACCAGTACCAGGTCGTGCTCAAGCCCGCGCCGGCCAACATCCTGGAGCTGTACCTCGGCTCGCTCGAAGCGCTTGGCTTCGACCTGAAGAAGAACGACGTGCGCTTCGTCGAGGACGATTGGGAGAACCCGACGCTCGGCTGCTGGGGCCTGGGCTGGGAGGTGTGGCTGAACGGCATGGAGGTGACGCAATTCACCTACTTCCAGCAGGTCGGCGGCATCGACTGCAAGCCCATCACCGGCGAGATCACCTATGGCCTGGAGCGCCTGGCCATGTACCTGCAGGGCAAGGAATCGGTCTACGACCTGGTCTACACCGACGGCCTGACCTACGGCGACGTGTTCCACCAGAACGAGGTGGAGCAGTCGACCTACAACTTCGAGCACAGCGACGTGGACTTCCTGCTTGGCGCCTTCGCCGCGCACGAGGGCCAGAGCAAGCACCTGATGACGCAACAGCTGGCCCTGCCCGCCTACGAGCAGCTGCTGAAGGCCGGCCACAGCTTCAACCTGCTGGACGCCCGCGGCGCGATCAGCGTGACGGAGCGTGCCGCCTACATCGGCCGCATCCGCAACCTCGCACGTGCCGTCGCGCAAAGCTATTACGAGTCGCGCGAGCGACTGGGTTTCCCAATGTGGCGGTTTACTGAAGCGGATTCCTCACTCTTGCTAAAAGAATTTGGTGACACGTACATGGCCACAGTTGCCCGTCGCGCCGGAGGGCAGTTGGCATGAACACCAAGAATCTTCTGATCGAGCTATTTGTTGAGGAGCTTCCGCCTAAAGCGCTAAAGAAACTAGGCGAAGCTTTTGCCACGAGCCTAAACACATCGCTAGGTGTGTTTGAACTCACGACCTCGAATAGCAACGTCACAAACTTTGCTACTCCGCGACGCCTGGGCGTCCACATCACGAACGTTCTAGCAATCGGCGAAGACAAACCGACCACGGACAAGCTGATGTCAGCACAGGTGGCCTTCTCGCCAGAGGGCAATGCCACACAAGCTCTCCGGAAGAGACTCGCCAAACTGCTTTTTTCTGACCCAGACAGCGAAGCAATTGAGGTCGCGCTCCAGCAAGTTTTTGTCGAGAACGGACAAGCGCATCTAAGGACGACAAAGGTTGGTCGCCCGCTTGCTGCCGTCTTGCAAGACGCGCTTGAAAAGGCAATTGATGAATTGCCCATTCCCAAGGTCATGAGCTATCAGCTGGACGACGGACTTACCAGCGTGAAGTTCGTTCGCCCGGCACATGGGCTCATTGCATTGCACGGCAATGACGTCATTCCTCTTGAAGCCCTGGGCCTGACGTCCGGCCGCACGACCAGTGGCCACCGCTTCGAGGCAACCCAGCCCACGGTCAGCATCGAGTCCGCCGACAGCTATGCCACACAGCTGCGTGAGCAAGGCGCCGTCATCGCCAGCTTCGCCGAGCGCCGCGCAGAGATCTCGCGCCAGCTCAAGGGCGCGGCCGACGCGCTGAGCCTGACGCCCATCGACGACGAAGCGCTGCTCGATGAAGTCACCGCCCTCGTCGAGCGCCCCAACGTGCTGACCTGCGCGTTCGAGGCCGAGTTCCTGGCCGTGCCGCAGGAATGCCTCATCCTGACGATGAAGGCCAACCAGAAATACTTCCCGCTGCTGGACTCGCACGGCAAATTGACGCGCCACTTCCTGGTCGTCAGCAACATCGCGCCGGCCGACGCCAGCGCCGTCACGCAGGGCAACGAGCGCGTCGTGCGCCCGCGCCTGGCCGACGCCAAGTTCTTCTTCGACCAGGACCGCAAGAAGAAGCTGGAAGACCGCCTGCCCGGCCTGGCCAAGGTCGTCTATCACGGCAAGCTGGGCTCCCAGGGCGAGCGCGCCGAGCGCGTGCGCGCCATTGCGCATGCCATCGTCAACCAGCTGAGCATGGCGACGCTGCCCTACACGGTCGACGCCGACGACGAGTTCAAGGTGCTGGACAGCAAGGTCAAGCAGGCCGCCCAGCTGGCCAAATGCGACCTGCTGACCGACATGGTCGGCGAGTTCCCCGAGCTGCAAGGGATCATGGGCGGCTACTACGCCCGCCACGAGGGCCTGCGCGACGGCGTCGCCATTGCCATCGAGGACCACTACAAGCCCCGCTTCGCCGGTGACGCGCTGCCGCGCAACCACACCGGCACGGTCGTGGCGCTGGCGGACAAGCTGGAGACACTGGTGGGCCTGTTCGGCATCGGCCAGCTGCCCACCGGGGACAAGGACCCGTTCGCACTGCGCCGCCACGCGCTGGGCGTCATCCGCATCCTCGTCGAGAAGAACCTGCCGCTGGACCTGCCCGCGCTGATCGACTCGGCCGTACCGCCGTTCGGCGAGCTGGTAACGAACCCGCGCGATGCGCTGCTGACCTTCTTCGCTGACCGCCTGGCCGTGTCCCTGCGTGACCAGGGCTACAGCGCGCAGGAAGTCGATGCCGTGCTGGCGCTGAACCCCGCTCGCCTGGGCGATGTGCCACGCCGCCTGGAGGCCGTGCGCGCCTTCGCTCAGTTGCCCGAAGCCGCGTCGCTGGCCGCCGCCAACAAGCGCGTGGGCAACATCCTGAAGAAGGTCGAGGGCGAACTGCCCACCGAGATCAAGCCCGAGCTGCTGCAGGAGGCCGCCGAGCAGGCGCTGGCCGCCGCCATCACCGAGGTGCAGCCGGCCGCCGACAGCCTGTTCGAGCAGCACGACTACACCGGCTCGCTGCAACGCCTGGCCGCGCTCAAGGCCCCGGTCGACGCCTTCTTCGACGACGTGATGGTCAATGCCGAAGACGCCGCCTTGCGCGCCAACCGCCTCGCGCTGCTGGGCCGGCTACATGCCGCCATGAACCGAGTGGCCGACCTGTCGCGCCTGGCCACTTGAAGAAAGCCTCGATGCGCGCCGACCACGCCCACGGCATGAAGCTCGTCATCCTCGGGCGCGACGGCACGCTCAACCGCTACCGCGACGACCACGTCAAGGCCCCCGAGGAGCTGGACCCGCTGCCTGGTGCGATGGAGGCCGTCGCGCGGCTGAACCATGCCGGCTGGCACACGGTGCTGGCCACCAACCAGGCTGGCATCGGCCGCGGCCTGCTGGACATGGCCTCGCTGAACGCGGTGCACCTGCGGCTGAACCAGTTGCTGGCCGAGAAAGGCGGGCGACTGGATGCGGCCTTCTTCTGCCCGCACACGCCGGAGGAAGGCTGCGACTGCCGCAAGCCGCTGCCGGGGCTCATCCAGCAGATTGGCGAACGCTTCGACGTCGCGCTGGCCGCGGTGCACATGGTCGGCGCGTCGCTGACCGACCTGCTGACGGCGCAGAACGCCGGCTGCGTGCCTCACCTCGTGCTGACCGGCCCCTTCGGCCACCTCGGCACCGAGGAACTCGCCAACCTGCTCGTGCAGGTGCCCAAGGCGCGCGTGCACGACGACCTGGCGAGCTTCGCCGAAGCCATCATCCAGGACGAGCGCCGCCGCGTCGCCGAGCAGCGCGGCCAGGCCCTCACCCCCGACACCCAGGCCGGAGACCTGAACTGATGTCCACGTTGTTGAGCGCCATCCGCTCGCTGATCTTTGTCCTCGTTCTCATCGTGACGGTCATTCCGTGGGCCACGGGCGTCGTCATCCTGTCCATCTTCCGCCGCGGCGACCCCATCTACTGGGCCTGCGCGAACTGGCTGAAGATCGCGATCTGGAGCGCGCGCTACATCTGCGGCATCCGCTGGCGCATCGAGGGCATGGAGAACCTGCCGCCCGCCTCCGACCGCCGCGCCGGCGTCGTGCTGCTGTCCAAGCACCAGAGCACCTGGGAGACCTTCGCCTACCCGGCGCTGCTGAGCCACCCGCTGGCCTATGTCTTCAAGCGCGAACTGCTCTACGTGCCCTTCTTCGGCTGGGCCATGGCGCGCATGGACATGATCCACATCGACCGCGGCCGCCGCACGGAGGCCTGGAACAAGGTGCTCAAGCAGGGCAAGCGGCTGGGCGGCCAGGGCAACTGGGTCATCATGTTCCCCGAGGGTACGCGCATCCCGCGCGGCGAGGTGGGCGACTACAAGACCGGCGGCACCCGCCTGGCCATCGAGGCCGGCCTGCCCGTGGTGCCCATCGCCGCGACCGCCGCGCGCTGCTGGCCGCGCAAGAGCTTCCTGCTGCGCCCCGGCGTCGTGGACATCTCCATCGGCAAGCAGATCCCGTCGCAGGGCCGCGAGCCTGGTGAGTTGATGCGCGAGGTCAAGGACTGGATCGAGTCCGAGATGCGCCGCCTCGACCCCGAGGCCTACGCCAGCCAGCCGCCCGCGGGCGTTGCCCGCGACGCAGCGCCCAGCCAACGCTGACCGCCATGCCCGCCAAGCGCCCGGCCCCGCTTCTGCAAGACAGCCAGCTGTCGCTGTTCGAGGCACAGGCCGACGTCTCCCCCGCCGAGCCCGGTGCGACGCGGGCGCGGCGCGAGCTGTGGCTGGGCCAGCACCGCATCGGCTACGAACTCAAGCGCGCCCGCCGCCGCTCCATCGGCTTCGTCGTCGGCCCGCAAGGCCTGCGCGTCAGCGCGCCCCGCTGGGTGCCCGTCGCCGAGATCGAACGCGCGCTGCACCACAAGGGCGAATGGATCCTGCGCAAGCTCGTCGAGCAGCGCGAGCGCCTGCAGCGCATGCACGCCGCACGCATCGATTGGCTGGACGGCGGCCGCCTGCCCTACCTCGGCGAGGCGCTGACGCTGGTCATCACGCCGACGGCACGCGAGGTGCTGTGGGACGCCGCCACGCGCGAACTGCACCTGCCGCTGCCCCATGGCGCCGCGGCCGAGCAGGTGCGCGACCTGGCCCAGTCCTGGCTGCAGGCGCGCGCCAAGGAAGACTTCCTGCCGCGCTGCCAGCGCTTCGCGGCGCAACTGGGCGTGGCGATGAAGTCGCTGCGCCTGTCGTCGGCCCAGACCCGCTGGGGCAGCGCCAGCGCCGACGGCAGCATCCGGCTGAACTGGCGCCTGATCCACTTCGCGCCGGCCATCATCGACTACGTCGTCGCGCACGAACTGGCGCACCTGCGCGAGATGAACCACAGCCCCGCCTTCTGGGACACCGTGCGCTCCGTGCTGCCCGACTTCGAGCGCTCGCGCGAGGCGCTGCGCGAGGAATCCATCGTCGTGCAGTGAGCCGCGTCGCCGGCCGCTGCAATGGTTTGCTGGTGAATATTGCCCGGCGCGCGTCATCCGCACGCAGACACGTTCAGCAACACTTCGTGCCGACGCTGTCACCACAGGTACCGCAAGCCGGCTAGACCCGGTGGAGAAGAGGGAGAGAGGTACCGTTCAGGCCGAAACGCCGCCGCTGGGCATCCCGCGGCGGCTTTTCTTTTTGCGCTGTCGCGTCGTGCCGTAAGGCCGTCAAGCCGTCAAGCCGTCGAGAAGCGGTAGACCCCGTCGGCGCCCAGCTCGCGCCGCAATTCACCCTTCAGCCACAGCGCGTGCAGGTGGGCGATCGCCTCGCCCATCGCGAACGTGGTCTGGTGCAGGTCCAGCTTGCGCTTGAACAGCACGGGTAGCAGCCCGGCCGCATGCGTGGGCTCGGCGCGGCAGGCGGCCACGACCTCGGCCAGGCGTTCGTCGTGATGCTCCTGCAGCTGATCAATGCGCGCATGCAGGCCGGTGAAGGGCTTGCCGTGCGATGGCAGCACCAACGTGTCGGCGGGCAGGTCCAGGTAGCGCGTCAGTGAGTTCAGATAGAGCGTCAGCGGGTCGGCCTCGGGCTCGACGTCGACGACGGACACGTTGGTCGAGATGCGCGGCAGCACCATGTCGCCGCTGATCAGCAGCTTGGCTTCCGCGCAGAACAGGCTGATGTGCTCCGGCGCATGACCGTAGCCGGCGATGCAGCGCCAGCTGCGCCCGCCGATCTCGACCTCGCTACCATCCATCAGCCGCCGGAAGCTGGCCGGCACGACCGGCACCATCTTGGGGTAGTAGTCGGCGCGGGCACGGATCTTCTCCAGCGACTCCTCGTCCGTCAGCCCATGGCTGCCGAAGAAGGCCGCGGCCGACGCGCCGCCCATGCCCACCGTGGAGCTGCTGGCCAGCCGCGCCAAGTTGAAGTCCGTCGCGCTCATCCACAGGCGGCAGTTCCATTTCTCGGTCAACCAGTGGCCCAGGCCCAGATGGTCGGGGTGGAAATGCGTGGCGATGACGCGCAGCACCGGCAGGCCGTCCAGCCGCTCGGCGAACACGGTCTCCCAGTTGGCGCGCGTCTCGTCGCTGCTGATGCCGCAGTCGACGATGGTCCAGCCCTCGCGGCCGTCCTGGCGGTCGCGCAGCAGCCACAGGTTGATGTGGTCCAGCGCAAAAGGCAGGCCCATGCGCACCCAGCGCACGCCGGGCGCCAGGTCCAGCGCCTCGCCGGGGCCGGGCAAGGTGTCGCCCAGGGGGTAATGGAGTTCGGATTCGCGCGCGTTGGCCATGGTGCTGCTCGGCTGGTCTTAGACTGACGTTTACGTCAATTGAGTGTAGCCATGCCCTCCCGCCGCCCTGTCTCCACTGCGACCGAAACCACCTACACGATCACCGAACTCGCCGCCGAGTTCGACATCACGCCGCGCGCGATCCGCTTCTACGAGGACATGGGCCTGCTGGAACCGGGCCGCAAGGGCCGCAACCGCGTCTACACGCCGCGTGACCGCACGCGGCTGAAGCTGACGCTGCGCGGCAAACGGCTGGGGCTGGCGCTGCAGGAGATCAAGCAGCTGGTGGACATGTACGACAGCCAGGCCAGCGCCGCGCCGCAGCTGCGCGCCTTCCTGGCCATCCTGGCCCAGCACCGCGGCCAGTTGGAGCAGCAACGCCACGACATCGAGGTCACGCTGGCGGAAATCCAACAGCACGAGAAGCGCTGCCGCTCGCTGTTGGCCGGCCAAGTGTGACGCTTTGCCGGGAGAGCTCCCAAATTGCGTCGCATGCGGGACAAACCCCGCTGCTGCACTGCACAAGAGTGACTAGAGTTCGGCCGCCGGTCACCCCCCGCCGGTTCGTCTCTGTGGAGCAGTCATGACCCTCGGACCGCGCCCTGCCCTGGCGCTCACCCTGCCCGCGATCGCGGGCGCCTTGATGATGCTGGCCCAACCCGCCAGCGCGCAAACCGAGCCCGCCAAGCCCGAAGGCTTGGAGCGCGCGCAGAAGGCCGCCGACGCGGTCTTCCACTGGATCAAGCTCAACGCCGACAAGGGCGCGAACCGACAGACGCCAGCGCCCGCCCCGGCGCCAGCGCCGGCCCCTGCAGCGCGCAAGCCCGCGCCGGTAGCTGCCGCCGCGCCCAAGCCGGCCGCACCGACGCAGGCCAGCGCGCAGGCCCCGACTCAGGCCGCTGCCCCGGCGCCGGCTGCACCGGCCCCCGTGGCGGTGGCCGCCGCCCCCGAGCCCGAACCCGACCGCACGCCTGTCGTGCTGGCTTCTGCCGCGCCCACGCCTGCGCCGGCCGCACCCATGGCCGTGGCGGCCCGCGCCGTGGAGCCGCCACCCGCACCGGCCGAGGACACGGAGGTGCCGCTCAAGCTGATCGCCAAGGTCGACCCCGTCATCCCGCGCCAGCTGCAGGCGCAGAGCTTTCGCAACGGTTTTGCGCAGGTGCAGTTCACCGTCGGACCGGACGGCAAGGTGGTGCAGGCGCAGTCCATCAAGGCCAGCCACGCCCGCCTGGGCAGCGCGGCCGTCGAAGCCGTCAAGCAATGGCGCTTCGCGCCCATCCCGAAGGCGCGCGACGCGGCCGTCGAGGTCGCGTTCAACAACGGCGACGACTGAGCCTGGGCGCGGCTCACGCCGGCGGCACGGCGCAGGTCTCCAGCAGCGCTGACATTGCCTCCAGGAACACCCGCGTGCGCAGCGGCATCAGCCGCCGCTCCGGGAACACGGCCCAGGCGGTCGAGCCGGGCAGGTGCCAGTCCGGCAGCAGCCGCTGCAGCCGGCCCAGGCGCAGCGAGTCGCTGACGAGCAGCCGGTCAATGCCGGCGATGCCCACGCCGGCCTCCGCCAGCTGGGCCAGCAGGCTGGGCGCATTGGCCAGCGTGCGCTGCACCGGCCGCGCCAGATAGGGCTCGGCGCCGTCGCGCTGCAGCCGCCAGGGCACCGGCTCGCCGCCGTGTGCCCGCAGCATCAGCCCGTGCATGCTGTCCAGCGCCTGCGGCATCAGCGGCTCGCCGACGCGAGCCAGGTATTCCGGCGACGCGTACAGCCCCCAATGCGTCGTCGCCAGCCGCCGCGCGGCGAGCTGGCTGTCCTCGTCCAGCGTGCCCATGCGGATGGCCAGATCGAATCCCTCACCGATCAGGTCCACGCGCCGCGGCGTCAGGTCCAGCTCCAGCTGCACCTCCGGGTAGGCCAGCGCGAACTCGGCCAGCATGCCGGCGGCCACCAACTGCGCGAAGTCCGCCGGCATGCTGACGCGCAGCCGCCCGCTGGGCTTTTGCTGGCGGTGCAAGGCCAGCGCCAGCGCGCCGTCCACCTCCGCGGCAACGGCGCGCGCGTGCTCCAGCACACCGGCGCCGAAGTCGGTCAGCGACAGCTTGCGCGTCGTGCGCTGCAGCAGCTTCTCGCCCAGCCGCGTCTCCAGCGCGGCGATGCGCCGCGACACCGTGCTCTTGGGCCAGTGCACGCGCTCGGCCGCGCGGCTGAAGCTGCCGGCCTCCATGACGCGGGCAAACAGCAGCAGGTCGTCGGCATCGGATTCCATCGTTCTCGCTCGCTCATTGGTGCATTGGCGGAACAATCTTATGCAAACCAGCGGCTTCCGGCGTCGATTGATGGCTCCTAGAGTTCATCCATCGCAACACCACCCCTTCGGAGCCCCAGATGAACATCCTGCAAATCAACGCTAGCGCCCGCCGTGCCACCGATGACCAAGGCTCGATCTCCACCCGCCTGGCCAACGAGCTGACCACCGGCCTGCGCGCCGCCAACCCCGCAGCCACGGTCACCGTGCGCGACCTGACGCTGACGCCGCAACCCGTGCTCGACGAAGTCGCGCTGGGCGCCCTGTTCACGCCGGCCGACCAGCGCAGCCCCGAGCAGGCCGCCCGTGTCGCGCTGGACGACGCGCTGATCGCCGAAGTGCAGGCCGCCGACACGGTCGTCATCGGCGTGCCCATGTACAACTTCAACGTCACGGCCCAGTTCAAGAACTGGATCGACGCGGTGGCCCGTGCCGGCGTCACCTTCAAGTACACCGAGAAGGGCCCCGTCGGCCTGCTGACCGGCAAGAAGGTCTACATCGTCACCAGCCGCGGCGGCATCCACCGCGACCAGCCCAGCGACCAGATGACGCCTTACCTGCGCACCGTGCTGGCCTTCCTGGGCATGACCGATGTCGAGTTCGTCTACGCCGAGGGCATGGCCTTCGCGGCCGAACAAGGCCTGGCCGCCGCCCGTTCGCAAATCAACCAACTGCTTGCTGCTTAATCCACGATCAAGGAACCCGCCATGAACACCGTCGCCACAACCCTGTTGACCCAACCGCGCGAGGTCGAGCGCCTTGTCGCCGGTCAGCCGACCAGCGACGGTGCCGGCGTCAAGCTCAACCGCGTGCTGACGCAGAACCTGCAGCGCCGGCTGGACCCCTTCCTGATGCTGGACGCGTTCGGCACGGACAACCCGGACGACTACATCGCCGGCTTTCCCGACCACCCGCACCGCGGCTTCGAAACCATCACCTACATGCTCAACGGCCGCATGCGCCACCGCGACTCGGCCGGCAATGAAGGCCTGATCAGCGACGGCGGCGTGCAGTGGATGACCGCCGGCCGCGGCGTCATCCACAGCGAGACGCCCGAGCAGAACGCGGGCCGCATGGCCGGCTTCCAGCTGTGGCTGAACCTGCCCGCCAAGGACAAGCTGTGCGCGCCCTGGTACCGCGACGTGGCCAGCCACGAGGTGCCGGAGTTCGAGCGCGACGGCGTCAAGGCGCGCGTCATCGCCGGCGCGAGCCACGGCGTGACCGGCGCCGTGCAGCGTGAGGCCACCGAGCCGCTGTACCTGGACCTGCACTTCGCGCCCGGCGCCCGCTTCGAGCAGCTGCTGTCGCCCGAGTTCAACGCCTTCGTCTACGTCTACGAAGGCGCGCTGAAGTTCGACAGCGGCTGCCTGCAGCCCGCCGGCCGCATGGCCATCCTGGCCAACACGCCCGGCAGCGACGGCGTGCGCCTGCAGGCCGGCGAGCAGCCGACCCGCGCGCTGCTGATCGCCGGCAGGCCGCTGGGCGAGGCCATCGCGCAGTACGGCCCGTTCGTCATGAACACCGAGGCCGAGCTGGTGCAGGCGGTGCGCGACTTCCAGGCGGGCCGACTCGCCTGAGTGCGCACGTGCCGGGCCCAAAATGCCCGGCATGAACCACAACGCCGCGCCCTCGCGCTGACGCTGGCATGGACCGCCTGCAGGCCATGGAAGTCTTCGTTGCCGTCGTCGACAGCGGCGGCTTCGCCAGCGCGGCGCGCCGGCTGGATCTGTCGGCCCCGGTTGTCACCCGCGCCATCGCCGAGCTGGAGACGCGGCTGGGCGTCAGCCTGCTGACCCGCACGACGCGCAAGGTGCGCGTGACCGAGGCCGGCGCCCGCTATGCCGAGGACTGCCGGCGCATCCTCGCCGACGTGAGCGAGGCCGAGAGCGCCACCGGCGACAGCCGCAGCCAGATCAAGGGCCTGCTCAGCGTCACGGCGCCGGTGCTGTTCGGCAACCTGCACGTGACGCCCATCGTCGCGGACTACCTGCAGCGCTACCCGGACGTCGACGCGCAATGCGTGTTCGTCGACCGCGTCGTCAACCTCGTCGACGAAGGGCTGGACGTGGCCGTGCGCATCGGCGAGCTGCCGGACTCGTCGCTGAAGGCCGTCGCCGTCGGCCGCGTGCGGCGCATGCTGGTGGCGTCGCCGGGCTATCTCGCCGCGCACGGCCGGCCGCAGCGCCCCGAGGACCTGGGCCAGCACACGCTGATCCAGCCCGTCGGGGTCTCGCCCTACCCCGAATGGCGTTTTGCCGAGGGCGGCCGGTCGCTGGTGCAACGCATCCGCCCGCGGCTGCGCACGACGACCAATGACGCGGCCCGCTCCGCCGCACTGGCCGACGTCGGCATTGCGCGGCTGCTGAGCTACCAGGTGGCCGAAGCACTCGCCAGCGGCGCGCTGCTGCCGCTGCTGGAAGGCTTCGAGACGCCGCCGCTGCCCGTCCAGGTCGTGCACCACGAGGGCCGGCACATGACGCAGAAGGTGCGCGCCTTCGTCGACCTGGCCGTGGCCACGCTGCGGGCCAACCCGGCGCTGCGCTAGGGCCTGTTAACGCTACGGCAGCAGGCCCTAGGCCCGCCGGTTCTGCGGCGCCCAGTCGCGGAAGCGCCAGCGCAGCGGCAGCGTGTCGCGCAGCCACCAGCCCTCGTCGAGGTGGAAGCGCCAGGCGCGTTCCGCGCCGTCGAGCGAGGCCAGTTCCGGTTCATCCCAGACGATCTCGGCGCGGCCCGTCAGCGTCAGCAGGTCGCCGCGCTCGAAGTCGATGAACAGCAGGCCCGCGCGGCCGTCGGCCTGCAGGTTGCCCAAGGTCATGAACATGCGGTTGCCCGAGTAGTCAGGCACCAGCAGCGTCTGCTCGTCCTGCTGCACGACAAAACCCGCGGGGCCGCCGCGGTGCGAGACATCGGCGCCGGCCTCGCCGTCATGCGTAGCAACGAACAAGGTGTCGGCAGCGGCGATCAACCAGGCCGCGTCGCCATCCAGCTGCTGCACGCGCTCGATGGCCCGCGGCCGCGTGTCGGCGGCGTCGCGCACCCAGTCGAACTCGCGGCCCTGGATGTACTGCGGGCAGTTGCCCACCGTCTGCAGCACACGCAGGCGCAGGCCGTCGGGGCCGGCGGCCTGCAGCTGGCCGTTGACGCGGTTGCGCCGCCGCGTGTGCAGCTCGATGCCCAGCAGGCCCAGTGGCGCGCCCGCCGTCATGCCGGCCGCGGCCGGGTCGCCGGAGATGGGCGTGGCAGCGAAGTCCAGGTGCCGGTCGTCAGTCGCGCGCACGAAGCCCGGCCGACCGACCAGCACCGTGGCCCAGGGCCGGCCGGCGGGGTCCACGCTGCCGGCCAGCATCAGCGGCAGTTGCTCGTAGAAGCGCTGGTGCTGCTCGGGCATGTGGTCGCGCACGACGCGGCTGCCGATCTCGTGCATGCGCTCGGCGACGCCGAGGCGCTGCTGCACGGCGACCTCGCCGGCATGGAAGGGCGTATCCATGAGAGCCTCCTCAGGCCGCGGCGCGCAGGCCGGCCGCTGACGTCTGGAAAGCGACGAAACCCGGCAAGGCCTCGACCCGAGCCAACCAGGCCCGCAGCGCCGGATAGGCGGCCAGGTCCACATTGCCCTCGGGCGCGTTGACGATGTAGCTGTAGCCGGCGATGTCGGCCAGCGTGGCATGGCCGCCCACCAGGAAGGGCCGGCGCGACAACTCGCCCTCCATGACGTTGAACAGCGCATGGGCGCGGGCGATCACCTCGTCGGCATTGAAAGGCGCGCCGAACACCGTGACCAGGCGGGCCGCCGCGGGGCCGAAGGCGATCAGGCCCGAAGCCACGGACAGCCAGGCCTGCACGGCCGCGCGGCCGGCGGCGTCCTGCGGCAGCCAGCGGCCGCTGGGGTCGTGCTTCGTGGCCAGGTAGACCAGGATGGCCGTGCTGTCCCAGACGAAGTGGCCGTCGTCCTCCAGCAGCGGCAGCTGGCCGAAGGGATGGCGGGCGATGAACTCCGGCGTCTTGTGCGCGCGGGCCGCCAAGTCCACGTCAACCAGTTCATGCGGCAGGCCCAACAGGGACAGCGCGAGCTCGGCGCGGTGGGCGTGGCCGGACAGCGCGTGGCGGTACAGCTTGAGGGTCATGGGGGCTCCTTGGAAAGCAACAGGCCCCACTGTGCCCAGCCGCCCGCCGCCGCGAAACGGCGCGCACGGCAAGTCATTCTTTCCGCGGCTGAGGGCAGTCGGCCCGCCGGACAATCCAGCCCATGGACCCACGCCGCCACAGCCCCGCCGCCGAACGCAACGGCCCGCCCATCCTGGCCGCGCTGCAGCGCCTGTTGCCGCCGTCGGGCGTGCTGCTGGAGATCGCGAGCGGCACGGGCCAGCACGCGGCGTTCTGCAGCGCCGGGCTGCCCGGCTGGCAGTGGCAGCCCAGCGACTTCGATGCCGACGCGTTGCCCTCCATCGCCGCGTGGTGCGCCGGGCTGGCGCGCGTGCGGCCGCCGATCACGCTGAACGTGCTCGACGCCGACTGGCCCGGTGTGCCGGCGCAGGTCGACGCGATCTACTGCGCCAACATGGTCCACATCGCACCCTGGGCATGCACGGCCGGGCTGATGCAGGGCGCTGCGCGCCACCTCGCGCCTGCAGGCCTGCTGGTCACCTACGGCCCCTATCTGCTGGACGACCAGCCCACCGCGCCCAGCAACCTCGCCTTCGACGCCGACCTGCGCGCGCGCAACCCGGCCTGGGGCATTCGGCGCCTGGCCGACGTGGCCGCGCAGGCCGCCGCCGCGGGCCTTTGCCTGCGCGAAACGCTGGCGATGCCGGCCAACAATATGCTGCTGGCCTGGGCGCGCGCCGACGCCGCCTGATCCCTCCCCTTCGACATGCTCCTTGGACTCCTCGTGCTGGCCGGCCTGTGGGCCGGCCTCCAGAACTCGCTGGCCGGCGGCGGCTCATTCGTCACGCTGCCGGCACTGATCCTGTCCGGCATGTCGCCGCTGGCGGCCAACATCACGTCCACGGTGGCGCTGTTCCCCGGCCAGCTCACATCGGGCTGGGCGGGCCGGCGACTGGTCGTCGGCACAGCGACGCTGTCCTTTCGCGCGCTGGTCATCACCAGCCTGATGGGCGGCGCGGTCGGCGCCTGGCTGTTGCTGAACACGCCCTCCTCGGTGTTCGCGCGGCTGGTGCCCTGGCTGGTGCTGTTCGCCACCAGCGTGTTCGCCTGGGGCAGCTTCCTGCGCAAGCCGCCCGCGTCGGCCGACCACCACCTGAGCGCCCGCGCGACGGCGGCGATGCAGTTCCTCATCGCCATCTACGGCGGCTACTTCGGTGGCGGCATCGGCTTCCTGATGCTGGCGGCGCTGACGGTGGCCGGCATGCCGACGCGCAACGCCGGCGCCACGAAGAACGTGCTGGCCGGCATCATGAACGCGTCGGCCGTGGCCTTGTTCGTGCTGTCGCCCGAGGTGCACTGGCTGCAGGCCGTCGTGCTCGGTGCCAGCGCCATCGTCGGCGGCCTGGCCGGTGCCTGGGCGCTGCACCACGTCAACGAAAAGGCGCTGCGCATCGCCATCGTCGCGCTGGGCGTGGCGCTGACGGTCGGGTTGTTCCTGCGGCCGATCTAGCCGCCGGCCAGGCCCGCGGCCAGGTGGTCGCCAAAGGCCTTGACCTTGCCCGAATTGCGCCGCTGCGGCGGGCTGACGAGCTGGATGGGCAGGTCGCGCCCCAGCCAGTGCGGCATGGCCACCTGCACCTCGCCGCTGGCCAGTTCGGCCTCGAACAGCCACGTCGGCCCGTTGGCCAGGCCCATGCCCGACAGCACCGCCGCGCGCACGGCCTCGCCGCTGTTGGTGCGCAGGCGGCCGTCCACGCGCACGCTGGCCAGGCTGCCCGGCGGCACGTCGGCGCCCGGGCCGGCCTCGAAGGTCCAGATCGGACCGGTGCGCAGTTCGCTGTAGACGATGCAGTCGTGGCACGCCAGGTCGGCGGGCTCGCGCGGCGGCGCCAGACCCAGGCGCTCGAAATAGCCGCGGCAGGCCATGATCCCGCGCTGCGTCGTGCCGATGCGGCGCGCGACCAGGCTGGAGTCCGGCTGCTCGCCAATGCGCACGGAGACATCGATGCCCTGCTCGATGAGGTCGATGAAGCCGTCGTCCAGGCGCAGATCGATCTTCACGCCGGGGTGGGTCGCCAGAAAGCTCTGCACCAGCGGCATCAGCTTGAGCCGCCCGAAGGCCACCGACGCCGCCACGCGCAGCAGGCCTTGCAACTGGTGCTCGCCGGCGCGCAGCTCGCTCTCGGCCTCGGCGATCTCCGCCACCAGCCGCCGCGCCTGCTCCACGTAGCGTTCGCCTGCCTGCGTCAGCTTCAGCGCCCGCGTGCTGCGCGACAGCAGCTGAGCGCCCAGCTGCTTCTCCAGCGCCGCCACCTGCTTGCTGACGGCGCTCTGCGTGCTGCCCAGCTCGCGCGCCGCAACCGAGAAGCTGCCCAGCTCGACGACCCGCACCAGGGTCTGCATCGCCTGCAAACGGTCCATGTCTTTTTGCCTTGAATTCCTGATTGGAATAAATCTTAGGCAGATCGAGCGGCTACCGCCGGGTTCGGGCAGCAATCACAGTGAAGTCACTCAACCACTCTTCAGGAGTTTTCTCATGACTTCACCCATCGTCCTCATCACCGGCGCGCTGACCGGCATCGGCCGCGCCACGGCGCTGGCCTTCGCCAGGGAAGGCGCCACCGTCGTCGTCAGCGGCCGCCGCGAGCCGGAAGGCCAGGCGCTGGCGACCGAGCTGAAAGCGCACGGCGCCGCAGACGCCGCCTTCATCCGTGCCGATGTGCGCGACGAGGCCGACGTGCGCGCCCTCGTCGAGCAGACCGTGACCCGCTTCGGCCGCCTGGACGTGGCCGTCAACAACGCCGGCACCGAGGGCACGAACGGCCCCATCGCCGAGCAGAGCGCGGAGAACTACGCCGCCATCTTCGACACCAATGTGCGCGGCGTGCTGTTCTCGCTGAAGCACCAGATGCGCGCCATGCTGGCCCAGGGCAGCGGCGCCATCGTCAACCTGTCGTCGGTGGCGGGGCTGATCGGCTTTGCCGGCGCGTCGGTCTATGTGGCCAGCAAGCACGCCGTCGAGGGCCTGACCAAGAGCGCCGCGCTGGAGGGTGCTGCCGCGGGCGTGCGCGTCAATGCGGTGGCGCCGGGGCCGGTTCAGACCGACATGATGGAACGCTTCCTCGGCCGCAGCGAGGACGCCAAGGCCGGCCTGCTCGCCGCCATCCCGGCCAAGCGCGCCGGCACGGTGGACGAGATCGCGCAGACCATCGTCTTCCTGGCCAGCGACAAGGCGCGGTACCTGACGGGGCAGTCGATTGCGGTGGACGGTGGATTCACGACTCAGTGAGAAGCGCGTCAGGCAACACTGAGCAGTTTGGTGACCATGTTCTTGCGGGCTACGTCCGATTTGTACGGGACGTAGCCATCTCGCTCTTGGAGCAGCGATGCCCAGCGCTCGAGGAAGACCCGATCAGCGCGCAAGGCCGCCTTATTCGCAATCCACGCATGGGCAAATCTAGCGAGCTCGCCATCTATTGCGTTCAATCGCTTCCAGCAGTCTTCACAGAAGACACGCCTCTGGTCGATAGGTGCCTTCTTGACTTCGTACGTGTACTTTTGATCAGCGGCGGTGAAGACGGTGCTCGCACGGCATCGCCAGCACGCGTATCTGTAAGACGTGTACTCCGTCGTCCACCCGGCCGCGACTGAGCGCTGACTCGACTCAGACCACTGCGAAGGATCTGCAGGAACTGAGTCCGGCGACGCTCGCTTATTCACACTCTAGCCTTTATGCCCCGCCCCGAGATACGTCTCGATGACCCGCGGATCAGCCGCCAGTTGATCCGCCGGCCCACTCAAGCCGAACTCCCCCGTCTCCAACACATGCCCGTGGTCCGCCACGCGCAGCGCGGCGCGGGCGTTCTGCTCGACGAGCAGGATGCTGACGCCGCTTTCACGCAGCGCGTCGACGATGGTGAAGATCTCGCGCACGATCAGCGGCGCCAGGCCCAGGCTGGGTTCGTCCAGCATCAACAGCTTGGGCTGCCCCATCAGCGCGCGGCCCAGGGCCAGCATCTGGCGTTCGCCGCCGGACAGCGTGCCGGCCGCCTGCGCGCGGCGTTCCTTCAGCCGCGGGAAGCGCGTGTAGACGCTCTCCATGCCATCGCGCCACTTGCGGTCGCCCAGTTTCTTGGGCCGCCAGCCACCCAGCAGCAGGTTGTCCTCGACGGTCATCGTGCCGAACAGCTCGCGCTTCTCCGGCACCAGCGCCAGGCCGGCCAGCACACGCTCTTCCAGCGTCAGCTTGGCGATGTCTTCACCCGCGAAACGCAGCGTCGCGCTGCGCGACGGGATCAGTCCCATCAGCGCGCCCAGCAACGTGGACTTGCCGGCGCCGTTGGGGCCGATGACGGTGACCACGCTCTTCTCGGCGGCCGTGAAGCTCAGGCCGTGCAGCACTTCGGCGCGACCGTAGCCGGCGTGCAGATCGGCAACTTCCAGCAGCGCGCTCATTCGTCCGCTCCCAGGTAAGCCGCACGCACCGCAGGGCTGGCCTGCACCTCGGCCGGCGTGCCGTCCATCAGGTAGCGGCCAAACTCCATGACGACGATGCGGTCGGTGAGCTTCATGACGAAGTCCATGTCGTGCTCGACGAGCAGCAGCGACAGGCCTTCCGCCTTCAGCTGCTTCAGCACCTCGGCGAGGGCTTCCTTTTCCTTGTGGCGCAGGCCGGCGGCGGGTTCGTCCAGCAGCAGCAGCGAGGGGTCGCTGGCGAGCGCCCGCGCGATCTCGACGAGGCGCTGCGGGCCCAGCGCCAGGTTGCCGGCCAGCTCGTGCGCCTGGTCGGCCAGGCCGATGCGGCGCAGCTGGCGCATGGCCTCGGCGCGGGCCTGGCGCTCCTCGGCCGCGTTCAGGCCCAGCATGGCGCGCACGGTGCCACTCTTAGTGCGCAGGTAGGTGCCTAACGCCACGTTCTCCAGCACCGTCATGTCCGGCACCAGCTTCACGTGCTGGAAGGTGCGCGACAGGCCGGCGCGGGCGATGTCTCGGCTGGCGCGGCCGTCCACGCGCTGCTGCCCCAGCTCCACCTCGCCGCTGGTCAACGGCAGCACGCCGGAGATGAGGTTGAAGGTGGTGCTCTTGCCGGCACCGTTGGGGCCGATGAGGCCCACGATGTCACCGGCGCGGATCGCGAAGCTGATGTCGTTGACGGCCACCAGGCCGCCAAACTGCTTGCGGATCTTGCGCACGTCCAGCAGCGGCGCGCCGCGCGCGGGGTGGCTGCGCGCGCTCAAGGCCGGCGCCGTCTCGTCCACCACGCGCCTGGCCGCGCCAGGCAGCCAGCGCGCAATCAGCGGCCACAGGCCGTCCGGCGCAAAGCGCAGCACCAGCACCAGCACGACGCCGAAGACGATGATCTCGTAGTTGCCCGAGCCACCGAAGACCATGGGCAGCACGACCTTGAGCTGGTCCTCGGCGAGCTTGACGAGGGCCGCACCGGTGAAGGCGCCGCCCACCGTACCGATGCCGCCCAGCACGGCCATGAACAGGTATTCGATGCCGAACTTGATGCCGAAGGGGGACGGGTTCACGCTGCGCTGCATGTGCGCATACAGCCAGCCCGACACCGACGCCAGCAGCGCCGCGATGACGAACATCACCAGCTTGTAGCGGAAGGTGGACGCGCCCATCGCTTCGGGCATGGTCGCGCCGCCGCCGCGGTTGGTGTTGAGCGCGCGCATGATGCGGCCGGGCCGCGAGTCCAGCAGCTGCGTGACCGCCAGCGCCGCCAGCAGCGCGGCCAGCCAGATCAGCAGGTAGATGCGCCGCTCGCTCTGGAAGCTGAAGTCGCCCAGCGTGATCGCGGGCAGGCCCAGCAGGCCGTCGTACTTGCCCAGGGCCTCCAGGTTGCCGACCAGGTAGAACAGCGCCAGGCACCAGCAGATGGTGGCCAGCGGCAGGTAGTGGCCCGACATGCGCAGCGTCAGCAGGCCGATGACCAGCGCCAGCAGCAACGTGATCGCCAGCCCAGCGAGCAGCCCCAGCCAGGGCGACAGCCCAAGCGTCGTTGACAGGTAGGCCGTGGCATAGGCGCCGATGCCGGCGAACGCGGCCTGGCCGAAGGACGTCAGGCCGCCGACGCCGGTCAGCAGCACCAGGCCCAGCACGACGAGCGAGAACAGGCCGATGTAGTTGAGCTGCGTGATCCAGAAGTCCGGCACCGGGGCGAAGGGCAGGACGAGCAGGACGATGGCGGCAACCGCCGCAAGATGGCTGCGGTTCATGTCAGCTGGCGACGGAGGGAATTTGCGGGACTAGCGCCGGGCCGCTCCCAAGCAGGCCCGCACTGGCGATGTGCTCGCGGCTTGATGCCGCGAGCATCGCCGTCCCCGCGGGGGACCGACCGGGCTGGCCGGCGTTCAGCCGGTGCGAGACTGGGCGAGGGGCTTCCATCATGTTCAATGCTCCTCGTGGTGCGGGTCCACGAACGACCGCCAGAGGAGGATGGGCAGGATCACCGTGAAGACGATGACCTCCTTGAACGCGCTGGCCCAGAAGGAGCCGAAGCTTTCGATCAGGCCCACGCCGATGGCGCCGGCCAGGGCCATCGGGAAGCTGGCCAGGCCGCCGAACACCGCGGCGACGAAGCCCTTCAGGCCGATCAGGAAGCCGGTGTCGTAATAGATGGTGGTCGACGGCGAGATGAGCAGGCCCGACAGCGCGCCGATGAAGGCGGCCATCGTGAAGCTCTGTGCGCCGGCCGCGTCGCTGGAGATGCCCATCAACCGCGCACCGGTGCGGTTGACCGATGTGGCGCGCAGCGCCTTGCCGGTCAGCGTGCGCTCGAAGAAAACGAACATCGCCACCAGCAGCGCCACGGACGCGCCGAAGATGATCAGCGTCTGCCCCGTGAAGCTCAGCGGCCCGACGTCGAAGCGGGCGTCCCAGAACGGCGGCGTCCGATAGCCCTCGGCACCGAAGAAGACCAGGCCGATGCCGGTCAGCGCGAAGTGCACGCCGACCGACACGATCAGCAGCGTCAGCACGCTGGCACCCGACAGCGCGCGGTAGGCCAGCCGGTACAGCAGCGGGCCCATGGCCGTGACGATGGCCAGCGTGATCAATACCTGGATCCACAGTGCGGGCTGTTGCTGCGCGGTCAGCGGCACCACCACCGCCATGCCGATAGGAAAGCTCAGCGTCTGCAACAGGCTCAGCGCGAGCCGGGCCATCCTCCAGCGCTCCCGCACGGCCTGGACCAGGTCCAGCACCGCGACGGCCGCGGCCATCATCAGCAGCAGCCACACGGTGCCAGGCACCTTGCCCAGTTGCAGCGAGGCCAGCGTCAACGCGCCAAAGGCGACGAACTCGCCCTGCGGGATGAAGATGACGCGGGTAACCGAGAAGACCAGCACCAGGGCCAGCGCGACAAGGGCGTAGATGGCCCCGTTGGTCAGCCCGTCTAAGCCCAGGATGGCGGCAATCGTGAGATCCATGGCGGCGCGCAATGAAGAGTGCGCCCATGGTATCGGCGATTTGCCGACCGCACGGTCGGGAAATCACCCAGAACGCAAAAGGCGCCCACGAAGGGCGCCTTTGCCTGGCGAGAAAGCTCGCTCAGCCGTTCTTGCTGACAACCAGCTGGTTGTTGACCTGCTTCACGCCGTCGACAGCGGAGGCCAGCGTCGTGGCGCGCTCGCGCGACTGCGCGTCGGGCGCGGCGCCGGTCAGCGTGACCTGCCCTTCGCGCGTGTCGACATTGATCTGCGTGGCCTTGAGCTTGTCGTCCACGGCCAGCGCGGCGTTGACCTTGGCGGTGATGGCCATGTCGGTGGTGGCCTGGGCCGTGTTGTTGGCGGCGCGGGCGGCCGAGTTCTCGGCGCTGTTCATCGCGTCCTTGGCATCGCGCTTGGTTTCCTCGGCCGTGCGCTTGGCATCGGCCACGGCACCGTCCAGACGCTGGCCGGCGCTCAGCTCTTCATCGCGGTTCTTGTTGCAGCCGACCAAGGCGGCGGACAGGGCCAGTGCGGCCAGCAGGGGCAGTCGGGCGGAGTGATTCATCGGGCGTCCTTTCGGGGTTGAGGCCTCAGGGGCCGGTGCCTTCACTTTGGACGCCCAGAGCGGCGCTGAATTTCAGCCCAGGTGCCGATTGCATGTCGGACCAGACCGACAGGCCGCGGCCGGCCCGGACGTCGGCGGTCATGTCCTACAGGCGTCGGCGCCACCGTCCCACGCGGGTCACGGTGGGTGCTGGCGAGCATGAGGCCATGAAGACCGCCGTAGTCATCACCGGCGCTGTCGTGCTCGCGGCGGTCGCCACCGTCGTCGCCCTGGACCAGGCCGGCTGGCCGGGGCTGGCACCGCGCTTGGTACAGCGCGGCCCCGACGGCCTGCAGGTGGATCCCGAGACGCATGTGTACCTGCTGTGGAACCCCCGCCTGGAGGCGCCGCAGGCGCGCGTGGTCTCCGCGCAGGGCGAGGCGCTGGCCGAGGCGCGCGACGTCGTGCTGGCCTGGCGCTGGGGCGACATCTGGGACTGGCGCCGTGGCGCGCCGTTGCGGCTCAAGCTCGTGCAGGCGCAGTCGCTGTCGCTGAACTGGCAGCGCGACGCCGCCGGCCGCACGGCCTGGCCGCTGCAGCCCAGCGGCGCCCGCCACGAACCGACGCCGCTGCCGCAGATTGAACAGCTCGTCATCCACAACGGCTCGGCCCACCTCGACGACGCGCCGCTGCAGCTGCTGGCGGACGCTCATTTCGCGACGCAGGCCGACAGCCACTGGAAGGCCGAGCTCAAGGGGCGGCTGCGCGGCCAGCAGCTGGCGCTGAACGCCGAGGCCAGCGCCGGCCTGGCGCTGCTGTCGCCGCCCGAGGCCCGCGTGCCACCGGTGCAGCTGCGCGTGGAGCTGAGCCAGGGTGCCGAGCGGCTGTCCTTCGCCGGCACCGCCACGTCGCTGTTGGACGCTCGCGCGCTGGACGGCCAGTTGCAGGTGCGCGGCAGCTCGCTGGCCGCCGTGGGCAAGCCCTTCGGCGTGACGCTGCCCAGCACGCCGGCCTTCGACCTCGCCGGCCGGCTGCAGCATGCCGCCGGCGTCTGGCAGCTCGGCGGCGTGCGCGCGCGCATCGGCAAGAGCAAGCTGGGCGGCGACTTCGCGTTCGACACCCGGCCCGCGCGGCCGCAGCTCAGCGGCCTGCTGCGCGGCGGCCCGCTGCGCCTGGCGGACCTGGGGCCGGCCGTCGGTGCGGACGCGCCACCCAGCCGCCCCGGCCGCCTGCTGCCCGACCGCGCCTTCGACCTGCCGGCGCTGAACGCGATGGACGCGCGCGTGGCCGTCGCGCTGTCGCAGCTGGACCTCGGCACCACCAACCTGGAGCCGCTGGGGCCCGTCAACGCCAGCCTCGTGCTGGAGAACGGCGAGCTGACGCTGAGCCACCTGAACGCGGGCGTGGCCGGCGGCGAGATCGCCGGTTCGGCCCGCCTGGACACGCGCCCCAACCCGCCGCTGTGGCAAGCCAGCCTGGACGTGCAAGGCCTGGCCGTCGAACGCTGGTTCAAGCCCAACGTGAAGAGCCTGACCGAGCACCCGCTGACCGGCCGCATGAAGGCCCAGCTGGATGTGCAGGGCAAGGGTCGCAGCACGGCCGCCGTGCTGGGCAGCCTGAGCGGGCCGGTGCAGCTGCGCATCGAGAACGGCAGCGTCTCCCACCTGCTGACCGAAGCCATCGGCCTGGACATCGCCCAGGGCCTGGGGCTGCTGCTGAAGGGCGACCAGAACCTGCCGCTGACCTGCGCCCGCCTGGACGGCCGCTTCGAGGCGGGCGTGCTCAGGCCACGCACGGCCGTCATGGACAACCGCGACAGCCGCATCGAGCTGGACGGTCGCGTCAGCCTGGCCGACGAGTCACTGGACCTGCGCCTGGTCGCCAAGCCCAAGGACTTCTCGCCGCTGACGCTGCGCGCGCCGCTGCGGCTGCAGGGCACGCTCGCCGACCCGCGCGTGGCGCTGGAAGGCAAGCGCCTGGGCGGCCGCGCGATCGCGGCGCTGGCGCTGGGCTCGCTGTCGCCACCGGCGGCGTTGCTGGCCTTCATCGACCCGGGCGACGATCAGCCGCCCGTGGACTGCCGCCTGACGGCCCGCGAGGTCAAGGTCGCCAAGGACGTGAAGGCGAAGAAATGAAACGCGCAGCGCGCCGCGGCTGAAGCCGCTCAACGACGGCGATGCGGCTGGTCGTGGACGGCGTCGAGGAACTCGCTGAGCGTCTCGCGGCACGGCCCGTCGGGGCACAGGAACAGGCCCTCCGCCTCGGCCGGCACGTCGGCCGGGAAGCCCAGCACGGTCAGGGAGTTGACCGCGTCACCGCACAGCGCCACCGTGCGGCCGCAGCGCCAGGCCATCTTCAGCAGCGCCTGCAGCCGCGCACAGCCGGTGGGCGCGGCCCAGACGTCGGAGTTCAGCACCACCAGGCCATCGGCCCAGTCCGCCGCCGGCGGTGGCTCGCCGAAGTCATCGTCCAGGCACCAGCTCATCAGGCTGACATCGTCGCGCGCGAGCACCGCCAGGTCCTCCTGCGCGCGGCTCAGCACCTCGGCGGTACCGACGACGCAGATCAGCACATCGGCCGCCATCACCGGTGCCGATGCCGGCCGGGGCGGGCAGTCTGTTGCGGACATGATGCGTCTCCTCGTGGGGGTTGTGCCCCGACTTTGGCCGCGCCCGCGAGGCGGCCCTGTGAGCTGCCGGCGCGACGCCGCGTAGGACGGCGCGCTATGACGCGCCGGCGCCCGTCAGTCGCCCTGGCGCTCGGCCAGCATGCGGTCGACCTTGTCCGCCAGCCGGCGGATCAGCCGGCCCAGTTCGGCACGCTCCTCGGGCGAGAACTCCGCCAGCGCCTCGGTGCCCAGCGCCTGCATGACGGCGCGCGACTCGTGCATGCGGGCCCGGCATTCGGCCGTCAGCAACACCAGGCGGCTGCGCCCATCGTCGGGGTCGGGCACGCGCTGCACGAGGCCGTCGCGCTCCATGCGCGCGAGCAGCTGGGCCATGCTGGGCTGCTCCACCTGCGCCAACCGCGCCAGCTCGGCCTGGGAATGCGGGCGGCCGTCCTTCAGCGCCATCAGCACCGGCAGCTGGCCCATCGCAAAGCCGCGCTCGCGCAGCAACGGGTCCGCCACGCGGTGGAAGCTGCGGTGGATGTGGCCCAGCAGCTTGAGCGTGTAACCGTCTTCGCTGGGCGGCTGGTCGGGGGCAGGACAGGCAGGCTGGTCCATGAATGCTCGCAAAAGAAGGCCCAATGGCCGTTGACTTTACATAGGCACCTATTTTAATATGAATAGGAACCTATGCATCTCAAGCCCACCATGACGTCTCCTTTCCCCCCAAGCACCGCCATCGTCGGCGCCGGCCCTGGCGGCCTGCTGCTGGCGCGCATGCTGCACCGCGCCGGCCTCGCCGTCACCGTCTTCGAACGCGAGGCGCACATGCAGGCCCGCCCGCAAGGCGGCACGCTGGACCTGCATGAGGGCGGCGGCCTGCTGGCCCTGGCCGAGGCCGGGCTGCTGCCGCAATTCGCGCACATCGCCCGCCCCGAAGACCAGGGCAACAAGCTCTACAACCGCCATGGCGACCTGCTGTTCGACGAGCAAGACGCCGAGGACGGCGGCCGCCCCGAGGTGGACCGCAGCGCGCTGCGCCAGCTGCTGCTGGACGCCATTCCGGCCGACACGGTGTGCTGGGGCCGGGCCGTCAGCGGCGCCGAGCCGACGGGCGACGGCCGCTGGCGCCTGCTGCTGGACGAAGGCCGGGCTGCGAGCGAGCCTTTCGACCTGGTCGTGGGCGCGGATGGCGCAGGCTCCCGGCTGCGGCCGCTGCTGTCGTCCTACCCGCTGCAGTACAGCGGGCTGACGCTGCTGGAGTTCGGCCTCGACGACGTGGACGACCGCCACCCCGACGTCGCCGCGCTCGTGGGCCGCGGCAAGATGATGGTGCAGGGCGACGGCCGCGCGCTGATCGCCCAGCGCAACGGCCACGCCCACATCCGCGCCTACGCCGTCTTTCGCGTGCCGGCCGACTGGGCCTGGCGCCGTTTCGACCTGTTCAACCCCGAGCGCGTAACGGCCCAATTGCTGGAAGAGTTCGCCGGCTTTGCGCCGTCCATCCAGGCCGTGCTGCAGGCCAGCAACGGCCTCTACGTGCCACGGCCCATCCATGCACTGCCGGTGGGCCACCGCTGGGCGCACCGGCCAGGCCTGACGCTGATCGGCGACGCCGCCCACCTGATGTCCCCGTTCGGGGGCGAAGGCGTCAACGCGGCGCTGCTGGATGCTGCCATGCTTGGGCGCGCCGTCGCGCACACTGCGGCTGCCGCGGGCGACTGGCAGGCTGCGGTGGCCCGCGCCGAAGCGGCGATGTTCGAACGTGTCATCGAGGCCGCCGCCGGTTCGGCCGATGCCGCCGCCGAACAGCTCTCACACGACGGCGAGGCCCTCGCCCTGGAACACCTGATGCAACACCAGGCCGAGCGCCTGCAACCCCAGATCACCCATGCCTGAAGCCACACAAGCTTTGCCGCCCGCCGCGCCGCCGCGGGCCTTCACCCCTTACCAGCGCTTCGCCACCGGCGTGCTGACGCTGCTGCAGTTCGCCGTCATCCTGGACTTCATGATCATGTCGCCGCTGGGCGCGCTGATCATGCCGGCGCTGTCGATGACCACCCAGCAGTTCGGCCTGGTCGTGTCGGCGTATGCCTTCAGCGCCGGTGCCGCCGGCCTGCTGACGGCCGGCTTCGCCGACCGCTTCGACCGCAAGAAGCTGCTGCTGTTCTTCTACAGCGGCTTCCTGCTCGGCACGCTGTGGTGCGGCCTGGCGACGAGCTTCGAATCGCTGCTGGCGGCGCGCATCGTCACGGGCCTGTTCGGCGGCGTCATCGGCTCCATCGTCATGGCCATCGCGGCGGACCTGTTCGAGCCCGCGCTGCGCGGCCGCGTGATGGGCCTGCTGCAGGGCGGCTTCGCGGCCAGCCAGGTGCTGGGCCTGCCGTTCGGCCTGTACCTGGCCACACACTGGGACTGGCACGCGCCCTTCATGGCGCTGGTGGCCTTCGGCGTCGTCGGCGGCGGGCTGATCGCTTGGCGCATGAAGCCGGTGGACGCCCATCTGAAACTGCAGAACGACCGCAGCGCGTTCGCCCACCTGCTGCACACCGTCGCGCAGCGCCGCCACCTGCATGCCTTCGCCATCACGGCGCTGCTGACGACGGGCGGCTTCATGATCATGCCGTTCGCCAGCGCCTTCTCGGTGCGCAACGTGGGCATCGACCTCGAACACCTGCCCATCGTCTACCTAGTCACCGGCATCAGCACGATGTTCGTCGCGCCACTGGTGGGCCGGCTCACCGACCGCTTCGGCCCGCTGCCGGTGTTCTTCACCGGCAGCGCCATCACCGTCGCGATGGTGGCGCTGTACACGCGGCTGGGGCCGTCATCGCTGACGACGCTGATCGTCGTCAACGTCGTCATGTTCGCCGGCATCTTCTCGCGCATGGTGCCCTGGCAGGTCGTCGTCGCCGGCATCCCCGCGCCCGAGCAGCGCGGCGCCTTCACGGCCGTGAACGCGGCGCTGCAGCAGCTGGCCGGCGGCCTGGCGGCGCTGGTCTCCGGCCACATCGTCACCATCGCCGCCGACGGCCGGCTGGAGCATTTCCCGTGGGTGGGCAACGTGCTGATCGGCACGACGCTGATCGTCTGCGTGCTGCTGTGGCAGCTGCAGAAGAACGCTAAGCCGCAAACACCACGGTGACCAGCAGGCCGCGCCCGTCCGGCCCGGCGTCGAGCTGGATGACGCCGCCATTGCGCGCGGCGGCGCGCTCCGCAATCGCCAACCCCAGTCCGCTGCCGCTCTGAGCCTGGCCGGGGATGCGGTAGAAGCGCTCGAAGACGCGCTGGCGCAGCGCCTCGGCGATGCCCGGGCCCTGGTCGCTGAAGCTCAAGCGACAGCCGCCTTCGGCCAAGGGCGCCAGCCGCACGGCAATGCGGCCATGCTCGGGCGAGTACTTGATCGCATTGCTGATCAGGTTGTCGACCAGGGCCCAGATGGTTTCCTGGTGCAGCGGCCGCTCGCAGGGCGCGTCGGCGTGGAAGTCGATGTCGATGCCGCGCTGCACGGCCAACGGCGCGGCGGCGGCCAGGCGGTCGCGCACCAGCGTCTCCAGCGACAACAGCGGCTGGGTAGCGTCATCACTCGCGTCCGAGCGGGCGCGCTCCAGCGACAGCAGCTGCTGCACCAGGTGGTTGGCGCGCGCCACGCCTTCGCGCAGGCCCGCGCTGACCTCCGCATGGCGCTGCGGGTCAGCCTCCGCGCCGCGTGTCTGCAGCAGGTGGGCGTTGATCTGGATGGCCGCCAGCGGCGTCTTCAGCTCGTGCGCCGCGTCGGACAGGAACTCATGCTCATGCTCGATGCGCCGGCGCAGCCGCGCCATCAGGTGGTTGATGGACGTGACCAGCGGCGACAGCTCCCGGTAGGTGGACACCGGCAGCGGCGTCAGGTCCTGGTCCGAGCGGTTCTCGATGACGGTGGCGATGGAGCGCAGCGGCTTCAGGCCGATGCCGACGATGAGCCAGGCCGGCAGCAGCAGCAGCGGCAGGCTGAAGATGCTGGAGCGCAGCAGGAAGCTGACGCCCGAGAAGCTCTGCATCCAGCGGTCGTCGACCTCGTGGCTGCGCTCCACGACCAGGCCGGTGGCCTCGTCCCTCTCCACCGCCTGCACCCAGGCGTTGGTGTCGCGCGCCTCGGGGCTGTCGGGCAGCGGCAGCGCGTCCGGCAGCTCGGGCATGGAGTTGTAGAGCAGCGTGCCGCGCTGCCACACGCGAACCCGCACATGCGAGTGGTAGTCCAGCTGGCGAAACATCTCGGCGCGCACGTCCTCCAGCGCCCGCGCGGCCTGGCGCACGCGGTCGGGCTTGTCGGCGATCTCGGTCAGGTGCAGCAGCAGCTCGCGCGCATGGGCGCCGTTCTCGCTGGCCGTGCGCGAGCGCTGCGTGATCTTGGCCTCCAGCGCCACGTACAGGAAGCCACCCAGCGCGACGACCAGGATGACCGCACTGAAACCCAGCATCAGCCGCCGGAACAGCGACGATTGGTCAGGCGACGCGGTCACGCTGCATCATGTAGCCCACCCCGCGCACGGTGCGGATGTGGCCGTCACCGATCTTCTTGCGCAGGTTGGAGATGTGGACATCCAGCGTCGCGCCGTCGCTGAAGGGCAGCACGCGCTTCTCCAGCTCGGCGCGCGTCAGCACGCGATCGCTCTGCTTCATCAGCGTCAGCAGCAGCGCGTACTCGGTCTTGGACAAGGTGATGGGCGCGCCGGCCAGCGTGACGCGCATGCGCTTCTCTTCCAGCGCCAGGTTGCCGAAGTTCCACAGCGCCTCGGCCTCGCCATGCGCGCCGCTGCGGCGCAGGATGGCGCGCAGCCGCACCAGCAGCTCGGGGATGTCGAAGGGCTTGATGAGGTAGTCGTCGGCGCCGTTGTCGAAGCCTTTGAGCCGGTCCTGCAGGCCGTCGCGCGCCGTGATGATGAGCACGGGCACCGTCAGGCCCGCCGCGCGGATGCGCTTGAGCAACTCGCTGCCATCGCCATCGGGCAGGCCCAGGTCCAGCAGCACGGCGTCGAAATCCTCGGCGCGCAGCCGCTCGACGGCGTCGCTCGCCATGCGCACCCAGACGACCTCGTGGCCCTCGTCCTTGAACACGGTCAGCAGCGCCTGGCCGATGTTCAGGTCGTCTTCGATGAGATAGATCTTCACGGCAGGCAGTCTAGCGGCGCGTCCCGCAAAACCAGCACCGCACAAACGCGCAATTGACAGCCTTGTCGGCCTGAAACACCGATGGATAAAGGCCAAACGCCCAATCTTCAGGATTTCTTCAGCGCCGTTCGATAGCGCCCCTTGCGCCTTGACGCCGCGCCGTCAACGGCGCCGGAAACCGGCGTTTTCGAGCGCCGCACACCCCCCAATCTTTAGGCTTTCTTCAGCAGCTCACGCTCCGGATTGACGCTGCGCGGCGGGCCCCAGAGCATCGCGGCCGTTCGCTCACAGAACCGGACACCGGCCGACGAGCAGAACCGGACCCGATCACTACAACATTCGAGAGGCAAACCCCATGGCCCATCTGCCAGCCGCACGAGCGCCGCGCCAGCCGCGAGCGCGCGGGCTCCACCCCCTTCCTTCGGCGCTTCCCATTGCGCGCGCCTGCGCCCTGCTGCTGCTGGGTGCCCAGGCCGCGCAGGCCCAGGAGACCGCGCCCCCGCCGCAGTCGCTGGACACCGTCGTCGTCACCGGCATCCGCAAGGGCGTCGAGGACGCCATCGCCACCAAACGCAACAACTCCTCCATCGTCGAAGCCGTGTCGGCGGAAGACATCGGCAAGCTGCCCGACGTCACCGTGGCCGAGTCCATCAGCCGCGTCGCCGGCGTGGCTACGCAGCGCAGCAAGGTCAACGGCAAAGCCACCGGCGTCAGCGTGCGCGGCCTGTCGCCCACCTTCAACGGCGCGCTGCTGAACGGCCGTGAGCAGGCGTCCACCAGCGACGCACGCAGCCCCGAGTTCGACCTCTTCCCGGCCGAGCTGATGAGCAGCCTGCTGATCTACAAGACGCCGGACGCCGGCCTCGTCGGCCAGGGCCTGGCGTCGACCATCGACATGCGCACCATCCGCCCGCTGGACCATGGCAAGCGCACGCTGGCGCTGAACGCACGCAAGGAGCGCATCGGTGTGGACTCCGGCGTGGAAGTGGGTTCGGGCCATCGCACCAGCCTGGTCTACGTGGACCAGTTCGCCAACAAGACGCTGGGCGTGGCCGTGGCGCTGTCCCGGCTGCGCGAGGACAACGGCGGCGAGCAGCGCTTCGACAGCTGGGGCGGCTGGGCGCCGACGGTGGACTACAACGGCCAGCAGGTGGCCGTGCCGGGCGGCTTCAAGTACGAGACGCAGCGCCGCAAGAGCACGCGCGACGGCGCCGTGCTGACGCTGCAGTACAAGCCGAGCAGCGAGTTCAAGACCACCGCCGACGTGTTCTACGGCGCCGGCACCGAAGCCACCAAGCAGACCGGCCTGGAAGGCGCCATCGCCTTTGGCGCCGGCATCTACGACCCCAACGGCCAGCTGAGCAACGCAACCATCGCCAACGGCGTGGCCACCAGCGGCACGATGAACAACTACAAGGGTGTAGTGCGCAACCACATGTTCTCGAACAAGGACCGGTTGCTGTCGCTGGGCTGGAACGCCGAGCTGCGCACCGGCGACTGGCGCTGGGAGGGCGACGTGTCGCGCTCGCACGGCGTGAAGAACATCAGCAACTACGAGACCACGGCCGGCCAGGTCGGCAGCACGCCGTCGGCGCAGCTGGCCACGATCAGCTGGACGGGCTTCAACGGCAGCAACTTTGCCGACGTGCAGTACAAGACCAGCGGCAACTTCGCCGACCGCAACTTCGCGCTGCTGACCGACGTGGACGGCTGGGGCGGTGGGCCGCTGACGCCGCAGGCCGGCTACGTGGCCCTGCCCACCATCGAGGACACGCTGACCAGCCTGCGCCTCACGGCCCATCACGACCTGGACTGGGGCCCCGTCACCGGCACCCGCTTCGGCATCAACCTGTCCAAGCGCGACAAGATCCGCGCCGGCGACGAAGGCCGCCTGTCCATCAAGGGCGGCGACGGCTACGCCGGCGTCAAGATGCCCGGCACCGGCACAGCCATCGCCGGCGCGTCGGGCATCGAGGTCGCGTCCTGGGACCCGACCGGGTCGCTGGGCACCATCTACGAGTCCAACCGCTGGGTGGACAAGAACGTGCTGTCGCGCGGCTGGACTGTGCGCGAGAAGGTGACCACCGCCTACGCGATGGCCGACCTGGGCGGCAACCTCGGCAGCATCCCGTACAGCGGCAACATCGGCCTGCAGCTGGTGCACACCGACCAGCGCGCCACCGGCAACCAGGTGGACGAGTACGCCTGCACCGGCATCACCGAGCAGACCTGCCCCTACACCGTCCGCAACGAAGGCATCACCTACAACAACGTGTTGCCGGCGATGAACCTGACGTTCGACCTGGGCAACCAGCAGATGCTGCGCTTTGCGCTGGGCAAGCAGATCGCGCGCCCCAATCTCGACAACGAGAAGGCCAGCATGTCGGTGGCGCAGCCCGCGCCCGATGCGCAGAAGCCGGCGCTGACGGCCTTCGCGGGCAACCCGCAGCTCAAGCCCTATGCCGCCACGGCGCTGGACATTTCCTACGAGAAGTACTTCGACAAGTATGGCTACATCAGCCTGGCCGGCTTCTTCAAGAAGCTGGACAACTACGTGCTGAACGTGCCGCGCGAGTTCGACTTCAAGCCCTTCATCGGCCCCAACACGCCGCTGCCGACGACCGGCCCGTTCGCGGGCTCCAGCGTCGGCTTCCTGACCCAGCCGGTCAACGGCGAGGGCGGCAACATGCATGGCTTCGAACTGTCGGTCAACCTGCCGGGGCGCATGCTCAGCGGCTGGCTGGACGGCTTCGGCACGCAGGTCAGCCACTCGCACACCGCCAGCTCGGTGAAGCTGCCGACGTCGGGTTTCGTGTCGCCGCAGAACTCGCCGGTGTTCGCCGGCCAGGTGGGCGAGATCGGGCTGCCGGGCCTGTCCAAGAACGTCACGACGCTGCGCCTGTACTACGAGAAGGCCGGCTTCCAGCTGGCCTGGGCGGCGCACCGCCGCTCGGACTTCATCGGCCAGATCCTGGACTACCGCAGCGACTCGCAGTTCACCTTCATCAAGCAGGAGACCATCATCGGCGCGCAGGTGGGCTATGAGTTCCAGGGCGGCTGGCTGAAGGGCTTGTCGGTGCTGCTGCAGGGCCACAACCTGACGAATGCGCCGTTCCAGGAGTACACGACCGACCGCAACATCGTCACCAACAAGGTGGTGTACGGCAAGACCTATCGCCTGGGTCTGAACTACAGGTATTGAGATGAAGCCCCCCGTCCGCTCGCGCCTGCCGAACGCGGCGCGACCGGACGATCCCCCACGGGGACGGCGATGCTTGCGGCGTTGAGCCGCAAGCACATCGCCCTGCCGGGCCGGCTTGGGAGCGGCCCGGCGCTCGGCCCGCAATGCAACCGTGTCCGGCGTACCAAGCGCGCGTCAACCGCATTCCAACATCGTGATCAAACTTCTCCACGCGCTCGCCGCCACCCTGCTGGCCTGCGCCGGCAACGCCCTCGCCGCGCCCAGGGACGTCGACCAGCCTCAGCCCTACGTGCAGGTCCAGCACCCGGCCTGGGCGCGCAACGCGACGCTGTACCAGATCAACACGCGCCAGTTCACGCCGGAGGGCACGTTCCGCGCCGCCGAGGCGCAGCTGCCGCGACTGAAGGCGCTGGGCGTGGACATCCTGTGGCTGATGCCCATCCACCCCATCGGCGAGAAGCACCGCAAGGGCGCGCTGGGCAGCCCGTACGCGGTGCGCGACTACCTGGCCGTGAACCCCGAGTTCGGCACGCTGGCGGACTTCAAGCAGTTCGTCGCCACGGCGCACCAGCTGGGCCTCAAGGTCATCCTTGACTGGGTCGGCAACCACACGGCCTGGGACAACGTGCTCGTGAAGGCCCACCCCGACTGGTACGCCCGCGACGAGCAGGGCCGCTTCACGCCCACGCCCTGGTACGACTGGGACGACATCATCGACCTCGACTACGACAAGGCCGCGCTGCGTCGCTACATGACGCAGGCGCTGCTGTACTGGGTGCGCGACGTGGGCGTGGACGGCTACCGCGCCGACGCGGCGGGCCTGTCGCCACTGGACTTCTGGGAACAGGCCGCCAAGGAGCTGCGCGCCGTCAAGCCCGTGTTCCTGCTGGCCGAATGGGAGAGCCGCGACCTGCACGCGCGCGCCTTCGACGCGACCTACGCGTGGAGCTGGTGGGACGCGATGAAGCTCATCGCCGAGGGCCGGGCCGACGCGACCTCGCTGTACCCCTACTACGCGTGGAATCGCAAGTTCTACCCGCGCGAGGCCTACCGGCTGCTCTACACGACCAACCACGACAAGAACGCGTGGGAGGGCACCGAGTTCGAGATCTTCGGCGCTGCCGCGGACACCGTGACCGTGCTGAGCTTCATCAGCGAAGGCCTGCCGCTGGTCTACAACGGCCAGGAGGCCGGCAACAAGAAGCGCCTCGCATTCTTCGAGCGCGACCCCATCGAGTGGAAGGCCGCACCGCAGGGCGTGCTGCTGCCCGCCCTCATCGCGCTGAAGAAGCGCAACACGGCGCTGTGGAACGGCGCGGACGGCGCCGTCATGGAGCCCGTGGCCAACAGCGCGCCCAAGCAGGTGTTCAGCTTCGTGCGCGGCAACGGCCGCGACAAGGTTCTGGGCGTCTTCAACCTGTCGGCGGCGGCCGTGGACGTGAAGTTGATGGGCCCGCGACACGTCGGCCGCTACCGGGACTTCAACGGCGGCGCCGAGGTGCCGCTGGCCGACTGCGCCACGCTGAGCCTGCCCGCCTGGGGCTGGCGCGTCCTCGTGCAATGAGGGGGCCGACATGCAGCAGCAGAACCTGAACACCGTTGTCATCGTCGGCGGCGGCACCGCCGGCTGGATGACGGCCGCCGCGCTGGCCAAGGTCACCAACGGCCGCGTGACGATCAAGCTCGTCGAGTCCGAGGAGATCGGCACCGTGGGCGTGGGCGAATCGACGATCCCGATGATCCGGCAGTTCAACCAGCTACTGGGCATCGACGAGAACGAGTTCATGCGCGAGACGCAGGCGACGTTCAAGCTCGGCATCGAGCTGCGCGACTGGGGCGCCATCGGCGACCGCTACCTGCACGCCTTCGGGCAGATCGGCCACCGCTCCAGCATCCTGCCCTTCCATCACTACTGGCTGCGCATGCACCGGGCGGGCCGGACGCCGGACTTGTGGGCCTATTCCATCAACGCGGCCGCCGCCCGCGCCCACCGCTTCATGCGCGCCGACCCCGGCCTGGGCCGCTCGCCACTGGCCGAGATCGTTCACGCCTTCCACATCGACGCCGGCCTGTACGCGGGCTACCTGCGCCGCTACGCCGAGAAGCTGGGCGTGCAGCGCACCGAGGGCCGCTTGCTGGACGCGCAACTGCACGAGAACGGCCATGTGCGCAGCGTGCGCCTGGCCGGCGGCACGCCGATCGAGGGCGACCTCTTCATCGACTGCTCGGGCCTTCGCGGCCTGCTCATCGAGCAGGCGCTGAAGACCGGCTACGAGCATTGGAACCACTGGCTGCCCTGCGACCGCGCGGTCGTGGTGCCCAGCGCGCGGGCCCAGGAGCTGCCGCCCTTCACGCGCGCCACGGCCCGCCCCGCCGGCTGGCAGTGGCGCATCGGCCTGCAGCACCGCACCGGCAACGGCCACGTGTATGCCAGCCAGGCCATGGGCGACGACGAGGCCGCGGCGCTGCTGATGCGCAACCTAGACGGCCAGGCGCTGGCCGAACCGCGCGTGCTGCGCTTCGAGAGCGGTCGCCGGCGCAAGGTCTGGAACCGCAACGTCGTCGCCATCGGCCTGTCGTCGGGCTTCATGGAGCCGCTGGAGTCCACGTCCATCCACCTCGTGCAGTCGGCCATCGCGCGGCTGATCCAGTTCTTCCCGGACCAGAGGTTCAACCCGGCGGACGTCGCCGAGTTCAACCGGCAGAGTGACTTCGAGACCGAGCGCATCCGCGACTTCCTCATCCTGCATTACCACGCGACCACGCGCAGCGACAGCGACTTCTGGAACCACGTGCGCACGATGGCCGTGCCTCAGACGCTGCAGGACAAGCTGGATCTGTGGCGCGCGAGCGGGCGCATCGTGCGCCACGGCGACGAGCTGTTCTCCGAGGTGGGCTGGCTGCAGGTGCTGCACGGCCAGGGCGTCACACCCGGCGCCCACCATCCGCTGGCCGAAGCTCTGCCGGAAAGCGAAATCAACGACTATCTGGACGACACCCAGGCCGTCATCCAGCGCTGCATCGCGCAGATGCCCGGGCACGCGGACTTCATCGCGGCGCACTGCGCCGCAGCCCAGGACCTAGAGACATGCTGACTCGCCGCTTGTTTGTTCTCCTCTCCCTCGTTCTTTGCGCAACCGCCCAGGCCGACGAAACGCTGGCCACCGTCAGCTCACCGAACAGGCAGCTGGTCGTCACGCTGCAGCTGACCGGCGAGGGCCGGCTGGCCTACCGCGTGGACCGGAAGGGCCAGCCGCTGGTCAACGCGTCGCGCCTGGGGCTGCTGCTGGCCAACGCGCACCAGCTGGACGGCGGCTTCAAGCTGGTGGGCCAGCAGACCACCGAGAAGGATGAGACCTGGGAGCAGCCCTGGGGCGAGAGCCGCCGCGTGCGCAGCCACTGCCGCGAGCTGCTGGTGGCGTTGCAGCAACCCGCCCAGGGCGGCCGCGCGATGGCGCTGCGCTTTCGCGTCTTCGACGACGGCTTCGGCTTCCGCTACGAACTGCCCGAGCAGCCGCAGTTGCCCATCGCCCGCATCAGCGACGAGCTGACCGAGTTCGACATTGCCGAGCCGGCCGCGGCCTGGTGGATCCCGGCGGGCGAGGCGCTGGTGCTGGAGTACCCGGTGCAGCGCACGCCGCTGGCCGAGGTGGGCCTGGCGAACACGCCGCTGACGATGCGCACACAGAGCGGCGTGCACCTGGCGCTGCACGAGGCAGCGTTGGTGGACTACGCGTCCATGTGGGTGCGCAAGGTCGGTGGCCAAAAGCTGCGCGCCCAGCTCGCGCCCGGCGCCAGCGGTGCCGCCGTCGAGAAGCGCGGCGCCTTCACCACGCCCTGGCGCACGCTGCGCGTCGCCGACTCGGCAGGCGCGTTGTACGAGTCCAACCTTGAACTCAATCTCAACGAGCCCAACCGGTTGGGCGACGTGAGCTGGTTCCGGCCTGGCAAGTTCGTCGGTGTCTGGTGGGAGATGCACCTGGACCGCGCCAGCTGGTCCAGCGGGCCCAAGCACGGCGCGACGACGGCCAACACGAAGCGGCACATCGACTTCGCCGCCAGGCACGGCTTTCGCGGCGTGCTGGTGGAGGGCTGGAACCTGGGCTGGGACGGCAACTGGGTGGGCAGCGGCTCGGCCTTCGACTACCTCAAGGCCATGCCCGACTTCGACCTCGCCGCCTTGGCTGCCTACGCCAAGGCCAAGGACGTGCGCCTGGTGGGCCACCACGAGACCGGCGGCAACGTCGCGCGCTACGAGCAGCAGATGGACGCGGCCTATGCGCTCTACGCCAGGCTGGGCGTAGACGTCGTCAAGTCCGGCTATGTGACCGACGCAGGCACAGCCCAGTTCGCCAATGCCAACGGCGGCGGCACCCACTTCGGCTTCACCGAATCGCAAGAAGGCGTGCGCCATTTCGTCAAGGCCGTGCAGGAGGCGGCGAAGCACCGCATCGCCATAGACACGCACGAGCCCGTCAAGGACACCGGCCTGCGCCGCACATATCCGAACTGGGTCTCGCGCGAGGGCGCGCGCGGCCAGGAGTTCAACGCCTGGGGCGACCCCATCAACCCGGTGGACCACGAGGTCAACCTGGTCTTCACGCGCATGCTCAGCGGGCCGATGGACTACACGCCCGGCGTGCTGAGCCTGAACGGCGCCGGCGACCGCAAGCTGAACTCCACGCAGGCCAAGCAGCTGGCGCTGTACGTGGCGCTGTACTCGCCGGTGGTCATGGTGCCGGACCTCATCGAGCACTACGAACGCTGGCCGGCCGCCTTCCAGTTCATCAAGGACGTGCCGACCGACTGGGAGACGACCCGGGTCATCCACGGCGAACTGGGCGAGGTGGCGACGATTGCCCGCAAGGACCGCCGCAGCGAGGACTGGTATGTCGGCGCCATCACCAACGGCGACGCCCGCAAGCTGACGCTGCCGCTGGCCTTCCTCGACGCCGGCCGCCGCTACCGCGCCGAGATCTACCGCGATGGCGACAGCGCCGACTACCGCGACGCCAAGCGCCGCTTCGACCTCGTCACCGAACAGGTCGCCGTGCAGTCCACCGACACGCTGCCGCTGCACCTCGCGCCCGGCGGTGGCCAGGCCATCCGCTTCACCCCCCTGCCAAAGTAAACCGATGTCCGTCCCCTCCTCCGCTCTGCCCACGCCGGCCACCAACGCCAAAGCCGGCCGCGCGCCGCTCGCCATCGTCACGCTGCTGTTCTTCATGTGGGGTCTGCTGACGGCGCTCAACGACGTCCTCATCCCGCACTTGAAGGCGCTGTACACGCTGAGCTATCTGCAAGCCATGCTGGTGCAGTTCTGCTTCTTCGGCGCCTACTTCCTTGTGTCGCTGCCGGCCGGGCGGCTCATCAAGCGGCTGGGCTACCAGCATGGCGCCGTCGCCGGCCTGGGGGTCGCCGCCGCGGGCTGCCTGCTGTTCCTGCCGGCCGTCAGCGCCGGCTACGCGCTCTTCCTGTTTGCCTTCTTCGTGCTGGCCGCCGGCATCACGGTGCTGCAGGTCGCCGCCAACCCTTATGTGACGGCGCTGGGCGACCCGCGCACGGCGTCCAGCCGCCTCACGCTGACGCAGGCCTTCAACTCGCTGGGCACGACCGTGGCCCCCGCGCTTGGCGTGCTGATCCTGCCCGCGGCCGCGGAAAGTGCCGGCGGCGACGTCAAAGGCCCCTACCTCGCACTGGCCGCCGCGCTGCTGGTGCTGGCCGGCCTGTTCGCCATCGCCCGCCTGCCGCGCATCGCCGACGAAAGCACGCCGACGACCACGTCGGCCGTCGCCGTGGCGCGCGCCCACCCGCACCTGTTCTGGGGCGTCGTCGCGATCTTCCTGTACGTCGGCGCCGAGGTCAGCATCGGCAGCCTGCTCATCAACTTCATCCAGGACGCCGCCGGCATGACCGCCGCCCAGGCCGCGCCCTACCTCAGCCTGTACTGGGGCGGCGCCATGGTCGGCCGCTTCGTCGGCGTGGGCCTGATGCGCGTGATGGCGCCGGGCCGGCTGCTGGCCGTGCACGCGGCGCTGGCCGTGGCGCTGATCGCCGTGGGCGTCACCACGCATGGCCCCGTCGCGATGTGGGCGCTGCTCGCCGTGGGCCTGTGCAACTCCATCATGTTCCCGACCATCTTCAGCATGGGCGTGCATGGCCTGGGCGCGCAGACGGCGCAGGGCTCGGGCCTGCTGTGCATGGCCATCGTCGGTGGCGCGCTGCTGCCGCTGGTGCAGGGCTACGCGGCCGACGTCATCGGCCTGCAGGCCTCGTTCGGCGTCCCGGCGCTGTGCTACGCGGGCATTGCGGCCTACGGCTGGCTCAACGCCCGCTTGTTCACACGCTGACCGCTCGCCAACATGGACGCCCAGCCCTGGCCGCGCCTGCTTGCCTGCTGGCACCGCGGGCGTCTGCGGACCCTGCTGCTGCACAGCGACGGCCGCCGCGCCCATGCGCACGACGAGGCCGTCAGCGACGCGGCCCAGCTCGCACCCGCGCTGGCCGACGCGCTGGCGGCCCTGCACCGTCCCGTGCGCCACGTCGTGCTGGTGGGCGATGCGCCATTCGCTGCCGATGCGCTGCGCACACAGCTGGGCCTGGCGACGCTGTGCACCGTGCCGCGTGATCGCGCGCGCCGCCTGGCCGCACAGGCCGATGCCACGGCACCGCTCGACGACGACACGCCGTGCTGGGCCGGAGCGGCCCGCGCGCTGGACCTGGCCTTGCACACGCCCGCCACCGGCGCCGTCTGCGCGCAGATCCGTGCGGCCTATGCGGGGCTGACGCGCTGCGAGCGCCGTGTCGCCGACGTCGTGCTGGCCAACCCCGCCGCCGCGCTGCAGACGGCCACGGCGCGCCTGGCCGAAGCGGCCGGGGTCAGCCAGCCGCAAGTGATCCGCTTCAGCCGCGCGGTGGGGTTCGACGGCGTCAGCAGCCTCAAGCGCGCATTGGCCGCGAGCCTGGGGGACGCTGGTGACGCCCCCGCAGGCCACCCGCTGCTGGCGCGCAGCACGCAAGCGCTGCGCGGCCTGGACCGCGCCGCGCTCGCCTCGGCGGCCGCCGTGCTGGCCGGCGCCGGCCAGGTGGACGTGCTCGCCGACGCTGCCCGCGCGCCGTTGCTGGACCTTGCGCTGCATGCGCTGTGGCGCGCCGGCATCCCGGCGCGGCCGCTGCGCACGGGCGACCTGCCGCCCACCGCGTCCGTCGTCTGCCTGGCCCTGGGCGCCGAGGCGGCACCGCGCCGCGGCGCGCCCGGCGTGTGGATCACCGAACGCGCCCTGGGCACGGCGCACGACGCGATGCTGCAGCTCGTCACCGGCCCCGAGGCCGAGGCCGCGCCCGCCCTGCTGGCGATGCTGGCCTTGCAGCTGCTGCTGGCCGACGTCAGCGCGGCCCTGCGCTCAAGGCGCCGGCCCCAGCGTCTTCGCGAAGAAGCCGAGCACGGCACGGATGGTCTGCTGGTGGGTGACGCGCCGCGGCGGGCCGCCGTCCGCGCAGAGCCGCGGCTCAAGGCCGCGGCCGGCCGGCGTGCACAACGACAGGAAGTCGTAGTGCCCGACGCCGGGCAGGACCTGCAGGCTTGCGCCAGCGACGCGCGCCTGTAGCCAGGCCGCATTCGTCGGCGTCGGCACGACCGCGTCGGTGTCGCCGGCGATCTGCAGCACCGGCACGCGGATGCGCGCCAGGTTGTCGGGCGACAAGGCCTGCACCAGCGCCGGCGCGATCAGCACGCCCGCCTTGATGCGCGCGTCGCGGTGGTCGGCGCGCTCGCCCGCCAGCAGGCGCTCGGCACCGGCACGCGCCAGCTCCGCCTGCTGGCGCTCGTAGTTCAGGTCGAACTCCACCTGCGGGTTGCAGATGCTGTCGCGCGCGGCGCTGCGGCAGAACTGGCGAAAGCGCTCGAAGTCGGCCGTCGCACCCAGCAGCAGCGCCGACGTCCAGCCGCCGATGGAGAAGCCGGCCACGACGATGCGCTCGCGGTCCACGCGCGGGCCGAGCCCGGGGTCGGCCAGCACGCCATCCAGCGCGCGGCTCAGGTCCGCCGCGCGTTCCCAGGGGGCATAGGCGCCGACCGGCGTGACGCCGTCGATGCCGTTGGTGCCCGGGTGGTCCACCGCGACGGCGATGTAGCCCGCGCGCGCCAGCGCCGCACCCAGCCACGTCAGCTGGCGCGCCGCGCCGCCAAAACCATGCGACAGCAGCACCAGCGGGTGGCGCCGCGTGTCGTCTTGCCAGCGGGCATCCGCTGCCACGGGGCCGGCGATGAAGACCGGGCCGACGGCGATCTCGCGCTCGACCGCGTCCGCCGCGGCCGGATACCAGGCCAGCAGGCGCAGCTCGGTGGCGCCGCGCGGCGCGGCCTCCGGCCAGCTCAGCGTGAACGCGCGTTCGCCCGCCTTGGCCGGCTCGGCGGCGGCGGCCGAGCCGGCCAGGCCGAGTGTGACCAGCAGGACTGACAGGCAGGAGGGAATCCGGATCATGGGCTCGACCGCCGGGATGCGGCATGGCAGGTGGGGGGAACAAGGTATCAGCTTGGGCCGCGCCGGTCTTTCGTCACGCCCGCAACCAAAAAGCTGCGTTGCTGCCGCTTGATCCCTGCGTTATCGTGGGCCAGACCAACACCCCGCCGGAGGTCTCATGGGCCTGTCAGCCATCCGGCAGTGCAGCGCCGCAGCAGCGGCACTCGCGGCCTTGCTTGCTGATCATGCCAGCGCGCAACAAAGCCTTGTCGACCTCAGCTTCGAGGAGCTGGGCAACGTGCTGATCACGACGGCCTCCAAGCGTGAAACCCGGCTGGCTGACGCGCCCGCGTCCATCTTCGTCATCACGGCCGACGACATCCGCCGCACCGGCGTGACGACGCTGCCCGAGGCGCTGCGGCTGGCGCCCACGCTGCACGTCGCGCGCGTCTACGGCGGCGGCTACGCGATCAGCGCGCGCGGCTTCAATGCCAACTCGGCCAACAAGCTGCTGGTGCTGATCGACGGCCGCTCGGTCTACACGCCACTGTTCGCGGGCGTGTTCTGGGACGTGCAGGATGTGCCGCTGGAGGACATCGAGCGCATCGAGGTCGCCAGCGGCCCAGGCAGCACGCTGTGGGGCGTCAATGCCGTCAACGGCGTCATCAACATCATCACGCGCAGCGCGGCCGCCACGCGCGGCACGCTGGTCTCGGCCGCGGCCGGCAACCGCGAGCGCGCCGTGACGCTGCGCCACGGCATGGCGGCAACCGGCGGCGGCGACCTGCGTCTGCACCTGCGGCGCACCGACCTGCGCGGCAACGAAGCCGCCGATGGGCACCCTATCGACGACGCCGGCCACCTGACTCAGGCCGGCCTGCGTGCCGACTGGGGACGCGGCGGCGAGCGCGTCACCGTGCTGGCCAACGCCTACCGCGGCCTGCACGGCCAGCCACCACCCGGCAGCATCTCGGTGACCGGCTACCCGATGGCACTGGACACCATCACGCTGTCCGGCGCCAACCTGCTGGCGCGCTGGCAGCGGCCGCTGGGCAGCGGCGAGCTCAGCATGCAGGGCTATCTGGACCGCACCGTGCGCCGCGTGCCGCCGTCCTTCGACGAGACGCTGAACATCGCCGACCTGGAGCTGCAGTACACGCTGCGACCGGCGCCCGCGCACACCTTGGTGCTGGGCGCCAACCACCGCCGCTCGCAGGACCGGCTGGCCCACCACACGACCATCTTCGCCTTCCTGCCCGAGCGCCTGAACCAGAGCTGGACCAGCCTGTTCGCGCAGGACGAGATCGCGCTGCGCGACGACCTGCGGCTGACGGTGGGCGCGCGGGCGGAGCGCAACGACTACACCGGCACCGAGTTCCTGCCCAGCCTGCGCCTTTCCTGGCAGCCGACGCCCCAGCAGCTGTGGTGGACCTCGCTGGCCCGCACCGTGCGCGCGCCGTCGCGGCTAGACCGCGACGCCTACATCCCGGCTCAGCCGCCGTTCGTGCTCGAAGGCGGCGCGGGCTTCCGGGCCGAGACGGCCGATGTGCTGCAGCTGGGCTACCGCGGCCAGCCGCTGCCGGCGCTGTCGCTGGCGGCGACGGCCTTCCTGGCCGACTACAAGCACCTGCGCACCCAGGAGCTGGCGCCCAGCCAGACCCAGGTCTATTTCGGCAATGGCATGCGCGGCCGCGTCGACGGCATCGAGGCCTGGGGCAGCCTGCAGGCGGCGCCGGCACTGCGGCTGCATGCCGGTGTCACGCTGCTGCGGCCCCGGCTGCGCTACGTGCCCGGCAGCATCGACACGGCCGACAGCCTCGCCGCCACGGACGGCGCCATGCCGCGCCAGCTGTGGCAGCTGCGCGCCGCGCTGAACCTGCCGCAGGACAGCGAGCTGGACGTCGTCTTGCGCCGTGTCAGCGCGCTGCGCACGCCCGACGTGCCCGCCTACACGACGCTGGACCTGCGCCTGGGCCGGCGCCTGAACGCGAACCTCGAGATCGCGCTGACCGGCCGCAACCTGCTCGGCAGCCACGGCGAGTTCGCGCCTGTCGAGACGCGCGCCGAGTTCGGACGCAACATCGTCCTGCAGTTGCGCGCCCAGTTCCCCTGATGACGCCGTCGCCACTCACCCGCCGCATGCTGCTGCTCGCCGCCGCCGTCGGTGTGGGCGCCGCGTCGGCGGGCGAGGACGACAGCGTCGTCGAGTACCAGGTGAAGGCGGCCTTTGTCTGCAAGTTCGGCAACTACGTCGACTGGCCGGCCCAGGTGCTGGGCGTCGGCGAGCCATGGCGGGTCGGCGTGCTCGGCAGCGAGGTCGTGGCGGAGGAGTTCCGCCGCACGGCGGCGGCGGCCTCGGTGGGCGGGCGGCCGGTCGAAGTGCGCCGCCTGACCCGCGGCGACGTGCCCGAGGGGATGCACGCCGTCTTCGTGTCGCGCGCGATGGCCGCCCACGCGCCGGCGCTGATCGCGGCGCTGGCCGGCCGGCCGGTCCTGACCATCACGGAGCTTGACCCCGGCGGTGCAACGGGCATGATCAATTTCGTGGTCGTCGACGACAAGGTGCGCTTCGACATCCTGTTACCGCCGGCCACGCAAAGCGGCCTCAAGATCAGCGTACGCCTGCTTGGCGTGGCGCGACGGGTTGAAGGCAGGTCATAGATGTTCAGGCTCTCACTCCAGCGCAGGCTGCTCGGCGTCACGATGCTGACGTCACTGGTGGCCTTGCTCGTCGCGCTCGGCGCGATGGTGGCTTATGACTTGCGCGCCTATCACGAGGGTTGGGTCACCGACCTGAAGGCGCAGGCCGAGCTGCTGGGCCGATCGACCGCGCCGGCGCTGGAGTTCGACGACCACAAGGTGGCGAGCGAGAACCTCGCGCTGCTGCGCCTGCAGCCCAAGGTGAAGGCGGCGGCCATCTACGGCGCGCAGGGCGAGATGTTCGCGGCCTATGCGGCGCCGGGGGTGGACGCCACCGTGCCGCCGCGAGCCCAGGCGGCCGGCGTGCACCGCGACCAGGGCGACTTGGTCGTCGCGCAACCGATACGCCAGGACGGCCGCGTCATCGGCAGCGTGCTGCTGCGCGCCGAATACGCACTCTATGACCGAGTGCTGAGCTACCTGGGCATCGCCGCCGCCGTGGCCATCGCGGCGCTCGGCGTGGCGCTGCTGCTGTCGACGCGGCTGCAGCGCGCGGTCGTGCAGCCCATCCTGGCCATCAGCGACGTGGCCCAGGACGTCATGCAGCGCCAGGACTATTCGCGCCGCGCGCCCAAGGCCACGCAGGACGAGGTGGGCCTGCTGGCCGACTCGTTCAACGGCATGCTGGGCGAGATCGAGCGCCGTTCGCACGAGGTGCTGCGCCTGAACGAGGAGCTGGAGGCGCGCGTGCGCGAGCGCACGGCGCAGCTGGAGGCCTCCAACGAAGAGCTGCGGCTGGCAACGGCCGCGGCCGAGCAGGCCAACCGCGCGAAGTCGGAATTCCTGTCCAGCATGAGCCACGAGCTGCGCACGCCGCTGAACGCCATCATCGGCTTCGGCCAGCTGCTGGGCACCGATGTCGCCGAAGCCAAGCCCGAGCGCCGCCGCGAGTTCGTCGACCACATCGTCGGCGCCGGCAAGCACCTGCTGACGCTGATCAACGAGATCCTCAATCTCGCCCGCATCGAGGCCGGCCACGTGGAGCTGTCGCTGGAGCCGGTGGACGTGGATGACGTGCTGGCCGAATGCCGCAAGATGATCGAGCCCATGGCCACGCAGCGCGGCATCGCGGTGCGGTTCATGCCCAGCGGCGGCTCCGTGGCGCTGGCCGACCGCATGCGGCTCAAGCAGGTGCTGCTCAACCTGGTCAGCAACGCCATCAAGTACAACCGGCCGGACGGCTCGGTGCGCGTGAGCTGCGGCACGACTGGTGCAGACCAGGTGCGCATCGAGGTGCAAGATACCGGCCGCGGCCTGCAGCCCCAGCAGGTCCAGGCGCTGTTCCAGCCCTTCAACCGCCTGGGCCAGGAAGCCGGCCCCGAGCAGGGCACGGGCATCGGCCTGGTCGTCACGCAGCGCCTCGTCGAGCTGATGGGCGGGCAGATCGGCGTGCACAGCACGCCCGGCGAGGGCAGCGTGTTCTGGGTCGACCTGCACGCCAGCGAGATCCCGGCACTGCCGCACGCCGAGACCGACTGGGGCGCGCTGACGGGACTGACGGCGCCGCGCGAAGGCGAGCCACCGGCCACGGTGCTCTACGTCGAGGACAACCCGGCCAGCCTGAAGCTGGTCGAGGAGCTGCTGAGGACGCGCGCCGATGTGCGCCTGCTTTCGGCGTCCGACGGCCGCGCCGGTGTCGACATGGCGCGTGCGCAGCTGCCCGACGTCATCCTGATGGACAACAACATGCCGACGATGAGCGGCCGCGAGGCCCAGGCCATCCTGAAGCTGGACCCGCGCACCAGCCACATCCCCGTCATCGCGCTGACCGCCAACGCGATGCCCGATGCGGCGGCCTCCGGACTCGCGGCGGGTTTCTTCCGCTACCTGACCAAGCCGCTGGATGCGGCCCAGCTGATGGATGCGCTGGACAAGGCGCTGGACGTCGCGCGGCAGCGGCGCTGAAGCGCGGGACCGCCGGCTCAGGCCGATGCGCCGATGCCGCGCCGCTGCGCCTCTTCGCGCAGGCAGGTCAGCATCAGCTCGGCACCGGGCGACAGCTGGTGGCCGCGGCGCGTGACGATGCCATAGGCATCCATGCGCAGGCCGAGGTCAAAGTCCAGCACCGTCAGCAGGCCGGCATTCAGATAGGGTCGCACCAGTTCCTCAGGCAGGGCCACCACCATGTCGGACTGGCCCAGAAGGCTGATCACGACGGGCAGCGACAGCGTCGCGATGGCCTGCTGGGGTTGATCCAGGCCCGCGCTCAGGAACAGCGCCGTCAGGCGGTCGCGCAAGATGCTGCCGCCAGGCGGCAGGATCCAGCTCTGGTGCGACAACTCGGCCAGGCTGAGGTCGCTGCGGCCGGCCAGCGGGTGGTCGGTGCGCACGATCAGGCTGTGCGGCTCGTCGGTCAGGGGTTCGAAGCTGAGCTGGGCCGCGGACTCGCTGTCCAGCACGCGGCCGATGACCAGATCCAGCTCGCCGCCCTGAAGCTGCTGGATCATCAGCTTGCTGGTGTCCACGGTGATCGCGACATGCACGCGCGGCTGGCGCGCTTTCAATGCCACGACAGCCGTCGGCAGCAGCGTCGTCGACGGCGTCAGCACCGAGCCGACGGCGACCCGGCCGGAAAGGCCGGCCAGCAACTCCATGACCTCCTGGTGGCCGGCGTCCAGCTCGGCCAGCGCCGCACCGGCGCGCCGGATCATGACCTCGCCGTACCAGGTCGGCGCCACGCCGCGCGGCAGCCGCTCGAAGAGCTTCACGCCCAAGGCGTGTTCCAGGTCGGCCAGCAGCTTGGACGCAGCCGGCTGCGTCAGGTTGGCGGCCTGGGCCGCGTGCAGGATGGAGCCATGGCGGCCCAGCTCCACCAGCAGCACCAGCTGGCGGGTCTTGAGGTGCGAGCGGACGAAGCGATCCGAGCGCGGGTCAGTCATGCTGGGGTGTCGAACTACTCGTGATAGAGCTGGGAGCGGCCGCCATCGATGAGGATGTCGGTGGCGTTGATGAAACGGGCCTCGTCGCTGGCGAGGAAGAGGGCCGTGTAGGCCACCTCCTCCGGCGTGCCGATGCGCTTGCAGGGTAGCAGTTCGACCTGGCGCCGCGCCTCTTCCGGCGGCACGCCGGCCAGCCATTCGACGACGCGCTCGGACAGGATGAGGCCGGGCGAGATCGAGTTGACGCGCACGTTGCGCGCGGCGTACTGGATGCCCAGCGCCTTGGTCATGCCGATCAGCGCGTGCTTGGCGACCGGGTAGGGGAAGGCGTCCGGGATGATGCGGTGGCCGTGCACGGAAGCCACGTTGACGATGCTGCCGCCGCCGCCCTCCAGCATGCCCGGCAGCACGGCGCGGCTGCAGTGCATGGCGCCTTCCAGGTCCACGGCGAAGCAGCGCTGCCACTGCGCCGTCGTCATCGCCAGGGGCTCGGCGAAGACGTTCATGCCGGCGTTGTTGATGAGCACGCTGATGGGGCCGAAGCGCTCGGCGCCGCGCGCGGCCATGTCACGCACGGCCGCCTCGTCGGCGATGTCGGCGGCAACGAACATGGCCTCGTCTTCGCCCAGCTCGGCCAGCAGCGCCTCGCTCTGCGGCGTCACCTGCAAGTCGTTGAGGATGACCTTGGCGCCCTCGGCGACGAAGAGCCGGGCCACGGCCTTGCCAATCCCCTGGGTGGAACCGGTCACCAGCGCGATCTTGCCTTGCAGACGGAGAGAACTCATTGCGTGTAGCGCTTCCAGATGTCCAGCACGGGCAGAGCCTTGCCCTGGAAGTCGAAGAGGGTGGTGTTGGAGACGACGTTGGGGCCTGGCTCGCCGGAGCCCTCCTTCAGGGCCCAGCCGACGCCGGGGTTGGCGATCATGATGGGGTCCCAATAGAGGACGCCCAGCACGCGCGGCGCGGCTTTCATCGCGCCGAGCAGCTCGGCCATGAAGTCGCGCTGGCCCTCGGGGCTGCTCATGCTGGCCGGGTAGGGGCCGTTGTGTTCCAGCTGGCCAGGCCAGCCGTCATGGCGCCTGGGCGCGAAGTTGAAGCCGGCCTCCATGATGAGGATGTCGCTGTCGTAGCGCCTGGAAACGGCGTCACAGAAAGCGGTGAGCTGGCCGACGTTCTTCTTGGTCCAGAACGGGTAGTAGGACGGGCCGATGACGTCCCAGTGCACGCCCTGCTCGCGGGCATGGTCGAACCAGTCGCGGTACTTGGCCTCGTTGCCACCGTCGTCCAGGTGCAGCGCGACGCGCGACGCCGGGCTGACGGCCTTCACGGCCGCGTGGCCGGCCTTCAGCAGCGCACCGAGGCGCTGCCAGTTGTCGGTGCGGCCCCAGGGATAGAGCAGGCCATGCTCGATCTCGTTGCCCAGCGACACGAACTCGGGCGCCGTGCCCTGCGCCACGAGCGCCTGCATGACCTCGCGCGTGCGCGCCTCCACGAGGGCCAGCAGCCGCTCGAACCGCGCGCTGTCGTCCGGCAACCGGGCCAGCTCGCGGCGCCAGGCGTGGGGCGGGTCCTGTGTCTTGGAGTTGGTCCAGAAGTCGCTGTAGTGGAAGCTGAACTGGATCTGCATGCCCTGCGCCTTGGCGCGACGCGCGAGGGCCAGCACGTCGGGCAGGTCCATGGAGGCTTCGGGCCAGTACCAGCCGTCGGCGCCTGTGCCCGGGCCGGTGTGGTCGTAGAGCCGGATGCGCACGATGTTGTGGCCGTGACGCTTCAGGATCTCCAGCGCATCGCCCGGCTTGCCGTCCCGGTCCTTGTAGACGGCGCCGGCGCGCTCCATCCAGGTCAGCGCGGAGATGTCGCCGCCGGCCAGAAACGGCGTGGCAGCCAGGGCCGGCAACGCGCTTGCAAGCGCCGTTGCCAGCAGCGTGCGCCGATCAAGCACGGCGTTCACCGCGGGTCTTCAGCTGATCCAGCAGCACCGCCGCGAGCAGGATCAGCCCGCGCACCAGGTATTGATAGAACGCGTCGACATTCAGCAGGTTCATGACGTTCTCGACCGTGCCCATGATGAGCACGCCGATGACCACGCCGAAGATGCGCGCCTTGCCGCCCTGCAGCGACACGCCGCCCAGCACGCAGGCGGAGATGACGTCCAGCTCGAAGCCGGTGGCCGCGTTGGGCTGGCCGCTGGTGATGCGCGCCGACAGGATCAGCCCGGCCAACGCCGTGACGACGCCCTGCAGCAGGAAGATCCACACGCGCAGCTGCTCCACCTTCACGCCCGCCAGCCGCGCGGCCTCGGGGTTGCCGCCGATGGCCAGCGTGTTGCGGCCGAACACCGTGTGGTTGAGCAGCACGCCGAAGACGAGGAAGCACAGTGCCGTCATCCAGATCGGCAGTGGCAGGTTCAGGAAGGTGGTATCGCCGAACGAGATGAAGCCCTCGTCGGCAATGCCCACCGCCTGGCCCTTGGAGACGATGAAGGCCAGGCCGCGCACCATCAGCATGGTGGCCAGCGTCGCGATCAGGGCATTGACGCGCAGGTAGGCGATCAGCACGCCGTTGCCCGCGCCGATCAGCGCGCCAGCCAGCAGGCCGCCGCCGATGGCCAGGCCCACGCTGCCGGTGCGCTCCAGCACCATGGCGCCCAGCACGCCGGCGAACGCGATGGTGGAGCCGACGGACAGGTCGAAGTCCCGCGAGGCCAAGCACAGCATCATGGTGCAGGCCACCATGCCGATCTGGGCGACCGACAGCAGCAGACCGATGACGTTGGCCGTGGAGAAGAAGTTCTCGACGGTGAAGGCCAGCACGACGAACAGCAGGCCGTAGCCCAGCGTCATGCTGTGTTCCTTGAGCAGGGCGCGGGACGTGGTGGACATGGCGGGGCGAGGCGTGAGAGTGGTCGTGTTCATGATCAATGCAGGGGCGCGGCAGGCGCTCCGTCAGGCAGGGCCAGCGCGAGCGCGGCGGTCTCGCTGGCGGTGTCACGCGAGAGTTCGCCGCTGATGCGGCCGTCGCGCATGACGATGAGTCGGTCGGTGATGCCCAGCACCTCGGGCAGTTCACTGGAGATGACGATGACACAGCAGCCCGCGGCCGCCACGTCGTGGATGATCTTGTAGATCTCGTTCTTGGCACCCACGTCGATGCCGCGCGTCGGCTCGTCGAGGATGAGCACCTTCAGGCCCGGCTCGGCCAGCCAGCGCGCCAGGATGACCTTCTGCTGGTTGCCGCCCGACAGCAGGCGGATCTCCTGCTCGCGGTTGGGCGTCTTGATGCGCAGCTTCTGGATGAAGTCGTCGGCGCGCTGTGCCTCCTGGCCGTGGCGCAGGAAGATGCCACCCGCCAGGCCGTGGCGGCGGCAGCTGATGTTGATGTTCTCGGCCACCGAGCTGTGCGCCAGGATGCCCTGCTCCTTGCGATCCTCGGGGCACAGCACGATGCCGGCCGCGATGGCCGCTGACGGGCCGGCCGCGGAGACGGCCTTGCCGTCCAGCAGCACCTCGCCGCCGCGGCGCGCATCGGCGCCGTACAGCAGGCGCATCAGCTCGCTGCGGCCGGCGCCCACCAGGCCGAAGAAGCCCAGCACCTCACCGCCGCGCATCGCAAAGCTCAGCGGCTCGGGCAGGCGCGCGCTGTGCAGGCCGCGCGCCTCCAGCCGCACGGGGCCGTGCTGGCGGCTGCGGTAGTCGTAGATGTCCTGCAGCTCGCGGCCGACCATGTCGGCAATCAGCCGCTCGCGCGGCACGTCGGCCATCACCTCGTGCGTGACGATCTTGCGGCCGTCGCGGAAGATGGTGCAGGCGTCGCACAGCTCGTACAGCTCTTCCAGCCGGTGCGAGATGTAGATCAGCGTGCGGCCCTCGGAGCGCAGGCGCTTCACGAGCCGGAACAGGATCTCGGTCTCGCGGTGCGACAGGCTGCTGGTAGGCTCGTCGAAGGCGATGACCTTGGCGTCCTGCATGACGGCCTTGCAGATCTCCACCATCTGTCGCTGCGCGATGGACAGCTCGGACAGCCGCGCGGCCGGGTCCAGGTCCACGCCGATGGCGGCCAGCTGCTCGGCCACCAGCCGGCGCGCGGCCTTGTGGTCGACCAGGCCGAAGCGCGTGGGCAGCCGGCCCAGCAGCACGTTCTCGGCCACGGTCAGCTCGGCCACGTACTGCAGCTCCTGGTGAATGATGGCCACGCCGGCGGCGATGGCGTCACCGGCCGAGGTGAAGTGGCGCTCCTGGCCCTCCAGCAGCAGGCGGCCGCCATCGGGCTTGTACTGGCCGCCGAGGATCTTCAGCAGCGTGCTCTTGCCGGCACCGTTCTCGCCCAGCAGGCCCATCACCTGGCCGGCACGCGCCTCGAAGCTGACCCCGTTCAGCGCCTTGACGCCGGGGAAATGCTTGCTGATGTTGTCGAACTGCAGGGATGACATCTCAACGCCGATCGGCCGCCCGGAGGCGTTGAAGCGCCCCCTCGGGGGGCAGAGAGTGGAACGAACAGGGGGGCCGCATCACAAGCCCATCTGCTTTCGGATCTCGGCCTGGTTCTGGCGCGTCATCAAGACGCCGCTGGTCAGCGTCACGGGCGGGGGCGCCTTGCCGGCGGTGGCCCATTCGAAGACAGCCGTCGCGGTCTCGTAGCCGTGGCGCTTGGGGCTGATCAGCACCGTGCCGAAGAAGCCGGTGGGCGTGGGCTTGGTGAATTCGTTCAGCGCCGTCTGGCTGCCACCGATGCCGACGGCCAGCATCGCGTCCTGCTTGATGCCGCGGCCTTCCGCGGCGCGCACCGCGCCCAGCGCGGCTTCGTCGTTCAGGCCCACGGCCACCCAGCGCTTGAACTTGGCGTTCTTCGTGAAGGCGATGTTGGCGGCGTTGAAGGCACTCTCGGTGTCGGTCTTGGCCTGGGGCGCGTCGATGACATTGGCCACGGGCAGGCCGGCGGCCTTCAGCGCATCCACCGCGCCCATGGTGCGGTCGCGGGCGGTGGGCAGCTGGTCGAAGGCCACGCGCAGCGCGCCGACCTCGTCCAGCTTCCAGCCGCGCACCTTCATCTCGGCCACCATCGCAAGGCCGGCCTGCTTGCCGATCTCGTAGCCGGAGATGCCCATGTGCGGGATGTCGGCGATGGGCTTGCCGGCGCCGTCCACGAGCTGGTCGTCCACCGACATGACCTTGAGGTTGTGGCGCTTGGCGGCGCGGTTCACGGCCACGCCCAGCTTCACGTCGGGCGCGCAGATGACGAAGCCGACCGCCTTCTGCGCGGCCAGGTTGTCGATGGCGGCCATCATCTTCTCGCCGTTGGGGATGCCGATCTTCACCAGCGTGAAGCCCTTGTCCTTGGCGGCCTGCTCGGCGTAGCGCCATTCGTCCTGGAACCAGGGTTCCTCGGCCTGCTTGACGAGGAAGCCGACCTTGACCGGCTCGGCCGCGCGCACCGCGAGCGGGGCAGCCAGCAAGGCCAGGGTCAGGGCGGTGCAGAGGCGTCGTTGCTTGTTCATCCGTGTCTCCTTGTTCTCAATCGTCTTGGTCGTCAAACAGCGTGTCGGCCACGCCCAGGGCCTGCGGCAGGCGCAGGCCGAACAGGCTGCCGGACAGCGGCTGCGCGGCCAGTGCCTCGCGGCCCAGGTCCGTGCGGGCGGTGGTGAGCATCAGTTGGTCCAGGCCCTCGCCGCCGATGGCGGGGCAGCTGGTGTGCGGGGCCGGCGCGGTCATGACGCCCATCAGCCGGCCCTGGGGGTCGTAGCGTGCCACACGGCCGGCGCCCCATTGCGCGTTCCACAGGCAGCCTTCGGCGTCGATGACCGAACCGTCGGGCCAGGCGTCGTCGCGGTCCATCTGCGTGAAGAGACGCACGTTGTCGACCTCGGCGGTGTCGGCGTCGTAGTCGCACTGCTGGATGCGCTGGGAGAGCGTGTCGCAGAAGTACATCGTGCGGCCGTCCAGGCTGAAGCAGATGCTGTTGGCAATCGCCACGGCCGGCAGCGCCAGGCGGCGCAGGCCGTGTTGCATCGAGTATTGGTAGAAGCTGGCGATCGTCGATTTGGGACGCCGCTCCTTGGCCTCGTTCAGCGTGCCGAACACGAAATGGCCGCGCCGGTCCGTGCGGCCGTCGTTGATGCGCGTGCGTGGTTCGGCGGCATCGACGGGGGCCAGCGTGCGCAGCTGCGCCAGCGCCAGGTCCTCGCCCAGCGTCGCGATGGCGATGCGCTTGGCCAGGCCCAGCAGCATCCGGCCGGAGCGGCAATGGGCGAAGCTGCCCAAGCGGTCCGGCAGGCGGCAGAACTGCGGCCCGGCGCTGCCCGGGCGCCACGCGAACAGCGTGGCGGCCTCGATGTCGGTCCACCACCAACGGCCGTTGCGCCACAGCAGGCCCTCGCCGAGCGTGGCGTTGTGCGCCAGCATGAGGTCGAGTGCGGTATCGGTCATCGCTGTCCTCAAGGCGTGATCGCGGCGCGGCGCACCGGCAGCAGCCGTGCGCCGCGCAGCTCGGCGACCTGGGTCTGGCCGTCGGCAAAGGTGGGGCGGTGCGCGGCGTCGATGTAGATCGGCGCATCGGCGCGCAGCGGCAGCACGCTCAGGCTCAGCGTCTGGCCGGGCTTCAGGCCGAACTGGCGCAGGCCGATCTGCCAGCGCTGGCCGTTGTAGTACCAGTCGTCCAACAGGCGCGGCCCGGCAAACACGCGGCCGATGTCACCGACGAAGTCCAGCTCCAGCAGCACGTCCTCGGCCTGCGGGGGCAGCTTCTGCGGCAGGCGCAGCGACCAGGTCGCCGCGGTGCCGAAGGCCTCGGGAATGGGTTGCAGCGCCGCGTTCGCGAGGCCGCCCTTCAGGATGCGCGGCGCACTGCGGGCCGGCCGCGTGGCGCTGACCTGCAGCGTGGGCTCGCCCGCATCGGCCTTGAACTCCAGGCGTTGCAGCACGCCGTCCTGGCGCACGGCCAGCCCGGCCGCGCGGGGCTTGGCCAGGGCGGGGAAGACGGCGGCGCGCAGCGGCTCGGTCGCGAGGCCACGCAGCTGCAGCTTGCCATCCGCCACCCAGGCCTGCTGCTCGCTGAAGACCAGGCGGCGCTGGCCGGCGATGTCCAGGATCTGCAACTGCGCGACCTCCTCGGTCGACAGCAGCAGCACATTGACCGCGCGGCCGTTGGCCTTGCCCTCGGTCTTGCCAATGGTCAGCAGCTGGGCGCCCTCGGACGACAAGGTCTTGACGCCGTCCGCCAGCGCGAACTCGGCCTCGACGCCCGCCGTCGGCGCGAAGACGTGGATGACCCCCTGCGCGCCGGCGTCCAGGCGCGCGATCGGCTGGGCCGTGGCGTAACGCAGCTTGACGCCGTCGAGGTCCAGGTTGAGGGGCCAGACGAAGTAGGCACCGTTCGGGATGTCCACCGGCTTGCTCGGCAGCGTCAGCGTGCCGCCGGGCAGCTGTACCTCGAAGCGCACGCCCGTCTGCGCCGGCATCGCGTACTGGCGCACATGGTTGTTGAAGAACAGGAAGCCGCTGTCGCCCGACGCGCGCACGGACCAGCGCGGCGTCTGCAGGTCGGCCGGGTCGGCGGGCACGCGCTCGGGCTGGCGCACGGTCATCGTCGCGAGCTGGGCACCGTAGTCGCGCAGGAAGTAGTGGAAGGGGCGCAGCTTGGTCAACACCGGCCGCTGCTGGCCATCCGGGCCCAGCGGCGCCTGGAAGTCGTAGCTGATGCGCGGCGTGTCGTTGTAGCCGCCGCTCAGGGAACTTTCCTCCAGGCCCGTGCCGCCCACGCCAACCGGGTTGCGGCCGCCGTGGAACATGTAGTAGCCCAGCAGGTTCACGCCCGAGCCCAGCTGCACCGGCAGCATGGCGGCGATGTCGTCCGGCGACACCAGCGTGCGGCGGCGGTACATGGCCGGCAGGCCGGCGCCGTATTCCGCGCCGAGGAAGGGCACCTTGTCCTTGTCGGTCTCGGCCGTGCCGGGCGCATGGGCCTGGGTCTGCGCGCCCAGGTCGCCGCTGACGCGGGTGTTGAAGCGGAAGGCATGCGTCTCCTTCGGCGCCAGCTCCTTGGTGCTCGTCGCCCAGGGCTCGTCCGGGTAGCCGCCGAAGACCGGCGTGACCTCGCCGGACGGGTAGACCGTGCCGTCCCAGCCGGTGACTGTGTACAGCGGCACGTCCATGCCGGCCTTCAGCGCCAGCGCCTTCAACGCGCTGATGTGTTCCTCGCCGCGGCCGGGGCCGCGCAGGTTGTATTCGTTCTCCAGCTGCACGCCGATGACGGGGCCGCCGTCCTTCCACAGCAGGCCCTTGATCTGCGCGCCGATCTCGGCGTACAGGCGCTCGACATGGGCCATGTACTCGGCATCGTTGCTGCGCGTGGGCATGGCATCGACGACCCAGTCGGGGATGCCGCCGTAACGCGACTCGCCATGCGCCCAAGGGCCCAGGCGAACGATGACCTTCAGCCCGGCGGCCTGGGCCAGTTGCACGAAGCGACGCAGGTCGTGGTTGCCCTTCCAGTCGAAGGCGCCAGGCTGCTCCTGGTGGTGATTCCAGAACACATAGCTGGCGACGATGTCTATGCCAGCGGCCTTCATCAGGCGCAGCTGCGTGTCCCACTGCGAGGCGGGTGCGCGGCTGTAGTGGTACTCGCCCATGACCGGCAGCCAGGGCTTGCCGTCTTGCAGCAGGTACTGGTTGTTGGCGGCCAGCGTTTCACCCTTGGGCGAGCGCGCCGTGCCCAGCTTCAGGTGGCCGGTTTGCGGCGTGGCGGCGGCGGCGCGGGCGTCCAGCTTGAGCAAGGTGTCGGCGCCGGCGAGGCCGACGGCAGGCCCGAAGGCGGCCAGCAGCAGCGCAGCGCTCAGCATGCGGACGCGGTTCATGGGGTGTCTCCGGGGGTTGTTGTGTGACGCGTCAGAGCGCGCGCCAGGCTTGAACAAAAGCGTGCGCACGCTGCGCGACCGCGTCGGCGCTGAGGCCCGGGCTGTACAGCGCCGAGCCCAGGCCGAAGCCGGCCGCACCGGCTTTCACGTACGGCGCCATGTTGTCCGGCGTGATGCCGCCCACCGGCAGCAGGCGCAGCTCCTTCGGCAGCACGGCACGCATGGCCTTCACGATGGTCGGCGTGACGAGCTCGGCCGGGAACAGCTTGACCGCATCGGCCCCGGCATTGACGGCGGCGAAAGCCTCTGTCGGCGTCGCGGCACCGGGCACGCAGAACAGGCCGCGGGCTTTTGCCTCGCGGATCACGGCCACGTCGGCATGCGGCATGACGATGACCTTGCCGCCGGCCGCCTGGACGTCGGCCACGGCCTGCACGCTCAGCACCGTGCCGGCGCCGATGACGGCATCGGCCGGCATGCGGCGCGCGAGACGGGCGATGGAGTCCAGCGCGTTCGGCGAATTCAGCGGCACCTCGATGACGCGAAAGCCCTCGGCGTAGAGCGCATCGGCGATGGCCTCGACCTCCTCGGGCTTGACGCCGCGCAGGATGGCGACGAGGGGGAGTTGTTGCAGGGCCCGGTCAAGCATGTCAGGTCAGATTCATGGTTTGCGCCAGCCGCCACAGGCCGGCGGGGGCGGTGTTGTCCAGCAGCAGCGGCGCCGGCTGGCCAAAGCGGCCCAGTGCCTGCGCGTAGCGCGTGCACAGCGCAGGGTCGCCAATCAGCGCGAGCTGTTGCGTGGCATTGTTCAGCTCGCTGGCGATCTCGTGGCCGATCAGCAGGCCTGACAGGTAGTCGGGCAGCTGCTCGGACGCCAATTGCTTGAACAGGCCCAGCGTGCGTACGGCGAAGAGGTGGTGACCCAGGCCGCCGTCTTCACGCGCCGCGTCCACGCCTTGCAGGAAGGCTTCGGGTCGTGAAGGCGAGGCGCCATCCGCGGGCATCAGCCGGGCCAGCACCGAATGCTGGCGCAGCAGCGCGAACAGCTCGCCGGTCATGTGGGTCGCAAAGCCCGTCACGCGGCCCTCGCGCACGCGCGCCCATTTGGAATGGGTGCCCGGCAGCACCAGGCAGGCCTCGGCGGCCAGCTCAGGGTGCAACGAGAGCGCGCCGACGATCTGCGTCTCTTCACCACGCATGACGTCGGGCTGAGCGGCGCTGTCCACGAGACCGGGCACGATGCTCACGGAAGCGTCGAGCTGCAGCGCGCGACTCGCCAACGCCGCGGCATCCGCCGGGCAGGCCACGTAGGCCGCCTCTCGCCAGCCGTGCTGGCTGCCGACCATGCCGCAGGCCAGCAGCTTCAGCGCAGGCCATTGCTCGCGCCAGTCGCCCACCAGTGCGGCCAGCGCCGCGGCAAAGGCGTCGGCACCGGACAGCGTCGATGCACCGTCGTTGGACTGGCGCGTCGCCAGCACCTCTCCGCCCGTGCCGAGCAGGAAGGCGCGCAGCCGCGTGCTGCCCCAGTCCATCGCAATGAGGCGGGCTTCAGACATCACCACTCCGCGACGCTGCCGTCGGCATGGCGCCAGACGGGATTGCGCCAGTCGGGTGCCGTCTTGCTGGCCTCGATGACGCGCTCTTCATCGATCTCCACGCCCAGGCCCGGCTTGCGCAGCGGGTTGATGAAACCGTTCTCGATGTGGAAGTCCTCGGGGTTCTTCACAAAATCCAGCAATTCAGCGCCCTGGTTGTAGTGGATGCCCATGCTCTGCTCCTGCAGCACGGCGTTGTGCGCGACGAAGTCGATCGCCAGGCAAGACGCCAACGCGATCGGACCGAGCGGGCAATGCGGCGCCAGGGCCACGTCATGCGCCTCGGCCATCGCGGCGATCTTGTAGCACTCGGTGATGCCGCCAGCGTGCGACAGGTCGGGCTGCACGATGGCGATGCCCCCGGCGGCGAAGACGCGCTTGAAATCAAAGCGCGAGTACATGCGCTCGCCCGCTGCCAGCGGAATGCTGGTGTGCTCCGCCAACCGCGGGTACTGCTCGGCCTGTTCGGCCAGTATCGGATCCTCGACGAACAGCGGCCGATAGGGCTCCAGCGCCCTCAGCAGCGGCTTGGCCATGGGCGTCGAGACGCGCCCATGGAAATCGATGCCGAATTCGATGTCGTAGCCAAAAGCTTCGCGGATCTCGGCGATGCGGGCCACGGCTTCGTCGATCTTGCGAGCACTGTCGACGATGCCCAGCTCCTCGGTGCCATTCATCTTGAAGGTGTCGATCCCGCCTTCACGCAGGCGCTTGATGTCGCGGATGACGTCGGCCGGGCGGTCACCGCCGACCCAGGAATAGATCTTCATCTTGTCGCGCACCAGCCCGCCAAGCAGCTCGTAGACCGGTTGACCCAGCACCTTGCCCTTGATGTCCCACAGCGCCTGATCGACGCCGGCGATGGCGCTCATCAGGATGGGGCCCCCACGGTAGAAGCCCGCGCGATACATGACTTGCCAGAGGTCGTTGATGCGGGATGGGTCCTGCCCGACCAGGTAGGTCGACAGCTCGTGGACAGCCGTCTCGACGGTGCGCGCACGCCCTTCAAGCACGGGCTCACCCCAGCCGACGACGCCTTCGTCGGTTTCAATCTTCAGGAACATCCACCGCGGCGGAACGCGGTAGGTCGTCAGCTTAGTGATTCGCATGGCTCGGGGACTCGTTCAGGAACGTCGCAGAGCTTAGGAGGGGCTGCTAACCAGGAAATATCGTTTCTTGAGTCGTTGCTATACCAAGTTGGTATAGCCAGTCGATTCCCCAGCAGCTTGTCGTGACATCTTCATGTCATCACCTGGAATTTTCAGGGTTAACCCTTGCATGCATTGGTAGTAACCCTGACAATGCAAACGTTTCAACAAAGACCAAAGGGAAAGAAATGGAACTGCTGATCATCACCCTCGCCTTCTCCGTCGTGGCCATCGTGGCCCAACTCGGCGACGTCGTCGGCACCAAGCTGGGCGCTACGGGCGCCTGATCTCACGGCGCGCCGTGGCCGAGGCAACCCGCCCGGCGCTGGCGCGATGGGCATCACGCCCGTGATGCCACCCGCATGGCGATGCCCAGGGCCGCCATGCGCAACTGAATGACCAGCCGGCCGGGTCCAGGCGACCTGGCGGCGCAACGTGCCGGCCACAGCGCCGGCACGTCCTCATCCGCACCCCCCAACCGCGACTCGAAGGCATTGACTGCGCACCGGCGAGGCCGCGCCGTGGGCGCTCGTTGCCAACATGCGGTCGGCAACACATTGAACGCAAATGCGATGTATTCGCATTTGCGTTAAAGTGCGATTGGCGCGCCAACCGGCCGCGAATCTGCCAACCGGGCGCGTGGCCCGCCATGAGATGCGTTCCTTCTTTGTCCTGCTGCACCGCTGGTTCGGGCTGGCCGCCGCGCTGTTCCTGTTCATCGCCGGCCTCACCGGTGCCGTCATCGCCTTCGACCATGAGCTGGACGCGGCACTGAACCCGCAGTTCTTCGAGGCCCGCAGCGCTGGCCCCGCCCGCCCGGCATTGGCCCTGGCCGACGCGCTGGAGGCCGCCGACCCGCGCTTGCGCGTGAGCTACCTGCCGCTGCAAGCGGAACCCGGCCACACGCTGCTGGCCATGGTGGAGCCGCGCAACCCGGCCAACGCACCGGGCTTCAACCAGGTCGCGCTGGACCCTGCCAGCGGCGAGGTGCAGGCACGCCGCCAGTGGGGTGCGCTGTCGCTGTCGCGCGAGAACCTGCTGCCCTTCCTCTACGCGCTGCACTACAGCCTGCACCTGCCGGAGTCCGGCGGCATCGCCTGGGGCATCTGGCTGATGGGGCTGATCGGCCTGGTGTGGGTGCTGGACTGCTTCGTCGCGATCTACCTGTCCTTCCCAAGCTGGCGCAGCTGGCGCAAATCCTTCGCCTTCCGCTGGCGCAAGGGCGGCCACGCGCTGAACTTCGACCTGCACCGCAGCGGCGGCGTGTGGCTGTGGCTGCTGGTGCTGGTCATCGCGCTGACCTCGGTGGCCATGAACCTGCGGCAGCAAGTCGTCGTGCCGCTGGTGTCGGCGGTGTCCCGCCTCACGCCCAGCGCCTTCGAGACACGCCAGGCCAGCGCTCAGCCGATCGCACCGCGACTCACGCGCGCCCAGGCGCTCGACGCCGCCCGCGTGCTGGCGCGCGAACGCGGCCTGGCGGCGCCGGCCGGCGGCATCTTCTATTCAGCCGACTACGGCGTCTACGGCGTGGGCTTCTTCGCACCCGGCAACGACCACGGCGACGGCGGCCTCGGCAACCCCTGGATCTATGTCGACGGCCGCGACGGCAGCCCGGCCGGCGCGCTGATCCCGGGCGAAGGCACGGCCGGCGATCTCTACCTGCAAGCCCAGTTCCCGCTGCACTCGGGCCGCATCCTGGGCCTGCCCGGCCGCATCCTCGTCTCGGCCCTGGGCCTGGCCATCGCCGGCCTGTCCGTCACCGGCGTGCTGATCTGGCTGCGCAAGGCCCGCGCCCGCCGCCGCACCGCGCCCTCCCCCGCATCTCCCGCCCTGAAAACCTCGCAAGCATGACGAACAAGACCCTTTGGATGCTCACCCCGCTGGCGCTGGCGCTGGCTGCCGGCACCACGCTGGCCCAACAGACGCCCGCCGACAACACGCTGCCCGTCGTGCGCGTGCAGGCCAAGGCGGCCGACGACGCCCGCAGCAGCAGCGGCGCCGCGCGGCTGGAGCTGTCGCTGCGCGAGACACCGCAGTCCATCACCGTCATCAGCGCAGAGCAGATCCGCGACTTCGGCCTGACCGAGATCAACAAGCTGCTGGACCTGACACCGGGCGTGCTCGTCGAGCGCGTCGAGACCGACCGCACCTATTTCAGCGCGCGCGGCTTCGACATCACCAACTTCCAGGTCGACGGCCTCGGCCTGCCGTTCGCAAACGGCGCGCAATGGGGTGCGCTGGACACCGCCGCTTTCGAGCGCGTGGAAGTGCTGCGCGGCGCCACCGGCCTGCTGGCCGGCACCGGCAACCCGTCGGCCACGGTCAACCTCATCCGCAAGCGCGCCCACGGCAAGGGCTTCGCGGCCAGCACCGCGCTGACGCTGGGCTCGTGGAACCAGCACCGCATCGAGGCCGACCTCGGCGGCAGCCTCAACGCCGACGGCACGCTGCGCGGCCGCCTCGTCGTCGCAGACGAGGACAAGGACAGCTACCTGGACCGCTACGGCCAGCACCGCAGCGTCGTCTATGGCGTGCTGGAACTGGACCTGGGTCGCAACACCCAATTGACCGCGGGCCTGAACGCGCAGCAAAGCAAGGCACGCAGCCCGATGTGGGGCGCGCTGCCGCTGGTGGACAGCACGGGCCGGCGCGTCGACTACTCGCGCAACACCAGCTCCGCGGCCGACTGGGCCTGGTGGACCAACCGCGACACCGAGGTCTTCGCCGAACTGAGCCATGACCTGGGCGACGGCTGGCAGGCCCGCGCCACCGTCTCGCGCCGCAGCCGCAGCACGCCCAGCGAGCTGTTCTACGTCTATGGCGCGCCGGACACCGGCCTCATGGCCTACCCGTCGGCGTTCGAAGGCAAATACGTGGACACGGTTGCCGACGCCTTCGTCTCCGGCCCCTTCGCGCTGGCGGGTCGCCAGCACCAGCTGACACTGGGCCTGAACGCGGGCCGACAGTCACTCGACGAGCTCTCGCTGTACGCCGCCAACATCGACGCGCCGGTGCCGGCGCTGCAGGGCTGGGACGGCAGCTTTCCCAAGCCCGCGTTCGGCGCGTCCACCAACTACTCGGACACCGCGCGCCGCCGCGAAAGCGCCTATGCCGCCGCGCAGTTCTACGTCAGCGACGCGCTCAAGGTCGTCACCGGCCTCAACGCCACACGGGTCAAGAGCAGTGGCATCAGCTACAGCGTCGATCAGACCTACAAGCACAGTGCCGTCAAACCCTATCTGGGCGCGGTGCTGGAACTGAACGAGACCTACAGCGCCTATGCCAGCTACGCCGAGGTCTTCAACCCGCAGCTCGAGGCCGACATCAACCACAAGCCACTGGACCCGCTGGAAGGCAGCAACCTGGAGGCCGGCCTGAAGGCATCGTGGCTGCAAGGCGAGCTGACCGGCAGTGCGGCGCTGTTCCGCACCCGCCAGCGCAACGTGCCTGTGGCCGCCGGCCAGCACGCGGACTTCAGCACCTACTACGAGGGCATCAGCGCCACCAGCACGGGCTACGAGCTGGAGGTGAACGGCCGCCTGACCCGGAACTGGCGGCTGGCCGGTGGCTGGACCCAGTTGCGGCTGAAGGGCAATGACGGCAGCGACGTGACCCGCTACATCCCGCGCCGTGCGCTGCGCCTGAGCTCAACCTACCAACTGCTGCCCCAACTCAAGCTTGGCGCCGCGCTGCGCTGGCAAAGCGGCATCAGCGACGCCACCGGCGCCGTGAAGCAGAAGGCCTACGGCGTGCTGGACCTGAACGGCAGCTACGAGTTCGACAAGCACTGGAGCGCCGGCCTGTCGGTCAACAACGTCAACAACGCCAACTACCTGGGCAGCCTGAAATGGGATCAGGCGTACTACGGCGCACCACGGAGCTTCAATGCGACGGTGAGCTGGAAGTACTGATCACTCCACCGTGACCGACTTGGCCAGGTTACGGGGCTTGTCCACGTCCGTGCCCCGTGCGCAGGCCGTGTGATATGCCAGCAGCTGCAGCGGCACGACGTGCAGGATGGGTGACAGCGCGCCGTAGTGTTCGGGCATGCGGATGACGTGCAGGCCCGCTTCGCTTTCGATGGCGGTGTCGCCGTCGGCGAAGACGTAGAGCTGGCCGCCGCGGGCGCGGACTTCCTGCATGTTGCTCTTCAGCTTCTCCAGCAGCGCGTCGTTGGGCGCGACGGTGACGACGGGCATCTCGGCGGTCACGAGCGCCAGCGGGCCGTGCTTGAGTTCACCGGCCGGGTAGGCCTCGGCATGGATGTAGCTGATTTCCTTCAGCTTGAGCGCGCCTTCCAAGGCGATCGGGTAGTGCAGGCCGCGGCCCAGGAACAACGCGTTCTCCTTGCGCGCGAACTCTTCGCTCCAGGCGATGACTTGCGGCTCCAGCGCCAGCACGGCCTGCACGGCGACGGGCAGGTGGCGCAGGTCCTTCAGGTGGCGGGCTTCGTCTTCCTCGCTGAGGTGGCCACGCGTCTGCGCCAGCGCCAGCGTCAGCAGGAACAGGCCCACGAGCTGGGTCGAGAAGGCCTTGGTCGACGCGACGCCGATCTCGACACCCGCGCGCGTGATGTAGGCCAGCTCGCACTCGCGCACCATCGCGCTGGTGGACACATTGCAGATGGTCAGCGTGTGCGGCATGCCCTGCGCTCGGGCGTGCTTGAGCGCGGCGATGGTGTCGGCCGTCTCGCCGCTCTGGCTGATGGTGACGACCAGCGTGCGGGGGTTGGGCACGCTGTCGCGGTAGCGGTATTCGCTGGCGATCTCGACCGAGGTCGGGATCTTGGCGACGCTCTCCAGCCAGTACTTGGCCGTGGAGCCCGAGTAGTAGCTGGTGCCGCAGGCCAGGATGAGGACGTTGTCGACCTCCTTGAAGATGCGGTAGGCGCCGTCGCCGAACAGCTCGGGGCTGATGCTGGTGATGGCCTCGAGCGTGTTGGCGATGGCCGTGGGCTGCTCGAAGATTTCCTTCTGCATGTAGTGGCGGTACGGGCCCAGCTCGGCGGCGCCGCTGTGGGCGTGCACGGTCTTCACCTCGCGCTGCACGGACACGTAGCGGCCCGTCGTCGTGTCGAGCCGGCTGAGCCAGTAGCGGCCCAGTTGCAGGTCGACGACGTCGCCCTCTTCCAGGTAGACGATCTGGTTGGTCACGCCGGCCAGCGCCATGGCGTCCGACGCCACAAAGTTCTCCTGCTCGCCCACGCCCAGCACCAGCGGCGAGCCCTCGCGCGCGGCGACCACGCGGTGCGGCTCGTCGCGGCAGAACACCGCCACGGCGTAGGCGCCCTTCAGGCGCGGCAGAGCCTGCTGCACGGCGTCCAGCAGGTCGCCGCTGTAGAGGTGGTCGATCAGGTGGGCGATGACCTCGGTGTCGGTCTGGCTCGCGAAGTGATAGCCGCGCGCCTTCAGTTCGGCGCGCAGCTCGTCGTGGTTCTCGATGATGCCGTTGTGCACGAGGGCGATGCGGCCGACGCCGTCGCCGCTCGCGCTCGGGCCGACCGAAAAGTGCGGGTGCGCGTTGTGCACGGCCGGTGCGCCATGCGTGGCCCAACGGGTGTGGGCGATGCCGGTACCGGCGGAGATGCCATCCTGGTCGGCCTGGTGCTGCAGCTCGGCCACGCGCGACGTGCTGCGCGCACGACGCAGACCGCCGTCCTGGTGCACGGCCACGCCGCAGGAGTCATAGCCGCGGTATTCCAGGCGCTTCAGGCCTTCGACGAGGATGGGAACGATGTTGCGCTGACTGACCGCGCCGACGATGCCGCACATGGATGACTCTCCGTTCTAGGGATGGGGCGCATCCTAGGCAAGCCAAATCGGTATATGCATGCGAAATTCATCGAAATATGAATGAAAATTTCCATCCGCATTGTTTGTGAAATTTCCATTCAAAACATAAACATGTATGAATGAATTTGACGCCATCGACCTCCGGCTGCTCGACGTGCTGCAGACGGACGCCTCCCTGAGCAACCAGGACCTGGCGGCCCGCGTGGCCGTGTCGCCGGCCACCTGCCTGCGCCGCGTGAAGCGCCTGGTCGACGCCGGTGTCATCGAGCGCCGCGTCGCGCTGCTGTCGCCGGACCGGCTCGGTGCGGGCCTGTCGGCGCTGCTGGAGATCACGCTGGACCGCCAGGGCGCCGAGCACCTGGACGCCTTCGAGGCCCGCGCCGTGCAGGAGGCCGCCGTGCAGCAATGCTGGCGGGTGTCGCCGGGGCCGGACTTCGTGCTGGTCGTGCAGGTGGCGGACATGCCGGCCTATCACGCGCTGACGCAACGCCTGCTGACCCAGGACGCCAACGTGCGCAACATCAAGGCCTTCTTCAGCGTGAAGCGGGCCAAGTTCGACACGCGCATCGCGCTGCCTGCAGCGCCGGGCTGAACCTAGCGTCGCAGGATGCCCAGGCCCTTGAGGTAGTCGCCTTCCGGGAAGCACACCGTCTGCGGGTGGTCGGCCGCGGCCGACAGGCGTTCGACGATGTAGCCGTCGACACCTGCGTCCAGCCCCGCACCGGCGACGATCTTGTGGAAGAGGTCGGGCGGGATGCCGCCCGAGCACGAGAAGGTGTACAGCAGGCCGCCGTCGTTCAGCAGCATGAAGGCCAGCCGGTTGATGTCCTTGTAGGCCCGCGCAGCGCGTTCGGCGTGGGCGGCCGTGGGCGCGAACTTCGGCGGGTCCAGCACGATGGCGTCGAAGCGCCGGCCTTCCTGCAAGCAGCGGCGCAAGATCGCATTCACGTCGGCATCCCAGGCCTCGTGGCGGCCGGCGTCAAAACCGTTCAGTTCGACATGCGCCCTGGCACGCGCCAGCGCGGGGCCGGAGGAGTCCACGCTGATGACCTGGCTCGCGCCGCCCGCCAGCGCGGCGACCGAGAAGCCGCCCGTGTAGCTGAAGCAGTTCAGCACGCTCTTCACACCGTACTGCCGCACCGCATCGGCAAAGCGGCGGCGGCTGTCGCGCTGGTCCAGGTAGTAGCCGGTCTTGTGGCCCTCGGCGACGTCCAGCGTCAGCTGCCAGTCGTGCTCGCGGATGGTCAGCGCGGTCTCGCCCTCACCCCTCAGCCAGCCGGTCTGCACGGGCAGGCCTTCCCATTCGCGCGCCTGCGCATCGGAGCGCTCGTACAGCCGCGTCAGGCCGGTCGCGGCCAGCAGCGCGTCGGCAATCGGCGCCTTCCAGCGCTCGGCACCGGCGCCGCCAAACTGCGCCACCAGCGTGTCGCCGTAGCGGTCCACGATCAGGCCCGGCAGGCCGTCGGCCTCGCCGTGGATCAGGCGCCAGGCATCAGACGCGATCGCCAGCCGCGCGCGCATCGCGATGGCTTGCACGATGCGGCGCTGGAAGAAGGCCGCGTCGATGCGCTCCGCCTCGTTGAAGCTCCAGGCGCGCAGGCGGATCTGCGACTGCGGGCTGAACGCCGCCCAGCACAGGAAGGCGCCGTCGGCCGACTCCACACGCACCGTCTCGCCCGAGTCGCCACCGCCGCGGGCGATGGAGCTTTCGAACACCCACGGGTGGCGCTTGACGAGCGAGCGCTCCTTGCCGGCACGCAGCGTGATCTTCTTCATCGCTGCAGCGTACCGAACGCGTAGCTGAGCTGCAGGTGCGTCAGCGGCGTGGACTGGTCATGGCCGCGGATGGTGCGGAACTGGCCCACGCCGGCGCGCAGCCGCAGCCGCTCGCTGACGGCCCATTGCGCCCAGGCCTCGGCCTGCGTCACCGCGCCACCACCCACCTTCACGCCACCGCCGCCGGCCGCGCCGACCAGCACCTCGGCGCCGACGCGCAAGGACCCCCACAGCGGGTCGCTCTGCACGCCCAGGCCGAACAGGCCGAAGGAATAAGCACCCGCGCTGCCCGCCGCGGCACTGCCCGCCTGGGCCGTGCCGTACAGGCGCGGCGAGAACTCGCGCGACATGTTGACAGCCAGGTGGCTGACGGCCTCCTGGCGACCGTCCTTGAAGCGCACGCGCGGCAGGTGCATGACGCTGGCGCCCAGTTGCTGCACACGCACCGTGCCGCCGGGGTCGTCGCCGATCAGCGTCGGCGTGCGGTCCAGCGGCATGGCCAGCACGGCGCGCAGATAGTTCGCGCTGTAGGCGCCGCTGGGCGCATGGGTAATACCGGCGTCCACACGCACGGTCGGCCCCCACGGCGTGATCCAGCGCAGCGTGGGCCCCGCGCGCAGCAGCCAGCCGTTGCCGCTGTCGATGCTGCCGCCGCCGCCCAGGCCCGCGCCCAGTTGTCCGCCCACCCGCAAGCGCGGCGTGCCGAACAGCGCCCAGTCCTGGCCGATCTGGCCCAGCACTTCCATGTAGCCGTCGGCGCCGCCCTTGGCCGCGCCGGAGGCTTCCACGCCCCACCAGCTGCCGTCGGCGATGTACTGGCGCAGCTCCGCACCGGCCTTGCCGACCTTGGCCGTGCGCGGGTTGCCGCCACGGTCACGCGTGGAAGCACGGGGTTTCTCCATGCCGCCCGTCAGCGCAATCTCGTCGAAGCCCAGGCCCGTGCGGCGACCGGCGCGGGCCGGCTTGCCGGCGTCGTCGGGCGAGAAGCTCGCAAAGTCCATCGACCGGCCGACCGTGAAGGCCAGGCCCACGCCGCTCTTCACGTTGCCGCTCGGGAAACGGATCTGCGAGATGCCCACACCCGTGTACCAGGCGCCGTTCTCGGTGCGCAGCGACAGCTCGGGCCGCAGCATCAGGCCGCCGCCAAAGCGCAGCTGCTGGCTGGACAGGCCGCCACCCGCGCCCACATAAAGGCTGGCCGCCAGGTGCGTGTTGCTGGACAGGCGCCAGCGACGCTGGCCCGTGAAGCCGACCGTGAAGATGCCGCCGTAGTCACCCTTGGCCGCGCCGTAGAAGCCGGGGCCGAAACCCCAGTCGTCGTCCAGCGCCATCATGTAGCTCAGCGACGCGAAGGCCGTGCGACCGCCGTCGGGCATCTTCATGCGCGTCCAGTTGCCCTCGACCGCGGCGGGGCGCACGGTGTTCACGCGGGCGAACGGGACGTCATCGGGGGTGGCCAGCGCGCAGGCCGGCAGCAGGGCCAGCAGCGTGGCGATTCGAACGGTCATTTCTTGGCGCGGGGGTGAGCCGCGTCGTAAATCCTGGCCAGGTGTTGATGGTCCAGTTGCGTGTAGACCTGCGTGGTCGTGATGTGGGCGTGGCCCAGCAGCTCCTGCACCGCGCGCAGGTCGCCGCTGGATTGCAGCAGGTGGGACGCGAAGCTGTGGCGCAGCATGTGCGGATGGACATGGGCCGGCGTGCCAGCGGCGACGGCGCGCGCCGACAGCATCACGCGCAGCGTGGAGCCGGCCACGCGGCGGCCGCGTGCGCCGACGAACAATGCCGGTTCACCCGCCACGGCGAGCTGCGGGCGCACGACCAGCCAGGCCTGCAGCGCCTCGGCCGCTGCCCTGCCCAGCGGCGTGCTGCGGCGCTTGCCGCCCTTGCCTAGCACATGCACTTCGCTGGACTGCAGGTCGACCCAGCCGGCCGCCTGGCCGCTGGCCTGCACGTCCAGCCCGATCAACTCGGCCGCGCGCAGGCCGGCGCCGTACAGCAGCTCGACCATCGCGCGGTCGCGCGCCTCAAGCCGCGAATCGGCCACGTCATCCGGCGTGTAGCTGGCCAGTTGCACGGCGTCGTCCACCCCCAGCGCCTTGGGCAAGGGCTTGGGCGCCTTGGGCGCACGCAGCCCGTCGAAGGGGTTCAGCGCGACCCGGCCCTGCAGACCCAGCCAGCGGTAGGCGCTGCGCCAGACCGACAGCAGCAGCGCAATGGACTTGGGCGCCAGGCCCTCGCGATGCAGCAGCGCCGCCAGGCGCCGCGCCTGGGCAATGCTCAGCGTGCGTGCGTCGATGGTGGCTTCCGCCAGCATGGCCTGCAGGCGTTCGAGGCCGTCCGTGTAGATGCGCAGTGTGCGCGGACTCAGGCGTTGCTGCACGCGGGCGTGCTGCAAGAACTCCTGGTAGTCCGCGATCAGTCGAGGCCCCTCGGCCGCCGAGGGGACGTCAGGCCGGCTTGGGGCGGCCCGGCGCTCGGCCTGTTCACTCATGCAGCGAGCAAACCCGCCAGGCCAGCGCTGGCGATCTCGCCCACACGGGTCAGGAAGTCCGTGCCCATCTCGGCCGTGTAGCGCGTCGGGTCCGGCGAGCCCAGCACCAGCAGGCCGAAGGGCTTGCCCTCGTTGGCATTGGGCTGGCACAGCGGGATCAGCGCCAGCGACGTCGCCGTGCCGCCGCTCTCGCTCAGCCCCAGCCAGCGCGCCGCCTCGAAGCCCGAGTTCACGCCGCAATAGGGCTGGCTCAGGCTGGACGCGAAGCTCTTCACGTCCGGGCTGACGGAGGCCGCGTACTCGGCCGCCTCATGCTCGGCCGCCACGCCCCACAGGCGCACGCTGGCCTGCGGGATCATGAACTGGTGGCGCAGCTCGCTCAGCAGCACCTCCGGCAGCGTCGCGGGCGTGCCGGCGGCGCGCATGACGGCCAGCGTCCAGCGGTGCAGGCGGTCGGCGATGGCCACGTTGTCCTGGCCGTTGCGGATCATGTCGATGACGCGCAGCTCCAGGCCCTTGATCTTGTCGCGCAGCATCTCCGCCTGGCGCTCCTGCAGCGACACGGCGCGCGCGCCATGCGGGTGCTGCAACTGCACGCTGGCCAGCAGCGCCGAGTGACGCTCGAAGAAACCGGGGGTGGCCGCCAGGTAGTTGGCGATGTCGGTTTCGGTGATGCCTTGCACCGCGTCAGCGGCCGGGTTGGAACTCACAGTTCGATTTCTCCATCAAAAACTTTCACGGCCGGGCCCGTCATCATGACCGGACTCTGGCCACCGGCCCATTCGATCTTCAGCAGGCCGCCGCGGGTCTGCACCTCGACGGCGGCGTCCAGCCAGCCCGCGCGGATGCCCGCGACGACGGCCGCGCAGGCGCCCGTGCCGCAGGCCAGCGTCTCGCCGGCATCGCGCTCGAACACGCGCAGCGCGATGCGGTCGCGCGCCAGGATCTGCATGAAACCGGCATTCACGCCCTTGGCAAAGCGCGCATGGCGCTCGATGCGCGGGCCCTGCGTCAGCACCGGCGCGGTCTCGACATCGTCGACACGCTGCACCGCATGCGGGTTGCCCATGGACAGCACGGCCAACTCAACGCCATCCACCGGCCACAGCTCAAAGCCGTTCTCCAGCCGGGGCTGAAGCCCGCTCGCATCGAAAGGCAGGGCCGCGTGTTCGAACACGGGCGCGCCCATGTTCACCGTCACGCGGCCGTCATCCTGCAGCGTCAGCGCCAGGCGACGGTTCATGGTGTCGACCTGGATCTCGCGCTTGGCCGTCAGGCCCGCATCGACGACGAAGCGCACGAAGCAGCGCGAGCCATTGCCGCAGTGCTCCACCTCGTCGCCGGTGTTGTTGAAGATGCGGTAGCGGAAGTCCGCGCCGGCATCCTGGCTGGGCTCGATGACCAGGATCTGGTCGCAGCCGACGCCGAAGCGCCGATCACCCAGCAGGCGCATCTGCGCCTTCGTCAGCGCGAACGGCTCCCGGGTGGCATCGATGACGACGAAGTCATTGCCCGCGCCGTGCATCTTGGTGAAGCGCAATCTCATGCGCCGATTATCGCAAGGCGCTCTCTATGGCCGCGGCGAGCTGCGCCTCGCCCCCTTCGCCCTCATGGCGGTAGACGATGCGGCCCTCGCCATCGATGAGCCAGGCGGCCGGCCAGTAGCGGTTGCCGAAGGCCTGCCAGACGCGGTACTCGTTGTCCTGCACGACCGGGTAGTGCAGCCCCAGCCGCCTGACCGCGGCCTGCACGCCGTCCAGCGGCCGCTCATGCGCGAACTCGGGCGTGTGCACACCGATGACGACCAGGCCGCGCGACCCAAAGCGCTGGTGCAGCCGCTCGATGACGGGCACGCTGCGCAGGCAGTTCACGCAGTCCCAGGTCCAGAAGTCGACCAGCACCGGCCGGCCGCGCAGCGCCTGCAGCGTCAGCGGCGGGCTGTTGAGCCAGGCGCCCGTGCCGGCCAGCTCGGGCGCGGGCCTGCCGACGACCTGGTTCTGGGCCGACGCCGACGGACCCGTCAGCGCCGTCAGCCCCGCCACCCAGGCCGAACTGACATCCGCCAGGCTGGCGCCCGCCAAGGTCATGACCAGCACGCCCAGCGCCCGGCGCAGCGGGCCGGACCATTGCCGCAGCCGCTGTGCGATGCGCTGGCCGCCATGGGCCACGGCCAGCATGGGGCCGCCGGCCCCCAGCGCGTAGGCCACCAGCAGCGCCGCGCCCTGCTGCCGGTCGGCCGCGCTGGCGACCAGCGCCAGGATGCTGGCCAGCGCCGGGCCGGCGCAAGGCGTCCACAGCGCACCCAGGCTCGCGCCCAGCGCCAGCGCACCGAGCCGCCCACCGCCGTGGCCGAAGCGCTGCGTCCAGTCGGCCACGCGGCCCAGCGGCCGGGCCAGCCGCTCCCAGCCGGCCGGCCAGACCAGCAGCAGGCCGAAAGCCAGCAACAGCAGCGCCGCGCCATCGCGCAGCGCGCCGGCCGACAGGCCCAGCGCGCTTGCAGACGCCCCGAAGGCCAACGCCAGCGCACTGAAGGACGCGGTGAAGCCCAGCACGATGAGCAGCGGTCGCCACGGGTCCGTCCGACCCCAGCCGCTGCCCAGCAGCGCCGGCAGCAGCGGCAGCACGCAAGGGCTGGCGACGGTGGCCAGGCCGGCGCCGAAGGCGGCCGTCAACGGCAGCACCGCGCTCATCGCTGCGCCTGCGCGCCCGGCACGCGTTGCCAGACCTGCGTCTTGCCGAACAGCGGCAGGCCGACATAGGCGCGCAGCCTCAGCTCGCCAGCCGGGCCGAGCGACATCAGGCAGTCATAGGTCTTGCCGTTCTCGCGGTTGAAGATGCGGCCGCGCCATTCGGTCGTCACACGCCCGCCTTCGGGCGTCGCGTCGCTGGCCGACGGCAGGAAGTCTTTCAGGATGCCCATGCCCTCGTGTGCCGGCTGCGCGTCCGCTGCCATGGCGTCGCCGGGCCGGCTCATCGACTGGTTGGCGATGACGCGCGCCACCTTGCCGCACAGCGCCGCGCCGCAGGGCTCGATGCGCACCTCCAGGTTGCCGCTGGTGGTCAACCAGAGGCCGCGCGGGTCGGCCTGTGCCGCGCCGGCGGCCAGCAGGGCGGCGATGAAGAGAAGAGCGGTTCGCATGACGGGCACCTCGTTCAAGTGGAAGGAGGCGCCATTGCAGGGCGTGGCGGTATCGCGGCAATGTCGATGTGTCGCCGCCAGACACGTGCCCGCCGCGCAGACAAAGAGCGATACAAAACGCCCGACCGCCTGGGCTATCGTGGCCGCCATGCAAGACCGGCCCGATGTGCGCCCCGACCACCTGCTGCTGGTGGATGACGACCGCCAGCTGCTCGCGCTGCTGGCCGACTACCTGCGCGCCGCCGGCTACCGCGTCAGCACCGCCACCCAGGGCCGCGAGATGCGCGCCGTGCTGGCGACGCAGACCATCGACCTCGTCGTGCTGGACCTGATGCTGCCCGGCGAAGACGGGCTGAGCCTGTGCCGCGAGCTGCGCGGCCGCGAGGTCGAGCCGCTGCCCATCCTGATGCTGACCGCGCGCAGCGACGAGGCCGACCGCGTGCTGGGCCTGGAGATGGGCGCCGACGACTACCTCGCCAAGCCGTTCGCCACGCGCGAGCTGCTGGCGCGCATCCGCGCCGTGCTGCGCCGCACCCGCCAGCTGCCACCGCGGCTGAGCCCGCTGCACCAGGCACGACGTCTGGGCTTCAACGACTGGGTGCTGGACACGACCGGCCGCCACCTGCTGGACCCCGCCGGCACGCTGGTGCCGCTGACCGGCGGCGAGTACCGGCTGCTGCGCACACTGCTGGACCACCCGCAGCGCGTGCTCAGCCGCGATCAGTTGCTGAACCTGACCCAGGGCCGCGATGCCGACCTCTTCGACCGCTCCATCGACCTGCTCGTCAGCCGCCTGCGCCGCCGCCTGCGCGACGACGCCAAGGAAGCCCGGCTGCTGAAGACCGTGCGCAACGAAGGCTACGTGTTCTGCGCGGCCGTCGAAGCCTTGACGCCGTGAGCCTGGCCAGCCGCATCGCCGGCCTGCTCCTCATCGGCCTGCTGCTGGCCTACGGCCTGGCCAGCCTGGCCTGGCTGGCCGAGCGCGGCGACGCGATGGGCCGGCTGATGCGAGCCTATCTGGGCCGCGACGTGGCCACGGCCGTCGCCGTGCTGGACCACCTGCCCGCCGCCGAGCGCGCGGCCTGGCTGCCCAGGCTGGCGCGGCCCAACTACCACTACGAGCTGGCGTCACCGGCCGAGGCGCTCGCACCTGACGAGCTGGCCGCCGGCCTCGCGCAGGCGCTGGCCGAAGAGGTCGGCGCCGCTCGGCTGGTCGCGTCCGGTACGCGGCCCGACGGCGAGCTGGTCTTCGCGCTGGCGCTGGCCGACGGCAGCGCGCTGGCACTGCACGTGCAGCCGCCCAGGCTGACGCTGGCCGGCACGACGCTGGCCCTGCTGGCCGCGCAGATCGCCGTGCTGGCCTTGTGCGGCGCGGCGGCCGTGCGCCTGGCCACACGGCCGCTGCGCCGCCTGGCCGACGCCGCCGACGACCTGGGCGTGGACCTGGCCGCCACGCCGCTGCGCGAAGACGGCCCGCGCGAGGTGGCGTCCGCGGCGCGTGCCTTCAACGCGATGCAGGCGCGCATCCAGGCGCACCTGCGCGAGCGCGCCCACATCCTCGCCGCCGTCACGCACGACCTGCAGACGCCGCTGACGCGCATGCGCCTGCGCAGCGAGCTGCTCGCCGATGGCGAGGCGCGCGACAAGCTGCTGGCCGACATCGCCGAGATGCAAGGCCTGGTCGCCGAGGGCCTGCACTACGCGGCCAGCGCGCACGCGGCCGAGGAGGCACCCCAGGCAGTGGACCTCGTCGCGCTGCTGGACGGCCTGGTCTGCGACGGCCAGGACGCGGGCCAGCGAGTCAGCCTCGATGCGCCGAGTGCGCTTGCGCCCGTCACCACGCGGCCGCGCGCGCTGCGCCGCATCGTCGGCAACCTGATCGACAACGCGGTCAAGTTCGCCGGCGCGGCGCAGGTCGTCGTCACGCCGGTCGACGGTGCACTTCAGATCGCCGTGCTGGACCGCGGACCGGGCATCCCGGCCGATCAACTGCAGGCCGCGCTGCAGCCCTTCGTGCGCCTGGAGGCGTCGCGCAACCGCACCAGCGGCGGCACCGGCCTGGGCCTGGCGATCGCGCTGCGCCTCGCGCAGGCGCTGGGTGCGACGCTGGAACTGCTGCCGCGCGAAGGCGACGGCCTGGAGGCCCGGCTGAGCCTGCCGGCACCGCGCCGACCTGCATCTTGATGAAGCCCGCGTTCATGGGGAGGGCTCGCGCCGCCACGCGCTCGCAGAATCGGCGCGAGCCTGGACCCGCCCCATGCCGTCACCCGAACCGCCGCTCCTGGAACGCGAGGCCGCGCTCGCCGGCTTGCGCGCCGACCTGGCCGCGCTGGCCGACCCGACGCAGGGCCAGGGCCGCTGCGTACTGCTGGAAGGCGATGCCGGCATGGGCAAGACCCGGCTGCTGCGCGTGGCGGAACGCGCGAGCGCCGGCAGCGGCGGCGCCGACTGGGCCTGGGGCGCCTGCGAGCCGCTGATCACGCCGCTGCCGCTGGGGCCGCTGCTGGACATGCTGCCCCGCCTGCCGGACGAGATCTCGGCGCTGGTGCGACGTGGCGCGCCGGCCGCGGTGCTGTTCGCGGCGCTGCTCGAAGTGGCGCGCCAGACACGGCGTGCGCGGGTCTGGGTGTTCGAGGACTTGCACTGGGCCGACGGCGCCACGCTGGACCTGCTGCGCTTCCTGGCCCGGCGCATCGCCGGCACCCGGGTACTGCTGTGCCTGACCTGGCGCGGTGGTGAGCTGGGCCCGGCCCACCCGCTGCGCGCGGCGCTGGCCGGCCTGGCCGGGCAAGGCGCACGCACCCTCAGCCTGGCGCCGCTGAGCCGTGCCGCCGTGGCCACGCTGGCGGCACGTGCCGGCCGCCCGGCCGCGGGCCTGTTCGAGGCCTGCGGCGGCAACCCCTTCTTCGTCACCGAGCTGCTCGCCGCGCCGCTCGCCGCGGGCCTGCCCGGTTCGGTGCGCGACGCCTTGCTGGCCCGCGTGGCGCGGCTGTCGCCGTCGGCGAGGGAGCTGCTCAACGTGGCCAGCGTGTCACCGTCACCGCTGGAAACCGCCGTGCTGGCCCATGTCTGCGGGCTGGAGCCGCAGGCCCTGGCCGAGGTGGTCACCAGCGACTTGCTGCAAGCCAGCGCCGACTGCCTGCGCTTCGCGCACGAGCTGACCCGGCTGACCGTGCTGGACGCGCTGGGGCCGCGCGCCGCGGCGCTGCATGCCGCGGTCTTCGATGCGCTGAGCGAGCGCGGCGCGGCACCCGCGCGGCTGGTGCACCACGCCGAGCAAGCCGGCCTGGACCATGCCGTGGCCCGGCTGGCGCCACGCGCCGCCGAACTGGCTGCCGCCACCGGCGCCCACCGCCAGGCCGCCGCGCTGCTGGGCCTGGCCTTGCAACGCGCGGCGCAGTTGCCGCCCGCGCAGGTCGAACCGCTGGCCCGCGCGCAGGCTTTCGAATGCCTGCTGACAGGCCAGATCGAGCAGGCCGCGCGAGCCGCCGCGCTGGCGCTGAGCCGGGCCGGCGGGCGGCCGCTGGCGCAGGCCGAGCACCTGGGCCTGCTTGCGCGCATCGAATGGACGCGCGGTCGCGCCGGTGCCGGGCTGGCGCACGCCGAAGCCGCGCTGGCGCTGCTGAGCGAGCACGCCGCCGACAGCCCGGCCCTGGCCCACGCGCTGGCCAGCCGCGCGCAGCTGCACCTGCTGGACGACGACACCGGGGCGGCACTGAGCGGCGCCGCCCAGGCGCTGGCCTTGTTCGGCCGGCTGGGCGACCACGCGGGCGAGCTTGGCGCGCGCATCACCTTCGCCTCCGCCCGGCTGGGTGGGCCGGACGAAGGCCTGGGCACGGCCGAACTGCACGCGGCGCTGCAAGAGGCCCTGACCACCAGCCAGGAGGAGCTGGCCGCGCGCGCCTGGACCAACCTCGCCTCGGCCGCGCTGGTCGCGTCGCGCTACGACGAGCTGGACCGCCTGTGCACGGCCGGGCTGGCGTTCTGCGAGGCGCGCGACCTGGACCTCTTCGCCGTGCCGCTGCGCGTGCGCCAGGCCTGTGGCGATATCGCCCGCGGCGACTGGCCGGCCGGCGAGGCGAGGCTGCGCCAGCTGCAGGCCCGCAGCGACCTGAACGACTTGCAGCGCGAGCAGGTGAGCCATCTGCTGGCCCTGCAGGCGGCCCGCCGGGCTGAGCCGGGCGCGCTGGCCTACTGGCAGGCGCTGGCCAATGGCGAGCGGCGGCTGGCGCTGCGGCCTTGGTTCATGTCGGTGAAGGTGCAGCAGGTGGAGATCGCGACACTGTCGGTACAGCGCGGCGCACGCGCGCTGGCCGAGGCGGCGCTGGCCGGCGCGTCTACCCGGCTGGGACCGTGGCGGCGGGCGCAGATCCAGGTGTGGCTCACCCGCCTGGGCCAGCCGCAGGCACTCGCCGCCGACGCGCCGCCGGCCTGCGCGCTGGAGGCGGCCGGCCAGCACCGCGCCGCCAGCCAGGCCTGGGCGGCGGTGGGCTGCCCCTACCAGCAGGCGCTGGCGCTGCTGTGGGGCGATGCCGACGCCGTCGCCCAGGGGCTGCAGCTGCTGCAGGGCCTGGGCGCCGAGCTGGCCGCGCAATGCGCACGCCGGCGCCTGCGCCGCGTCGGCGTGCGCGGCGTGGGGCGCGGCCGCTACGGGCACGCCAAGCAGGACCCGCTGGGCCTGACCGCGCGCGAACGTGAGGTGCTGGAGCTGCTGGCACAAGGCCACAGCACCCGCGCCATCGCGGCCACGCTGCGTCGCTCGGAGCGCACGGTGGAGAACCATGTCGCCGCCCTCTTCCTCAAGCTGGGCGTGAAGACGCGCCAGGACGCGATCCGGCGCGCGAAATCTGAGTAGTGCGCGCGCAAATCCGGGTAGCGCCGCGGCAGCAGCGCCGCGTGGCGCCCGCTAGCCTTGGCATGCCGGGCCGGTTGGCCCGGGCATCGCCTTGTCAGGGAGACCCCTCATGAAGATCCATGCACTGTTCACCGCCCTCGCGCTGCTGACCAGCGCCGCCGCCTGGGGCCAGGCCGGCGTCGCCACCGCCAGCGGCACCGCGCGGGGCGACTTCCAGATTGGCTGCAGCACCTGCCCGCACTTTCTGATGGGCCTCACCGGCACGCCCGTGCAAAGCCAGAGCGGCCCGGCGGCCGCCCAGGTGGACTACGTCGGCCAGCCCGTCGCTGATGCCAACACGGCGGGCTACAGCCTGGGCGGCGGCGTGGAGTACCACGCCAGCGCCGCCTTCGAAGGCGCGCTGGCCAAGCCGGTGCTGGGCGCCTACGCGAAGGCCGACAACGAGCCCGTCATCAACCTGGCGGACCCGGCGCAGCTGACCATCGGCATCGACTTGTACGCGGCCACCGCCAATGCGCGCACCCAGCAGACCTACCACTACCTCGGCGCCGCCACGGCAACCTACCACTTCGACTTCCATGTCGACGGCATGCTCAGCAGCGCACGGGCCAGCGCGTTCGGGTCGGCGGCGCTGTACACCGGCCAGGACCCGTACTTCGAGGGCGGGCTGATCGACTTCGGCTACAGCGACCACACCGGCGTGGGCCTCCTCTACGACCCGCAGCCCTTCGCTGGCGATTTCTCGGTCAGCGTGACGGTGGACCCCGGCGCGAGCTTCGTGCTGATCAGCCGGCTCAGCGCCGGCGTGCAGATGACCTACGACACGACCGACGTGGAGGCCGATGCCTTGCACACGATGCGCTTGACCGCCATCACGGGTGGCGATCCGGCGCTGTTGACGACCGCGGTACCCGAGCCGGCCGCGGCGTTGCTGCTGCCGCTGGGCCTGATCGCGTTGTTCGCCTTGCGGCGTCGGCCCGGCTAGGGCGCCGCGCCGATGTCCAGGCCGCGCGGCTGCTTGTAGCGGTGGTAGCCCCACAGGTATTGCCCGGGGGCGCGGCGGATGAGGCTTTCCATGGCCGCGTTGACGATGGCGGCCGCGGCTTCGTTGCTGGCCTCGGCCGGAATGGCCGGTGCCGGCAGCACGTGCACGACGAAGCCGCGCCCGTCCGGCAGGCGCTCGCCCCAGATCAGCAGCAGCGCCGCGCCGGTCTGCTGCACCAGGCGGGCCGCCAGCGTCATCGTGTAGGCCGGGCGGCCGAAGAACGGCGCCCAGACGCCCAGGCCGTCGGGCGGCACCTGGTCGGGCAGCAGGCCGATGACCTCGCCCTTGCGCAGCGCGCGGATCATCTGCCGCACGCCGGCCAGCGACGCTGGCGCCGTCGCCAGGCCCGGCCGCTCGCGCGAACCGGCCATCACGTCGCGCAGGCTGGCCTGGCGCGCCGGGCGGTAAAGCACGGTGATGGGCGCCTCGGGCGTCGTGAAACGCTCGGCAATCGCCTGCGCGCAGATCTCGAAGCACCCCATGTGCGGCGTCAGCATGACCAGGCCGCGCTTCTGTCCAAGCGCGGCGGCGATCAGCTCGCCACCGTCCCATTGCAGCGCCGCGCCCAGTGGCTTGCCGCGCTGGCCCACCCACAGCCAGGGCAGCTCGGCCGCCATGCGCCCGGCCGCGGCGATGGCCGGCCGCGCGGCGGGCCAGGCCACGCCGGCCTGCGCCACGTTCGCCTTGAAGCGCCTGCGGTAGGTGGCGGACGCCGCATAGACGATCCAGCCCAGCGCAGCACCCAAAGCGTGCAAAAGCGCCAGGGGCAGACGGGACAAGCAACGGAAGACCCAAGCCATGTTTTCTATACTGGGCGCATCGCCGAGTTATGGAACTACTTGCGGGGCGATTCACAAATCCCGCTAAAGCGTTCGCCGCACCTCCAGGAGCAACGGCGACGCCGCCAAAAAAGCAACCGGAGTTTAAAAGTGGCCAACGATTTCCTCTTCACGTCTGAATCCGTCTCGGAAGGGCACCCCGACAAGGTGGCCGACCAGATCTCGGACGCCATCCTCGACGCGATCTTCGAGCAGGACCCGCGCAGCCGCGTGGCCGCCGAGACGCTGTGCAACACCGGCCTTGTCGTGCTGGCCGGCGAGATCACGACCAACGCCCACGTCGACTACATCCAGGTCGCGCGCGACACCATCAAGCGCATCGGCTACGACAACACCGACTACGGCATCGACTACAAGGGCTGCGCGGTCCTGGTCGCCTACGACAAGCAGAGCAACGACATCGCCCAGGGCGTGGACCACGCGTCCGACGACCACCTGAACACCGGCGCCGGTGACCAGGGCCTGATGTTCGGCTACGCCTGCGACGAGACGCCCGAGCTGATGCCCGCGCCCATCTACTACGCGCACCGCCTGGTGGAGCGCCAGGCCCAGCTGCGCAAGGACGGCCGCCTGCCCTTCCTGCGCCCCGACGCCAAGAGCCAGGTGACGATGCGCTATGTGGACGGCAAGCCGCACAGCATCGACACCGTCGTGCTGTCCACCCAGCACGCGCCTGAGTATTCGCTGGGCGACCGCATGACGGACGAGTTCTACGAGGCCATCCGCGAGGAGCTGATCAAGCCCGTGCTGCCCAAGGAGTGGATCAGCGCCGACACCAAGTACCTGATCAACCCGACCGGCCGCTTCGTCATCGGCGGCCCGCAGGGCGACTGCGGCCTGACCGGCCGCAAGATCATCGTCGACACCTATGGCGGCGCCTGCCCGCACGGTGGTGGCGCGTTCTCGGGCAAGGACCCGTCCAAGGTCGACCGCTCGGCCGCCTATGCCGCGCGCTACGTGGCCAAGAACATCGTCGCCGCGGGTCTCGCTCGTCAGTGCCAGATCCAGGTCGCCTACGCCATCGGCGTGGCCCGGCCGATGAACGTGACGGTCTACACCGAAGGCACGGGCGTCATCCCCGACGACCAGATCGCCAAGCTGGTCAACGAGCACTTCGACCTGCGCCCCAAGGGCATCATCCAAATGCTGGACCTGCTGCGGCCCATCTATTCGAAGACGGCGGCGTATGGCCACTTCGGCCGTGAAGAGCCGGAGTTCACCTGGGAACGAACTGACAAGGCTCAGGCGCTGCGGGCAGCGGCCGGTCTGTAAGCCCTCGTCGCTCCGAACAAACACCGCCTTTTCAGGCGGTGTTTTTCTTTGTGCCGCGCCATGCGGCCGCAGGTAGAGTCAACGCACCGGTAGGGTGCGCACCAGACGCCCGCCGCTCCATCAACCCTGGAGGCGGTGATGAAGATGCAGTCCTTGCGAATCGGGACCCGGCTGGGCCTGGGCTTCGGCCTGGTGCTGTTGCTGCTGGCGGTGGCCCTGGGCCTGAGCTACCGGCAGATCGGCGCGGTCGGCCCCCACATCGACCTGCTTGTGGAGCTGCAGCGCCGGCAGGACCTGGCGCAGGACTGGCGCACGCAGACCCAGCTCAACGTCACGCGCACCGACGCGGTGGCGCGGGCCGGCGGTGCCGGCCCCGTGGCGGAGTTCTTCGCGCCGATCATCAAGACGACGAGCGCCAAGATCACCGAACTGCAGGAGAGCCTGGGCAAGGTGGTGGACACCGAGCGCGGCAAGGCCTTGCTCGCGGAAATTGGCGACGCCCGCAAGGCCTATGTCGACATCCGCAACCAGGTCTTCGCCCAGCTGAAGGCCGGCGAGGCCGACACGGCATTGCAGACGCTGGAGGGCAAGATGCGACCGGCCTCCGAAGCCTATGTCGCGGCCATCAGTCGCATGGCCGACTTCCAGGGCGAGCGCGTGCGCATCGAGACCCAGCAGGTCATGGAGGAGGCGCGCCACACGCAGATGATCATGCTGGTCATCGCCATTGCCTGCCTCAGCGTGGGCATCGCGGCCGCCTGGCTGATCACGCGTTCCGTCGTGGGCCCGCTGCGCGAGGCCATCCAGGAGGCCGAGGAGGTCGGCCGCGGTGACCTGTCGCGCGACATCCGCAGCGTCGGCAGCGACGAGACCGCCCAGCTGACCCAGGCGCTGGGGCAGATGCAGCAGGCGCTGCGCCACCTGGTCGGCTCGGTGCGCGAGAACGCCAGCGGCGTGGCGACGGCCAGCACCGAGATCTCGCACGGCAGCAACGACCTGTCATCCCGCACCGAGCAGCAGGCCAGCGCCATCCAGCAGACGGCCGCGTCCATGGAGCAGTTGTCCGCCACCGTGAAGCTCAATGCCGACAACGCCGGCCAGGCCGACCAGCTCGCGCATGACGCCAGCGCGGTGGCGCGCCAGGGCGGCGAGGTCGTGGGCGAGGCGGTGCAGCGCATGCGCGGCATCGAGGACAGCTCGCGCAAGATCGGCGACATCATCGGCACCATCGACGCCATCGCCTTCCAGACCAACATCCTCGCGCTGAACGCGGCCGTCGAGGCCGCGCGGGCCGGCGAGCAGGGCCGCGGTTTCGCGGTCGTCGCCAGCGAGGTGCGCATGCTGGCCCAACGCAGCGCCGATGCGGCCAAGGAGATCAAGGGCCTGATCGGCGACAGCGTCGAGCGTGTGGAGCAAGGCGCCGTGCTGGTGAACAAGGCGGGCGAGACCATGGGCCAGGTGGTGACGTCCATCGACCGCGTGGCGCAGATCGTGCGCGAGATCAGCGCCGCCAGCCGCGAGCAGAGCACCGGCGTCAGCCAGGTGGGCCAGGCCATCACGCAGATGGACCAGGCAACGCAGCAGAACGCGGCCCTCGTCGAGGAAAGCGCCGCCGCCGCCGAGAGCCTGAAGCATCAGGCCGACGAGCTGGTCAAGCTCGTTTCGACGTTCAGGACCTAGGCCCCGACCCCACGCAAGGCGTCGTCCAGCACTTCCACCCAGTGCCGCACCGGCTGGGCGGTGCCGCTTTGCAGGTGCTGGATGCAGCCGATGTTGGCCGACACGATCTGCTCCGCCTGCAACGGCGCCAGCGCGGCGAGCTTGCGGTCGCGCAGCTGCTTGGACAACTCGGGCTGCAGCACCGAGTAGGTGCCCGCCGAGCCGCAGCACAGGTGGCTGTCGGTCGGCGCGCAGGCGATGCGAAAGCCCAGCTCGCCCAGCGCGGCTTCCACGCCCTTGAGCTGCTGGCCATGCTGCAGCGTGCAGGGCGGGTGGTAGGCCAGCGCGCCGGGTTTGGCCTTGAGCCGGGACTTCAGCGCCGGCACCAGCTCGGGCAGCAGCTCGCTCAAGTCCTTGGTCAGCTCGCTGATGCGTCGGGCCTTGTCGGCATAGGCCGGGTCGGCGCTCAGCGCATGGGCGTAGTCCTTGACCGTCACGCCGCAGCCCGACGCGTTCATCACCAGTGCCTCGACGCGCTCGCCGCGGCCCGAGACCAGCGGCCACCAGGCGTCGATGTTGCGGCGCATGTTGTCCAGCGCGCCGTCGTGGTCGCCCAGATGCTCGCGGATCGCGCCGCAGCAGCCGGCGCCGTCGGCCACCAGCGTCTGGATGCCGGCGGCGTCCAGCACCCGCGCCGTCGCGCTGTTGATGTTGGGCGCCATGGCCGGCTGCACGCAACCCAGCAGCAGCAGCACCTTGCGGTTGAGCTGGCGCGTGGGCCAGTCATGCGCCGTGGCGGGCGGCTTGGCCGGCACCTTGTCCTTCAACGCGGCCGGCACCAGCGGCCTGAAGACCTGGCCCAGCTTCATGGCCGGCTTGAACAGCGGCGACGTCAGCCCCTCCTTCAGCAGCCAGCGCACGCGGCGCTCGCCGGCGGGGCGCTCCACCTTGGCGTCGACGGCACGCCGGCCGATGTCGACCAGTCGGCCGTACTCCACGCCCGACGGGCAGGTCGTCTCGCAGTTGCGGCAGGTCAGGCAGCGGTCCAGGTGCAGCTGAGTCTCGCGCGTGGGCGCCACCCCCTCCAGCACCTGCTTGATCAGGTAGATGCGGCCGCGCGGGCCGTCCAGCTCGTCGCCCAGCAACTGGTAGGTCGGGCAGGTCGCCGTGCAGAAGCCGCAGTGCACGCAGCGGCGCAGGATGGCCTCGGCCTCGGTGCCGTCGGGCGTGCCGGCAAATTCGGGAGCGAGCGTGGTTTGCATCAGGGGGCGAGGGCCTGGTTGACGATGTCCTGCGCTTCCTGCAGCAGCACGCGCAGGTGCGCCTCGTCGCGAAAGCTCTCGGCGTAGACCTTGTAGATGTCCTCCGTGCCCGAGGGCCGCGCCGCGAACCAGCCATTGGCCGTGCACACCTTGATGCCGCCGATGGCCGCGCCGTTGGCCGGCGCCGTGCCCAGCACCGCCTGGATGGGTTCGCCGGCCAGCACCGTGGCGTGCACGTCGGCCGCGGTCAGCCTGGCCAGGCGCTGCTTCTGCGCGCGCGTGGCGGCGCCGTCCACGCGGTCGGCGAACGGCGTGCCCAGCGCGGCGGTGAGGCCCTGGTAGTAGACGCTGGTGTCGCGGCCGGTGCGCGCGGTGATCTCGGCGGACAGCAGCGCGGCGGCGATGCCGTCCTTGTCGGTGGTCCAGACGCGGCCGTCGCGCCTCAGGAAGGACGCGCCCGCACTCTCCTCACAGCCCAGCCCCAGGCTGCCGTCCAGCAGCCCAGGCGAGAACCACTTGAAGCCGACCGGCGCGTCGAACAGCCGCGCACCCAGGCTGCGCGCGATGCGTTCGATCAGCGCGGTAGTCACCACCGTCTTGCCGATGCCCGCGCCCGCGCGCCAGCCGGGGCGGTGGCGGAACAGGTAGTCGGTCGCGACGCTGAGGTAATGGTTGGGCTGCATCAGCCCGCCGCTGGGCGTGACGATGCCGTGGCGGTCGTGGTCGGTGTCGCAGGCGAAGGCGATGTCGAACTTGTCGCGCAGCTGCGTCAGGCGCCGCATCGCCCAGGGCGAGGACGGGTCCATGCGGATCTTGCCGTCCCAGTCCAGCGTCATGAAGGGGAAGCGCGGGTCGACCGTGTCGCTGACCACCGTCAGCGGCAGGCGGTAGCGCTCGGCGATGGCCGGCCAGTAGGCCACGCCCGCGCCGCCCAGCGGGTCCACGCCCAGGCGGATGCCGCAGGCGCGGATGACGTCGAAGTCGATGACGTGTTCCAGCGCGGCGACGTACTCGGCCAGGTAGTCGTGCTCGTGGGTGGTGCCGGCCTTCAGCGCTCGATCGCCGTCCATGCGCAGCACGCCGTCCAGCGCCCGCGCCAGGTAGCCGTTCGCGTCCGCCTGGATGCCGCCGGTGACGTCGCTGTCCGCCGGGCCGCCATGCGGCGGGTTGTACTTGAAGCCGCCATCGCGCGGCGGGTTGTGCGAGGGCGTGACGACGATGCCGTCCGCGCGCGCGCTGCCCTCGCAGCCCTGGTTGTATTCGAGGATGGCCAGCGACACCGCCGGCGTGGGCGTGAACTGGCCCGAGGGTGACAGCATCACGTCGACGCCGTTGGCCGCCAGCACCTCCAGCGCACTGATCGTCGCCGGGGCCGACAGCGCATGCGTGTCGGCGCCGAGGAACAGCGGGCCGGCGATGCCTTGCTGCCGGCGGTGGTCGCAGATCGCCTGCGTGATGGCAAGCACATGCCACTCGTTGAACGACCCGTCCAGCGCCGAGCCGCGATGGCCGGACGTGCCGAAAGACACCTGCTGCTCGGGGCTGGCGGGGTCGGGCTGGCGCGAGAAGTAGGCCTCGCACAGCGCCTCCACATCGATGAGCGTGTCGGCCGGCGCCGGTTGGCCGGCCAGCGGGTGGAGTCGGGACGTCATGAGGAGGCCCAGTGTCAGAGGCCGGGATACAGCCGGCCGGGATTGAAGACGCCGTGCGGGTCAAAGCTGGCCTTGAGCCGCCGGTGGATGGCCGCCAGCGGCGCGCTCAGCGGCGTGAACACGCCGGGGCTCTTGTCCAGCGCGCGGAACAGCGTCGCATGCCCGCCGACCGCCACCGCGGCCTCGCGCACGGCGGTGGGCGGCAGCGGCGTGACGACCCAGCGCTGGGCGCCACCCCATTCGATCGGCTGCTCGCCGTGCAGCTTCAGCTCGGGCGTCGTGCTGGGCAGCGACAGCCGCCACAGCCGCGCGCCACCGGCCACCGCGCGCTGGGCGCCGATGAAGAACTCGTCGTCCTGGTCGCGCAGGCCGGTCCAGAAGGATGCGGCCAGGTCGGCCGGGATGACGTCGCCGCCCAGCTTGCGCGCGGCCGCGTCGACGGCGGCATTCGCGCCGGCCAGCCGCAGCACCAGCGCGCCTTCCCACCAGGCGCTGGCCTCGACGGGCAGCGGCTCGCCGCCCCAGCGGTTCAGCGCCATCAACGCGGCGCTCTGCCCGAACTCGAAGCGCAGCGTCGCCGTGGCGGCCGGCAGTGGCAACACCTTGAGCGTGACCTCGGTGATCAAGCCCAACTGGCCCATGGAGCCGGCCAGCACGCGGCTGACGTCGAAGCCGGCGACGTTCTTCATGACCGTGCCGCCGAAGTTCAGCAGCTCGCCGTTGCCGTTGATGATGACGGCGCCGAGCAGGTGGTCGCGCACGGAGCCCAGCGCCGCACGGCTGGGGCCCGACAGCCCGGCCGCGACCATGCCGCCCACCGTGCCGCGGCCACCCGGCCCGCCCTGGAAACGCGGGGGTTCGAAGGCCAGGCGCTGGCGGTTCTGAGCCAACGCCGCCTCGACGTCGGCCAGCGGCGTACCGGCCAGCGCGCTGATGAACAGCTCGCTGGGTTCGTAGGCCGTGATGCCGCTCAGCGCCAGCGTCGACAGCGTCTCGCCGGCCGGCGCCTCGCCGTAGAAATCCTTGCTGCCGTGGCCCGTGATGCGCAGCGGCGCGCGCGCATCGCGCAGGCGTTGCTGGAGGTCCGCGAAGCTCAAAACCGCTCCAGTTCGGGAAAGGCCAGCAGCCCGCGCTTCACGTGCATGCGGCCGTACTCGGCACAGCGGCTCAGCGAAGGGATCTGCTTGCCGGGGTTCAGCGTGCCGGCAGGGTCGAAGGCGCGCTTGAGCGCCAGCATCTGCTCCAGCTCCTCGGCGCTGAACTGCACGCACATCGAGTTCAGCTTCTCGACGCCCACGCCGTGCTCGCCGGTCACCGTGCCGCCCAGCGCCACGCTGCGCTCCAGGATCTCCGCGCCGAACTGCTCGCAGCGATGCAGTTGGTCGGGGTCGTTGGCGTCGAACAGAATCAGCGGGTGCAGGTTGCCGTCGCCAGCGTGGAAGACGTTGGCGCAGCGCAGGCCGTACTTCTTCTCCATCTGCTGGATGTCCAGCAGGATGGTGGCCAGGTGCTTGCGCGGGATGGTCGAGTCCATGCACATGTAGTCGGGGCTGATGCGGCCGGACGCGGGGAAGGCGTTCTTGCGGCCGCTCCAGAACTTCAGCCGCTGGGCCTCGTCCTCGCTGACCTGGCAGCGCGTCGCGCCGCTGGCCACGAGCACCGCCTCCATCTTGGCGATCTCCTCGGCCACCTCCTCCGGCGTGCCGTCGCTCTCGCACAGCAGGATGGCTTCGGCGCTCAAGTCGTAGCCGGCATGCACGAAGTCCTCGACGGCGGCCGTCATGGGCTTGTCCATCATTTCCAGGCCCGCCGGGATGATGCCGGCCGCGATGATGGCCGCGACCGCGTCGCCGGCCTTGCGCACGTCGTCGAAGCTGGCCATCAGGCAGCGCGCCAGCTTGGGCTTGGGCACCAGCTTGACGGTGACCTCGGTGACGACGGCCAGCATGCCTTCGCTGCCCACCACCAGGGCCAGCAGGTCCAGCCCCGGCGCATCCAGCGCGTCACTGCCGAATTCGACTGCCTCGCCCTCGACGGTGAAGCCGCGCACGCGCAGCACGTTGTGCAACGTCAGGCCGTATTTCAGGCAGTGCACGCCGCCGCTGTTCTCGGCGATGTTGCCGCCTATCGTGCAGGCGATCTGGCTGCTGGGGTCGGGCGCGTAGTACAGGCCCAGCGGTGCCGCGGCCTCGCTGATGGCGAGGTTGCGCACGCCACACTGCACGCGGGCCGTGCGCGCCAGCGGGTCCAGCTGCAGGATCTTGTTGAACTTGGCCAGCGCCAGCGTCAGGCCCACCTCGTGCGGCATCGCGCCGCCGGACAGCCCCGTGCCGGCACCGCGCGCGACGACGGGCACGCCCAGCGCGTGGCAGGCCTTCAGCACGGCGGCGACCTGGGCCTCGGTCTCGGGCAGGGCCACGGCCAGCGGGCGCTGGCGGTAGGCGGTCAGGCCGTCGCACTCATACGGCGTCGTCTGCTCGGCCTGGTGCAGCAGCGCATGCGGCGGCAGCAGCGGGGCCAGCGCCGCAACCAGCGCGGCGCGGCGGGTGGCGAGGTCGGTCGGCGCGTTCAAGTCTTGCGGCGGGCCGGCGTGGTGCGCGGCTTCGCCGTCTTGACTGCCACCTTGGCCGCCGGCTTGGCTGAGGCCTTGGGCGCTGCGCCGCCCGCGAAGCCCTTGGCGACGCCGCCGACCACGGCGCCCGGCACGCTGGCCGCGCGCTTGAGCGTCTCGCTGGCGGCGTCGAAGCTCTGCTTGACGAGGGTGCCGGCCAGGTTCTTGGCCGCGTCGGTCGCGGTGTCCTTCATGGCCGACGTGGCCAGCTGCGTGAACTGCTGGCTCAGCGCCGTCCACCACTGCGTCGGGTCCACGGCGGCGGCCGGGTTGGCGGCCACGGCCTTGGCGGCGTCGCCTGCGGTCTTCACCGTCTTGGCGGCGGTCTTCACCGCCGTCTTGGCCGCAGCCTGGGCCACGGGCGCCGCGGCAGCCATGATCTCGGGCGGGATGGCGGGCCAGGCGGGCGCCTCCGGCAGCTTGAGGCTGTCGCGCAGCTGGTTCAGCGGCACGTTCATGGTCTGCAGCGTCGACAGCGTCATGCGCTGCACCTCCAGCGCCTGGATGGTGGCGCCCAACATGCGCGCGTTCTGCTCCAGCCAGAACTGCACCGTGCGCAGCTCCTCGATGCGTTTGCTCAGTTCCTCGGGGTTCAGCGTGGGGGCCACCCATTGGCCGATGCCCGGCAGTGCCGAGCCGGCGTTCTTCACGAGGCCTTGCAGGAACTCGAAACCGGGCACGAACTTGGTGAAGCTGTTGTCGGTCATGTCTGTCTCCTCGCCGCTGCCAGTGTGGAGGGGCGTGAGCCATCCTACTTGCTGGCCACCTTGCTCGGAATGAGGGCCTGCACCTCGAAGCCGCGCGCCGCCAGCAGCCGGGGCAGCGCCTCGGGCCCGCTCATGTGCAGCGCCCCCACCGCCACCAGCAGCCGCTGGCCCGCGCCGTGCAGCGCATCGATGCGGGCAGCCAGCTGCACGTTGCGGTCGTCGTTCAGGCGCTTGAACCAGGCGCGCTCGGCCGGGCTGTCGGCGCAGCCGCACCAGCGCGCGTAGTCCGCCAGCGTCTTCAGGTCGCCGCGCGACCAGGCGTCGGCCAGCCGGCGCAGCGGCGCGCGCATCTGGCCGCGCTGCAGCTGGCGCAGCGTGCCGTCCACCACCTGGGGCAACTCGGCCGCGGTCGGCTCCAGCGCAGCGAGCTGCTCCTCCACACTTTCCAGCGACTGCACCGGCCGCCCCTCGGCCTTGGCGCGCGCCATCAGCATCAGGTCCTGGCCGAAGCCGGCGTCGAAGCCGTCGCGGCGCGCCTCCAGCAGCGTCAGCGTGCTGAGCTGCAGCATGGCCGGCAGCGACGGCAGCACCGCCGGCGGCAGGCAGGCGGCACGCGCCTGGGTCTCGATGCGCCGGGCCAGGGCCGGCGCCAGCGGCTGGGGTGGGCCGGCCTTGGCCAGCACCGCGCCAACGTCGGCCGGGTCCAGCTCCACGGCCAGCACCTCGGTCTCCTCCCAGGCCTTGCGCAGCGCCGGCCCGGGGTAGGCCCAGTCAGCCTTGCCGATGTGCAGGCTGCCGAACAGGTAGCTGCTGTGGCCGCCGCGGCTGATGCGCCACAGCACGCCGCGGTCGGGCGCCTTGGCAGCCCAGGCGGTGGCCTGCTCGATGGTCGCCGCCGCGGGCGTGGGCGGGCAGGCAGCGTGGGCGCTGCCGACGAGCAGCGCGGACAACAACAGGACACGGATCATGGCTGGGGTTCGATGCGGAGTTCGCCAGGTTTCTGACTGAAGTGAAGCCGGCCCAGCACGTCCATGCCCAGCAGCGGCGCGGCCAGGTTGGGCAGCACCGCCACCATCAGCTTGTCGGCGCGCACGCCGCCTTCCAGCGCGATGTCGGCCCGCGCCGCGAAACCGTTGGCGGCGCCGCCGGCCGTCTGCGTGCGCAGGGCGCCCAGCGGCGTCAGGCCGGCGCGCTCGGCCAGGCTTTGCGGCAGCGCGGTGGACGTGGCGCCGGTGTCGACGAGGAAGTCCACCTCGACGTTGCCGACCCGGCCCGGCCAGTGGAAATGGCCGTCGTCGGCGCGCGTCAGCACGACGGTCTGGCCGGCCAGCTTGAAGCGGCTGGCCTCGCGCTCATGCTCCCAGGCCTTGAAGCCGAGGAAGATGACAAGGCCGATCAGCAGCCAGATCGTCAGCAGCTTGGCGGCGTGGGGCAGATCCTTCTGGGACATGGGGAACGGGTGGCGGACAAGGGTTAGCGCGGGAACCAACGATAACCGCGCGGCTCAGAATCGGAATCCATGAAGCTGCTGCCCGCCCTCCTCTTCGCCGCTTGCGTGCCTCTTGCCCACGCCCAGACTCAGCCCGACCCCTTCGCGCCCGTCGCCTGGCTGGCCGGCTGCTGGGCGCAGCAGGGTCGCGAGGCCGGCTCGATCGAACTGTGGTCGGCGCCGGCCGGCGGGCTGATGCTGGGCATGGCGCGCATCGTCAAGAACGGGCGCGTCGTCGAGTTCGAGTTCATGCAGATGCGCGCCGACGCCGAAGGCAAGCTCAGCTACATCGCCCAGCCGCAGGGCCGGCCGCCGACGACGTTCAAGCTGCTCAGCGACGGCGAGGCGGAGGTGGTGTTCGAGAACCCGGCGCACGACTTCCCGCAGCGCGTCAGCTACCGCCGCACGGCGGCGGACCGCCTGGTGGCGCGCATCGAGGGCGAGATGAACGGCAAGGCGCGCGGCATCGACTTCCCGATGCAGCGCACGGCCTGCCCGGGATGAAGCTGGCGCTGGTCGCGCTGCTGCTGGCCGGTGGCACCGACGAGCAGCCTCTGAACCGCTTCGGCGACCCCTTCGAGGCGGTGTCCGCCGACATCGCCGACTGCCCCGAGCCACGCGGCCCGCGCATCACCACCGCCGAAATGCGCGTGCAGGCCCACGCGCGCGCCGAACGCGGCACGACCTGCTGGCTCAAAGGCGAGTGCAGCGAGCCCAACGCCTTCCGCTACGACGCCGGCATCGCCGCGGCGCTGCGCGGGCCGCTGGCGGGCGCAGCGGCGCTGCACCCCAGCAGCCTGTGGTTCACCGTGCAGGGCCGCGTCGTCTACCTGGAAGGCTGCGTCGCCCGCGCCGAGCAGGTGGCCACGCTGGAAGCCCTGGCACGCGGTTTGCCGGACGTGCAGCAAGCCGTGGCCCTGGTGCGGGTCGGTCACGGCCCGCTGCCGTACCGGCGCCTGAATTGACCCGCAAATCCAAAGGGATGACGGCGCTGGCACCATGCGGCCGGTCCCGTCACGGTGAGCCCATGCCTGTGCTGAAGCGAATTGCCACCCTCCTCGCGCTGACCGCCCTGCTGGGCCTGATCGGCTGCTCCAGCCTGACGCTGGCCTACAAGCAACTGCCGCTGCTGGCGGGCCTGTGGGCCGACACCTACCTGGACCTGGACAGCGGCCAGCGCGGCCGGCTGAAGGAGCAGCTGCAGGCCTGGCAGGCCTGGCACCGTCGCGAGGAGCTGCCGCAGTGGATCGCGCTGCTGCGCCAGGCCCACGCCGCGCTGGATGACGGCGTGACGACCGACGAACTGCTGGCGCTGGAGCGCGGCGCGCGGGCCAGCGCCGAGCGCTGCCTGCAGCATGCCGCGCCGCTGGCCGCGCCGCTGCTGGCCGGCCTGCGGCCCGAGCAATGGCAGCACCTGCAAAAGAAGATGGACGAGAAGACCGCCGAATGGCGCGAGAAGCAGTCCGGCAGCGGCGGCCCGGACGAGCGCGCCAAGCGCTACACGACCAACCTGGAGCGCTGGCTGGGCGACCTGGACCGCGCGCCGCGCAAGCAGGCCCAGGCCGACGCCCGCGCCTGGCGCTTCGACCTGGCCGCCATGGCCCAGGGGCGCGCCACGCGGCAGGCCCACACGGTGGAGGCGCTGCGCGCCTGGTCGCACCAGGACCTGGCCGGCGGCACCGCGCTGCTGATGCGCAACCTGCTGCCGCTGCCGGCCGAGCAGGCCTACCGCGAACAGATCATCGCCAGCCTGCTGAAGCTGCTGAACGGCCAGACCGCGGAACAGCGCGAGCAGGTGCGCAAGCACTGGGCCGACTGGTCGGCCGAGCTGGCCAGCCTGCAAAAGGGCTGAAGCACCGCCGGTCCAGGCCGCGCCCAAGCCCTCGCCGACTCAGGACCGCAGCGCCGCCACGGCGGACAAGCGCGCGGCGCGGCGCGCCGGCACCCACACCGCGAGCTGGCCCAGTGCCCACAGCGCCAGCGCGCCGGCCGGCAGGTAGAACCAGGGCAGGCGCGGCAACTCATAGCTCTGCATCAGCAGCTGCGACAGGCCCCAGGCGCCGACCAGGCCGATGAGCACGCCAGTGGTCGTCAGCAACAGGTTCTCGAGCTGGAAGTAGCGCAGGATCTGGCCCTCGGTGGCGCCTAACGCGCGGCGCGTGCCGATCATGCGGGTGCGCTGCTGCACCCAGAAGCTGGCCAGGCCGACGATGCCCATGGCCGTGACCAGCAGCAGCGACACGCAGACGCCGCCCATCAGCCAGGCCATCGCGCGGTCCTGCGCATAGAAGGCCGCGCGCATCTCGGTCAGGCGCTGGCCCTGGGTGACGACGCGACCCTTGTCGCCCTCCTCCAGGACGGCGGTCGCGGCCTTGATCTGCGCGTCCAGCCGGCCCGGCTCGGTGCGCAGGATGTAGGAACCACCGCCGCGCAGCGGCAGGATCATCGCGGCGCCACCGCCGTCGCCGCGGGCGCGGTGCAGCTGCGTGTGAGTCAGCGTGTCGACGACGCCGATGATGGTCGACGGCGAGCGGCCGAAGATGTAGACCGTCTGGCCCACCGCCGAGCGCCCCGGGAAGAGCTTGTCGGCCATCACCTTGTTGATGATGAGCTGGCCGATCTTGGGGTCGGAGACGCTGAAGACCTGGAAGTTGTCGAGCACCTCGTCGGCCGTGAAGTTGCGGCCTTCCAGCAGCTTCAGCCCGAAGGTGGGCAGCATCTGGTCATCGGACGCGTACTGCGCCGCACCGATGCGCAAGCCCTTGTTGTCGGGCTCCAGCGAGACGCCGCTGTTGTTGCTGTTGTTGCCGTAGACGATCTGGTTGGCCACCGTGGCCGCCTTGATGCCGGGCAGCGCGCGCAGCCGCGTCAGGTCCTCAGCCACGATGGCCGCGGTGCGCTCGGGCAGCTGCGGCCTGCTGCCGCGCAGGTTCAGCACGGCCATCTCGGACTCGACCAGGCCGCTGTCGGTGTTCAGCGCCTCGACGCGGGTCTGGATCAGGTGCAGCGCGTTGGTGACGATGGTGCAGGTCAGCGCCACCTCCAGCACAATGAGGCCGGCCGCGATGCGGTGTCGGCGCAGCGTCGACAGGATGGGCGCGAGATCGCTCAGCGCCCGCCCGAATGCCCCCAGCGGGGCAGAACTTGCGCGGCTGGGCGGGACGATGGACAGCGTGGGGCCGGGTGTTCGCATGTCAGACATCACTGCACCTTCAGTTGGACCGCGGGGGTGACGAGGGCTGCGCGCCAGGCCGGCAGCAGCCCGGCCAGCAGGCTGGCCAGCAGCGCCAGGCCCAGCGTCAGGGCCAGCATGCTGGCGTCAAGCTCCGCCAGGCGGGCGTAGTCGTTGGGGCTCTGGCGCACCAGCCACAGGCCGCCCTGGGCGAACAGCAGGCCCAGCAGCGCGCCGGCCAGGCCCAGCAGGCCGGCCTCGACGACGAACTGCTGGAAGATGTCGCCGCGGGTGGCGCCCAGGGCGCGGCGCACGCCGATTTCGCCGCTGCGGCGCAGCGTCTTGGCGAGCAGCAAGCCCACCATGTTGACGACACAGACGGCCAGGAAGCCGAAGGCCAGCCAGGTCTGCAGGCGCACGTCGGCGGGCAGCACCTTCTGCGCACCCAGCCAGTCCATCACGCTGCGCAGCCGAACATTGGTCGGGCGCTCGAAACGGCCGGCCTTGCGCTGCGCATCGGAGTAGGCGACGAGGTAGTCGCGGTAGGCCGCGGCATCCGCGGGCTGGGCGAACTCGACCCAGTACTGGATCCACGAGCAGCTGGCGTTCAGGTCCATCGAAGTGCCGCCGTTGGCGCCGCGGCCCCAGCAATCCATGTTGCCCCAGTGCCCCATCTTGAGCACCATGGCCGTCGAGAACGGCAGGTAGAAGTCCTCGGTCTCGGTATAGCTGCCCAGCGTCAGGTCCCAGAAGTGCGGCTGCACCTTCCAGGCCTTCAGCACGCCGACGATGCGCAGCGGCTGGCCGCGGACGATGACCTCCTTGCCCACGCTGTTGGTGCCGCCGAAGAGCTTCTCGTTCAGCGACGCCGAGATGACCGCGACGCGCGCTTCGCCCTCGTCGTCGGCCGCGCTCCAGCCGCCGCCGTGCTGCCAGGGCGCGTCGAACATCGCGAAGAAGTCGGCCGACGTCATGCGCACGCCCGAGAAGATGGGCTTGGTCTGCGCATCGGGCAGGCCCACGGCCGTGTTGAAGCCGCTGGACATGACCTGGCGCATCGCCTTCTTGTCGCGCAGCAAGGCCGTCGCGTCGTAGCGGGTCAGGTCGAAGTTGGGCTCTTCGCCGGCCTTCCAGCCCACCATGTCGGAGGCGTCCAGCTGCACGTTGAACAGCCGCGCGCTCTTGGCGGGAATGGGGTCGCCGGACAGCACGTGATAGACGGTCAGCGTCGTCATGCAGGCGCCGATGCCCAGCGCCAGCGCCAGCACCATCAGCGCGCTGAGGCCCTTGGAGGCCAGCGTGTTGCGCCAGGCCAGTTCGAGGTAGTGAAGAAACATCAGCGGTTCTCCAGAAGAGCGTTGACGGTGGCGAGTTCGGCGTCGCCGAGGCTGCCGGCGGCCTGGTTCAGCGCCAGCAGCGCGAGCACGTGACGGTGGCGGGCCTGGGTCTGCGCGTTCTGCGCGCCGGCCAGGGTCTGGATGGCGAGCAGCAGGTCGGTGGTGCTGCGCGTGCCCAGCGTCAGGCCGGTGCGCGTGGCCTCCAGCGCGCGCTCGGCGGCCTCGACGGCCACCTGCGTGGAGCGCAACTGCACGGCGCCCTGGCCCACGGCCAGGTGCTGGGCGCGCACCTCGCGCAGCACGGCGCGGCGGCCGGCTTCGAGCTGCTCGCGCGCGGCGTCGCGCTGGAAGCCCGCGCGGTCGGCCGCGGCAGCGGTGGCACCGCCGGCGAACAGCGGCACGGTCAGCCGCAGCGCGACCTGGGTGGGCGTGCGGCCGGCGTCCAGCGCAGGCACGGCGTCGCCGCGGCGCTGCGTGGTGTCCACGCCCAGGCTCAGCGTCGGCAGATGGCCGGCACGCGCCGCCGAGATGCGCTGCTCGCTGGCCTGCACGTCCAACTGCAGCGCGCGCAGTTCGGGGTTGGCCTGCAGCGCGCGCTGCGCCCAGGCCTCGGCGTCGTCGGGCAAGGCCTGGGCGGCCAGCGCACGGCGCAGCGGCTGCAGCGCGGTGACGGGCACGCCGGTCAGCTGCGCCAAGGCCTCGCGGGCATCGGCCAGGTTCAGCTCCGCGGCCATCGTGTTGCCGCGCGCCAGCTCGCGGTAGGCGCGCGACTGGTCGGCCTCGACCTGGGCCGACAGCCCGGCCTTGAAGCGCGTGTCGGCCTCGCCGACCTGGCGGGCGAAGGCCTCTTCGTTGGCGCGCGCGGTGGCCAGCTGCGCCTCGGCCGACAGCAGGCCGAAGTACGCCTCGGCGACGCGCGAGCGGGCCGCCTGCTCGGCGGCGGCCAGGCGGGCAGCCTGGGCCGAGGCCTGGCTGCGGCTGGCATCCCATTCGCGCAGCGCGGCGAGGTCGATGAGCGGCTGGCTGATGCTGCTGGTCGTCGTGCGCTGGCGACCACCGCCGCCGTTCTCGCGCTGCTCGGTGCTCTGCAGGCTCCACTGCGGCAGCAGCGCCGCGCGGGCCTCGCGCGCACTGGCATCCTGCGCGCCGCTGTAGGCCGCAGCCTGGCGCAGCAGCGGGTCGGCCGCGCGCGCCTGGGCCCAGACCTGCAGCAGGTCGTCGGCGTGGGCCGCCGTCGCCACGCACAGCGCGGCGAGCAGCAGGGGCTTCAATGCGTTCAAGCCACCAGCTCCGCCGCCAGGTCGACGACCTGGCCGTCGATGACATGCACGTTGCGCTGCGCACGCGCGGCCAGCTGCGGGTCGTGCGTGACCATGACGATGGTGGCGCCATCGCGGTGCAGCTCTTCCAGCAGCTCCATGACGCTGCGCGCCATCGCGCTGTCGAGGTTGCCGGTGGGCTCGTCCGCCAGCAGCAGGCGCGGCTCGCCGGCCAGCGCGCGGGCGATGGCCACGCGCTGCTGCTGGCCACCCGACAGCTCGGCCGGGTAGTGGCGGCCGCGCGCCGACAGGCCCACGCGGGCCAGCGCATCGGCCGCGCGCCGCTTGCGCTCGGCGCCGCCGAAGCCGCGGTAGCGCAGCGGCACCTCGATGTTGTCCAGCACGTTGAGGTCGGGGATCAGGTTGAAGGCCTGGAAGATGAAGCCGATCTTCTGGTTGCGGATGCGCGAGCGCTCGCCGTCGCCCATGCGGCTGACGTCGATGCCGTCCAGCTTGTAGCTGCCGCCGCTGAAGGCCTCCAGCAGGCCGGCGATGGTCAGGAAGGTCGTCTTGCCCGAGCCCGACGGCCCGGTCACGGCGACGAACTCGCCCTCGTTGACGGTCAGGTTGAAGTCGCGCAATGCATAGGTCTCGACCATCTCGGTGCGGTAGACCTTCTGCAGTTTTTCCATCTGGAGCATCGTTCTTCCTTTGTTCAATCTGCGATCAAGACGCGGTCCGCGCCCTTGAAGTTGTCCGACCCGGAGATGACGACGCGGTCACCGGCCACCAGGCCCGAGACGACCTCGACCCGCTCCAGCGAGCGCGCGCCCAGCTTGACGGCGACCTTCTCCGCCACGCCGCCCCGCACCACGTAGGCATAGCTGCCGCCGCTTTCGTCGACGAAGCTGCCGCGCGCCACGCCCAGCACCTTGTCGCGGCGGTCCAGCAGCACGCGCACCGACAGGCGCTGGTTCTGGCGCAGCTGCTCGGGCTGCTTGCCGTCAAAGCGCAGCCGCGCGCTGACCTCGCCGTTGACCACCTCCGGCGACACCGAGCTGACCAGGCCGGCCCAGCGCTGGCCGTTGCCGGTGATCTCGCCGGGCATGCCGGGCTGCAGCTCGCGCGCAAAGCTCTCGGCCACCTGCATCTGCACCTCCAGCGCCGACAGGTCGATGACCGACAGCAGCTTGGCGTCGCGGGCCACGTTGGCGCGCTCGGCGATGAAGAGCTGGCCCACCTGGCCATCCACCGGCGAGCGCACGGCCAGCTCGGCCACCTGGCGCTCCAGGTCGGCCACCATCAACTGCTGGCGCGACAGCGCGCTGCGCTTGGCCTGCACGTCCAGCGCCAGGCTGTCGGTCTTCAGCCCGCGCAAGCCTTGCGCCTGGTCCAGCGCCAGCTTGGCCTTGGCCAACGCGTCCTGCGCGCGCTCGACCTGCATGCGCGCGGTGGCGCCGGCCTCAAAAGCCTGGGCCTGGCGCGTCAGGTCGTTGGCGGCGGTCTGCTGGTCGATGCGGGCGTTCTCGTAGGCGCTTTGCAGCGCGGCGGACTGCTGCCGGGCGTCGACCTCGGCGCGCGCCAGGTCGGCCTTCAGCGCGTCGACGTTGCTGCGCTCCTGCGCCAGCCGGTTGGCCAGTTCGGGCGAGTCGATGCGGGCCAGCACCTGGTCGCGCTTGACCGGGTCGCCGGCCTGCACGGTCAGCGTCACGGTGCCGCCGCCGGGCGCGTACAGCGTGGGGCTCTGCGCGGCGACGACGCGGCCCTCGCCGGCGACGTCGCGCGTCAGCGGCCCGACGTCAACGGTGGCCAGCGACAGCCGCGCGGTGCTGACGGCCGAGTCGGCCGACAGCATCTGCTTGACGCGGCCGCCGCCGAACAAGGTCAGCACGCCGACGACGACTGCGCCACCGGCCAGCAGCAACGGCCAGCGCCTTGACTTGGGAGCGAGCGGGCGATCCTGCTCGGAGGTTTCGCGGAAGCGAGTGTTCATGCCCTGGCTTTTGCAAGCTGTGTGCCAGGGGGTGAAGAGTTGTAAATCAAGCACTTGGCGCGACGGACGCTGTCCGCGGACAGTGTCCGGACAGTCCGGGCGGCGTGCCGGCAGCTATCTCGCGGGTACCTCGTCGCAAGGCGCAGTGAGCGCCGCGTAGCTCGCCTCCTTCGCATAAAGGAACCTCCCCGTGCCGACCTCGAACAGCAGGTCGGTCGACACGATGCGCCCCCACCACGCACGCAGGAACAGCAGGTCTTCGCTGAGCCACTGGATCTCGACATTGCCCTGCAGCTGCCTGAAGTCCAGCCGCCAGGCGCGACGCGGCCCCTGCGTCGTGAAGACCTCGATGACGTTGTCGCGCGGGCCGTCCTTCGTCGGGTCAATCGTCACGGCCCGGAAGAAAGCCGCCGTGCCCTGCGGCGACTGCGGCTTGTACTCGGGGTCACTGTCGTCCAGTTCGCGCTGCGGCCGCGTGGCCAGCCGCGCCACCGCCACATGGCCGTGCAGCGGCACGAGGCGTGGGGCCGAGTACGTCACGCCGGCACGCTCGCAGGCCGGCAGCGGCGCGGCCTGGGCCGCCCCGAGCAACACCCCGGCCAGGGTCGCCAGCGTCAATGGGATGGATGTCATGTCTTCTCCTCGAACCCGATGGTGGCGCTTCAACGCCGCAACCCTCGGGTGCGGAAGACTTCGAACTGGGGGTGCGCCCGCGGCTACTCGACGAGGCGGCCGCCGAAGGCGATGCGGCCCGCGCCGGCAGGCGGGTAGGCCAGGTGCACGCGGTCGGCGGGCCGGCCGCTGGCCTTGGCCACGGCGGTGGTCAGCGCGCTCACCTCGGCCTGCAGCGCCTGCCCCAGCGGTGGGCGGGCGTGCAGCAGGGTGACGAAGATGGGCAAGGCGCCCGGCAGCAAGCCGCCGTTCTCGGCGTAATGGGCGGACGGCAGCGCATGCAGCCTGACCCAGACCCGGCCCGGGGCCAGCTCAAGGGCGTCGCCGATGGCGTCCGCCAGGCGCGGCGCCAGCGCGTCGGTGCCGGGCGGCAGGTCGCCGACCCAGCAGATGTCGACGATGGGCAATTCAGGCGCCCGTGGCGACGAGGAAAAAGTAGGCCAGCACCGCGCCCAGCAGGCACAGGCCGAACCACGGGATGTCCGTTCGCATCATGTCGTTCTCCCAGGGACTGCGCACCCGACTTCAGGTGCGCAACAACTTGTCCGCATAACGCCAAGTTTGCGGGGCTTGTGGAAACACTGTTGCCAGTGCGGTTTCCGTCAGGCCAAGGTGTCGCTGCAACAGGGGACTCAGCACCTGGCGGAAGTCGTTGGCCACGGCCAGGTCGCGGCCGTCGGCCAGTGCGCTCTTGTCCAGGCCCGGCCAGTCGCCCAGCATCTGGCCGCCGGCGATGGCGCCGCCCATCAGCCAGATGACATTGCCGCGGCCATGGTCGGTGCCGCCGTTGCCGTTCTGGCGCAGCGTGCGGCCGAACTCGCTGACGACGACAATGACGGTGTCCTTGTACGCATCGCCCAGGCCCAGGCTGAGCGCGTCCAGGCCCTCGCCCAGGCTGGCCAGGCGGTTGGCGAGCTGGCCCCGCGCGGCGCCCTGGTTGACGTGGGTGTCCCAGCCGCCCACCGCCGTGAAGGCGAGCTGTGTGTGGGGGTCCTTGCGTATCAGCGTGCCCAGCCGGCGCGCGTCGGCAGCGAAGCTGCGCGCGGACGGCGCGCCTGCGTCGGCGCTGGGGTCCATCGCGCGGCCCTCGCCACCCATGCCCGAGGCCATGCTGCGGCTCATCTCGCCGCGCCCTTCGGTCGTGTCGCGCAGCGTGCTGCGGAGCTGGGCATCGTTGGCGTAGAGCTTGGCCAGGCCAGCCTGCAACTGCGGGTCGTCGATGGCGCGGCGCTGCATCGCGTTGGGGCCCAGGCCCAGGCTGGCGACGCTGGCGCTGCCGGCAAAGATGCGCGGCGGCGTGCTGCCCTGGGAGATGGCGCGCGTCGGCGCCGGCTCGCCGGGCAGCGCCGTCAGCAGCCGGTTCATCCAGCCGTCGGGTGTGGACTTGCGGCCCGGCGTGCCGGATTCGAAGTAGTCCTGGGCATCGAAGTGGGAGCGCGTCGGGTCCGGCGAGCCGGCCGCGTGCACGAAGGCGAGTTGGCCGCCGTCCCAGTGGCGTTTCAGCGGTGCCAGGGACGGGTGCAGGCCGAACATCGCGTCCAGCTTGATGAGCCCGTCGTCCGCCCCGGGCGGTGCAATCGCGATCTGCGGGCGGTTGGCGGCGTACTCGCGCTCGCCATAAGGCGCGACGACGGACAGGCCATCGACCGCGCCGCGCAGCATGACGACGACGAGCTTCTTCTGCGTGCCACCTTGGGCCTGCACGAGCGACACGGGCAGGCCACCCAGCGTGAAGGCACCGAAGTGCAGGAGTTGGCGACGGAGCATGGCTTATCTCCTCATGAAATCGGGGCTGGCGAGCAACAGAGCCACCTGCTGCCCGGCCGGCTCGGCCGCCAGCGTGCGCCGCGTCGGTTCGCTGAGCGACGCCCCCAGCGTGGTGCTGAGCCGCTCGGCGCTGGCGCCGCTGCGCTGGCCTAACGTGGTGGCCAGCTGCACCCGCTGCGTCAGCGCCTCGGGGTTGCGCCAGGCGGCGGCCGTGTTCTTGTAGCCGTCGGGCGTGGCCGCGCCGTACAGCGGCTGGCCGGCCTGGGCCAGCGCGCCCAGCAGGTTTTGCGGGTTGGCCAATGGCAGGTCGAGCGCGCGCAGGCTGGACAGCAGGTATTGATACGGTGTCTTGAACTTGGCCTGGTAGGCGTCGCGACGCCAGAACTCGTCGGACCGGATCAACGTGCGCGTCAGCTCCCGCAGGTCGCCGCCCGTGGCCTTGAAGTTGTCAGCCAGCCTGCCGACGAGGCTGGCCGGCGGGTCGTCGGCGACAAAGGCCTGGGCGAACTTGTGCGCCAGGTGGCGGGCCGTGGCCGGATGGGCGGCCAGCACGTCCAGCGCCCGCTCGCCCTCGGCCTGGCCGGCGCCGCTCACCGTCTGGCCCAGCCAGGTCTTGCTGCCGCGGTCGTGGCGGCGCGCATCGAACTCGAACAGGTCGCCCGTGCCGCCAGCCAAGGCCTTGCGCTGGTCGACGCCCCAGCCGGTCAGCATGCGCGCCAGCTCGGTCACGTCGTGCTGCGTGTAGCCGCCGTCCACGCCCAGCGTGTGCAGCTCCATCAGCTCGCGGGCGTAGTTTTCGTTCAGGCCGCTGGCGCGCTGCGGGTTGGGCGCCGCACGGCGCGGCGTGAAGCCGGGGGCTACGCTCTGCGCGTTGTCCAGGTAGACCAGCATCGCCGGGTGCTTGGCGGTCGCGCCCAGCATGTCGCGAAAGCGCCCCAGCACGAAGGGCCGGATGGCCCGCTGCTCGTAGTCGGCCACCAGCACGCCCACCGGGCCCTTGCCGGCAAACACGTTGAAGTGGTTGAACCAGAACTCGGTCAGCACCTCTTCCAGCTGGGCCGGGCTTTGCAGCGCCCGCGCCAGCCGCGCGGTGGCGGCCTGGCCGACGAGGGGGCGCACCTTCTCGCGCACCGCGTTCAGCGCGTCGGCGCTGGGCGTCTCGCCCTTGGCCTGCTCACGCCGCGCCTCGCGGGCCGCCTTGACGGCCTCGCGGTAGCGGCCCAGCAGTTCGGCCTGGTCGAGCTTGAGCACATCAAGGCCGGCCAGGCGCGCGGTCAGCGCCTCGGGCTGGGGCAGGCGGCGCGGCGCCAGCTGCTCGTTCAGGAAGCGCTCCAGCCATTTGTCAGCGCCCTGCTCGGCGATGGCCGCGGCGTCGGCCGGGCGCGGGCCGTAGCCCAGGCGGTTCAGGGCATGCAGCGCGCGCTCGTCGGCGTTCAGCGGCAGGGAGGGCTGGGCCGGCGCGGCCGCCTGGCCGCGGCGCGCCAGCATGGACGCGGCCGCCAGCGCGGCGGCGCTGCTCAGCATGAAGCGGCGGTTCTTCATCGGCTTCTCTCCGTCGTTTGCCGGAGCATCCCGCCGATCACGCAAGGCCTTGTGGCCGATGCGCAAAGATTTGTGTCAGGGTGACACTGCGGCCGGCGTGTCGGGCCGCACGAGAGGCCTCACCCCAGCCAGCGCTCCACGCTGCGCAGCGTGGCCGCCACGTCCAGCGGCTTGGTCCAATGGCCGTCGAAACCGGCACCGCGGGCCAGCTCCGCGGCCACGTACTCGGACTCCGCGGTCACCAGCAGGGCCGGCACGGCGGCGGGCAGGCCGGCGGCACGCAGTTCGGCCAGCAATGCATCACCCGCGACATCGGGCAGGCGCAGGTCGCACAGCAGCAGGTCGACACGGTGGTCGGCCACGAAGCGCCGTGCCTCCGCGCCGCTGCGCGCCACCTGCAGCTGGCAGCCCGACCGCAGTTCCAGGATGCCCTGCATCAGCATCGCGCTGACCGGGTCGTCCTCGACATAGAGCACCACACGCATCGCCATGCCGACCTCAGGGCGCGCCACGTTGCAGGCGCAGGGAACGGGTGGGCAGCGGAGTGGGGCGATGACGGGTCATGAACAGCCTCAATATTTGCCGTGATTATCAAATTTATTGATATCAACGAACAAGCCTGCGCGAAAAAATGAGCGGTCGCCCCTGGATTTGCCAAATATTGCGGCTTGGCCGGCCGGACTCCCGCGCTCAGGGGTGGCGGCGCGCGCCCAAGTCGGTCAGCCCCTGGGCCAGCCCGGCCCAGCCCGGCGGCCATGGCGCGCCGGGCACCCAGGCCGCGGCCGCGTCTTCCAGCGCGCGGGCCTGGGCCGCCAGCTGCGGCTGGCCGATCAGTTCGAGCACCGCCTTCAGGCCATGGGCCACGCGCTGCAGCGCGGCCGCGTCGGCGCCGGCCGCGACCGCATCGCCCTGCGCCAGGTCGTCGGCAAAACGGGCGATGCAGCCGGCGCGAAAGCTCTCGTACATGGCGCGGTCGCCACCGAAATGCCGCTGCACCGGGTCGACCTCGGCGGCCGCCATGTCCCCTGCCCCCCTTGCGGCACCGCCGCGCAGCAGCCGGGCAATGGTGTCGAGCAACTCAACCAGCGGCACCGGCTTGCGCAGTGTGTGCGCGACGCCCAGCGCGGCCAGCTCGGCGTGGCGGTCCTCGTGCACGCCGGCGCTGAAGACGACCCAGGGCGGCGCACCCGCGGCGCGCGCCAAGCCCTCGGCCAGCAGCGCGTCGGCGGAGCCGTCGGGCAGCATCAGGTCGCTGATGACCAGCTGCCAGCCGCCGCCCCCCAGTGCGGCGCGCGCCTCGGCCAGGCTGCGCACCAGGTGCAGCTCGACCGCCGGCGCGGCCGCGTCGTGGCCGGGCAGCTCCTCCAGCGCCAGCTCGACGAAGCGCGCGATCGAGGCGTCATCCTCGACGAGCAGCAGACGCGCGGGCATCTTCAGGCCGGCAGCGCCGCGGCGAGCTGCGCCAGCAGGGGCGGCAGCTCGGTGACGAGCGCCGTCTTGTGCACCACCGGCACGCCCTCCAGCGCGAAGCGGAAGGGCTCGCGCTGGGCTTCGTCCAGCGCCGTGACGACGACGAGGCGGCTGCGCGCGAACTGCGGGTGCGAGCGCAGGCTGGTGATCAGCGCGGCGCCGTCGATGCCCGGCAGCAGGATGTCGATGAGCAGCAGGTCGGGCTCCAGCCGGCCCGCCATCGCCAGGCCGGCGATGCCGTCGGAGGCGACATGCAGCTCGGCGTCGGGCAGCTCCCGCTTCACGACCAGGCTGATGAGGTTCTGGAAATGCACCGAGTCCTCGATCAGCAGCAGCGTCGTCGGCCGCGCGCCGCTGGCGGCCACCGGTGGCGGCACGGCTGCCGCCGGCGCGGCGCGCGACGCCAGCCACGCCTCCAGCGAGCTGCGCAGGATGCGGCGGTGGCCGCCGGGCGTCTTCCAGGCCTGCAGCTCGCCGCGGTCCACCATCAGCTGCACGGAACGCACGGCCATGCCCAGGCGCTGGGCGGCCTCGGTGGTCGAGCAGGTATCGGGCACGGATGCGGTGCGGTTCACACGCGACATTTTGCCGAATTCACCAGCTCCCGACGAGCCGGGTTATTTGATAAAAACGATAACATTCGACAATCCGAGTCCAGACCGGAGCCCGTCATGCCGTCCACCCTCACCTTTGATCCGCCCGCACCGCTGACCGCCACGATGGCGTCGCCGCGGCGTGGCGGCGCTGCGGCTGCCAGCCCGGACGAGGAGAGCCGCGCCCACCGCGTGCGCCTGGGCCGCCTGGCCGAGGCGCTGGGCCGGCACCTGGGGCTGGACGCCGACACCGCGCAGCTGCTGCGCCTGGCCGCGCCGCTGCACGACATCGGCGAGTTCGACCCGACCGCCGCCGCCTTCGAGCCGCCCTGGCCGCTGACCGCCGCCGAACAGCGCCGCCGCCGCCACGCCCAGCCGCAGCGCGGCGCCGCGCTGCTGGGCCGCTCCACGCTGCCGCTGTTCGCGCTGGCCGCCGAGATCGCGCTGCACCACCGCGAGCGCTGGGACGGCAACGGCTACCCCCAGGGTCTGCGAGGCAAGACCATTCCGCTGTCCGCGCGTATCGTTGCCGTCGTGGACTATTTCGACGCCCTGACGATGTGCCGGCGCTTCCGCCCGGCGCGCGCCGACGACCGCGCGCTGGCCATGCTGGCCGAACAGGCCGGCAGCGCTTTCGACCCCGCCATCGTCGACGCCTTCATCACCCACGCGACCGAGCTGATCGGCCTGCGCGACCGCATCGGCGCGCCCGGACCGGGCGACGCCTGGCGCGGGATGGGCTTGTGAGGCGGTTGGCGCTCGCCCGCGCCCTGAGCTTTGCGCTGAGCTGCGCCTGGTTGACCGCAGGCGCGGCGCCCACCACGGTCGCCCAGCGCGTGCGCGACAGCGGCGAGCTGCGCGTGTGCATCTGGCCCGACTACTACGGCGTCTCGCTGCGCCACCCGCGCACCGGCCAGCTGTCGGGCATTGACATCGACCTCTCCGCCGCGCTGGCCGCCGACCTGCAGGCCACGCCGCGCTACGTCGACTCCTCCTTCGCCAGCCTCGTCGACGACCTGCTGCAGGACCGCTGCGACGTGGCCATGTTCGCCGTCGGCGTGACGCCGCAGCGCGCCCGCCAGCTGCGCTTCAGCCGCCCCTACCTGGAAAGCGACATCTACGCCGTCACGACGCACAGCAGCCGCGTCGTGCAGCGCTGGCAGGACCTGGACCGGCCCGGCGTGCGCATCGCCGTGCAGGCCGGCACCTTCATGGAGCCGGTGATGGCGGAGGCGCTGAAGCAGGCTACCCTCGTGGTCGTGCGGCCCCCGAACACGCGTGAACGCGAGCTCGAGGCCGGCCGCGTCGACGCCTTCATGACCGACTACCCCTACAGCCGCCGCCTGCTGGACAACGCCGACTGGGCCCGCCTGGTCGCGCCGACCGCGCCCTTTCACGTGCTGCCCTATGCCTATGCGGTCAAGCCTGGCGACGCCGGCTGGCTGACCGTGGTTGACGACTTCGTCGCCCGCATCCAGCGCGATGGCCGCCTGCAGGCCGCCGCCAAACGCCACGGCCTCAGCGCCATCGTTCGCACGCACTGAGTTTTCCGATGCCGCATCGCAGCCGATGGCGTCCGAGCATCATCACCGCCGGCGCCGGCGCGCTGCTTGCGGCGACGCTGCTGGCGGGCACCGGCTACAACCTGTGGCGCGAGAAGCGCGAGCTGGCCACCGAGGCCGCCGCGCGCCAGGCCTTGCTCACGCGCGTGCTGGAAGACCACGCCAGCCGCAGCCTCGACGCGACGCAGATCGCCCTGGTGGGCCTGGCCGACGTCGCCGAGCGCGGCGCGCCGCCCGAGGTGCTGCAGGCGCTGCTGGGCCAGACCCAGGCCAGCCTGGGCTTCCTGCGCGGCATCGCGCTGCTGGACGAATCGGGCCGCGTGCTCGCCGCCGCCGACCCCGCCGACCGCGGCGCGCAGATCGCGCCCACCGCCCTGGGCCGCTGGCCGGCCGCCGGGCGCGACTCGGTCGGCAGCTTCATCGCCGCGCGCAGCCTGGCCGGGCTGGCGGATTCGGGCGCGGGCGCCGTCGTGCCGCCCGGTGTCGGCTTCATCCCGGTGCTGCGCACGCTGCGCCTGGCCGGTGCCGGCGACGCCGGCCGGCCGGCGCTGCTGGCCGCGCTGCTGAACCCGGATGCGCTGGCCAACTTCCAGCAACTGACGCTGAACGACCCGCAGGCCGCGGCGGCGCTGGTCGACCTGGACGGCGGCCTGCTGGCCGCGACGGCCGGCGCCGAGCACCTGGCCGGCGAGCGCGCAGGGCGGTTGCTGGCGCCCGGCGCGCCGCTGGCGCAGGTGCGCGCCGGCAGCGAACACGGCCGCTGGGACGGCCCGGGCCTGCGCGAGGCGACACAGCTCGGCGCCTACCGCGCGCTGCGCGCCCGGCCCTTCGTGGTCCTCGTCGAGCTGCCAGAGGCGCAGCTGCGCGCCCAGTGGCTGGCGACGGTGCGCGACCTCGGCCTGCCGGCGCTGGGCATCGCGGCGGCGCTGCTGGCGCTGTCGGGCGTCGGCGCGGCGGCGCTGCGGGCGCGCGAGCGCTCGCAGCTGGAGCTGGACCACGCGCAGCGCCAGGTGGCCGAGCGTGAACGCGAGCTCAGCGCCATCTTCGGCAGCGTGCACGACCTGCTGTTCCGCACCGACGCGGCGGGCCGCGTGACCTTCATCAACGAAGGCTATGCCCGACTCAGCGGCCATCCGGTCGCACAGATGCTGGGGCGGCCGCTGCAGGAGTTGTTCGGTGGCGCGCCCGCCGTGGCGGCGCCGTTCGACGCCTGCGCTGCCGACGAGGCCCTGCCCCACCAGGTGCGCGCGGACTGGATCGCGCCCGACGGCCAGGCGCGCAGCTTCGAGATCCACCTGGTACCACTGCGCCGCGACGCCGGCGCGCTGGAATGGGTGGGCAGCGCCGCCGACGTCAGCAGCCTGATGCGCGCCCAGGCCGAGCTGCGCGCCCAGCTGGGTCTGGCACGCTCGCTGCTGGCCAGCAGCCCGCTGCCGATGTCGGTGCTGGACGGCGACAACCGCTACCTGGACGTCAACCGGGCCTGGGAGCAGTTCACCGGCCGCAAGCGCGGCGAGGTGCTGGGCCGCCGCGCCACGACCTACCAGCGTCCCGACGAGGCCGCGCTGCACGATGCGCGCGACGCCGAACTGCTGGCGCGAGGCGGCGAGGCCAACTACGAGACCACCTGGCACGGCAGCGACGGCCGCCGGCGCGACCTCTTCGTCAGCAAGTCCACCTTCCCCGACGCGCGTGGCCGGCCCATGGGCATCGTCGCCTGCTTCATGGACATCAGCGACTTCCGCGAGGCCGAGCGCGCCACCCGCGCTGCACGTGACGCCGCGCTGGAGGCGTCGCGCGCCAAGTCCGACTTCATCGCCAACGTCAGCCATGAGTTGCGCACGCCGCTGCAGTCCATCCTCGGCTTCTCCGAGATCGGCGCCCGGCGCGCGCGCGAACAGCCGCGCCTGGCCGAGCTGTTCGCCGACGTGCACGGCGCCGGCCAGCGCATGCTCAGCCTCGTCAACGACCTGCTGGACCTGAGCAAGATCGAGCATGGCGCCGAGCCCATCAAGCCCGAGCGCCTGGACCTGCGCCCGCTGGCCACCGAGGTCGGGCGCGAACTGGCGCCGCTGCTGGCCGCCCGCCAGCTGACGCTGCACGCCCAGCTGGGCGACGACGACCTCATCGTGCTGGCCGACCCGCTGCGCCTGCAGCAGCTGCTGCGCAACCTGCTGGCCAACGCCATCCGCTTCTCGCCGGAAGGCGGCCGCATCGAACTGACCGCCGGCCACGACGAGGACGGCGACGTGCGCATCGCCGTCGCCGACCGCGGGCCCGGCATCCCGCCGGACGAGCTGGAAAGCATCTTCGAAGCCTTCGTGCAGTCCAGCGCCACCAAGAGCGCCGCCGGCGGCACGGGCCTGGGGCTGGCGATCTGCCGGCGCATCGCCCAGGCGCACGGGGGCCGCATCTGGGCCGCCAACCGCGACGGCGGCGGCGCCGTCATCTCGCTGACGCTGCCGGCCACGCACTTCGGCGACACCACGGCGGCGGCGCTCTGATGCCGCGCAGATCGCAGAATCCGCGCTCATGAAAATCACCCTCACCGCGTGGCTGCTGCCCGCCGCCCTGCTGGCCGGCTGCGCCCACCCGCCCACGCTGCCGCCCGCGCCGCTGGCCCAGGCCGACCGGGCCGTCGAACGCTTCGTCGCCCAGGGCCAGCTGCCGGGCGCCGCGCTGTGGATGGAGCGCGTGGGCCACGGCAGCCACCACCGCGCCTACGGCCAGCGCGCCGTCGACCCGGCGCCCGAGCCGCTGGACGAAGCCACCGTCTTCGACGCCGCCTCGCTGACCAAGCCGGTCGTCACGGCCACGCTGGTGCAGCTGCTGCGCGAGCGCGGCCTGCTCGACGTGGAAGCGCCGCTGCAGCGCTACCTGCCCGACTGCGGCGGCGCCGACAAGGCCGCCATCACGCTGCGCCAGCTGCTCACGCACAGCTCGGGCCTGCCCGCCAGCCTGCCGGGCAACGGCGCCGGCGACTGGGCCGGGCTGGCCGACGCGCAACGCATCGCCTGCGGCCTGCCGTTGACCGCGCCACCGGGCACGCTGTTCCGCTACTCGGACGTCAACTACATCCTGCTGGGCCTCATCGTCGCGCGCCAGAGTGGCATGCCGCTGGAACAGTTCGCCGAGCAGGCATTGTTCCAGCCGCTGGGCATGGCCGACAGCGGCTACCTGCCGCTGCGCCGCATGCCCGCAGCGCGCATCGCGCCGACCGAGCGCCTGGCCGACGGCCGGCTGTTGCGCGGCGACGTGCACGACCCGACCGCCCGCAAGATGGGCGGCGTGGCCGGCCATGCGGGCCTGTTCACGACGACGGCCGACCTGGCCCGCTTTGCGCGCATGCTGCTGGCCGGCGGCGTGGCCCCCGACGGCCGCCGCCTGCTGTCGGCGGACAGCGTCGCGCTGCTGACCACCGTGCAGTCCCCTGCCGCCATCGCCGAGCGGCGCGGCATGGGCTGGGACATCGCCTCGCCCTACTCGCGCCCGCGCGGCAGCCTGTACCCGCCCACCAGCTTCGGCCACACCGGCTTCACCGGCTGCGCGTTCTGGCTGGACCCGACCAGCCAGAGCTTCTTCGTGCTGCTGTCCAACCGCGTGCACCCCGGCCTGGGCACGAACGTGCTGCCGCTGTACGGCGAGCTGGGCACGCTGGCGGCCCAGGCGGCCGGCGTGGCGCCTTGAGGCGCTAGCCACGCGCCAGCATCAGCAGGCCCAGCAACAGGAAGACGGCATACAGCACCCGCTGGAACAGCAGCGCCGGCAGGCGCCCGCGCAGGCGCGCGCCCAGGCCCATCCCGGCAAACGCCGCCAGCAAGGCCAGGCCGCAGGACAGCGGCTCGGGCGGCGCGGCCGCGCCCAGCCCACCCAGGCGCGCCGCCAGCGCCAACGACGCCAGCGTGAAGCTGATGCCCAGCGCCTGGATCATCATCGGCGGCTTCAAGCGCAGGGCCTGCAGATACGGCACCAGCGGCAGCACGAAGACGCCGGTGGCCGCGCTCAACGCGCCACCCAGCGCGCCGGCCGGGGCGCCCAGCCACGACGCCAGCCGCCCCAGCTCGGGCAGGCGCGGCCTGCACAGCCCGTGCACGCCGTAGGCCAGCAGCACCACGCCCAGCATGTGGCGCGCCGTGGCGTCGCCCGCCTCCAGGCTGGGCACGGGGGCGAAGAGCGTGCCCAGGACCAGGCCGGCCCACAGCGGCCAGAGCCGGCGCACCAGCACCGCGCCATGCCGGCCCAGGCACTGGGCGATGTTGGTCAGCAGCGCCGGCAGCAGCATCAGCGCCGCAGCGTCGGCCGCCGGCAGGCGCAGACTCAGCAGCGCCATCGCCAGCGTCGGCAGCCCCATGCCCGACACGCCCTTGACCAAGCCGGCCAGCAGGAAGGTGCACGCCACCCACGCCAGCACGCCCGCCGACAGCCATTCGATCTCGTTCATGCCGGCATCGTCGGCGCAGCCGGCGCGGGCGGCCATCACGCATTGCCGCGCATATCCTCAGGCATTGCCGAAGGATGGGCCATGACGCCACGCAACCCGCACTACCGCATCGACCCCTTCGACCTGCGCCTGTTCGCCGCCGTCGCTGAAGGCGGCACCATCACGGCCGGCGCGCACGGCGTGCACCTGTCGCTGGCCGCGGCGAGCGCACGGCTGCAGGCCCTGGAAGCCGCCGTCGGCACCGTGCTGATGCAGCGCGCCAAGACCGGCATCACGCTGACCGACGCCGGCCGCACCCTGCTGCGCCACGCCGGCCGGCTGCAGCGCGAGATGGAGGCGCTGCACGCCGGCATGGCCGCGCACGCGCATGGCGTGCGCAGCACCGTGCGGCTGCTGTGCAACACCGCCGCCATCAGCGAGCACCTGCCGCCGCTGCTGGGCCCCTTCCTGGCCGCGCATCCGCAGATCGACGTGGAGATGCGCGAGCTGGACAGCCAGGACGTGCTGTTGGCGATGCGCCAGGAACGCGCGGACCTGGGCGTCGTCGCCGACTATGTCAACACCGAAGGATTGACGATCCAGCCCTTCCGCGAGGACCGCCTGGTCGCCGTGCTGCCCAGGGCGCTGGCCCGCGGCCGGGCCCGGCCCATCGCCTTTGCGGAGCTGCTGGCCCAGCCCTTCATCGGGCTGCCGGCCGAGGCGGGCCTGAGCCGCTTCCTGCAGGCCCGCGCGCTGCAGCAGGGCCGCGGCCTGCACCACCGCGTGCAGGTGCAGGGCTTTGACGCGCTGCTGCGCCTGGTTGCCGATGGCGTCGGCGTGGCCGTGGTGCCGGCGCTGACCGCCGAGCGGCTGGCGAACGAGAACGTGCGCGTGCGACCGCTCTCGGATGCCTGGGCCCGGCGCCGGCTGCTGCTGTGCCTCGGCCCTGCCGAACCGACGCCGGGCGCGGCGGCCCTGCTGGCCGCGCTAGTCGTGCAGTGACGACAGGAACTGCTTCAGCTCCGGCGTGCGGGGCGAACCGAACAGCTCGGCAGGCGGGCCGATCTCGTGCACGCGGCCCTGGTGCATGAAGATGATGCGGTGGGCCACCTTGCGGGCGAAGCTCATCTCGTGCGTGACCATCAGCAGCGTCATGCCGTCATAGGCCAGCGCCTCGACGACGCGCAGCACCTCGCCCACCAGCTCCGGGTCCAGCGCCGACGTGATCTCGTCGCACAGCAGCACGGCCGGCTCCATGGCCAGCGCGCGGGCGATGGCCACGCGCTGCTGCTGGCCGCCGGAGAGCTGCTCGGGCATGGCGTCGAACTTCTCGGCCAGGCCCACGCGGGCCAGCAGCTCGCGCGCCTGGCTCGCTGCCTCCGCCGTGCTGCGCTCCTTCACCAGCGTGGGCGCCAGCATCACGTTGCGACCCACGCTGAGGTGCGGGAACAGGTTGAAGCCCTGGAAGATCATGCCCACCTGCTGGCGCAACGCGCGCATGGCCATCGCGCTCTCGTACAGCAGCGGCTTGCCGTTGACGGTGAGGGAGCCGTCCTGGAACTGCTCCAGCCCGTTGATGCAACGCAGCAGCGTGCTCTTGCCCGAGCCGCTCTTGCCGATGATGGCGATGACCTCGCCGGGCATGACGTCGAGGTCTATGCCCTTGAGCACCTCGTTGGCGCCGTAGGACTTGCGCAGCGCGGTGATGCGCACGATGGGCCCGGTGGGCGCGACCGGCGCCGGGTGCAGGTAGTCAAGTTGAGCGGCCATGGCTTTTGCCTTCCAGATGTTGGGCGAACAGGCTCACGGGGAAGCACAGCGCGAAATACAGCAGCGCCACGCAGCCGAAGACCAGGAAGGGCTTGAAGCTCGCGTTGGCGATCATGCTGCCGGCCTTGGTCAGCTCGATGAAGCCGATGACCGACGCCAGCGCCGTGCCCTTGATGACTTGCACGAGAAAGCCCACCGTCGGCGCGATGGCCAGGCGCCCGGCCTGCGGCAGGATGACGTGGCGCAGCTGCTCGCCGAAGTTCAGCGCCAGGCTGCGCGCGGCCTCCCACTGCCCGCGCGGCACCGCCTCGACGCAGCCGCGCCAGATCTCGACGAGGTAGGCGCTGGTGTACAGCGTCAACGCCAGCGACGCGGCCGTCCAGGCCGACACCTCCAGGCCCAGCAGCGCCAGGCCGAAATAGGCGAGGAAGAGCTGCATCAAGAGCGGCGTGCCCTGGAACAGCTGCACATACCAGCCGATGGCACGCCGCGCGCCCGTCCCCAGGCCCAGGCGCAGGCACAGCAGCAACCCGCCCACCAGCCCGCCGCCGACGAAGGCGATGGCCGACAACCCGACCGTCCAGCGCAGCGCCAGCAGCAGGTTGCGCACGATGTCCCAGAGCGTGAACTCAACCACCGCGCGGGCCTCCGCCGAAGACGAAGCGCGGGCCGGCCCACATCAGCAGCCGGCGCGCCGCCATCGCCAGCGCCAGGTACAGCAGCGTCGCGATGATGAAGGCCTCGAAGGCGCGGAAGTTGCGGCTCTGGATCAGGTTGGCCGCGTAGCTCAGCTCCTCGGTGGAGATCTGCCCGCACACCGCCGAGCCCAGCATGACGATGATGATCTGGCTGGTCAGCGCCGGCCACACGCGCTGCAGCGCTGGCGGCAGCACCACGCGGGTGAACACCTGCACGGGGCTGAGCGCCAGGCTCTGCGCGGCCTCCCACTGCCCGCGCGGCGTGGCCTGGATGCCGGCTCGCAGGATCTCGGTGCCGTAGGCGCCCAGGTTCAGCGTCATCGCGATCAGCGACGCGGCCTCGGGCGACAGCTTCACGCCCGCGGCCGGCAGGCCGAAGAAGATGAAGAACAGCTGCACGATGAAGGGCGTGTTGCGCAGCAGCTCCACGTAGGCGCCCAGCACGCGGCGCAGCCAGGCCGGCCCGCTGGCGCGCGACCAGGCGCCGAGTGTGGCGATGACCAGCCCCAGCGGCGTGGCGATCAGCGTCAGCCCCAGCGTCCACGCCAGGCCTTTCAGCAGCAGCGGCCATTCGGCCAGCACTGCCAGGAAGTCAAAGCTGATCACAGCGGCAGTTCGCCGGTGCCGCGGCCCAGCCATTTCTTGGACAGCGCCTCCAGCTCACCGCCGGCCTTGGCCGCCGCGATGATCTCGTTGACCTTGGCCAGCAGCGCGTCCTCGCCCTTGGCCACGCCGACGAAGCAGGGGCTGTCCTTCAGCAGCAGCTTGTATTCGGTGTTCAGGCCCGGGTTGCGCTGCATCAGGTTGCCGGCCACGGCGGCGCTGGTGGCCAGCAGCTGCGTCTGGCCCGCGGCAAAGGCAGCGATGGTGGCGTTGTTGTCCTCGAAGCGCTTGTAGTCCAGCGTGGCCGGCGCGACCTTGGCCAGCTCCTGGTCCTCCATCGCGCCGCGCGTGACGGCCACGCTCTTGCCACCCAGGTCGGCCCAGGTCTTGATCGGCAGGCTCTTGGCCGCGAATACCGCCTGGTAGAACGGTGCGTAGGCGGCGCTGAAGTTGATGACCTTCTCGCGCTCGGGGTTCTTGCCCAGCGTCGAGATGACCAGGTCGGCCTTCCTGGTCTGCAGGTAGGGGATGCGGTTGGCGCTGGTCACCGGCACCAGCTCGGCCTTGACGCCCAGCTTGGCGGCGATGAGCTGGGCCATCGCCACGTCCAGGCCCTGCGGCGCCATGTCGGGGCCGACGAAGCCGTAGGGCGGGTAGTCGGTCGGCACGGCGATCTTGATCGTCTTGCTCTTGGTGATCGTGTCCAGCGCGGTCTGCGCCTGGGCGCCGGCGGTCAGCAGGGCGAGGCCGGCGGCCAGCAGCAGGCGGCGGCGGGAGGAAGTCGAGGTCATGTCAAGGCTCCGGGCAGCAAGGGCATTGGGCGGCTGCGTCGTTGCAGCCAGCGCCAAACCCGCAGCTTCCGTGCCAGCGCCGCCCCGCTGACGGCCCCGCCGCGCGCACAAGCTTGGACGGGCGCCGCGCCCGCCCTGGTTCACCCGGCACCAGCACAGTGCCTGCAACGTACCCAACGCGACAGCGCCGCACCAGCGCGCGACGCAGAATCGCCCCACACCCACCGGAGCCGCCATGACCGCACGCGCCAGCTTCCACCGCATGGACGAAAGCACCCGCGAGGACTGGGCCGCCATCGTGCCCGAGGCCATGAAGATGGCGCGCACGCTGCCCGACCGCGTGCTGGACCACCTGCGCCTGCTGGACGGCGACTTCGGCGGCTTCCCGGTCGACCGGCTGACCCACTGCCTGCAGACCGCCACGCTGGCCCACCGTGAAGGGCGCGACGAGGAGTACGTCTGCTGCGCGCTGCTGCACGACATCGGCGACACGCTGGGCAGCTTCAACCACCCGGACATCGCCGCGGCCATCCTGAAGCCCTTCGTCAGTGAAGCCAACCTGTGGATGGTGCAGCAGCACGGCATCTTCCAGGGCCACAACTTCTTCCACCACATCGGCCTGGACCGCGATCTGCGCGAGCAGTTCCGCGGCCACGCGCATTTCGAGCGCACGGCCGAGTTCGTCGAGCGCTACGACAACCCGGCCTTCGACCCCGCCGCCGAGGCGTTGCCGCTGAGCTTCTTCGAGCCCATGCTGCGGCGGCTGATGGCCGTGCCCAAGCAGTCGGTCTACAAGCGGGCGATGGAAGCCTGACGCCGGGGGCGGGCGCGGCGGGTTAGCCTCCCGCCCATGGATTCCCTGATCTCCGCCGCCGCACGGGCACTGGCCGCCGGTGACGCGCTGCAGGCGCTCAAGCGCGTGGCGCTGCGCGACGACCCGCCGGCGCTGGCGCTGCGCGGCATCGCGATGGCCCAGTTGGGCGAGCACCCGCGTGCGCGCGAACTGCTGAAGCGCGCGGTGCGCGGCTTCGGCAGCCACGAGGCACTGGCGCAGGCGCGCTGCATCGTCGCCGAGGCCGAGGTGGCGCTGGCGCTGCGCGACTTCGCCGGCCCGCCGCGCGCGCTGGACGCCGCGATGGCCACGCTGGAGGCCTGCGGCGACCGGGGAAACGCGCTGCAGGCGCGGCTGATCGCTGCACGCCGGCAGCTGCTGCTGGGTCGGCTGGACGACGCGGCGGCCACGCTGGCGCCGGTCCAGGCGCAACCGCTGCCGCCGCTGCCCGGCGCGGTGGCGGCCTTGCTCGCGGCGGAGCTGGCGCTGCGCTCGCTGCACATGGCCGACGTACACGCCGCCCTCGCCCGCGCCGACGACGCGGCCCGGCGCGCGGGCGTGCCGGCGCTGCAGGCCGAGGTGGCCGAGGCGCGGGCGCTGCTGGAGCGCCCCGCCGCACGCCGCCTGGCCGATGGCGAGTGGCGGCCGCTGCGGCTGCAGGACGTGGCCGAATTGCAGGATGCCGGCGCCCTGGTCATCGACGCCTGCCGCCACGGCCTGCGTGCCGGCACGCAGTGGCTGCCGCTGGCGCGCCGGCCCATCCTGTTCACGCTGGCGCGTGCGCTGGCCGAAGCCTGGCCGGGCGACGTGGACCGCGACACGCTGATCGCCCGCGCCTTTCGCACCCGCGATGCCGACGAGACGCACCGCGCGCGGCTGCGCGTGGAGATCGGCCGGCTGCGCGCGCTGATGGCCGGGCTTGCGGGCGTCGCCGCCACGGCGCGCGGCTTCGAGCTGAACCCCGCCGACGACCGCCCCGTCGCCGTGCTGGCGCCACCCGTCGACGGCGACCAGGGCGAGCTGATCGCGCTGCTGTCCGACGGTGCGGCCTGGTCCACGTCGGCGCTGGCGCTGGCGCTGGGCGAAAGCCAGCGCAACGTGCAGCGGGCGCTGGCCGAGCTGGAGGCCGCCGGCCGCGTGCGTGCCACCGGCCAGACGCGCGCGCGCCGCTGGCTGGCGCCGCCGCTGACGGGATTCACGACGATCTTGTTACTCCCCGCCGCGCTGCCGCTTGGATAGATTGCCGACATGCGCCAACCACGGCGCCAGTCCAGGAGCCCCAGATGACCGCAGAGACCACCCCCCAAGCCGCCGAGATCGTGCGCGAGTACGGCCCCTTTGCCGGCGCGACCAGCATCGCCGGCGTCACGCATGACGGCCAGCGCGTGTGGGCCGCCACCGGCACGTCCCTGCTCGCCTTTGACCCCGCCAGCGGCGAAGCTGTGCAGCACATCGATTGCGCCTGCGACGCCGGCACCGCCTTCGACGGCAAGTTCCTGTACCAGATCGCCGAGCAGCGCATCGACAAGATCGACCCCGCCAACGGCCAGGTCGTCGCGTCCATTCCCGCACCCGGCCAGGGCGGCGACTCGGGCCTGGCCTGGGCCGAGGGCAGCCTGTGGGTCGGCCAGCACCGCAGCCGCAAGATCCACCAGATCGACCCCGCCACCGGCGCGATCCAGCGCACCATCGAGTCCAACCGCTTCGTGACCGGCGTGACCTGGGTCGACGGCGAGCTGTGGCACGGCACCTGGGAAGACGACGCGAGCGAGATCCGCCGCATCGACCCGGTCAGCGGCGCCGTGCTGCAGCGGCTGGAGATGCCGCGCGGCGCCAACGTGAGCGGCCTGGAGTCCGACGGCGCCGACCTGTTCTACGCCGGCGGCGGCGGCACCGGCAAGGTCCGCGCGGTGAGGAAGCCCCGCGCCCAGCCTCGCTCCCGCTGAACGCGGACGAGCCTGGTCGGTCTCCCCAGGTGACGGCGATGCTGGCGGCGTTGAGCCACAAGCACATCGCCAGCGCGCGCCGGCTTGGGAGCGGCCCGGCGCTCGGCCCGCGGGTTGCCGCCGAATAAATCGTTGATTTCCCCCTGAGCAACGCCCATCCGAGCCCGGGTGGCGCCGCTGCATTGCCTCTTCAACCCCAAGGAGATTGTCATGAGCACATTGACCCAACACCCCGTCGTCTCGCGCGACAGCTGGATCGCCGAACGCAAGGCGCTGCTGGCCCACGAGAAGGAACTGACCCAGCTGCGCGACCGCATCGCCCAGCAGCGCCGCAGCCTGCCCTGGGTGCGCATGGACAAGGACTACGTCTTCGACACCGTCGACGGCCCGCGCCAGCTGTCCGAGCTGTTCCAGGGCCGGCGCCAGCTGCTGGTGCAGCACTTCATGCTGGCGCCGGGCTGGGAGCAGGGCTGCAAGAGCTGTTCCTTCATGGCCGACCACCTCGACGGCATGGCCGTGCACCTGGCCCAGCGCGACATCACGCTGCTGGCCGTGTCGCGCGCGCCGCTGGCCGACATCCAGCGCTTCCGTCAGCGCATGGGCTGGCAGTTCGCCTGGGCCTCGTCGCACGGCAACGACTTCAACCGCGACTTCCACGTCAGCTTCACACCCGAGGAGCGCGCGCGCGGCGAGGTCTATTACAACTTCCACATGACGGCCTTCCCGCAGGAGGAGGCGCCCGGCATCAGCATCTTCTACAAGGGCGACGACGGCGAGGTCTTCCACACCTACTCCACCTTCGGCCGCGGCGTGGAAGTGATGATGGGCACGTACAACCTCGTCGACCTGACGCCCAAGGGCCGCGACGAGGACGGGCTGTCGTACACGATGGAGTGGGTGCGCCACCACGACCGCTACGAGTCGCAGGCGGCGCCGGCCGCGGCGACCTGCTGCGGCGGCAAGGCCTGAGGCGGGGACGGTCATGGCCGGCCTGTGGCCCTGGCTCGTCGTCGCCGGCGCCGGCGCGCTGCATGGCCTGAACCCCTGCACCGGCTGGGCGCTGGCGGCCGCCTGCGGCCTGCGCTCGGGCGACCGCCACCAGGCCTTGCGCGCCCTGCTGCCCATTGCAGCGGGGCACGCCGTGTCCGTCGCGGTCGTGGCGGGGCTGGTGGCGCTGGGCCTGATGAGCAGCGGGCCGCTGTTGCAGGCGCTGGCGGGCACGCTGCTGGCCGCCGTGCTGCTGCTGCGCCTGTCGCGCCGCGCCGGCCCGCGCCTGCGGGGGCAGACCGGTCGCACCGGCCTGGCGCTCTGGTCCTTCATGGCTGCCACCGCGCACGGCAGCGGCCTGATGCTGGTGCCCGCGCTGGTGCCGCTGTGCCTGAGCAACTCGCCGGCACGCGAGATCACGGCCTCGGGCTCGCTGCTGCTGGCGCTGGCCGCCGTCGCGGTTCACATGGCCGCGATGCTGGGCGTCACGGCCCTCGTGGCGCTGGGCGCCTGCGACGGGGTCCGCGCGGTGCGCCGCCGGCTGAGCCGGGCAAGGCACGAGGCCGGCTAGCGCGGCGCTCGTTCGTCCGGCTTGCGCGACAGCACGCCAAAGCCCGGGAACGCGCGCACCCAGAACCACAGCTCCAGCGCAGCGCCCAGGACCAGCAGCGCCAGACCGCCCCGCGCCAGGCCCAGGCCATAGAACACCAGTGCGGCAAGCAGGATGGCGGCGGTCACGAGGTGGCGTTTCATGGGGTTCCCGCGCAAGGCTTCAACGGCCCATGCTAACGCGGCTACTTGGCGCCAGGATCGCCGTACTGGCGCGGCAGCAGGATGCGGAAGGTGGTGCCGACGCCAATCTCGGAATGCAGTTCGGTGGTGGCATCGAGCAGGTCGCACAGGCGCTTGACGATGGACAGGCCTATGCCTTCGCCGGACGCCTGCCGCACGGGGCGCGAGTCATCGGGCGACGGATAGTTGTCGGCCAGGTCCACGTTGACGTGGCTTACGACACCCGTCGCGTGGTCGGCCGCGACCTGCTTGGACTGGTCGGTCGCCTCCTCGATCGCTCCGGCCAGCTGCGACCCCGGCCCGGCATGGAAGCCCGGCCCCGTGTCCCTGACCTCGAGGAACCAGCGGTCCAGGTCGGTCGATGCACCGTCGCCGCAGCGCACGACCACGCCGCCGCTGCGGGTGTACTTGACCGCGTTGATGACGAGGTTCTGCGCGATGCGCCGGATCTTGACCGCATCCCCTTCCACGGGCAGCGCCGCGACGCCTTCGAAGCGGAGGTAGAGGCCGCGATCCTGGGCATAGGGCTGCATCTCCTCGCACAGGCCGGCCAGCAACGCGGCGACGTCGACGGCCTCCAGCGCGCGGCGCTCCAGGCCGCCCTGCAGGCGGGCGAGGCTGGTGACATCGTTGAGCAGATGGCGCAGCGAGCCGACGTTGCGGTCCAGCAGCCGCACGAAGCCGCCGCGCATCAGCTCGGACGCCTTGGGCGACGCCAGCCCCGCCGTGGCGCTCGCCACCACGCCAAGGCCACCACGCAGGTCATGCGCGGCCTCCTGCCACAGGCGGGCGCGCTCCTGCTCCAGTTCGCGCAGGGACTGCAGCGCCTGCTCGAGGTCGCGGATGTGGCTGGTCGCCTCGATCTGCTGCAGCTGGAAGTACTGTGACACGCTGGCGCTGATGGCGTCGCCGCATTGCTGGGCCCAGATCCTGCGCACCGCCGCCATGGCTGCGGGTGCGACTTCGGGATGCGCGACCGCATAGTCCTCCAGCTCCAGCACGACGCATTCGTTCAGGCGCCCCAGCTCGCGCGTCACCTCGCTCAGATCGAAGCCCTGCTGCCAGCGGTGCAGGCCATGGGCGGCGGCGTCGCCCTGGTGAACGTCGCGCTCGTCCGCATCCGCGGCGATCTCGCCGCCGGCCAGCTTGCGCTCGAAGTCGACCAGCAGCGCCGGAATGTGGTCGTGGAGCTGGGCCCGGGGCAGCGAGGCCCCCGTCGTCAGCGTCGGGTCGGCCGTCACCGCGATGCGCCAGGCCTGCAGGATGGCGCCGCGCCGTCGCTTGAGGTGCACACCGACCGCTGCAAGTTCAACCAGGTGCATCAACGCATCCTTTGTCTGCCCGAAGGCGCAAGAAGCCCGATTCTGAGCGACAAATGGATTTGCCGGCCCGCAGGGGCCCGCCGGCGAGAGCCCCGGCCTGCGCGAGGGCCTTGCGCATCGGCTACACCAGCGGTCCTGCGTCACTCTCCAGAAAGGTCTCGCCATGGACATGCAACTCACCGGCCGGCTCGCCCTCGTGTCCGGCAGCACCGCCGGCATCGGCCACGCCATCGCGGAGGCGCTGGCGGCCGAGGGCGCGCGCGTCATCGTCAACGGCCGCACGCAGGCCGCCGTGGATGCCGCCGTCGCCGCCATCCATGACCACACCGGCCAGCAGGCGCTCGGCTTCGCCGGCGACCTGAGCCACGCCGACGTCGCCGAGGCGCTGGTGCGCGCCCACCCGGGCATCGAGATCCTCGTCAACAACCTGGGCATCTTCGAGCCCAAGCCCTTCGAGGAAATCCCCGATGCCGACTGGCTGCGCCTGTTCGACGTCAACGTGCTCAGCGGCGTGCGCCTGGCGCGCCTGTGCCTGCCGGCGATGAAGGCGGCCAACTGGGGCCGCATCATCTTCATCTCCAGCGAGAGCGCCGTGCAGATCCCGGCCGAGATGATTCACTACGGCATGACCAAGACGGCCTAGCTCGCCGTGTCGCGCGGCCTGGCCGAATCGCTCGCGGGCACGGGCATCACCGTCAACAGCGTGCTGCCCGGCCCCACGCGCTCGCGCGGCGTCACGGACTTCGTCGACGCGCTGGCGCAGTCCGAGGGCAAGACCTTCGCCGAGTTCGAGAAGGAGTTCTTCGAGAAGGTGCGGCCCACGTCGCTGATCAAGCGCTTCTCGACCCCGGAGGAAGTGGCCTCCATGGTCGCCTACGTCGCCAGCCCGCTGGCATCGGCCACGACCGGCGCGGCGTTGCGGGTGGACGGCGGCACGACCAAGAGCGCGTTCTGATACCGGCCGGCCCTGGGCGGCGTTGGACAATCCGGCCGCCATGCCGCGCCGCAAAGCCCGCGATCACCACCATGTCTATGTCGTGCTGTTGTCCGAGCGCGTGTGGAACGAGCCCGCATTTCGCAACGCCAACCCCCAGCACGACATCGTCAAGCCCTGCCTGTACGTCGGCATGACGGGGCTGGACCCCGATCTGCGCTTTGACCGGCACATGGCCGGCGTACAGGCCAATCGCTTCGTGCTGAAGTACGGCGTGCGCCTGATGCCCGAGCTGTACGAGTTCTACAACCCCATGCCGTACGACGCGGCGCGCGACATGGAAGTGGAGCTCGCCATCGGCCTGCGCGAAGCAGGCTACGGGGTCTGGCAGGCCTAGCGCGCAGGCGTGGCCGCGGCGGCCTCGAGAACGGCCTGGATCATGGGCTCCGAATAGAACTCGCCGCTGCCTTCGCTGCGGGCCATCAAGGCGCGCCACATCGGTACAGGCGCCAGCGCATAGCCCTTGAAGCGCTGGAAGCCGCAGGCGTAGAGGCCGCGATAGACCGTCACGTCGCCCTTGAGTTGCTCGCACTCCTTGAGCAGCCGTTGCGCGTACTGGTCGCTCTCGTCCTCGGTGAGGATGCCGGTCGCGCGCACGGCCTCCAGCATCAGTGCCTCCGCACCGCCTTCGTGGACCCAGCCCTCATTGCCGCCCACACCCCCGCGCGCCAGGCTGACCTGCCACAGATGCGCCATCTCGTGAGCGACCAGCGTCGCAACATGGCTGCGCTTCTTGGGGTGGTCGTCGACGAAGCCCCGCCCCTGCAGGCGGTAGGCAATGCCGCCGCCCACGGCACCGCCCTTGATGCTCAAGCTGCCGGGCGGGCCGTCGAAATCCACGACGGCCACCGAGATCAAGGGCGTGCCGCTCAGCGAGCGCTGCAATGCCTGCTCATAGAACCGCGACACCTTCGCCGTGGTCTCCTGCAGGACTTCGCGCAGCCAGGCCGGCGCGCGCGGGTCGATGATGACGTCCACGTTGCCCATGCGTACCGGCTTGTTCGGCCCGAAGTAGGCGTAGCCCTCCAGCTCGGTGCCGGGCTTGCTCGGCGCGACCGCCGTTCCACCCGGCAGCCCGCGCAGCTGCAGCGCGACGTCCATGCTGCGTTCGCGGCCGGCCTGGGTTGGTGCGCCGTACAGGAAGCCCAGGTAGAAGTCCGAGCCGCCGTCGGAGAAACGGTTGATCGGCGCATATTGCCCCTCGGCGAAGTCGTCGTAGGCGCTGATCTCCACGCTCAGCCGCGTCAGCGGTCTCGCGCTGCGCAGACCTTCCTTGTCGGCGCGCGCCACCAGGTCCACGTCCGGCGTCAGCACGCGCCAGGCCTGCTTGCGATAGGGCCCCACGGGGTCGCCCAGGTCGATGGCCGTGACCGGCTCGGCAAAGACATAGTCGGCACGCCATTTGTCGACAGCGACGTGGGTCAGCGTCAGCTCGGTGCGCAGCGGTGTCGGCGCAGCGGCGTGCGCGATGCCCAGCAGCGAGGCGAGCAGCAGGCCCAGGCAGGCCGAAATCCGCGGAAACTGCATCCAGGTGTCCCGGCAGCAAAATGGGCCGCGATGGTAGCCGCGGCCGGCCCGTGCATGAGCATCAGTCGCCACAATGCACCGCCTGCTCCCGACCCACAGACCGCATGCGCCTGCTCCTCGTTGAAGACGACCCCATGATCGGCGACAGCCTGCGCGAGGCGCTGCGGCGCCAGGGCTTTGCGGCCGACTGGGTGCGCGACGGCCAGGCGGCCGACGCGGTGCTGGCCAGCGGGGAGCGCTTCGACGCCGTGCTGCTGGACCTGGGCCTGCCCAAGCGCGGCGGCCTCGACGTGCTGAAGAGTCTGCGCGCCCGCGGCGACGCGACGCCCGTCATCGTGCTCACCGCGCGTGACGCGCTGACCGACAAGGTCGCCGGGCTGGACGCCGGCGCGGACGACTACCTCGTCAAACCCTTCGATCTGGACGAGTTGCTCGCCCGGCTGCGCGCGCTGGCACGCCGCCTCGGCGGCCGCACCGACACCGCATTGCAGGTGGCCGACCTGCGCCTGGACCCGGCCACGCGCGAGGTCACGCGCGCGGGCCGCGCCATCCTGCTGTCGGCGCGCGAGTTCGCGCTGCTGCAGGCGCTGCTGGAGCGCCCCGGCGCCATCGTGTCGCGCGCCCAGCTGGAGGACCGGATCTACGGCTGGGGCGAAGAGCTGGAGAGCAACGCCATCAGCGTCTACATGCACCAGCTGCGCCGGAAGCTGGGCGCGGACCTGCTGCACACGGTGCGCGGCCTGGGCTATTACGCGGGGCCGGAGAAATGATGCCCCTCGCCCGGTCCCGCCCTGCTGAACGCAGGCATGCCCAGTCGGTCCCCCGTGGGGACGACGATGCTTGCGGCGTCGAGCCGCAAGCACATCGCCAGACGGGCCGGCTCGGGAGCGGCCCAGCGCTCGGCCCGAACAATGCACCACGCCATGGCTAGACAGCTGCTCACAACGCTGCGTGGCCGGCTGTTTGCACTGCTGGCTGTGCTCGGCGCCGTGACGGCAGTCGCCGTGGCCGGCGCCACCTACGTCAGCGTGCGCGCCGAGGCCGATGCACTGTTCGACTACCAGCTGCGCCAGACGGCGTTGTCGCTGCGCGACCAGGGCCGCGTTGCCAGCGACGAGGCCGCCGCGCTGGCCGACCCCAGCTTCGACTACGTCGTGCAGATCTGGTCGCTGCAGGGGTTGGAGCTGTACTCCAGCCGGCCGCAGGGGCTGACCGAGCCGTTGCCGGCGCGCGCGGTGCTGGGCTTCTCCAACCTGCGCCTGGGCGGGCAGGATTGGCGCGTGTTCGGCGCGGCCACGCCACTGCGCGTCGTGCAGGTCGCGCAACCCATCGCCGTGCGCCAGCGGCTCGCGGCGGTGGCGGCGCTGCGCAGCGTCGTGCCCGTGGCCGTGGCGCTGCCGCTGGTGGCGGCGGCGATCTGGTGGCTGATCGGCATGACGCTGGCGCCGCTGTCACGTGTCGTGCAGGCCGCGCAGGCCGGCGGCGCGAACGCGCTGGACGCACTGCCCACGCAAGGCCTGCCCGGCGAGATCGCCCCGCTGGTGGACGCCTTCAACGGCCTGCTCGCGCGGCTGGCCACCGCCTTCGACGCGCAGCGCAGCTTTGTCGCCGACGCGGCCCACGAACTGCGCACGCCGCTGACCGCGCTGAAGCTGCAACTGGGCCTGCTGCGCGACTCGGCCCCCGGCGAGCAGCAGGACGCCGCCATCAAACGCCTGCGCGGCGGCATCGACCGCGCGGTGCACCTGGTCGAACAACTGCTGGCACTGGCCCGCGCCGAGCCTGGCGCCGCAGCGGCGACGATGCCGCTGGATCTCGCGGACCTGGCGCGCCAGGCCGTTGCCGATGTGCAGCCGCTGGCCGACAAGGCCGGCATCGCGCTCTCGCTGATCGCCCCCGACCCGCTGCCGCTGGCCGGTGACCCGCAGGCGCTGCGCGGCGCGCTGCGCAACCTGATCGACAACGCGGTGAAGTACGGCGCCCGAACGGTGCAGGTCAGCGCACTGCGCGGCGCGGCCGGCGCGCCACTGCTGCGTGTGGACGACGACGGCCCGGGCATCCCGCTGGAAGCGCGCGAGCGCGTGTTCGACCGCTTCCAGCGCGGCGATGATGCAACGGTCGAAGGCAGCGGCCTGGGCCTGGCCATCGTGCGGGCAGCGGCCAGGCAGCAGGGGGCCGGCGTGGCGCTGGCGGACTCGCCGCTGGGCGGGCTGCGCGCGGAGATCGCCTGGCGCGCTTGAGCCGCGCCGCTTGCTGGAGCGATCGTTGCGACGATTGCAATCACTGACCTGACCGGCCGCGTTTGGCCTGCAGCGGTCTCTGGTCAGCGCCGGACTGCTGTCGCGTCGACAGTCCAACAGGCGCTTTGATCGCATGCTCAAATGTTGAGCAGAAATCGTTAACGATCCGCATACAACACGTTAGACGGTATGAAAGTCACTGTGCAGAACGGAGCCGCCCACGGTCTCTCCCGACGAGACGTAGAGGCGATCATTCCTATGTTCCCCGCGTCTTGGGCCAGGCGTGTGGACCAAGTCGTCCTCTATCAGGGCGAGACGCCGGAACTGCGTGCGTCTTTCTATCCGAAGGAGCGAACCCTCGGGCTGTTCTGGCCAGTGCCCTTGGAATCTGCGTCGAAGGCGGCGGGCGTGCAGGAGCTGTTGCTGGCACTTTCGGTAATAGCGGAGCGCGGCGAACTCCCGGACCGCTTGTCCCCAGCCGTGCGCGCGCGACACCAGGAAGAAGTGACGCCTCTTGTGGGCCGCTGTCTCGCGAAGGTGGTCCCCGAGCCGTCTAACAGGTCATTCGACGCGGACACACGCCGGCAGGGCGCCGCAAGACGTGCTGGTGAGCCTGCGCCTCGCGGCGCCCTGCCGGCGCGTGCCGGTCAACTTCGACGTTAGGCGGCTTGACTCATGGATGCCGTTGTGAATTTCCTTGGTGGCGAAGCAAAGACCGTCGCATTTGCCATTCTTAGTGGAGTCGTTGGCTTTCTTGCGAAGGCCATATACGACTTGTGGGCGGTCCGACGCAAGGAAAGGCTGGAGCGTGTGAACCAGCAACTAAGGCTTCTCTACGGGCCGCTTTACGCATTAAACCAAGCCGGGCAGCACGCTTGGATAGCGTTTCGCAGCCGAGTCCGCCCAGGTGGCTCTTTCTTTGGAAGGGAGCCGCCGCCCACCGAGCAAGATCTTCGGGAGTGGAGAGTTTGGATGTTGACTGTGTTTCAGCCAATCCACGAAGAGATGCTAGGAACCATCACGAAGAACGCTGATCTTCTCGTCGAGCGAGATCTCCCCAAAGCGCTCCAACTCTTCTGCGCGCATGTAGCTTCGTACAAGGCGGTTTTTGCAAAGTGGGACAAGGGCGACTTCTCGGAAAGCACCGCGGCTCTGAACTACCCAACGAATGAACTCGGGCAATACCTCGAACATTCGTACCAGCATTTGAAGACGGAGCAAGCCAGACTACTTGGGCGCTCGAGTCGACCCAGATGAATATTTTTGGGGTTACCGGTGCAGCCGCCCAAGCGCCGCCCAGCTCTTCCATCGATGGGACGTCGCAATGGTTGCGCCTTTGCGTCGCCTCTCATGTCAAACGGTAGCCCTCATGTCATTCGGACCGCCGGCTAAGACATCGAACTGACCGGTGCCACTGTCGAAGACCAGGATTTCATCGCGAGCGCGAGACAAGACATTCCGCTTCTTCTAGCGGAGATCTATCGCTTGCGAAAGGCCGTCGAATGATCGCAGTCCTTTGCGCTTGACCCTGTATCAGTCGGTGCCCTGCGGCTGCAGTGCCAGTGGCCGCAAACCTGAGGGCTAACAAGTCGTTCGGGCCGGCTCGCGTCGGCAAGCCGCCGCTCGCGGCTCAGCTTCAACGTTAGGCGCCAACATGCCGCTCAAGATCGTTCGTCGCGGAGCCTGGCGCTACGATGGCTTGATCGAAAGGCGCGCCTCATGTCAAGCGTCAGGCGACGCATGGGGAGTACCCCGCGAATTGCGCTCGTGCACTTGGAGTCAGTCGGCGAGCAGCCCGTTGCGCATCTCGAACGGAGGACACCATGGGACTCTTGACCTTCAGCATCAACATCACCCTGGACGGCTGCGTCGACCACCAGGAAGGCATCGCCGACGACGAGACGCACGCCTTCTTCACACGCCTGATGGACGAGCGCGGGGCGATGCTGTGGGGCCGCGTCACCTACGAGATGATGGAGGGCTACTGGCCAGCGGTCGCCCGCGGCGACGCGCAGGCAGCGCCGGCGATACGCGAGTGGGCGGTCAAGCTGGAGGCCAAGCCCAAGTACGTCGTGTCGTCGACGCGAACGGACTTCCCGTGGACGCACAGCCACCACATCGCCGGCGACCTGCGCGCGGGCGTACAGCAGCTCAAGGACGCGACCCCGGACGGCGTGCTCCTCGGCAGCGGCATGCTCGCCGCCGAGCTGGACCGGCTGGATCTGATCGACGAGTACCAATTGCTCGTCCACCCGAGGATCGCCGGCCACGGCCCGACCCTGTACGAGAGCGGGCTGCCCGGCACGCGACGACTTGAGTTGATCTCGGCGAAGCCGCTGCGCAGCGGCGCGGTCGCCATGCACTACCGGCGCGCGCGCTGACGCTTCGGGTCGACCGCTGCCGTCTTAACTTTCGCCTCACCTTCCCCTCATCGAGCCCTCACCGGCGCTGCCTAGAGTGCGCTGCAAAGGCCGCGCCGCGGCCCGCTTGAGGAGTTATCGATGACCCAGACCGCCAAGATCACGCTGACCGCCGCTGCCGCGGCATTGCTCGCTGCCGGTGTGACGCTCACCACCACGGCCTCAGGCTGGACGTTGCCCGGCTGGAACAAGACACCCAGCGCCGCAGCAGCCGGCAGCGACGCCACACCCGCCAGCGCCACGCCGGCTGTCGTTGCGACGGCACCGGTCGCTGCCACCCTGCCGCCCGCCCAGTTGCCCAACTACCGCGCCATCGTGCAGAGCCAGGGCCCGGCCGTCGTGGGCATCACGGTGGCCGGCCTGCACAAGGTCGGCAATGCGGACATGGAGGACGGCCCGGCGGCGCGTGGTGACGAGGACCCCTTCTTCCGCTTCTTCCGCGGCATCCCCGGGCTGCGCATGCCTCAGCAAGGCGCCCAGCCCTTCCGCGGCCAGGGCTCGGGCTTCATCATCAGCAGCGACGGCCTGGTGCTGACCAATGCCCACGTCGTGCGCGACGCCAAGCAGGTGACCGTCAAGCTCAGCGACCGCCGCGAGTTCGCCGCGCAGGTGCTGGGCAGCGACCCGGCCACCGACATCGCGGTGCTCAAGCTCGATGCCAAGGGCCTGCCCACCGTGCAGCTGGGTGACCCGAAGCAGGTGCAGGTGGGCGATTACGTGCTGGCCATCGGTGCGCCCTACGGCTTCGAGCAGTCGGCCACGCAGGGCATCGTCAGCGCCAAGGGCCGCTCGCTGCCAGGCGACAGCGTCGTGCCCTTCATCCAGACCGATGCGGCCGTGAACCCCGGCAACTCGGGCGGCCCGCTGTTCGACGCGGCCGGCCGCGTGGTGGGCGTCAACGCGCAGATCTTTTCGCAGAGCGGCGGCTTCCAGGGCCTGGCCTTTTCCATCCCGGTGGACGTGGCGCTGCGCGTGAAGGACCAGATCGTCGCCCACGGCAAGGTCGAGCATGCGCGACTGGGCGTCACGCTGCAGGACTTGTCCGCGCCGCTGGCCGCGTCCTTCGGCCTGAATGCGCCAGATGGCGCGCTGGTGTCCAGCATCCAGCCGGGCAGCGCGGCCGCCAAGGCCGGGCTGAAGGCGGGCGACGTCATCACCGCGGTGGACGGCGAGCCGGTGCGCGTGGCGGGCGACGTGTCCAGCCGCGTGGGCCTGGCGCGCCCGGGCGACAAGCTCAAGCTGGAGCTGTGGCGCGACAAGGGCCGTGTCAGCGAGACCGTCAGCCTGGGCCGCGCCGACAAGGACCCGCAGGAAGCCAGCGCCGCGCCCGAAGGCGGCTCGCTGGGCCTGGCGCTGCGTCCGCTGGAGCGCCAGGAGCTGCGCGGCTCGGGGCTGGACCATGGCCTGCTGATCGAGCGCGTGACCGGCCCGGCACAGCTGGCCGGCGTGCAGCCCGGCGACGTGCTGCTGGCGCTGAACGGCAAACCGGTGCAGGACATTGAGCAGGTGCGCGCGGCGATGAAGGGCAGCCCCAAGCAGGTGGCCTTGCTGGTCGCCCGTGACGGCCAGCAGATCTTCGTGCCGGTGCGGTTGGGCTGAGGCCCTGGCACCGTCATCCAGCGCCATCACGATGGCGGGCTCTCGGGGCCCGCCATTGACTTTTGATGCGGTGCCGCCCCTCGTCGTGCGCCGGCCGCGCTGGTCGTCGTGACGGTGCCCGCCCTGGTGCGACCTGTATCGAGGTGAAAGCGTCCGTGAAGCGACGCGCGCGGCTGGGCTAGGCTGCAGCACGATTTTCTCGACGCGCGCACGACGTGCGAGACCCATGACCGCCGCCCGCTGGGTTCTGCTCTCTGTTGCCGTGGGCACCGTGCTGGCCGGCCTGGCCTACCTGCTGCGCGCGCCCGCCGAGTCACCGCCCGCGCGGCCGGCCCTGCAGCCGGCGCTGAACCCGCCGCTGACCCTGCCGCTGACGGTGCATGCGACGACCGCCAGCGCCGAGGATGCCGCGCCAGCTTCTGCGCCAACACCGCAGCCGCAGCCGCAGCCGCCGACGCGTACCGCGGTGGCGGCCACGCCCGCCCGCCCCGCATCGGCTCTGAAGGCTATGGCCCGCACATCGAGCGCGCGCATGCCGGCAACGATGTGGCCGAGGCCTGGGAGGCGGTCACCTGGATGCGCAGTTGCGCCACGACCGAGCAACGCCGCCAGGGTTCGGAAGCGATGCGCGCCCAGGGCATTGCGCCCGAGGCCATGACGCAGATGATGGTGGAGGCCGACGAGGAGGCCCGGCGCTGCCAGACCGTCACGGCCCAGCACCGCGCGCTGCTGCCCGAGCTGGCCGCCCGGGCGATGCGCGGCGGCGTGCCGGCGGCCGCGGCGGCGTATGCCGCGACGGTGGCGCCCGCCAGCCTCGCACCCGCGCAGCGGCAGGAGGTCGCGAAGGCGCTGCGGCGCGACGCCCTCGCCGGCCAGCCCACCGACCTGCTCAACGCCGTCATCTCCAACGAGGGCTGGGGCCTGGACGACGCGGAAAGGCTCAGCTATCTCTACGCCTACGGCGAACTGACAGGCCGCGCCCAGGCCGAGCCCCTCATCAAGACGCTGCTGCAGCAGCGGGGCATCCCGCTGAAGGCGCAGCCCACGCCGGAGCAGTGGGCGGCGGCCGAGGTGGCGGGCCAGCAGATCGTCGACCGCGCCCGCGCCACCAGCCCGCGCTAGCCGGTGCCCGCGTCGGGTGTCAGGGCATGCCGTTGCCGACGAACTCGGCAAACCCCGGCCGCGCGCTCAGCCGCTGCAGCCAGGCCTCCACGGCCGGCAGCGCCGCGTGCGCGATGGGTGCGTTCTTCCAGCGCTGCGCCGACAGCCCCAGCACAACGTCGGCCAGCGTGAAGTCATCGCCGCAGACGCAGGCGCCCGTGCGGGCCAGCTGCGCGTCCAGCATGCCCATGTGGCGGTTCCAGTTCGCCACGCCGGCCGCGAGGGCCTCGGGCGTCGCCGGCTGGCCGCGCACCAGCGCCATGAAGGCCACGCGCCATGAGTTGTTCAGCTCGCCCGCCTGCCAGTCCATCCACTGCTCGACCCGCGCGCGCGACCGCAGCTCGGTCGGCAGCAGCGTGGTCGCGTAGCGCTTGGTCGCGAGATAGCGGCAGATGGCGTTGCTCTCCCACAGCGTGAAGTCGCCGTCGACAAGCACCGGGATGAGGCCGTTGGGGTTCATCGCCAGATAGCCCGCCTCCTGCGGCGAGCGAAAGCCCGCGCCCCAGTCTTCGCGGTCGAGGTCGAGGTCCAGCTGCGCGGCGGTCCACATGACCTTGCGCACGTTGATGGAGGTGAGGCGGCCAAGAAGCTTCATGGTGTCAATGCCGGTGTGGGTAAGGACTGTCTGGCAGGTTTTGGGGCTGTGCCGGACGGCGGGTGTTCATCCGAGGCGCGCCTGCACGGCCCGCACCAGCGGCGCGATGGCCGAGTCGGGGAAGGGCGCGACGCTGCTGACGTTGATCTCGCACAGCACCCAGGCGTCGCCGTCGGCGCCACGCAGGAAGTCGCAGTCCCACAGCATGGGCAGCGCATCGCGGGCGAGGCCGAAGTGGCTCAGCAGCGCCGGCAGCCATTCGTCTTCGAGCTGACGCAGCAGACCCTGGCCCTCGGCCAGATCGGCTGGGTGGTAGCGGCGCGGGCCGGGCTCGGCGTCGGGATGCAGCGCAATGACCGCCTGCACGCCGAAGCCGACGACGCGGTCCTGCACGAGGTAGCAGCGCGTCATGCCCTCGGGCAGGCGCGGCTGCCAGGCCTGGTCGACCATGTGGCCACCGGCCTCGAAGTAAGGCGCCATGCGCGCGACGGCGCCATCCCAGGCGACGACCTCCTCGGCGCTGCCGCGCTGCGCGTGGCGCAGCTTCAAGCGGCCATCGTCCGCCCGCTCGACACGCCAGATGCCGATGCCGCTGTGGCCACGCCATTGCTTGAGCACGCGCGGCCCCGCGGCCAAGCGTGCAGGCAGCTCGGCCCGCAATTGCGCGGGGCTATCGACGCGCCAGCAGTCGCTGCCCCAGCCGAGGTGGCGGGTCTCGACGAGGACGTCCTTGGTGCCGAGCTTGAGGATGGCGTCGGGATGGGTGCTGACGAACACGCCCGCGTCGGCCACGGCGCGCAGCGTCGCGTCCAGCACGGCGCGCGAGCGGCCCGCCTCGATGGGGTTGACCCAGACCAGGGCGCCGTCCATCGCAATCAACTGGTCGCGCACTTCGTCGGCCCAGTCGTCCGCATAGACCACCGGCTGCGCCTGGACGCCGGCCGCCGCGAAGGCGGTGAACAGCGCGGCAAAACGGTTGTTGTGCGGCGTGGCAATGCGGCGGGCTTCGGCGTCGCCGGGGTAGACGATGGCCAGGTGGACGGTCATGCGCCCACTCTAGCCCGGCGGCGATGACTGTTGCGCGCGGCCCGCGTCGGTCAGCCTCACGGTCCAGCGGCCGGCGTCGTCGCAGTGCAGCCGCACCCAGCCGGGGCCGGCCACGCCGCCGAGCTTCGCGTCGCTGAGCGCCGTGAGCTCGCGCAGCAGTTCGCTGACGCGCGCATCCAGCCGCTTGGCCAGGCGCGTCAGTGGCACCGCCTCGTTGCCGTCGCCCAGCTCGCGCAGCAGGTCAGCCGGTGTGCGCACTCAGCATGACCGGGATGGACTTGGACGTGGGCGTGCGGGCGCCGATGGAGAAGCTTTCCAGCGGCACCAGCGGGTTGGTCTCGGGGTAGTAGCTGGCCAGGCAGCCGCGCGGGATGTCGTAAGCCACCAGCAGGAAGCGCTCGGCGCGGCGGTGCTGCACGTCGCCGCCTGCGTCGTCGATGTAGAGGCTGGTGATGTCCACCCAATCGCCGGCCTTCAGGCCCAGGTCCTTGAGGTCGTCGGCATGGATGAAGACGACGCGGCGGTGACCGTAGACGCCGCGGTAGCGGTCGTCGTGGCCATAGATGGTGGTGTTGTACTGGTCGTGCGAGCGCAGCGTCGTCAGCGTGAAGACCCGCACGTCGCGGTGGCGCTCGGCCGCGCGCTCCACGGCCAGGTCGGTCGGCAGCGCGTGCGTGCTGAACTCGGCGCGGCCCGACGCCGTGGCCCACACCCGTTCGCTCGCGGTGTTGCGCAGGCGAAAGCCCCCGGGGGCCTTGATCTTCTCGTTGAAGCCCGCGAAGTCGGGCAGCACGGCCTCGATCTTGTCGCGGATGGCGGCGTAGTCGCTGGCGAGCTGCAGCCACGGCGTGCGGCTGTGCTTCAACGTGGCGGCGGCCATGCGCGCGACCAGCATGGGCTCGGAGAGCAGGTGCTCCGACGCCGGCGCATTCATGCCCGCCGACAGATGCACCATGCTCATCGAGTCCTCCACTGTGACGCCCTGCGGGCCCGTGGCCTGCACGTCGATCTCGGTGCGGCCCAGCACCGGCAGCACCAGCGCCTGGCGGCCGTGCACGACGTGGCTGCGGTTGAACTTGGTCGTGATGTGCACGGTCAGCCCGCACTGGCGCAGCGCGCGCCAGGTGGCGGCCGTGTCGGGTGTCGCGGCAGCGAAGTTGCCGCCCATCGCGATGAAGACCTTGCCGCGGCCATCGAGCATCGCTTCGATGGCGCCGACCGTGTCGAAGCCATGCTCGCGCGGCGGCTCGAAGCCGAACACCTGGCCGAGCTTGTCGAGGAAGGCGGCGGCGGGCTTCTCGTAGATGCCCATCGTGCGGTCGCCCTGCACGTTGCTGTGGCCGCGCACCGGGCAGGCGCCGGCGCCTTCGCGGCCAAGGTTGCCGCGCAGCAGCAGCAGGTTGACGATCATCTGGATGGTCGCCACCGAATGCCGGTGCTGCGTGATGCCCATGCCCCAGCAGGCGATGACGCGCTCGCTGCCGGCGTAGATGTCGGCGGCCTGCACGATCTGCTCGCGCGTGAGGCCGCTGGCCGCCACCAGCGGCTCCCAGGGCTGCTCGCGCAGCTCGGCGATGAAGCGGTCGAAGCCACGGGTGTGCTCGGCGATGAAGGCCGTGTCCAGCACGCGTGGCTGGCCGGCGGCCTGGGCCGCGTCGTCGAGCTCGACGACGCGCTTGCACATGCCCTTGAGGAGCGCAAAGTCGCCGCCCACCTGCAGCTGGAAGTAGTGGCTGCTGATCGGCGCAGAACCGAAGGTCAGCATCTCCAGCTTGTCCTGCGGGTCGGCAAAGCGCTCCAGGCCGCGCTCTCTCAGCGGGTTGAAGCTGACGATGCGCGCGCCGCGCTTGCGTGCCGCACGCAGCTCGCCCAGCATGCGCGGGTGGTTGGTGCCGGGGTTCTGGCCGAAGACGAGGATGCAGTCGGCCTGCTCGAAGTCGTGCAGCGTGACCGTGCCCTTGCCGACGCCGATGGTGGGCCGCAGCCCAGAGCCGCTGGGCTCGTGGCACATGTTGGAGCAGTCGGGGAAGTTGTTGGTGCCGTACTCGCGCACGAACAGCTGGTACAGGAAGGCGGCCTCGTTGCTGGTGCGGCCCGAGGTGTAGAAGATGGCCTCGTTCGGGTCGGGCAGCGCCTGCAGCTCCTTGGCGATCAGCGCGAAGGCGGCATCCCACGTCGTGCGCTGATAACGGTCCGTCAACGCGTCATAGACCAGGGGCTCGGTCAGGCGGCCGGTGGCTTCCAGCTCGTAGTCGGACGCCTCGGCCCATTCGGCCAGCGTCCTCGCGGCAATGACCTCGGGCGTCGCGCGTCGCGCGGTCGCCTCGGCCGCCACGGCCTTGGCGCCGTTCTCGCAGAACTCGAAGGTGGACCGGTGGTCGCGATCGGGCCAGGCACAGCCCGGGCAGTCGAACCCGTCGGGCTGGTTGGCGTGCAGCAGCGTCTTCGCGCCCTTGACGGCCACACCCTGCTCGTTGAGGTGTTTGGCCACGCTCTTCAACGCGCCCCAGCCGCCGGCCGGGCCGTCGTACAACTCGATCTTCTGTTCGCTCATGTCTTGATCAAGAAAAAGGGCTCCGCACCTCGCAAGGACACGGAGCCCGTCAGCCTAGCAGGCCGAGGTCAGTGGAAGAACTTGCCCACGTTGATCAGGGTCTTGTAGACACCCCAGGCCAGCGGGATGCCGACGGCCGCCCAGGCCAGGATCACCGTGACGCTGGACGTGGCCGTCGCCTGGCCGCTGCCGCTGCCGACCTCGACAGCCGCGGCGCGCTCGTGCGCCAGCTTCTTCTCGTGCGCCAGTTCCTCGTCGCTCATGAAGTGCTTGTCGGCCACCGGGCGGATCATCAGGTTGGCGATCAGGCCGATGACCAGCATGCCGACGAGGATGTACATGGTCTGGTTGTAGACCTGCTCGCGCGGCAGGCCCAGGCCCAGCTGGTAGTCGCGCATGTAGTTCACGACAACGGGGCCGAGGATGCCGGCCGTGGCCCAGGCCGTCAGCAGGCGGCCGTGGATGGCACCCACCATCTGCGTGCCGAACAGGTCGGCCAGGTAGGCCGGCACCGTGGCGAAGCCGCCGCCGTACATGCTCAGGATGATGCAGACCGCGCCAACGAAGGCCAGCTTGGAACCCGCCGCCGCGCTGCCCGGGATGCTGGCGTACAGCACGCCGCCGAGCACGAAGAAGACCACATAGGTCAACTTGCGGCCGAGCTTGTCCGACAGGCTGGCCCAAAAGAAGCGGCCGCCGATGTTGAACAGGCTCAGCAGCGCCGTGAAGCCGGCTGCGACACCCGCGATGGCCGCGAGCTGGGCCTTGTCCAGTTCACCGAACTTGGCCTGCACGCCGATCAGCGAGCCGCCGAACACCTCCTGGAGCATCGGGCTGGCCATGCCGATGACGCCGATGCCGGCCGACACGTTCATGCACAGCGCGACCCAGACCAGCCAGAACTGCGGAATGCCCCAGACCTTTTTCACGTGCACATGGCGCTGCGTGATCATCGCGTTGCTGCCCTGCGCAGTGGGTGCCGTCCAGCCGGCGGGCTTCCAGCCCGTGGGCGGCACGCGGTAGCCCAGTGCGCCACCCATCATGAAGACGAAGTAGACGAGGGCCATGATGATGAAGGTGGGCATCACGCCGACGCTTTCGGGCGTGGCGAACAGCTTCATCAGCTCGGCCGCCAGCGGCGAGCCGATCATGGCGCCGCCGCCAAAGCCCATGATGGCCATGCCGGTGGCCATGCCACGCTTGTCCGGGAACCACTTGATCAGCGTCGACACCGGGCTGATGTAGCCGAGACCCAGGCCGATGCCGCCGATGACGCCGCTGCCAAGGATCATCAGCCAGAACTGGTGCAGGTGAATGCCCAGTGCCGAGATCAGCATGCCGCCGCACCAGCACAAGGCCGACACGACACCCGCCTTGCGCGGGCCGGCGCGTTCCAGCCAACCGCCCCAGATGGCCGCGGCGCAGCCGAGGAAGACGAAGAAGAGGGTGTACATCCAACCCAGCGTGGAGACCTTCCAGTCGCAGGTGCTGACGAAGAGTTCCTGGAAGAAGCCGACCTCGGGGCCGCACTTGATGGCTTCCTTGATGCCCAAGGCCTTGGACAACGGCAGCCAGAACACCGAGAAGCCATAGGCCATGCCGATGCACAGATGAATGGCCAACGCGGCCGGCGGCACCAGCCAGCGGTTGAAACCCGCGCCGGCAATGGTGCGCTCCTTGTCGAGCCAGCCCGCGCCCGCTCGGCCCGGACCGGGCACGGCATCTATTCCCACAGAGGACATCGTTTGATCCCTTCGACGTTGTTCGAGACCGCCGCGATGGCGGTCGCATGCGCCTGCACGGTCGCGCTGGCGCGGCGCAGGATACGAGTGGCGACGATGTCCGCCGATGCAAAGCGCCTCAGGTAAACACCTAATCCCGCATCAAGGCGGCATCGGCCGTGAAGGATTCAGCACTGTCACGCGACTTGCCCCGGCACAGCGTCGGCAGCGAAAGCTTTGTCATCGTCATTTCACGCTGCGGGCAGCCATTTATCCTCCACGCCATGCGACGCGTTTTGATCATCGACGACCACCCCGGCGTGGGCCAGGCGCTGGAGCTGCTGCTGTCCCTGCACGACATCGAGGCCAGCGTCGCCACCAGTCCGGAGGAAGGCCTGGCGCTGCTGGAGCAGCGGCCCTACGGCCTGGTCATCCAGGACATGAACTTCACTGCCGACACGACGTCGGGCGAGGAAGGCGAGCAGCTGTTCCGCGCGATCCGCGCGCGGCGCACCGACATCCCCGTCATCCTGCTGACGGCCTGGACGCGGCTGGATTCGGCCGTGGCCCTCGTCAAGGCCGGCGCGGCGGACTACCTGGCCAAACCCTGGGACGACGCCAAGCTGCTGGCGACCGTGGAGAACCTGCTGGAACTGGGCGAGGCCAACCGCGAGATCGCGCAGCTGCGCGAGGCGCGCGCGGCACGGCGCGCTGCGCTGGCGCGGCGGCATGACCTGGCCGGCCTGGTCTTCAACTCGGACGCGATGCTCTCCCTGCTGGAGCTGGCCGGCCAGATCGCCGCCGCCCCCGTGCCGGTGCTGATCACCGGGCCCAACGGTGCCGGCAAGGAATGCGTGGCGGCCTTCGTGCATGCGAACTCGGCCGCGCATGACGGCCCATTCATCGCGCTGAACTGCGGCGCGCTGCCGGCCGACCTCATCGAGGCGGAACTGTTCGGCAGCGACAGCGGCGCCTACACCGGCGCGGCCAAGGCGCGCGTGGGCCGCTTCGAGGCGGCGGACGGCGGCACGCTGTTCCTGGACGAGATCGGCAACCTGCCGCTGGCCGGCCAGGTGAAGCTGCTGCGCGTGTTGGAGACGGGGCAGTTCGAGCGGCTGGGTTCCAGCAAGACGCGCCAGACCCGCGTGCGCGTGCTGTCGGCCACCAACGCCGACCTGCGCGCGATGGTCAAGGCCGGGTCGTTCCGCGAGGACTTGTTCTACCGCCTCAACCTCATCGAGCTGAAGCTCCCCGCCCTGGCCGAGCGCCGCGACGACGTGCTGCCGCTGGCCGAGCATTTCCTGGCCGACCGGGCGCGGCTCTCGGAAGGCGCGCGCGAGGCGCTGCTGGCCCACCGCTGGCCGGGCAATGTGCGCGAGCTGAAGAACGTCATCGAGCGCGCCGCGCTGCTGAACGCAGGCGGCGATATCACGCTGGCGCTGCTGGGGCTGGAGGAGGCCCACGGCAACGGCGGCGCCTACCGCAATCTCGACGAACCCAGCCGCGAGGCCGTCATCGCCGCACTGAACGCGGCCGGCGGCATCGTCAGCCGCGCGGCGACGCAGCTGGGACTGTCGCGACAGGCGCTGTACCGGCGGCTGGAGCGTTACGGGATCGCACCCTGATGCGCGTGACCTTGTCGCTGCGCGCACGCGCGCTGCTGGCGCTCGCGGCGGCGGCGGTCGTCCCGCCGCTGGTCATCCTGGGCGTGCGCCGCGCGGGGCTGGCCTCCGGTGCGGCGCTGGTCGTGGCCGTCGTGGTGATGCTGCCACTGCTGGCGTGGCTGTCCGCCGCGTGGCTGGCGCCGCTGCTGCGGCTGACGCGCGCGCTGGAGGGCGCCGTGCTGAGCTACCGCGACGGCGACTTCAGCCTCAACCTGGCGCCCGACGGCCCGCGCGAGCTGGCCGTGCTGACGCGGCTGCACGCCGAGATGGGCCTGGCCCTGCGCGAGCAGCGCCAGCACCTGGCCCAGCGCGAGCTGCTGCTGGACACCGTCGTGCAGAACACGCCGGTCGCGCTGGTGCTGACCGGCCCGGGCGGCAAGGTCGCCATCGCCAACCTCGCCGCACGCCAGCTGATCGGCGACGGGCGCAGCCTGGCCGGGCTGGACTTCGCGAGCGTCATCGCGCCGCTGCCCGAGGCGCTGCGCGAGGCGCTGGCGGGTGACGCCGACCAGCTGTTCGCCGTGACGCTGGCCGACGGCAGCGAGGAGACCTTCCACCACAGCACGCGGTCCTTCCGGCTGCAGGGCCAGCCGCATCGCCTGCACCTGCTGCGGCGCATGACGCGCGAGCTGTCGCGCGCCGAGGTGGGGACGTGGAAGCGCGTCATCCGCGTGCTGAGCCACGAGCTGAACAACTCGCTGGCGCCGATTTCGTCGTTGGCGCACAGCGGCGCTGAGCTGGCGCGGCGCGGCAACACGGAGCGCCTGCCGCAGGTGCTGGCCAGCATCGGCGAGCGCGCGGCGCATCTGCACAGCTTCCTGAGCGGCTATGCGGCATTTGCCAAGCTGCCGGCGCCGCGTCGCGCCGCGGTGGCGTGGCAGCCCTTCCTGGCGCGGCTGGCGACGCTGGGCGAGTTCAACCTCGATGGCGACGTGCCCCACGAGCCGGGCTGGTTCGATGCGGCGCAGATCGAGCAGGCGCTGCTGAACCTGATCAAGAACGCGCACGAGTCGGGCAGCGACCCCGACGAGATCGCGCTGCGCCTGGCGGTGCAGGGCGCGGACTTGCGCATCGAGGTGCTGGACCGCGGCCCCGGCATGAGCGAGGCCGTGCTGGCCCAGGCGTTGTTGCCCTTTTACTCGACCAAGCGCTCGGAGCCCGGCTCGCAGGGCGGCACGGGCCTGGGGTTGGCGCTGGCGCGCGAGATCGCCGAGGCGCACGACGGCCGCATCGCGCTGAGCAACCGCGACGGCGGCGGCCTGCGCGTGGTCATCAGCCTGCCTCAATCAACAGGGTCGCCAGCGCGCTGAAGCTCACGAAGGCCAGCGCCGTCGACGCCAGGATGATGCGCGCGACGCGGCCGTTGTCGGCGCCGTAGCGCTCGGCCAGCAGCGACACATTGCTGGCGCTGGGCAATGCCGCCACCAGCGTCAGCGCCACCAGCTGCGGGCCGGACAGCGGCGCGCCCATCCAGCGCACGGCCGCGCCCAGCGCGAACACCAGCGCCGGGTGCAGCAGCAGCTTGATGGCGGCCACCGGCACGTACAGCGCCGGCGGCGTCATGCGGCCGGCCAGGCGGTTGGCGCGGCCCGAGCGGCTCAGCACGGCGCCTATCGTGAACAGCGCCACCGGCGAGGCCGCGTCGCCCAGCATGGCGATGACCTTCGCGCACGGCGCCGGCAGCACCAGCCCGCTGGCGCCCGCCACCGCGCCCAGCGCGATCGCCCAGGGCAGCGGGTTGGAGCCGGCGGCCTTCAGCGCCTGCAGGAAGGCGGCCCGCCCGGCCACGCCGCTGGCGCCGGCCTGGGCCAGCGCAATGCACAGCGAGCTGGTCACGAACAAGTCGGCCAGGATGGTGCTGACGACCGGGCCGGCCGCCGCCGCGCCCAGCAGCGCGACGATCAGCGGCACCCCCATGAAGCCGCTGTTGGGGAAGGCGGCCACCAGCGCGCCGAAGGCCGCGTCCTTCATGCCGATGCGCGCGGACAGCGTCGTCGCCACGGTGAAGAAGACGATCAGCAGCGCCGACGCCACATAGACCCCCAGCAGCGCCGGGTTCAGCAGCTCCAGCACCGGCGTGTCGCGCCCGAAGCGGAACAACAGGCAGGGCAGCGCAAAGAACAGCACGAAACCGTTCAGCCCGGGAATGGCGCTGTCCGGCAAGAGCCCGCGCTCGGCGGCCAGCCAGCCGCACAACACCAGGGCGAAGAACGGGAAGGTCGTCGCAAGAACGGCAAGCATGGTCGCGTGGGAGTCGGCGGCGGAGTATCGGGGCCGTGAGCGAATGCGCGGCCGAGGCGGCTTTGTTACAGCATGGGATGGCAGCCCCCCTGGGGTCACCCCTAATATGCCGCGCCATGCGCATGCCCAACCTGTCCCTGCCACCGCCAGCCGCCGCCGCTCCGCTGGACGAAGGCCAGGCCCTGGGCGTGTGGCGGTTGAAGAGCCCGCTGCCCGATGGCGAGCAGGCGCATGCCGGCCAGTGGTACGGCGCCCACCATGCGATGGCCACCGAACAGCAGGCCGCCGTGCTGGTGCTGGACCGCAGCGACCAGGGCGCCGGCGTCATGCTGCGCTACGCCGACCAGGCTGGCGACCTGGCCAAGCTGCAACACCCCCACATCGCCGTGCCCAGCGACAGCGGCGTCACGCCGGATGCCCATCCCTATCTGATCCTGGAGGGCGAGCATGGCGAACCGCTGTTGCCGCGCCTGCCGGCGCTGGGGCTGCGCGAGCGCATCGAACTGCTCGTCCAGCTCTGCGAGGCCTTGCGCTCGGCGCACCAGCAGGGCTGGCTGCTGTCCGAGCTGGACCCGGCCATGATCTGGCTGGCTCCCGAGGGCGACGTGCACCTGATGGGGCTGGGCCTGGCCCGCATCCCCGACCCGACCGACCCCTTCGACCGCGGCCTGAGCCTCGGCGCCTCGCCCGCCTTCGTGGCCCCCGAGCGCCGCAACGGCGAGCCTCCCAGCCTGGCCAGCGAGGTCTACGGCCTGGGCGCCTTCGCCCGCATGCTGATCTGCGGCTGGGAGGAGACGCCCAAGGGCCTCGCGCCGTTGAAGGGCAGCGTCGGCGAGCTCTGGCCGCAACTGAGCGAAGCCCAGCGGGTGCGGCTTGACGCGTTGCTGCGCGCGGCCATGGCGGAGTCACCGGAGTTGCGCACCCGCGGCGCCGAAGGCCTGGCCGACGAATTGCGCCAATGGCTCAGCGTGCAACAGAGCGCCGCACGGGCGGACGCCGCCGCAGCGGCCCGCCCCAAGCCGGCCTGGTGGAGGCGCTGGCTCTGGCTGGGCGCCGCCGCGGGCGTGGGCCTGCTGGCGCTGACGGCGCAGGTCGCCGAACCCGTCACGGCGGCCGCCACGTCGGCCACCCAGCCGAGCACGACCGCCACCGGCTGACGGCACCGCGATCGGGATTGCGTGGGGGTGCGCCGCGCACGGCGCTACGCAACAATGCGGCCCCACTCCCGGAGTTCTGCCATGGCCCGTTCGCTGCTCGCGACCCTGATCGCCACCTGTGCCGCCCTGCCCCTGGCCGCTTCGGCCGCTGGCTTCGCCACCGACGCCGAAGGCTGGACGATCCCCGGCGGCAGCGGCACGCAGACCTGGGTGGCCAGCGGCGGCAACAGCGGCGGCTGGCTGCAGGTGGAGGACATCGACGGCAACACCGACATCCTGCTGACGGCGCCGTCGAGCTGGCTGGGCAACTGGTCGGCCTATCTCGGCGGCACGCTGTCCTTCGATGCCAAGAGCGTCAACGGCATCTCCCCCGACTGGGCGGGGTTCGGCGCGATCAACATCAGCGGCCCGGGCGGCAGCGTGCAGCTGGACATCGTGGCCGCCGGCCTGCCGCCGGCCGACGGCCAGTGGCACCACTATGAGGTCGCGCTGGCGTCTGCCGCCGGCTGGGGCAGCCCGGCGACATTGGCTGGCGTGCTGGCCAACGTGACCAGTCTGACCCTCAATGGCGAGTTCCACGCCGGGCCCGGCGAAGTGCTGGGCCTGGACAACATCCAGGTCAGCGCGGTGCCGGAACCGGCCAGCGCGGTCCTGCTGCTGGCCGGCGTCGGCCTGCTGGCCAGCCTGCGGCGCAAACACTGATGGCTGCCGTCGGCGCCACGCCCGCGCCAGGCCCGCTGGGCCTGGGGGAATTGCAGGTCAGACTGCCGGCCACCAAGGCCCAGTGGCTGGCCGTCGTGGCGGGCGTCGGTCTGGGCCTGGTCGGCGCCGAGCTGGCCTGGCACCACCCGCTGTCGGGGCCGTTGGCGCTGGCGGCCTGGGGTGCCGTCGTGCTGCTGGCGGCGCTGTTCTGGGTCAAGACGCCCGTCCTCGTGTTCGCGCCGCTGCCGCTGATCGGCCTTGCGCCGTGGAGCGGCTGGATCACCTTCGAGGAGATGGACCTGCTGGTCACGGCCTGTGGCTGCGGCGGCTACCTGGCCTATGCGCTGCAGCTGAACGCGCGTGACCGCGCGCCGGCCTGGCGCCACGGCCTGGTCTATTCATCGGCCGTCATCGTGCTGATCCTTGCGCTGGCCTTGTCGGCCGCCTGGAGCGTCAAGCGCGGCTTTGCCGACGCCGGCGGCTTCGTCTTCGGCTGGTTCCACGGCTACCACGAGGCGATGAACTCGGTGCGCAACGCCAAGGCCATCTTCCTCGTGCTGGCGCTGCTGCCGCTGTGGACGGCCGCCGCCGCCGCACGGCCGCGCGGCTTCTCGCGCGGCCTGCTGCTGGGCCTGGTGCTGGCGCTCGCCGGCGGCAGTGCCGCGGCGCTGTGGGAGCGCCTGGCCTATACCGGCCTGCTGGACTTCTCCACCGACTACCGCACCACGGCGCTGTTTTGGGAGATGCATGTGGGCGGCGCGGCGCTGGACGGTTTCCTCGTCATGACGCTGCCGTTCGCGCTGCTGGCGCTGCTGCGCACGCGCTCGCCGTGGCGCTTCGCCATCGGCCTGGGCATCGCGCTGCTGGCCGCCTACGCGGTGCTGACGACGTTCTCGCGCGGCGTCTACCTGGCGCTGCCGCTGGCGCTGTTGCCCATGGTCATGCTGGCCGACGCGCAGCGCCGCCGCGCCGCCGCGTCGGGGCCGGAGAGCAGCCACATCGACAGCACGCTGGGCGCCGTCGACGAGCCGATGCCGCGCCTGGCCAAGTTGGGCGCGCTCGCCATGGCCGGCGCCTTCGCGCTGGCCGCGGCACTGGTCTTCGGCGGCGGTGGCTACCGCGGCCTGCTGGCGCTGTTCTTCGTCATGGTGGTGCTGCTGACCATGCCGCCCAGCCTGTGGCTGCCGCCCTTCGCGCAGCGGCTGGTGGCGCTGCTGATGGGCGCGCTGCTCGCGCTGGTGCTGGGCGCGGCCAGCTGGGCGCTGTCCATGGCCGTGCCCAAGGCGGCCTATGTCATCAACGTCGTCGCGCTGCTGTGCTGCGCGCTGCTGCGCTGGCGCGACGAGGCCGGCCAGGCGCGGCCCATCTATGTGCTGCTGGTGTCGACGGCCTGGTTCTGGCTGCTCGCCACCATGGTCATCGTGGCGGACTACTGGGGCGGCACCGCCGGACGCTGGACGGCGCTGGCCGCCGGTTTCGCGCTCGCGGCTCTCTGGGCCGTGATGCTGCTGGAGCAGCGCCTGTGGCCCTTGCAAGGTGCGGGCAGCACCGGCAAGGCCGGCTGGCGCAAGCGCGCGCTGCTGGTGGCAGGCTTGCTGCTCATCATGGCCATCGTCGCCGCGCTCGGCGGCGGCGCCTATCTGCGCGACCGTGTGTCCACCTGGAAGGAAGACGGCCAGACCCGCCTCACGCACTGGCACGAAGGCCTGCGCCTGCTGCACGGTGGCCGGCAGAAGCTGCTGGGCAAGGGCGCCGGCCGCTTCGTGCCCAGCAATTTCTACGAAGGCCCCATCCAGGCCCAGGTGGGTGACTACCGGCTGCGCGGTGATGAAGGCGAGGCCTTTCTCGCACTGACCAGCGGCAAGCATCTGCTGGGTCGCGGCGAGCAGTTCCGCGTCAGCCAGCGCATCATGGCGCCCGCGCCGGGGCCGATCACCGTCACGCTGGTCAGCCGCACGGCCAGCGATGCCAGCCTCATCCTGCAGATCTGCGAGAAGAACCTGATCTACCCGGACAGCTGCTTCGGCATCGGGCCGCTGTTGAAGCCCGTGCGTTCGCCAGGCGATCCCGAGGACGGCCCCGGTCAATGGCAGACCCGCCAGTTCAAGTTCGGCCCGATCCCGGCGCTCGGCGGCGACTGGTGGGCGCCGCGTTTCGTGACCTTCTCGATGGCGCTGGATACCCGCAGCGCGCGCGTTGACATCGGCCGCATCGCGATGCACGACAGCCTGGGCCGCTCGCTGGTCGTCAACGGCGACTTCAACCGCGAGATGGCGCACTGGTTCTTCTCCAGCGACCGCAACCACCTGCCCTGGCACATCAAGAACGCGGCGCTGCACGTGCTGTTCGAGCAAGGCCTGGTCGGCCTTGCGTTGCTGGGTGGCGCCTACCTGCTGGCGCTGGTGCGCCTGTCCTTCGGCCGTGGGCGTGACCACCCGCTGGCGCCGGCCATCGTCGCCGCGCTGATCGGCTTCGGCACGGTGGGCGCCTTCGACAGCCTGCTGGACGCGCCGCGCGTCGGCTTCATCTTCTTCGCGCTGCTGCTGCTGGGCTTGGGACTGAGGGCGCTGCCCGGTGAGGGCGTCGCTCGCGTCGCCTGAGCGCCGCTCAGCCGGCGTCGAACAGGTTGCCGCGCAGCGCCAGCAGCTGATCGCGCAGTGCGGTGATCTCCCCGGGAGCCAGCCGCATGGCCTGGGCCAGGCAGGCGGGCACGTCCCGCGCTGATTGCTGCAGCGCGCGGCCCTGCTCGGTCAACGCAATGATGACCTGGCGTTCGTCGCGCGTGGAACGGCGCCGCGTCAGCAGCCCGCGCTGCTCCAGGCGCTTGAGCAGCGGCGTCAGCGTGGGCGTGTCGAGGAACAGTTGCTGGCTGATTTCCGACACGATCAGCTCGTCGCGCTTCCACAGGATCAGCATGACGAGGTACTGCGGGTAGGTCAGCGCCAGCTTGTCCAGCAGCGGCCGGTAGGCCCGGTTCAGGCCCAGCATCGTCGAATACACCGCGAAGCACAGCTGCTCCTGCAGTTCCATCGAGAAGTCGTTGGCAGGCGTGCAGGCGGTGTCCATGGCGGCACTCTAACGGGCCAAGCTTCGTGCCCGGCCCGGAGCGGTCTCAACGCTGCTGGATGAAGTTCAGCAGGTCCTGGTTCAGGCGGTCCTTGTGCGTGTCGGTGATGCCGTGCGGGCCGCCGGCGTACTCGATCAGCGTCGCGCCCTTGACCAGCCTGGCCGTCGCGCGGCCGGTCGTCGCGATGGGCACGATCTGGTCATCGTCGCCGTGGATGACCAGCGTGGGCTTGTCGAACTTCTTCAGGTCGTCGACGAAGTTGCTTTCCGAGAAGGCCTTGATGGACTCGTACGTGCTCTTGCTGCTGCCCAGCATGCCTTGCATCCAGAAGTTGTCGATCAGGCCCTGCGAAGCTTTCGCGCCCGGGCGGTTGAAGCCGAAGAAGGGGCCGGACGCGACGTCCTTGTAGAGCTGGGCGCGGTTCGCCAGCGACGCGGCGCGCAGGCCGTCGAACACCTCCATGGGCACGCCTTCCGGGTTGGCCGGCGTCTTGACCATCAGGGGCGTGACGGCGCTTACCAGCACCACCTTGGCGACGCGGCTGCTGCCGTGCCGGCCGACGTAGCGCGCCACCTCACCGCCGCCGGTGGAGAAGCCCACCAGCACGGCGTTCTTCAGCTTCAGCGTGTCGATGACGGTGGCCAGGTCGTCGGCGTAATGGTCCATGTCGTTGCCCGACCAAGGCTGGCTGGAGCGGCCATGGCCGCGTCGGTCATGGGCGATGACGCGAAAACCCCGTTCGGCGAGGTACTGCATCTGCGATTCCCAGCTGTCCGAATCCAGCGGCCAACCGTGGCTGAAAACGACGGGCTGGCCGGAACCCCAATCCTTGTAGAACAGCTGGGTGCCGTCCTTGGCGGTGATGTAGCCGGAGCCCTGGGCCGGACGGGCAGCCGCCTTCGCGGATGCCGGCGCGGGCGGGGTTTGCGCGCCAGCCTTGGCCGCGGACAGGGCGAGGACGGAAGCGGCGAACAGGGCGGAGAGGGCGGAGAGGGCGGAGAGGGCGGACAGTGACTTCATGGTGCGGTTCTCGATCAGGGCGTGAAGGCTCGCGGTCGGAGGGGCTGCCCGCGAGGGCTTGTCAAACACATCGCTTACACATAGATCGCACGCGATGTATTTCATGGGCCGGCACGGTGGCGCGCGGTGCCGGCTTGGGCAGAACTTTATATTGTGCGCAATCTAATTGCAAGCGATTATTTTTGGCCGCAGCCGAAACTGGCGTTCTGGCCTCGCCGCCTATGATCCGCGCCCCATGTCCGCCGCCCCACCATCCGGCCCCGCATCGGCTGGCCTGAACCCGGCCCAGCTCGAAGCCGTCTACCACCTCAGCGGCCCCTGCCTCGTCATTGCCGGCGCGGGCTCGGGCAAGACACGCGTCATCACCACCAAGATCGCGCAGCTGCTGGTGTCCGGCTACCGGCCCAGCCAGATCGCCGCCATCACGTTCACGAACAAGGCCGCGCAGGAAATGCGCGAGCGGGCCAAGGCGCTGGTGGGCAACAAGGCGGCCAAGGATCTGGCGATCTCCACCTTCCACTCGCTGGGCGTGCGCCTGCTGCGCGAGGAAGGCTCGCGCGTCGGGCTGAAGGAGCAGTTCTCCATCCTCGACAGCGACGACGTGCTCAACGTGCTGAAGGATGCCGGCGGCACGACGGACATGAAACAGGCGCAGCGCTGGCAGTGGACCATCTCGCTCTGGAAGAACCAGGGACTCGGCCCGGCCCAGGCCGCTCAAATCGCCGCGGACGACGACGAGCGCGCTGCCGCGGCGGTCATGGTGCGCTACCAGGAGCGCCTGTCCGCCTACCAGGCCGTGGACTTCGACGACCTCATCACGCTGCCGCTGAAGCTGCTGACCAACGACGCCGAAGCGCGCGAGAAGTGGCAGAACAAGCTGCGCTACGTGCTGGTGGACGAGTACCAGGACACCAACGCCGTGCAGTACGAGCTGCTGAAGGCGCTGGTGGGCGAGCGCGGCATGTTCACCGCCGTGGGCGACGACGACCAGTCCATCTACGGCTGGCGCGGCGCCACCATCGAGAACCTGAAGCGCCTGCCCACCGACTACCCCAACCTCAAGGTCATCCCGCTGGAGCAGAACTACCGCTCCACCGGCTCCATCCTGCGTGCGGCCAACCATGTCATCGCCGGCAACCCCAAGCTGTTCGAGAAGAAGCTGTGGAGCGAGTACGGTGACGGCGAGCCCATCGCGCTGCTGGAGGCCGACGGCGAGGAACACGAGGCCGAGCGCGCCGTCGCCCGCATCCAGCAGTTGCGCGCCGACGGCCAAGGCCCGCAGTTCAAGGACTTCGCCATCCTGTACCGCGCCAACCACCAGGCGCGTGTCTTCGAACAGGCGCTGCGCCGCGCGCAGATCCCGTACAAGGTCTCGGGTGGCCAGAGCTTCTTCGACAAGGCCGAGATCAAGGACTTGTGCGCCTGGCTGCGCCTGCTGGTGAACCAGGATGACGACCCGGCCTTCCTGCGCGCCGTGACCACCCCGAAGCGCGGCATCGGCCACCAGACGCTGGGCGCTTTGGGCACGTTCTCGGCGCAGTGGAAGTGCAGCATGTTCGAGGCCCTCTTCGCCGAGAGCCTGGCCACCGCGCTGACCAAGCGTGCGCTGGACGGCCTGCACGAGTTCGGTCGCAGCGTGAACGAGCTGCAATACAAGGCCAAGCACACCGAGGGCCACACCGCCGCGCACGCGATGCTGACGGAGTGGCTGAAGGACATCGGCTACGAGGCCCATCTGCTCGACAACGAGGAGAACGAGAAGGTCGCGCAGGCGCGCTGGGGCAATGTGTTGGACTTCGTCGACTGGGTGGCCAAGCGCTGCGGCGGCCAGCACAGCGAGGAAGGCGGCGTCAGCTTCACCGAACCCAAGCAGAGCGTGCTGGACGTCGCGCAGACCATCAGCGTCATCCTGTCGCTGGCCGAGCGTGGCGACGAGCAGGACCAGGTCACGCTGACGACGCTGCACGCGTCCAAGGGTCTCGAGTGGCCCCACGTCGTGCTGGCCGGCGTCAACGAGGGCCTGCTGCCCTTCAAGCGCGAGGAGGCCGAGCTGACACCCGAGGCGTTGCAGGAGGAGCGGCGACTGATGTACGTGGGCATCACCCGCGCGCGCACGACGTTGGCCGTGTCGACACTGCGCCGCCGCAAGAAAGGCCGCGACACCGTCGTGGGCATCCCCAGCCGCTTCCTGGCCGAAATGAAGCTGAACGAGGGCAGCACCCGCGAAGACCCACGCGAAAAGCTCAAGCGCATGCGCGCCGAACTGGCCGCCAAGGCCGCCGCGCGGGCCGAAATACCCCCGCAGGACTGAAGCGCTCATTCGCGGGGGTCCCCCTCAAGCGCGTGAAGTCTTCACACCTCAGCCACGCTAGGCTGCGAACAATGCGTTTCAGCCTCTCTTCTTTCGGTGAGCCCGTATGAAAGCCATCGTCCTAGCTGCCGCTCTCGCTGCCCTCAGTACCATCGCCCCGGCCGGTGCCGCGCGTGACGTGCACACCCCCAAAGCGGCCGACGCGACGACGGCCACCGTGATGGCCGATGCCGGGCGCATCGGCTCCGCCAGCCTGACCGCGCTGAACGGCGGCAACCGCTGGATGCCCGCCGAGCGCCAGGCCGGCGCAGAGTTTGACGTCAGCGCACCCGAAGTCGACACCGGCAGCCTCGTCATCGTCCTGGGCGTGTTCGCGCTGATCGTGGCCCGTCCCGTCTCCCGCACGCTGCGCCGCCTGGAGCAGCAACGCCGCGCCACCGCGCTGGCCAGCACGCTGGACCACGCCCCGCACGGCTGATTGCATATCGATTGCTGTTCCATCGCTCATCACTTCGGTGATTTGCGTCACAGGCCTCCCACCGGCCTGAGGGGGTCTGCCCCGGCGACGTGAAGTCTGCACCCGGCACCTGGCGGGCCTGGCCAAAGAATCGCGGCAAACACACCAAGCCGCCCGGCCCCGCCCCATGAAACGCACCCTGTCCCTGCTCGCGCTGATCAGCTTCGGCACCACTGCCCTGGCAGGCCCCGCCCCCACGAGCAACCTGCTCGTCAATGGCGGCTTCGAGAGCACCGTCGTCGCCAGCGGCAACTGGGTCAACGTCCCCGCCATCGCCGGCTGGACCTGGCTCAGCGGCCCCGGCACCGGCTTCGAGGTCCGCAACGACGTCGTCGGCAGCGCGCAGGAAGGCCGCAACTACATCGAACTGGACACGGTGGGCAACAGCCGCATCGGCCAGTACCTCGACAACCTCAGCGCGGGCGGCCGCTACGACCTGAGCTTCTGGTACGCCCCGCGCGAGTACCAGGCGGCGTCCACCAACGGCATCCAGGTGTTCTGGAACGGTCTGCAGATCGGCGACACGCTGACCGGCCTCGGTGGCAGCCAGAACGATTGGACCCAACACCAGTACAGCGTGACGGCGCAAGCCGGCCGCAACCTGTTGAGCTTCGCCTCGGTGGGCACCAGCGACAGCCTGGGCGGCAATCTCGACAACGTCAGCCTGAACCACGTGCCCGAGCCGGGCAGCCTGGCCTTGACGCTGGCTGCGCTGGCCGGCGCCTTCCTGCTGCCGCGCCCGCTGCGCCGCCGGGCCGAACTGCGCCGCGCCACGGCGCTCGCCAGCACGCTGCGGGAGCGCCCGCCACGCGGCTGAGCGGCTTCAGATCGCCAGCGGGTCCACGTCCACGGCCCAACGCAGCACGGCCTTGTGCTCGCGCTTGAGCGCGATCAGCGCCGGCACCCAGCCGCGCAAGAAAGCTTGCAGTCGCGCCCGCTGCGCGGCCTCCACCAGCATCTGCATGCGCTCCACGTCCGCCACACGCGCCACCGCGTGCGGCACCGGCGGGTAGACCAACACCCCCTCGTCCTGCGCCAGCTCCGCCGCGGCGGCCAGGAAGGCCTTGGCGGCATCCACCGTGCGCGCCTCGGCACGCAGCAATGCCAGGTGCGAGAACGGCGGCAGGCTGGCGGAGCGGCGCTCGGCCAGTTGGTCGGCGGCGAAGCGCACGTAGTCGTGCCGCGCCAGCGCCTGGTACAGCGCATGGTCGCGATGCCAGGTCTGCACCCACATCTCCGCGGGTGTCTCGCCCGACGCATCCCGCCCGGCACGGCCGCCGGCCTGCATCAGCAGCGCGAACAGGCGCTCCGGTGCGCGGAAGTCGCTGCTGAACAAGGCCCCGTCCGGATTCACCGCCGCGACGAAGCGGATGCGGCGGAAGTCATGCCCCTTGGTGATCATCTGCGTACCGACCAGGATGTCCACGTCGCCGTCATGCACCGCCTGCAACTGCGCCTCCAGCTCGCCCTTGCGGCGCGTGGAGTCGGCGTCGATGCGCAGCACGCGCGCACCCGGCAAGGCCTCACTCAGCTGCTCCTCCAATTTTTCGGTGCCACGGCCGATGGGGGCGATGTCGTGGTTGCCGCAGTTGGGGCAGGCGCTCGGCACGCGCTCGGTGAAGCCGCAGTGGTGGCAGCGCAACGTGCGGTCGCGCTTGTGGAAGACGCGCCACGCGCTGCAATGCGGGCAGTCGCTCTTCCATTGGCATTCGCCGCAGTGCAGCACTGGCGCGTAGCCGCGGCGGTTCAGGAACACCAGGCTTTGCTCGCCGCGCTCCAGCCGCTCCTTCAGCGCGGCCAGCAGCGGTGCAGTCAGCGCGGTAGTGACGCCGGCCGTCGGCGGCAAGGCCTTCATGTCGAACAGGCGCACGCGCGGCAGCGCACCGCCGCCGATGCGCGCGGCCAGTGTCAAGCGCTCGTAGCGGCCCGATTCGGCGTGCTGCCAGCTCTCCAGCGACGGCGTGGCCGAGCCCAGCACGACGGGCAGTCTCAGGTCGTGCGCGCGCCAGACCGCCAGGTCGCGCGCCGAGTAGCGGGCACCGTCCTGCTGCTTGTAGGACGGGTCATGCTCCTCGTCGACGACGATGAGCCCCAGCTCCGGCATCGACGCGAACACCGCCAGCCTCGTGCCCAGCACCAGCCGCGCACGGCCCAGGTGGGCGGCCAGCCAGTTCTGCAGACGCTGCGCTGGTGTCAGCGCACTGTGCAACGACACGATGGCCGCCGGCTGCGGCAGCAGCGCCGCGAAGCGTTCCGTGAAGCGGGCCTCCAGCTGCGGCGTCAAGTTGATCTCGGGCACCAGCACCAGCACCTGGCGGCCGGCGGCCAGCGCCGCCTCGGCCGCCCGCAGGTAGACCTCGGTCTTGCCGCTGCCGGTGACGCCGAACAGCAGCAGCGGCTTGGGCGTGCCGCCGGCGATCTGGGCGGCAATGCGCGCAACGGCCTGGGCCTGCTCGGGCGCCAGGTCCGGCTTGACCGGCTCGGGCACCGCCACGGGCTTGGCCGCCTTGCGGTCCAGCTTGCGCTGCCGCGCCGCCAGCTGCTCGGGCGACAGTTCGCGCAGCTGTGGCGGCAGCACCGCGCTGGCCAGCTCGCCGACGCTGCGCTGGTAGTAGCCGGCTGCGAATTCCAGCAGCCGGCACCAGTCGGCACCCAGCGGCGGCAGCGCATCGAAAACCGCGGCGACCGGGCGCAGCGCCAGCCCCGACTCCGGTTCGGCATCCCCCGGCCAGACGACGCCCAGCAACTCGCGCTTGCCCAGCGGCACCCGCACCAAAGAGCCAAGTGCGAGCACCTGCTCACTCGCGTAATCAAGCGGGCTATTGAGGCCGCTGTGCTGCGGTGCATCCACAGCGACGCGCACCACGACGGACGCTCGCGGCTCAGTCACGCGCTGCTCCGTGCGTCTTGTGAAGCGACAGCTCAGGAACCAGAGCCAAGTCCATGATTTGCAAAGCTTCTTGGGTTGCCCACAATTTCTGTGGATAAGTTTGTGAGCAAATCCCCTTGCGAGGGCCGATAGAAGGCGCCGCTCGAGCCGACCGCCCCAGGTCCGCGCTTTGGCGCGATTTGCACGCCGCCTTGAAAATCAAGCACTTAGCACGAATTCGGGAAAACTCTTAGGTGCATCGCACCAATCTTCAACTACGCGGCCCGCATCCCAATAATTGGGGATAAGTCGCCGCACAAGTGCAGATTTGACGGACCAGTCAGAGCCCCGCACGCAGCCGGCGTGAATGGCTGTGCACCTCTTCGACCAGGGCCGTCACGCTTTCGGGCGGCGTGAACTGGCTGATGCCATGGCCCAGGTTGAAGATGTGGCCGCTGCCCGCCGTGGGCTTGCCGAAGCTGTCCAGCACCGCGCGCGCCTGAGCGCGGATGGCTTCGGGTGGCGCGAAGAGCACGTTGGGGTCCAGGTTGCCCTGCAGCGCGACGCGGTCACCGACGCGCGCACGGGCGGCGCCCAGATTCATCGTCCAGTCCAGGCCCACCACGTCGGCGCCGGCGTCGGCGATCTCGTCCAGCCACAGGCCACCGCCCTTGGTAAACAGGATGCGCGGGATGCGCACGCCTTCATGCTCGGTCTTCACCGCACTGAGCACCTGGCGCGAATAGGCCAAGCTGAACTGCTGGAACGCACCGTCCGCCAACACGCCGCCCCAGGAGTCGAACAGCATGACGGCCTGGGCGCCGGCCTCGATCTGCGCGTTCAGGTACGCGGCCACCGAGCGGGCATTGATGTCCAGCATGCGGTGCATCAGGTCCGGGCGCGCGTACATCAGGCTCTTGACCTGGCGGTAGTCGTCCGAGCCGCCGCCCTCGACCATGTAGCAGGCCAGCGTCCACGGGCTGCCCGAGAAGCCGATCAGCGGCACGCGGCCATTGAGCGCCTGGCGGATGGACGTGACCGCATCGAACACGTAGCGCAACTTGTCCATGTCCGGCACGGCCAGCGCCGCGACAGCCGCCTCGTCGCGCACGACCTTCGCAAACTTCGGCCCCTCGCCCTGCTGGAACGTGAGGCCCAGACCCATCGCGTCGGGCACGGTCAGGATGTCGCTGAACAGGATGGCCGCGTCCAGCGGGTAGCGCTCCAGCGGCTGCAGCGTCACCTCGGTCGCGTAGTCGCGGTTGGTGGCCAGGCCCATGAAGCTGCCGGCCTTTTCGCGCGTGGCGCGGTACTCGGGCAGGTAGCGGCCGGCCTGGCGCATCAGCCAGATGGGCGTGTGATCGGTGGGCTGGCGCAGGCAGGCGCGCAGGAAGTTGTCGTTCTGCAGGGGGGCGAAGCTGGAAGGCATGCCCCGATTATCCGGGTCAGGGTAGCGCCAGACTCTGGCGTCCGACCCAACTCTCGCCGGCTTGCAGTTCAACGGGGCGGCCGATGCTGGCGGCCTCCACGCACAGCATCTCCGACCAGCCCTCGGGCGGCATGTCCGCCAGCTTGGCGCAACGCTCGGGGCCGGGGTTCCAGATCACCGCGTCCTCGAAACCCTGCTGACGGACGACGACCTGGCGGCGATCCTCGGCCACCAGCAGCGGCCGCTCCTTCACGCCGAAGTAGATGCGGTCCAGATCCAGCACGCCCTTCTCGCCGGTCAGCAGCAGGTCCATGCGCTGCAGCGCCTCGGCCTGCTTGATGCTGTCGAAGTAGCGCAGCCCGGTCAGGCCCTCGACGCTGACCGCGTCCAGGTCCGCCACGCGCAGATAGGTGTGCAGCGCTGCGGTGAACTGCAGCGGCGTGTCGCCCAGGTTCTCGCAGGCCAGCTCGATGTCCAGGCTGCGGCCGCCCACGCGCACGCTCAGCTCCAGCTCGAAGGCGTGGGGCCACAGCTTGCGCGTCTCGTCGCTGTCGCGCAGGCGCATGACGGCCAACGCATCGTCCTTGCCCTGCTGCTGGAGGACCAGTTCCCACGGCAGCGTGCGCGCAAAGCCATGCTTGGGCAGCGGGCCCCGCTCCGAGAACTGCGGGAAGCACACCGGCACACCGCCACGTATGGCCTTGCCGGGCACGAACTCGCTGCGCGGGGACAGGTAGAGCTGCTCGGGCGCGCCGGCGGGCTGCCAGGACAGCAGGTGGGCGCCGTGCGGCGAGAGGCGGATGCAGGCGCCATCGGGCGATTGCAGGGTGAGGGTGTCAGCGGGCCAGTTCATGCAGCCGGATTGTCGGGCCTTGGTCGCCGGCCTTGGCAAGCGCCGCGTCGGCCTCGGTGAGGCTACCTAGAATCGCGCTCCCCAAAAAAAAGAACTCGACGAGATCCCTTCATGACACTGGCCGGCCCGCTCCGCGCTGCAGATGACCGGAGCCAACCGCGCCCATGAGGTCGGTTGCGTTGCTGTGCCTGCTGGCCTTGCTGAGCGGCTGCGGGCAGCTGACCCGCCAGGCGCCCGAGCCGGCCACCATGGCTGTGCCGCGCGAGCCGTTGTCCGCGGGCGTGGCGCGGCTGGTGCAGCCGGTGCTGGACGCGCACGAGACGCCAGGGCTCATCGTCGGCGTGGCCACGCCCGACGGGCAACGGCACTTCTTCAGCTACGGCCAGGGCGAGACGACGGGCGCGCCGCTGGGCCCTGGGACGCGCTTTCCCATCGGCTCGCTGACCAAGGGCTACACCGCCGCGCTGCTGAGCGTGCTGGTGGACGAGGGCCAGCTGCACTGGGACGACACGCTGGCACAGCTGCTGCCCGACCTGCACCTGAACCCGCAGGCCGGGCGCATCACGCTGCTGCAGCTCGCCACCCACAGCGCCGGCCTGCCGCGCCAGCCGACCGAACTGCGCATGCTCACCGGCCTGCTGCGCTTCACCTTCACTGGCAGCAACTTCTACCAGGTGCTGGACGCCAAGCGGCTGGCGCGCTTCATGGCCGGCTTCACGCCGCCGCCACATCCCGAGCCCGCCTATTCCAACATCGGCTACGCGCTGATCGGCATGGCCATCGAGGCCCGCACCGGGCGCCCGCTCGCGTCGCTGCTGGCCGAGAAGGTGTTGGCGCCGCTGCAGTTGGCGGACACCGGCTTCGAGCCCGGCTCGATCCACCGCGCGCAGGGCCACGCCGGCGACCAACCCTATTTCATGCCGCGCGGCCGACCGGTTGCCGACTGGCGTTTTCCAGCCGCGATGCAGGGCTCGGCCGCGCTGTACTCCAGCGCCGCCGACCTGCTGGAGTTCGCCGTCGCGCATCTCGATGCCGACACCGGCCCGCTCAACCACGTGCTGGCCGACAACTTGCGCGTGCGCACACCGCGCCGCCAGGACGCGCCCGGCGTCGCCTGGGTCACCGACGAGTTCGAGGGCATTCCCATCACCAACCAGGTCGGCATGGCCGTCGGCCACACGGCCTACGTGGGCCTGCACCGCGAGAGCCGCATCGCCGTGGTGGTGCTGCAGACCAGCTTCAACTGGGATTTCAAGATCGGGCACAAGCTGCTGTTGCGCCTGGTGCGCGGGCAAATCGACTGGACCGCCGCGCCCGAGGTCGCGCCACAGCAAGCCCATATCATCGCCGCCGGGCGCCCGGACAGGGAGCGACAGCACGCCGCGCGTCCCAGCCACTCGTCACCATGAATTCAATCCAGCCCTCCTCAGCCACGGCACGCGCGCCGGCCTTCGTTCCCGAAACCCGCTTCGGGCTGTGGTTCCTGTCCACCGCCACCTGGCGCGTGCACGTGCTGGGCCGCGCGCTGACCGACCTGCAGCGCATGGCGCCCGACGCACCGCGTGGCGGCGTGATGCTGGACATCGGCACCGGCCAGGGCCATTCGCTGCCGGAGCTGGCCGCGCGCTTCGCGCCGGCGCAGATCCACGCGCTGGACCCCGAGCCCGACTTCGAGGCACGCTGCGCCGCCATGGTCGCCGCTTGCCCCGTGCCCGTCACGCTGCACGCCGCGCACGCCGAGCGCATCCCGCTGCCGGACGCGTCGGTGGACATGGTGCTGTGCCACCAGACGCTGCACCACATCGTCGACCAGGCCGCGGCGCTGGCCGAGGTGTTCCGCGTGCTCAAGCCCGGCGGCCTGCTGCTGCTGGCCGAAAGCACGCGGGCCTACATCCACAGCTGGATCATCCGCCTGCTGTTCCGCCACCCCATGCACGTGCAGCGCAGCGCGCCGGAGTTCCTGCAGCTGCTGCGCGACGCCGGCTTCGAGCTGAGCGACGAGCGCACCAGCACGCCCTACCTGTGGTGGAGCCGTTCCGACCTGGGCGCGCGGGAATGGCTGGGCTTCGGTGTGCCCAAGGACCGCGAGGAAACGCTGCTCAACGCCGTGGCACGCAAGCCGGCCTGACGCTCAGGGCTGCTCGACGGGCAGCAGCCAATGCAGCAGCGAGGTCCAGAAGCCGGGGATGCGGATCTGCACGCTCGGGTCCGTCAAGGCACGCGCCAGCGCCGCTGCCTCGACTGAATCGGCCGAGTCATAGAACGGCCGCTCGGCCAGCGGCAGGCCCGCCTTGGCCGCGCTGTCGAGCAGGATCTGCAGGTACTCGTCGATGTGGCTGGCGGTGAACGGGTTCACGTCGTGGAAGGTCACGACCACCGGCCGCACGCCGTCCACCAGCGGAATGTCGGCCACATGCCGGCGCAGCTCGCGCATCTGATGCTCGAAGTGCGAGCGCCGGCGCAGGCTGAAATTGGGCCAGGGGATCTTGCCGTCGTTGGCCGACAGGTCGGTCATCACCAGGCTCAGGCCACGGCGCTGGTAGGCGGCGAACGTGCGGGCGTCGTAGCGCCAGTGCGGCGGGCGCACCAGCGAGGGCTGGCGGCCCGACAGCGCAAGGTGCGCGGCCAGGCCCATGTCCAGGCTGTAGGCCAGGTCGTCGTCGCTGAGCCGCGTGTGGCTGGTGTGGCCCGGCGTGGCGGTGTGAAAGCCCAGCACATGGCCGTCGCGCAGCGTGCGCTGGATGAGCGCACGGCCCTGTGGCGTCGCGCCGCCGTTGGTCGCGCCGGTCTGCACGAAGAACAGCGCCTTGATGCCGGGCTGGATGGCGTTGTGCGCCAGGCAGTCCAAGATGCGCGCCGTGGGGTTGTCGGCTTCGCGGGCGCTCGGGCCGTCGTCGAAGCTCAGCAACAGGCGGATGGGCGCCGCATCGGGCGTCTGTGTGGCCGGCGCCGACGGGCTGGCCCAAGCCCCAGCCGCCACCAGCAGCCATGCCACCACCATTCCAGCGCGCCATTGCCGCGTCATCCCGCCCTTCATGACCAAAATCCTGGGGCGGCAGTTTAGGTGGAGGTGATCAGGCGTCGTGCGCGGCTGCGCTGCCAGGCCGCATCCGGCAGGCCTTCCATCTGCTGCGGCAGCGCGGGGTCGGCGGCAACGGCCAGCACCAGATCACCCACCGTCACCACGGCCACGTCACCGTGCGGGTCTTCGTTGAAGGCCAGCGCGCGCATCAAAGGGAAATCCAGACCGCGCTCGCGCGCCTTCAGCCAGGCCTCCTTCAGCGTCCACCACTGCAGGAACGGCAGCGCGCGCGCACCCGCCGGCAGCGCGGCCAGCTGCTCGCGTTGCGCCGCGCTGTGCACGGTCTCGGCGAGTGCCAGGTGGTCGCGCGGCCGCGCCAGGCTTTCGACGTCGACACCGACGGGCATGCTGCACACGGCGCAGGCCACGGCCCCGGCGCTGTGGCTGATCGACACATGGACACCGGCGATGCCGGCCACGCGGCAGGCACCGCTGTCGGCCACGTCCAGCACGGGCAGGCGGTCCACGCCCCGCCAGCGCTGCACCGCGCGGCGAGCCAGCCAGCGGCCTGCGAGAAAGGTATTGCGCCGCGCGTCGGTGCCGAGCGCCTGCAGGCGCGCGGCCTCGGTGGCCGTCAACCAGGCCCGCGGCGCCGCCATCCCGGCGTGCAACTCGGGCTCGGTGTCCAGCAGGCAGAGCAGGCTCACCGCGCCCCGGTCAACCGGTCACTCCACCTTCGCATAGGTGCCGCGCAGCGCCACGCCGATGATGAGGGCGCCCGCATGGCATTCGAAGTCCGTCGCGCTCTTGTACTCGTGCTTCTTGTAGTAGCTGACGATGTCGATGACGGCGTTGGCACCATGGCGCTTGGCGCTGTCCTGCAGGTTGATCAGCGCGCTCAGCGCCGCCCACTTGCAACCGAACTCGTCGCTCTTGCCGACGCCGTTGGTCTTGGGGTTGCTGACATCGGTCGCGAAGCGCTTGATGACCTTGGGCGTGGTCTGCCCGGCCAGGAAGAACTTCATCGCCGGGTCCAGCTTCTCCTTGGCCTCGGGCATCTCCAGCACATCGGCCAGCGGCAGGTGCAGCACGGTGTCACGCGCCCAAGCAGGGGCGCAAGCCAGCGCCGACAGGGCGGCCAAGGCGACGAGACGAGACTTCATGAACGAACTCCTTGAGTGAGGTCCAGCGCAAGCCGCGGCGCCTGGGCAGCAAGCCTACAACATCACTTCAGCGTCAGCAGCGTGACTTCGCTGGCGATGTCGCCGCTCAAGTTGCGCAGCCACATGTTGTAGGTCGGGTGGATGCGCTGGCGCTCGACGTCGGCGTTGAGGTTGTAGCTGTTCGCGTAGCCGAGCTGGTAGCCCGTGGCGTCATAGGTCACCTTCACCGTGGCCTCGTGCTTGCCCTGGCGGCTTTGCTTCAGGCGCAGCTCACCGGGGGCTTCGTCCAGCAGCTGCCAGTTGCGGCGGGCGCCGGCACGGATGATGGCGGTGCGCAGGCTGTCCTGCGTGATGCTGGCGTGCTGCTGCACGGCGACGCGGTCGGGGTTCCACATCGGCTCATCCCGGGCCGAGGCCGTGCCCAGCACCAGGCCGAGGCTGGCGGCCACCAGCAGTTGCTTGAGTCGAGGTGCAGAAATCATCGTGAACTCCCTTGGGTTGGTGTTGGACAAATCATGCCGTCAGAGCCGGCGCAGGATCAGTGACGTGTTGATGCCACCGAAGGCGAAATTGTTGGTCATCGCGAACTCCATGTCCAAGCGGCGTCCGCCGGCGAGCACATAGTCCAGTTCGCCGCAGCGCGGGTCCACCTGTTGCAGGTTCAGCGTCGGCGCGAACCAGCCGGCCTTCATCATCTCCAGCGTCATCCAGGTCTCGAGAGCCCCGCAGGCGCCCAGCGTGTGGCCCATGTAGCTCTTCAGCGAGGAGATCGCCGTGCGGCTGCCCAGCACGGCCTGCGTGGCCTGGCTTTCGGCCACGTCGCCCTGGTCCGTCGAGGTGCCGTGCGCGTTGACGTAGGGAATCGCGCTGGCGGGCAGGCCGGCGTCGTCCAGCGCCAGCCGCATGGCCTGGCCCATCGTGGCGGACTGCGGCTGCGTGACATGCGTGCCATCGCAGTTGGTGCCGTAGCCGACGATCTCGCCCAGCATGTGCGCGCCGCGCGCCTTCGCGTGCTCGTACTCCTCCAGTACGAAGGTGCAGGCGCCTTCGCCCAGCACCAGGCCGTCGCGGTCCTTGTCGAAGGGCCGCGGCGTCATGCGCGGCTGGTCGTTGTACTTGGTGCTGGTAGCGAACAGCGTGTCGAACACGGCCGCCTGCGTCGGGTCCAGCTCCTCGGCGCCGCCGGCCAGCATGGCGACCTGCTTGCCGCTCTGCACGGCCTCGTAGGCATAGCCCAGGCCCTGGCTGCCCGACGTGCAGGCGCTGCTGGTCGTGATGATGCGGCCCGTGATACCGAAGAACACCGCGATGTTGACGGTCGCCGTGTGCGACATCATCTTCACGTAGGTGTTGGCGTTGATGCCCTCGATGCTCTTGGCACTGATCATGCGACCGAAGTCGCCGACGGCACTGGGCGTGCCGCTGGAGCTGCCGAAGCTCACGCCCAGCTTGCCGCTGGTCACCAGCGGGTCGCCGATCAGGCCGGCCTGCGCCAGCGCCAGCTCGGCCGAGCGCGTGGCCATCTGCGCCACGCGGCCCATGCTGCGCATGCTCTTGCGGTTGTAGCGGTCGGCCGGCAGTTCGAACGGCGCACAGGGCACCCCCACCTGCGTGTTGAGGCCTTCGTAGTCGGCCCAGTCCTGCATGCGCTGGACCTTGTTGGCCTCGGCCCGCAGGCTGTCCATGACCGTCTCGACGTCGTGCCCCAGTGGCGACAGCGCGCCGATGCCGGTGATCACAACGCGTTTTCTTGCACTCATCCCACCATCCCCCCGTTCACCGAGATCACCTGTCGCGTGATGTAGGCCGCGTCCGGCCCCATCAGGAAACTCACCAGCGCCGCCACCTCTTCGGGCCGACCCACGCGCTTGGCGGGGATGATCTTCAGCGCTTCTTCCACCAGCGCAGCGTCGATCATGTCGGTCTCGATCAGCCCCGGTGCGACGCAGTTGACCGTGATCTTGCGGCTGGCCAGCTCCACCGCCAGCGCCTTGGTCGCGCCGATGATGCCGGCCTTGGCCGCGCTGTAGTTGACCTGGCCGCGGTTGCCCATGATCCCGGACACCGACGCCAGCGTGACGATGCGCCCGGCCGCCTTGCGCCGCACCAGCGGCATCGTCAGCGGTTGCAGCACGTTGTAGAAGGCGTCCAGGTTGGTGTGGATGACGGCATCCCAGTCCTCGCCCGTCAGTGCCGGAAAGGCGCCGTCGCGGGCGATGCCGGCGTTGCAGACGACGCCGTAATAGCAGCCATGGGCCTCGACATCGGCCAGCAGCGCGCTCGCAGTGGCCTCGCGATCGGCCACATCGAACTGCAACACGCGGGCCGTGCGGCCCAGCGCCTGGATCTCGGCCGCGGCGGCGTCGGCCTGCTCGCGCTCCTTGCGGCAATGCAGGACGAGGTCGTAGCCGTCCTGCGCCAGGCGCAGCGCGATCGCGCGGCCAATGCCGCGGCTCGACCCGGTGACGAGCACCGTACTCATAGGTTTTCTCCGTTCAAGAATGCGCTCGGGTCCTCGGGCCCGAACACCGTCAGTTGCGCGCTGGCCAGTTCCACGCCGTCCGCATGGATGCGGCATTCGAACTGGCCCAGCCCGTTGTCGGCCTGGTAGCCGCGTTCGATGTCCACCTGCAGGCGCTGCCCCGCCGCAAAGCGCGGCACGCTGCAGCGATAGCGCCGCGTGCCCAGCAGAAGGCCGATGCGCGGCGCATGGCCTTGCGCACGCGCCTGCCAGCCGGCCCAGGCGGCGACGGCCTGGGCCATGTATTCGATGCCCACCCAGGCGCCCACGCCGCCCTCGTGGCTGAACAGGCCTTGCGCGGGCACGACGACCTCGGCGCACAGGCGCTCGCCTTCGGCGGTCAGCAGGCGGTCGAGCAGGCACATCGGGCCCTGATGGGGCACCAGCTCCATGATGGGCGGCAGCGTCTCAGTCATGACTCAGCACCAGCGCGGCGTTGTTGCCGCCAAAGGCAAAGGAATTGCTCATCACATGGCGTGGCGCGGCGGCCAGGCGCTGGCCGGGCGCAACGAGCGTGATCTGCGGCAGCTCGGCGTCGCGCTGGCCATCGAAGTGGTGAACCGGCAGACGCCCGTCGCCGGCGACCGTCAGCCAGGCGATGGCCGCCTCAATGGCGCCGGCAGCGCCCAGCGCATGGCCCGTCAGCGGCTTGGTCGATGAGCAGGGCAGCGCAAGGCCGAACAGCTCGGCCACCGCATGGCTCTCCATCGCATCGTTCTGCGGCGTGGCGGTGCCGTGCAGGTTCAGGTAACCGATGTCGGCGGGCGTGAGCCCGGCACGCTCCAACGCCTCGCGCATCGCCGCCAGCGCGCCGCGGCCGGTCGGCTCGGGGGCCGAGATGTGGTGGGCGTCCGAGCTTTCGCCATAGCCCGACAGACACACGGCCGACGGCTCCCGGCTCAGCACGAAGAGTGCCGCGCCTTCGCCGATGTTGATGCCGGCGCGCGTGGCGCTCATCGGCCGGCAGCGTGCCGCGTCGACCGAGTCCAGCGCCGCGAAGCCTGCGACCGTCATGCCACACAACGCGTCCACGCCGCCCACCAGCACCGCGTCGCACAGGCCGGCGCGCAGCAGCCGCGCACCGCTGGCCAACGCCTTGGCGCCCGACGAACAGGCGGTCGACACGACATAGCGCGGCCCACCCAGGCCGAGCAACTGGGCCAGCATCAGCGCGGGCGAGCCAAGCTCCTGCTGCTCGACATGGAAGCCTGCCGGCAACTGGCCTTCGCGGGTGTGCGCGGCAATGGCGGCCTCGCTCTCGGCGACGCCGGACGTGCTGGTGCCCAGCACGACGCCCACGCGGTCCGCGCCGTGGCGGGCAATCGCTTCATCCACCTGAGCGCGGATCTGCATCAGCGCCGCCAGCAGCAGCGCGTTGTTGCGGCTGCGCTGTGGCAGCGGCAGATGCCCGAGCGACGGCAATGCCGCCCGCACAGCGCCGAGGTGCAGTTCATGCCCCGGCCAGACCGCGCCGTTCGCGGCCACACCGCTGGGCTCGGCGGCGAACACCGCGTCGCGCAGCGCGGTCAGGTCATGGCCGGCTGCGCAGATGACGCCGGGCGGCTGCAGGTAGAGGTTCATGAGGCCTCCTGCGGTTGCGACTCGATCAGCAAGCGATAGCCCTCGGCCCAATTGACGATCTCGACGATGTTCGCGCCCGGGCGCTGCACCACCAAGCGGGCTTGCCCGCCTTGCTGCAGCTCCTGCCCCGCGGCGGTCTGGACCCAGGTCCAGCCCTCGGGCAGCGCGGCGCGCACGGCCTCGGCCGGCCAGAACGTCAGGCAGAGGTCGCGCAACATGCGGTCGGTATCCACTTCGGCGGGCAGGGCCACATGGCGCTGCACGCGCAAGTCCTTGCCGTCCCATTGCATCAGCAGCACGCGCTGGCCGAACGCAAAGCCGGCGAGCAGCAGGCCGGAGGCGTCGAGCTGCAGTTGCACCTCGACACGCTGTGGCGGCGCGTCGGGGTGGTCCAGCCGCGTGACGGACAGGCGCTGGCTGAGCGCATAGCGCGCGCTGCCCAGTGCCGCCGGCGGCAGGCGCAGCGCCGGCATGTCACTGCGCGCGGGCGGCGCGCTGGCGCAGCCGGCCAGCGCCAGCAGCATCAGCAGGGATCGGCGCGACAAGCTCATGCGCGGGCAAACCTCAGCAGGCTGTGGCAATAGCCGATGCCGTCGCGCACCGTCAGCAGGCGCAGGCCGGCGGCTTCGGCCAGGCGGATGTAGTCGGCGCTCTCGTAGACCTTGCTGTTGCCGCTGGCCATGGCCGTGAAGTAGGGTGACGTGTTGATCAGGCAGAACGCCGCGATGTCGTAGCGCTGGCGGTCCCAGAAGGTGTCCATCACCAGCACCTGGCCGCCGTCGGCCAGGCTGGCCACGACGCGCTGGAAGATGCTGGCAATCTGGTCCTCACCGAAGCAGCTGAGGAACTGGCTCATCCAGACCAGGTCCATGCCACCAGGCAAGGCCAAGTCGGGGTCGAGCAGGTCGCGCGGGTGCAGATGCGCGCGCCCACGCAAGCCGTCGGCCGCGAGGTTGGCTTCGGCCACCGCGAGCTGCTGCGGCAGGTCCACCAGGTTCAGCTCGACCCGCGCGTCGTAGGCCAGCGCGGCGCGGCTGAACTTGCCCGTGTTGGCGCCGATGTCCATCAGCCGACGCGGCGCGGTGGCGAACACGTCGGGGAGGATGTCGGGGAAGGAGGTGTCCGAGTAGTGGTGGTCGAACGCGAACCAGCTCGACTTGGCCGGCTCGGGCAGATCGGCCAGTGCAGGGTAGATGCTGGGCCAGTCGCCCAGGTGCTGCAGGCCCAGCGGCTTGCCGGCGTCCAGCGACCGCTCCAGTTCGAACAGGCCCTGGTAGCAGACGTCGTGGATGAAGTCGAAGTTGACGCGCGTGATGTCATCGGAGATCAGGCAGAAGCCCGTCTTGTCGAGCTGCCAGCGGCCGCCTTCGATCAGCACCACGCCGGCCGACAGGCAGGACTCCAGCACCAGCTTCAGCGCATAACGGCTCCAGCGGCCGGTGGCTTCCAGCTCGTCCAGCGTGGCGCCACCGTCACCCGCCTCGGCCAGCGCCTCCAGCATGCCGCGCTTCCAGGCGTAGTGCACGCAGTGGAAAACCACCGGACCGAAGGCGATCTTCTGGGCCTCGAAGCGCGCGTCGAAGGCCCGCTGCTTGGATGGCGAGAATTTTTTGGTCTCAAGCATTGGGCATGAAGAGTGGGGTGAGCAGCCAGGCCAGGAAGACGCCGATGAGCAGGGTCAGCCCAAAGGCATGCAGGGCCGGTGTGCCGGACAGCGCCAGCAGACCGAAGGACAACAAGGTCGACGCAGCAGCCAGCGTCACTGACAGGAAGGGCCGAGTCTCGCCCCGTCCGGGCTGTTCGAGCAGGAAGATGCCGTAGTCCACACCCAGGCCCAGCAGGATGAGCAGAGGCAGGATGTGGAAGAGCTGCAAGACCTGGCCGCTGATTGAAAGCATCGCCACGGTGAGTGCGCAGGCCAGCGCCGTGGGCGCCAGCGCGCGCCAGGACTTGCGGCCGAAGCGCCAGGCCAGTGCCGCCCAGGTCAGCACGAAGCCCAGCACCAGCACCAGGGACATCAGCTCGCGGTAGCGGCCCAGCAGCGTGCTGACCTCGCCCACCTTGTCGACCCAGGTGACGCCGGCTAGCTTCAGTGAAGCCAGCGCCGCGCGGGTCTCGGCGGCATCGGCTCCGTGCAGCAGCACGACGCTGCCCTGCCCTGCGCCGAGGCGGCCCAGCCACTGGGCGCGCACCGGCTCGCTGGCGGAGCTGGCAAGCCAGGCCTGGGGCGAGAGTTCGATGCGGGCGGTTGCCGAGGACGCCACCGGCTGGCCGAGCCGTTGCGCCAGCAGCGGCCGCATCTCGGCCATGCGGCGCGCCGCCAGCGCGGCATCCTCACGCTGGCGGCGCAGCGAAGGCAGCCAGTCGCTGACGGCCTGCACACCGAGCCGCATGCCGCGCAAACTTGCCGTCAGCGCTTCTTCGCGCTCCAGCAGCTCCTGCTCGCTGCCGCCCTGCACGACGAAGAACTGCGCCAGGCCGGGCGCCTGCATCAGCCGCGCGAACTCGCGCTGCTGAGCGACCAGGGCGGACGGTGCGGACTGCAGCTGGCGGATGTCGTCGTCGACACGCAGGCGGCTGGCGCCCCAGGCGACGAGCAGCGCGGACACCAGCAACAGCACCGTCAAGCCACGCGCCTGCAGGCTGGGCCACAGCGCGCGCCGCGAGCCCAGCCAGTGCGCGAAGCGCGTCGGCGCCATGCGGCCCGCGCCGTCCAGCAGCGGGAACCACCACAGCACGGTCACGAAGGCGGCGACCAGGCCGACCGCCGAGAACACGGCGATCTGGCGCAGGCCCGGGAAGGGCGGCAGCGCCAGCAGCGCGTAGCCGATGACGGTCGTTGCCATCGCCAGGCTGACAACGGGAATCTGGCGCGACAGCATGGCCCAGCGCTCACCGGCCTCCAGGCCCTGGCGAGCGCTGAAGTAGTTGCTGCCGTAGTTCTCGGCCACGCCCAACAGGCTGGCGCCAAACACCAGCGTGACGAGGTGCAGCTCGCCGAACACCAGCAGGCTCACCGACGCTGCGACGGCCAGGCCGACCGCCATGGACAACGCCACCAGCAGGCGCGGGCGAATCGAGCGGAAGGCCAGCAGCGTCAACGCGACGATGCCCACCAGCGAGCCCAGGCCGATGGTGTGGATCTCGCGCTCGGCCTGCTCGGCCGCGGCGGCGGCGAACAGCGGCACGCCGGCGCGGATGACCTGGGCGCCCTGCCCTTCAGCCGCCCGCACCGCGGCGTCCAGCCGCGGCTGCAGCGCGCGCTGGGCACCGATCTCGAAGCCCGAACCGGGCAGCTCGATCAGCACCAGCGCGTAGTGGTGATCTGGCGCATCGGCGTCGGTCAGCATCAGCCGGCCGTCCTGCACGCGCACCCGGCTGGTCTGGCCGCGCTCGGCCAGCCATTGGCCCAAGAGGTTGAGCGGGTCGTCGGCCCACGCGCCCACGCGCGGCCCGCCGACGGGCTGGTAGAGCGCGGCCAGCGCCTGGTCGGCCAGCTCCGCGGTTGGTACGTCGGCCAGCCGCGCACGCGCTTGCGGCGACAGCAGCCCGGCGCGCACCGGCGTGTAGAGGTTCAGCCAGGCTTGGCTGTCGGCGTCGGCGACGCGGTGGCGCGCGGGGATGTCGCCCAGTGCCTGCAGGAAAGCATCCGCCGCGCGCTGGGCCTGCGCCGCGCCAGCACCGCCGATCAGCACCGTGACGCGGCGCGAGCCCGCGTCGGCCAGCGCCTGCGTGGCCTGCGCCGCCAGCGGGCGCTGTTCGTCGCGCGGCAGCATGGCCAGCATGTCGGTCACCGGCAGGCGCTTGTGCACCGCCCAGTGCCAGACGTTGTGCGCCACGCAGGCGAGCACGAGCACCAGCCACAGGGCCGCCAGGCGACGGGTGGTTTGCGCCAGGCTCACTGGAACAGGCCCGGCTCGGGAGCTGCGTCCACGCGCTGGCCCGTGAGCTGGATCAGGCTCTCGTCGCCATTGGCCTCGAACAGCTGGATGCGGCGCACGAAGCCGTCACCCTCCAACTCGACCTTCTTCAACACCTGCTGCAACGCGCCGGGCTTGGGTGTCAGCGACAGCTGCCAGCTCGCTCCTTTGGTAGTGCCGGTCAGCTCGAACACATCGGCCAGGCCGCTGACGTCGCCGTTGAGCAGCGAGAACATCAGCGTGGTGATGAGGCGCACGGCGGGCTCGCGTGCGGCGTCCAGCCGCATGGCGGTCTGGCCGCCCTGCGTTGCGCGGATCTCGTTCTGCGTCAGGCGCAGCTCGCTGGCAAAGGGCTTCAGCGAGCGCCACAGCACGCCGCGGCCGCGAGCGGCGACGAAGTTGCCGGTGGACACCAGCGGCTTGGCGAAGCCCGGCACCTTCTTGGTCTGCGTGAACTCGCCATGCAGCCATTCGGGCTGCTGCAGGCGCTCGCGCACGGCCTGCGCCAGGCCGGGCTCGGCGATGGCCGCCACGGGCCACAGGGTGATCAGCAGCGCGCGACGCTTCATGCCGGCCCCACGCCCAGCTTCTGCCAGAGGATGGGCGGGCAGACCCACTCCATCTCGCGCGTGGCGATGTTCAGCGCCACCTGGATGGTGTGGGCCTTGTGGATGACCTTGTCGGTCAGCGCGTCGCGGATGACGTAGTCGACCTTGATGCGGTTCTCCCACTCGACGATCTCGGCGCGCACGATGACGCGGCGGCCGTAGGGCAGCATATCCACGTACTTGAGCCGCATGTCGACGATGGGCCAGGCGTAGCCGGACTCGCGCATCTGCGGGTAGTCGTAGTCGAAGCGGGCCATCAGCGCATTGCGGGCCAGCTCCAGGTACTTGACGTAGTGCCCGTGCCAGACGATGTCCATCGGGTCCAGGTCATGGAAGGCCGGGCTGATCTCGATCTCGTGCCAGAGCTCAGGCATAAAGGCTCCAGGCCTGCGCGCGGATGGCGTCCAACAGGCTGTGCAGTTCGCGGTCCAGCGCACGATCTTCATTGATCAGCGGCAGGCGCTCGGCGAGGTCGCCCTGCATGGCGGCCAGGTTGGGCGTGAGGGCCAACGGCGCCTGCTTGTCGCGCAGCTCGACACCCTGACGAGCGGCGATCAGCGTGGCGGCGACGACCTGCTCCGTCAGGTCCAGCACGCGCAGCGCGTCGCGCGCGGCGATGGTGCCCATGCTGACCTTGTCCTGGTTGTGGCACTCGGTCGAGCGGCTGAATACCGAGGCCGGCATCGTCTGCTTGAGCGCCTCGGCCGTCCAGGCGGACACGCTGATCTGCAGCGCCTTCAGGCCATGGTTGATGGCCGCGCGCTCGCCGCTGGCACCGCTCAGATTCGCCGGCAGGCCGTGGTTGTAGCGGGCGTCCACCAGCAGCGCGAGCTGACGGTCCAGCAGGTCAGCGATGTTGGCGACAGCCGTCTTCAAAGTGTCCATGGCCATCGCGATGTGGCCGCCGTAGAAGTGGCCGCCGTGCAGCACGCGCTCCTCTACGGGGTCGATCAGCGGGTTGTCGTTGGCGCTGTTGAGCTCGTTCTCGATGAGCTGGCGCAGCCAGGGCAGCGCGTCTTCCAGCACGCCGATGACGTGGGGCGCGCAGCGCAGCGAGTAGCGGTCCTGCAGGCGGTGGTCGTTGCGCGAAGGCTTGTCGCTGGCGAGGTCGGCGCGCAGGCGCTCGGCCACGCGCTGCTGGCCGGCGTGCGGCTTGGCGGCGAACAGCGTTTCATCGAAGTGGTGGGCGTTGCCGGCGCTGGCGACGACGTTCATCGCCGTGATGCGCGTGGCGAGCCTGGCGAGGTAGTCGGCGCGCGCAAAGGCCAGGCAGGCCAATCCGGTCATGACGGCCGTGCCGTTCATGATGGCCAGGCCCTCCTTGGGGCGCAGGCGCAGCGGCGTCGCGCCCACGGCGCGCAGGGCCTCGGCGGCCGGCAGCGTCTCGCCGTTGACGCTGACCTCGCGCTCGCCGCACAGCACCGCGGCGAGATACGACAACGGCGTCAGGTCACCGCTGGCGCCGACCGAGCCCTCGCTGGGGATCAGCGGCAGGATGTCGTGCGTCAGCAGCGTCTCGATCTGGCGCAGCAGGTCCAGGCTGACGCCCGACAACCCTTGGCACAGCGACGCGAGGCGCGCGCCCAGCACGGCGCGGGTCTGCTCTGGCGTCAGCAGCGCGCCGGCACCAATGCCGTGATAGGTGTAGAGGTGGTGCGGCAGCTCGGGCACCAGCGCCGGCGGCACGGCCACGGTGCAGGAGTCGCCATAGCCGGTGGTGACGCCGTAGACGACGCCGTCCTCTGCCAGCAGGCGGGTGACGAAGTCGGCGCCGGCCTGGATGCGGGCCTGGAACTCGGGCGCGCGGCCCAGCTCGGCGTTGGCCTGGCGGCGGGCCAGCGCGACGATGTCTTCAAGTGCCAGACGCTGGCCGTCAAACGTGATGGGCGACATCGGGGCGATCCCAGAAAGCGTAGAAGTTGAACCAGTCATAGGGTGAACGGCGCAGCCGCGCGGCCAGCGCATCGGCAAAGCGGCGGGCATGCTCGGTCAGCGCGGCCTCGCGGGCGCGGCGCGGCAGCAGCACCTTGTCGGCCAGCAGCTCGAACTCCAGCGCGTAGCCGTCACCCTCGTGCAGGCTGAGCATCAGGAACAGCGGACAGCCCAGCAGGCCAGCGATCAGGTAGGGCCCGACCGGGAAATCGGCGTCGGCGCCGAGGAAGGGAATGCGCACGGTCTTGCTGCCGCGCACCGGCACGCGGTCGCCGGCGATGGCGATGAACTCGCCGGCCGCGACGCGCTCGGCCAGCTTCAGCGTCAGGCCCATGTCCAGGTCGCTGACCTCGATCAGCTCGACCCCGCGCTGCGGGTTCAGCCGCGCCAGGATGCGGTTGAAGCTCTCGGCATGCTTGGTGTGCACCAGCACGTTGACCTTGATGTCGCGGTGCGTCTCGGCCAGCGCCTGGCACAGCTCGAGACAGCCGGTGTGGGCGGTGACCAGCACGGCGCCCTGCCCCGTCAGCGCCTGGGCATGCACGGCGTCGGCGCCGCGCGCCTGCACGCGGTGCAGCGGGTAGCGGCCGGCGATGGCGAGCAGCTTGTCCAGCATGGTTTCGGCGAACAGGCGCACATGGGCCAGGCCCTCGCGCCAGCCCGCGGCGGGCTGCATGCGGCGCAGATAGCCCAGGCTGTGCGCGCGCAGCGCGGGGCGCGCGAGCCAGTAGACGAGCACGATGGGCCACAGCAGCCCGCTGAACACCGCGCGGCCCAGCAGCCGGTGCACGCCGAACAGCAGCCAGATGCCGGCGACGAAGGTGCTCTCTCCCATGGCGGCCCAGTGGCGTTCCGCCTTCATGCTGCAAGCTTTCGCCACAGCAGCAGCGGCGCGCGCCACAACATGCCGAAGAACAGCCGCGTGTGCATGGCCGAGATCAGCACGTTGTCGTGCCAGACGCGGAAGTGGGAGACCCCATCCTCGGGGTAGCGCACGCGCGTGGGCAGGTTGGTGACCTTCATGCCGGACCACACCAGCCGCACGGCGATCTCAGTGTCGAAGTCCATGCGCCGGCCGATGTACTGGCGCTCCATGCAGCGCAGCGTCGCCGCCAGCGGGTAGATGCGAAAGCCGCACATCGAATCGCGCACGGCGAACGACAGCGTGTTGATCCAGACCCAGATGTGCGTGGCGTAGCGGCCGTACAGGCGCGCCTTGGGCACGCTGTCGTCATAGATCGGGTGGCCGCAGATCAGGTTCGCCGGCTCGGTGGCGGCGGCGGCCGCGAAGGCGGGCACGTCGCGCGTGTCGTGCTGACCGTCGGCGTCGATCTGCAGCGCATGCGTCCAGCCCAGCTGCGCGGCGCGGCGCAGGCCGGTCATGACGGCGCCGCCCTTGCCCTGGTTGGTGCTCAGCCGCTCCAGAAAAACCTCGGGCTGCTGCGCCAGCGCGTCCAGCACGGCGGCGCAGCCGGGTTCGCTGCCGTCGTCCACCAGCAGCACGGGCAGGCCATGCGCGCGCAGCGCGGCAGTGACGCGGCCCACCGGGCCGCCGTGGTTGTAGACCGGGATGACCGCGCCCAGGGCCACTGGCGCACCCTTCGCGCTGCGCGCTGTCCCGCCAGGCGGGAGCTGAGCCTCTTCGGGCGGCCGGGTGAGGCTCATGGCGTCGTGAACAGCAGTCGCCCGCTGGCGTGCTGGCCGAGGTCCGAGTGGTAGCGGAAGGCCAGCTTGCCCGGCGCCCATGAAAGGCTCAGCGTGACGTGCCGGCTCGGCGTGATGACACGCTGGAACTTCAGCGCTTCCATGCCGGCAAACTCGCCCGCGATGCCGAAACGCTCGCGGCCGAACAGCTCGGCCCATTCCAGCTGCACGACGCCCGCGAGGATGGGGTGGCCCGGAAAGTGGCCGTCGAACTGCGGCAGCGCCGGGTCGATGAACAGCGTCAGGTCCTGGCCCTCATCGTGGCGCCGGATGCTGCGCAGCGCCGGCCGGCGCGGGTCGAACTCGGCAAGCAGCCGGGCCTGCGTGGACTTGCCTTGCGCATTGACGGGCAGCTCAGGCAGGAAGCGAAAGCGCCGCGGCAGCGCCACGCGTTCGACAACGTCGGCGAGGCAGGCGCGCAGCGCTTCGGCCAGCGCGCGCTTGCCTTGCTCGTCGTGCAGCTGCCAGCCAGCCTCGCTGGGCACGGCGACAACGCCCAGCTGCTCGCGCGGCTCGGTCAGCGGCAGCAGGCGCAGGTCGGCGATCAGTGGCGAGGCGCGCAGCGCGGCCTCCACCGCGGTGAGGGACACGCGCTTCTCGGCGATCTTGACGATGCGGTCCGCGCGGCCACGCAGTTCGAAGCCGCCAGCGACGGCGGCAGCCCGGTCTGCGCTGGGCGTCCAGTCGCCGTCGTCCAGATGCGGCGAGCGCAGGCACAGGCCGTCGTCCTCGATGCGCCACTCAACGCCGGGCAGCGCCTGCCAGAACACGGGTGCGCCGGGGTTTCGCTGGCGCCAGGCCACGCCGCCGGTCTCGCTGCTGCCGTAGACCTCGATGGGTGCGCGGCCGAAGACGCGCTGGCAGTCGGGCAGGGCCGCGTCGGGCAGCGGCGCGCCGGAGCTGAACAGCTGGTCGACGCCCAACTGCGCGGCCAGGGGCAAACGGCTCAAGTGAGCGGGGCTGGCGATGAGGATGGCACGCGCGCCGGGCGGCGTCAGCTCGGCCAGGTCTTCGAGCACGACGAGACTCTGCGCCTGCACCGGCCGGCCCGTGGCCAGCGGCCACAGCACGCGGAACAGCAAGCCGTAGACATGCTGGTGCGACACGCTGGCCAGCACGGCCGCGCCGGGGCTGGTGGCGCCAAACGCCTGCTCCAGCGCCGTGATCTCGTCGAAGAGCTGGCGCAGCCGCTTGGGCAGCGCTTGAGGCTCGCCGGTGGAGCCCGATGTGAAGACGACGAGTTGCTGGGCCTCCGGGTCCAGCGGCCCCGTCGCGGGCGCTGGCGTGGCGGCCGGCTCGACGCGGGGCAGCTCTTCCGGATGCGGCCCGTCGCCGGCAAAGGCGTCGACACGGGCGCGCAGCGCCTGTCGGCTCGCGGGCGTCAGGTCGCCGGGCAGCCAGGCCTGCTTGCCCGCCTGCCAGGCGCCGAACAGCGCGGCCGCGAAGTGCAGGCTGTCCTGGAAATAGAGCGCGAAGCGTTGACCCGGGTGCGCGGCGAAAGCGGCCTGCCAGCGACCAGCCTCGTCAAGAAACGCAGCGCCCGAAACAGGCTCGCGGCGACGCCAGCCGACGACGGCAGGCGCCGCCAGCGTCAACCACGCAGCCAGGCGCTGGGCCGGGGTCACGCCTGGGCCTCCCTGGCATAGCGCGCGCGCAGGTGCCGGCGCAGCAGCCACTCGCCGCCCATCAGCGTGCCGATGAGGCCGTAGGCAATCAGGCCGTTGTACAGCGCCCAGACTTCTTCCGACGCCCACAGCGCCGTGGCGAGCGCGATGCCGCCGTTGAGCACGAAGAAGCCGCACCAGACCTGCGTGACGCGGCGCGTGTAGGCCACGCCGCGGGCGTCGAGGTCGGGGTCTTGCATGCGCGCGATGCGCTCGGCCACGCAGGGGCCGCGCACCAGGCTCAGGCCGAATACGGCCAGCAGCACGGCGTTGACCAGCACGGGATAGAGCTTGAGCGGCAGGCTCAGGTTGAGCAGCGCGGTGCTGGCGGCCAGCGCCAGCGCGGCCAGCGCCACCCAGCGGGCCTGCACGACTTGCGCACCACCGGCCAGCCAGCGCAGGCCGCCCAAGGCGAGCAGCAGCAGCGCGAGGTAGCGGGGCTCGACATGCCCCAGGCTGAAATAGACGATCAGCGGATACGCGGCCGTCAGGGCCAGCACCAGGGCCCAGCGCATCGCTTGGCCCGGATCAGGCGGTGGCCGCCGTCGGCTTGCCGCCGACTTCAGCATCGGCGGCGTCGGCCTTCAGCAAGCCTTGCAGCGCGTCGATGACGTCCTGCACGGTGCGCACGGCCTTGAAGGCCTCGGGCTGCAGGCGCTTGCCCACCAGGGGCTTGAGCTTCACGATGAGGTCGACCGCATCGATGCTGTCGATGTCCAGGTCGTCGTAGAGCTTGGCTTGCGGGGCGATGCGCTCGGCCTCGATGTCGAAGGTCTCGACGAGGATGCTGCGCAGGCGATCAAAAATTTCTTGGTCGGTCATGGCGGCGCCTCACGCAGCAATCTTGCGATGGCTGTCGACGAACTGCGCCAGCGCACGGATGCTGGCGAAATGCTTGCGGGTCTCGGCCGAGTCGGCGGCCATGCTCAGGCCGTAGCGCTTTTGCAGCGCCAGGCCCAGCTCCAGTGCATCGATGGAATCCAGGCCCAGGCCTTCGACGAACAGCGCCTGCTCGGCGGCAATGTCCTCGGGCTTGAGGTCTTCAAGTTGGAGTGCCGAGATCAGCAGTTCCTTGATTTCTTGTTCCAGCGCTTGCATGACTCCCCTTTGTGACTGCTTTCGGTGACCGTACGGGCTCAGAGAAAAACTGAATCAGGCTTTCCGTCAAGCGCCTGGCCGCTCGGCCATGTTCACCGCCGGCCGCCAGCAACACGGCGGCGGAAGGCAGGTCGTCGCCGACCTCGATGGTGAAACGCAGCGGGCGCTTGGCAACGGTCCACCAGGGCTGCCCTTTGTACAGACCGAGCGGCTCGCAATGGATACGCACCGGTGTGATGTCGAGTCCGCCGCGCAAGGCAATCTGTGCCGCGCCGCGTTGCATCTTCAGGGCTTGCCCGGGCCGCGACCGCGTGCCTTCGGGAAAGATGATCAGGTTGCTGCCCGCCGCCAGCGTGTCGATACAGGCCAGCAACAAATCAGAGCCTGGATTGTTGCAGATGTAGCCCGTGGCGCGTACCGGCCCCCGCGTACATGGGTGGTCCGCAAGCGTGGACTTGACCACGCAACTGGCATTGGGAACCAGGCCGATCAGGAAGGCCACGTCGATCAGCGTCGGGTGGTTGGCCAGGATCAGCAGGCCGCGGCGTTGCAGCTTCTCGACGCCGAGCACCTCGTAGCGGATCAGGCCCAGCAGCCGCATCCAGCGGATGAAGAGGCGAAACAGCGCCTGGACCACCGTGCGGGCCGCCTGCTGGCGCCGGGCGGCGTCACGCAGCAGCAGGGCTTGCAGCGGAAAAACGACCAGCCACAGCAGCAATCCGCCGATGCCGAAGCAGGCAAAGGCCAGCGCCGTGGCGAAGACGCGCCACAAACGCCCCGGCCAGTGACGCCAATCAGCCATGGCGACTCCATAGCCAACCGCCATGCGGGCTGGTTTGGCGCCATTGGGCCGTTTGGCCCGTCAGGAACCGGAGCGTGGCCAAGTCGGGCGGCAGGACGGTGGCTTCGGCCTCGCCGCCGGGCACGGTGGCTTGCAGGCGCAAACCCTTTTCGGCCGGCTCCAGCAACACGGCCCAGGCGCGGATCGGGCCGGGATGCGCGTCAAAGGCTTGGTAGGGCTCGGGCAGTTCCGTCTCGACGGAGACCACCAGCACCTGCGGCGCGCCTTCGGCCAGCAGGCCCAGCGCCTCACAGACGCCCGCCGCCGCGCTGGCCGCGCCGGCGGACACGGCCGAGTAGTTGGCCGTGTCGCCACGGGCGATGGAGTAGACGGCGCTGCTGGCGTTGTGGACCGACAGGCTGAAGGCCGTCGGCGACAGCGGCTCGCTCTGGCTCAGCTGGCGCAGCAGCGCGACCGAGCGGGCAATCTCGCCCCAGCGCGAGGCGAACACCACGGGCCCCGTCGGCTCGCCACCTTGCACCCACCAGGCCACCTGCAGCGCCGCCCGGCCCATAGGGTCGATGCGCCGGCGCGTCATGGCCGGCACCTCGGCCAGTGGCGCGACCGCATCCGCGGCCGGCAAAGGCCAGACGGGTGCCGCCAGCCAGGCGGCCCAGGCTTCCGGCGTCTCCAGCCCGGGCGCCCACGCGGCCCAGCGGCAAACTCGGAAATCGGTCATGGGCGGCACGGGGGTCCTGGGAGACGGCGGGAAGCGCGGATTATCCGCAGCCCGCCGCGCGGCGAATGGGGAGACAAGTCCAGAACGGGAGCGGCGCCGCGTCAGCCGGCAAAGTCGGCCTGGAACAGCAGGAAGTCGTCTTCCGGCGCGTCGGCTTCCGCCAGGCGGCGCACCTCCGTGAAAACCTGCTCCGGCCCGCTGCCGGTGGGCGGCAGGAAGGCCAGCATGGCCTCGAAGTCATCCAGCTCCCAGCGCCGGCCACCCCGATCCATGAAGTCGAACGCACCCTTGTTGAAGACGCGCAGGCGGCTGCCCGGCGCCACGGCCAGGCTCTCCTCGGCGAACTCGGCCTCGGGCAGCACGCCCAGCGGCGGGTTCAGGACGTCCAGGCGCTGCATCTCGCCGCCGGGGATGCGCAGCAGTGCCGCATGCTGGCCGGCGCAGGCATGGCTGAGGCGGCGCCCGGTGGGGTCGTAGACGCCGGCCCAGGCGGTGAAGAAGAGCCCGTCGTGGTCGACCATCCGCCAGCGCTCGTTGAGCTGCGTGAAGAGTTCCGCCGGGCCCTTCAGGTCGCGGACGCCGCGCAGCGCGCGCAGGATGTCGGACGCATGGTGCGTCGTCCGTGGGCCTTGGCCGCAGACGTCGATCAGGACCAGGCCGATGCGGTCCCGCGCCAGCGGCAGCACCGCGAAGCCCACGCCGCGAGGGGGTGTTGCCGGGCGATAGCACCAGTCGGTGCGCAGCGGGCCGTCGTGCATCAGCGAAGGCAACCAGGCGGCGGTTCGGCCGGGCTCGGTCGCTTCGTCGACCGCCGATGCCAGTTGATCCGGCGCGAGGAAGTCGTGGCGGAAGACATGCTGGCCGACCGTCAGCGTGCCGCCGGGCAACAGGTAGGCGTTGCCGCTGATGCGCTGGCCGTTGACGAAGGTGCCGTTGGTCGACTTCAGATCGGTGATGCGCAGCGCCGGGCGGCCGGCCTCGATCTGCACGCGGCAGTGCAGCGCCGACACGAGGATCTCGGGCAGCACCAGGTCCGCGGCGGTGCGGCGGCCGAGCACCAGCGGCTTGCCACTGAGCTCGATGCGACGGCCGGGCTGCTGCCCTTGGAGCACGACCAGGCTGTGGCGCAGGTCCGTCAAGTCAGCGCCCCAAAGCACTGAGCGCGGCCAGGGCCGCGCTCAGAAGGGGGGGTGTCGAGCAGGGGCTCGTCCATCGCTGTTCGCGAGGCGGCGCCTTACTTCTTGCGGAACTTGCGCAGTGCCGCGATCTGGGCGGCCATGGCGGCGAACTCGCTCTGGGCAGCCGCGAAGTCGATGTCGCTCTTGGCGTTCTTCTTCGCTTCCTCGGCGCGCTTCATGGCCTCGGTGGCCTTGGCTTCGTCGAGGTCCTTGCCGCGGATGGCGGTGTCGGCCAGCACGGTCACGCGGTTCGGTTGCACTTCGAGAATGCCGCCGGCGACGAAGACGAACTCTTCGCTGCCGTCCGGGCGCTCGATGCGCACGGCGCCCGGCTTGATGCGGGTGATCAGCGGCGTGTGCTTGGGCAGGATGCCCAGCTCGCCGGCTTCGCCCGGCAGAGCGACGAACTTGGCCTCGCCGGAGAAGATCTGCTCTTCGGCGGAGACCACGTCGACGTGGAGGGTTGCCATGTTCAATCTTCCTTAGCTAACCAGTTGAAGAAGGTTCAGTAAGCGAGCAGACGGTGGGCTGGCTAGGCGCCGCGCGGAGGTGGACTGGCGCCCACCGAGCACGGCAACGACGCCAGCGCGCCGTATGCGAAGTCTTACTGGATCTTCTTCGCCTTCTCGAAGGCTTCGTCGATGGTGCCGACCATGTAGAACGCCTGCTCCGGCAGGTGGTCGCACTCGCCAGCCACGATCATCTTGAAGCCGCGGATGGTTTCCTTCAGCGGCACGTACTTGCCGGGCGAGCCGGTGAAGACTTCGGCGACGTGGAAGGGCTGCGACAGGAAACGCTGGATCTTGCGGGCACGGGCCACCGACAGCTTGTCTTCCGGCGACAGTTCGTCCATGCCCAGGATGGCGATGATGTCGCGCAGTTCCTTGTAGCGCTGCAGCACCTGCTGCACGGCACGGGTCGTCGTGTAGTGCTCTTCGCCGACGACGTTGGGGTCGATCTGGCGGCTGGTCGAGTCCAGCGGGTCCACGGCGGGGTAGATGCCCAGCGAGGCGATGTCACGCGACAGCACGACGGTGGCGTCCAAGTGGGCGAAGGTCGTGGCGGGCGACGGGTCGGTCAAGTCGTCCGCAGGGACGTAGACGGCCTGGATGGACGTGATCGAGCCGACCTTGGTCGACGTGATGCGCTCTTGCAGACGGCCCATTTCCTCGGCCAGCGTCGGCTGGTAGCCCACGGCGGAAGGCATGCGGCCCAGCAGTGCGGACACTTCGGTGCCGGCCAGCGTGTAGCGGTAGATGTTGTCCACGAAGAACAGCACGTCCTTGCCTTCGTCGCGGAACGACTCGGCGATGGTCAGGCCGGTCAGCGCGACGCGCAGACGGTTGCCCGGGGGCTCGTTCATCTGGCCGTAGACCATGGCGACCTTGGAGTCTTCCAGCTTGTCCTGGACCACGACGCCGGAGTCCGACATCTCGTGATAGAAGTCGTTGCCCTCGCGGGTGCGCTCACCCACGCCGGCGAACACGGACAGACCGCTGTGCGCCTTGGCGATGTTGTTGATGAGCTCCATCATGTTCACGGTCTTGCCGACGCCGGCGCCGCCGAACAGACCCACCTTGCCGCCCTTGGCGAACGGGCAGATCAAGTCGATCACCTTGATGCCGGTTTCCAGCAGGTCCTGCGACGGGCTCAGCTCGTCGTAGGCGGGTGCCGCGCGGTGGATGGAGGCGGTCAGCTCGGAAGAGACCGGGCCGCGCTCGTCGATGGGGTTGCCCAGCACGTCCATGATGCGGCCCAGGGTCGCCTTGCCGACCGGCACCTTGATGGTGTCGCCGGTGTTGTAGACCTGGGTGCCGCGGCGCAGGCCGTCGGACGAGCCCAGCGCAATGGTGCGGACCACGCCGTCGCCCAGCTGCTGCTGGACTTCCAGCGTCAGGGCCGAGCCTTCCATCTTGAGCGCGTCGTACACCTTGGGCATGCGGTCGCGCGGGAATTCCACGTCGACGACGGCGCCAATGCACTGAACGATCTTGCCGACTGCTGCTTGAGTGTTAGCCATTTTTGCGTTCCTTCAATTCAATTCTTTGCGTGCCGAACCGACTCAACCGACCGCGGCTGCGCCGCTGACGATCTCGGAGAGTTCCTTGGTGATCGCTGCCTGGCGGGTCTTGTTGTAGACCAGCTTCAGCTCGCCGATCAGCGTGCCGGCGTTGTCGGTCGCGGCCTTCATGGCCACCATGCGGGCGGACTGCTCGCTGGCCATGTTTTCGGCGACGGCCTGGTAGACCAGGGCTTCCGAATAGCGCACGAGCAGCTCGTTGATGACGGTGGCGGCGTCCGGCTCGTAGATGTAGTCCCACGAGTGGCCGGCCTTGTCCGTTGCCATGTCGTCGGCCTTGAGCGGCAGCAGCTGGTGCACCTTGACCTCTTGCTTCATCGTGTTGATGAACTGCGTGTAGCAGAGGTAGACGGCGGACAGCTTGCCTTCGGCGTACGCGTCGAGCAGCACCTTGACGGGGCCGATGAGGGCCTCGATGTGCGGCTGGTCACCGAGCTGCGTCGCGTGAGCGACGACCTTGGCGCCGATGCGGTTCATGAAGCCCAGGCCCTTGCCGCCGATGGCGACGACCTCGGCCTTCTGGCCCGCACCTTCCAGCTCCTTGAGCTTGGCCGTGGCCGCGCGCAGCAGGTTGGTGTTGAGACCACCGCACAGGCCCTTGTCCGTCGTGACGACGACCATGCCGACCGACTTCGCGTCCTCGTTCTTGACGAGGAAGGGATGGCGGTACTCGGGGTTGGCCTTGGCGAGGCTGGCCGCGATGTTGCCGATCTTCTCGGCGTAGGGGCGAGCCGACCGCATCCGTTCCTGCGCCTTGCGCATCTTGGAGGCGGCGACCATTTCCATCGCCTTGGTGATCTTCTTGGTGTTCTCGACCGACTTGATCTTGCCGCGGATTTCTTTGCTTGAAGCCATTCGAACTCCTAGTCAGTGCGGGGTGAAGAGGCTTCGCCCCCGCGTGTTCCGTGGCTTAAGCGAAGGACTTCTTGAAGGCCGTGATGGCGGCGTTCAGTTCAGCTTCCGCATCCTTGTCCATCGCCTTGTCCGCTTCCAGCTTGGCAAGCAGCGCGGCGTGGCTGGTCTTCAGGTACTGGTGCAGGCCGTGTTCGAAGGCCAGGACCTTCTTCACTTCGATGCTGTCCATGAAGCCCTTGTTGGCGGCGTACAGCGACGCGCCCATCAGCGAGATGGACAGCGGCGAGTACTGAGCCTGCTTCAGCAGCTCCGTCACGCGGGCACCGCGGTCCAGCTGCTTGCGGGTGGCTTCGTCCAGGTCGGAAGCGAACTGCGCGAACGCGGCCAGCTCACGGTACTGCGCCAGGTCGGTACGGATACCGCCGGACAGCGACTTGATCAGCTTGGTCTGGGCAGCGCCACCGACGCGCGACACCGAGATACCGGCGTTGATGGCGGGGCGGATACCGGCGTTGAACAGGCTGGTTTCCAGGAAGATCTGGCCGTCGGTGATCGAGATCACGTTGGTCGGCACGAAGGCGGACACGTCGCCGGCTTGCGTCTCGATGATCGGCAGGGCCGTCAGCGAGCCGGTCTTGCCCTTGACTTCACCCTTGGTGAAGGCTTCGACGTAGTCGGCATTCACGCGAGCGGCGCGCTCCAGCAGGCGGCTGTGGAGATAGAACACGTCGCCAGGGTAGGCTTCGCGGCCCGGCGGGCGGCGCAGCAGCAGCGAGACCTGACGATAGGCGACGGCCTGCTTGGACAGGTCGTCGTAAATGATCAGCGCGTCTTGGCCGCGGTCGCGGAAGTACTCGCCCATCGTGCAGCCCGAGTAGGCCGACACGTATTGCATCGCAGCCGATTCGGACGCCGAGGCGGCCACGACGATGGTGTATTCCATCGCGCCGGCCTGCTCCAGAGCACGCACCACGTTCTTGATCGACGAGGCCTTCTGGCCGATCGCGACGTAGACGCAGGTCATGTTCTGACCCTTCTGGTTGATGATCGCGTCGATGGCGACGGCGGTCTTGCCCGTCTGACGGTCACCAATGATCAGTTCGCGCTGGCCGCGGCCGACGGGAACCATGGAGTCGATGGACTTCAGGCCGGTCTGCACGGGTTGGTCGACCGACTTGCGGGCGATCACGCCCGGGGCGACCTTCTCGATGACGTCGGTCATCTTGGCGTTGATCGGGCCCTTGCCGTCGATCGGCTCGCCCAGCGCGTTGACGACGCGGCCGATCAGCTCGGGGCCGACCGGCACCTCCAGGATGCGGCCCGTGCACTTGACGGTGTCGCCTTCCGAGATGTGCTCGTAGGCACCCAGAATCACGGCGCCGACAGAGTCGCGCTCGAGGTTCAGGGCCAGGCCGAAGGTCTGGCTGCCGTCCTTGGCGACCGGGAATTCGAGCATTTCGCCCTGCATCACGTCCGACAGGCCGTGGACGCGGACGATGCCGTCGGAAACGGACACGACGGTGCCCTGGTTGCGGATGTCCGAGCCAACACCAAGACCCTCGATGCGGCTCTTGATCAGTTCGGAAATTTCAGCGGGATTGAGTTGCATGCTGGGTCTCCAGTACCCGGAGCGGCCAAACCATTGCCATGGGGCAGGTCAGTCGCAGGGTGAATCGATGGGATGTCTTGCGGTGGCTCGGGCAGCCGTCAGGCAGTCAGGGCGACCTTCATGCGCTCAAGGCGGGCCTTGACGGAGGTGTCCAGCACCTCGTCGCCGACCACCACGCGCACGCCGCCAATCAGCGCAGGCTCGATCTGCACATGCGCGTCGAGCTTGCGGCCGAAGCGCTTCTCAAGCGACGTCTTCAGCTCGGCCAGTTGGGCGTCGCTGATGTCGTAGGCGCTGTAGATGTGCGCGTCGGACACGCCGGAAGCGGCATTGGCCAGCACGTGGTACTGGGCAACGACTTCGGGCAGCGCGGCGAGGCGGCCGTTCTCGATCACGGCGCGCAGGAAGTTCTGCACGCCCGGGGCCAGGTCTTGCTTGGCGGCGGCGGTCATCACCGCGAGCACCTGCTCAGACTGGGCCTTGGGGTGATCGGCGAACTGGCGCAGATCGGCGTCCTGCGCCACCTGGGCCAGCGCGTCGAGCTGCTTACCCCAGGCGGCCAGGTCCTGCGACTTGGCAACCTGGAACAGCGCTTCCGCGTAGGGGCGGGCGATGGTGGCGATCTCGGCCATTTACAGCTCCGTCTTCAGGCGAGCCAGCAGCTCGGCGTGAACGCCGGCGTTGACTTCCTTGTGCAGGATCTGCTCGGCGCCCTTGACGGCCAGCGCAGCGACCTGCTCGCGCAGGGCTTCGCGAGCGCGGGAGACCTGCTGCTCGGCATCGGCCTTCGCGGCGGCCAGGATCTTGGCGCCTTCTTCTTCGGCGCGGCCCTTGGCGGCGTCGACGATGGCGGCGGCACGCTTTTCGGCGTCCGAGATCAGCTTGCCGGACTCGGCCTTGGTCTGAGCCAGTTCCTTGGCGATCTGCGCCTCGGCACCGGCCAACTCGGCCTTGGCCTTGTCGGCGGCGGACAGGCCAGCGGCGATCTTCGCGGCGCGCTCATCGAGCGCCTTGATGATCGGCGGCCACACATACTTCATCGTGAACCCGACCAGGATCAGGAACACGATCATCTGAACGATCAGCGACGCGTTAATAAACACCTTGGTGCCTCACAGGAGTTCGAGTGCGGACACCGCCGGGGCGCAAGAGGCCGCGGCGGCACGACAGCGTCGAATTACTTGGCGCCAGCAGCCAGGGCGGTGGCGATCTGACCCAGGAACGGGTTGGCGGTGGCGAACCACAGGGCGATACCGGTGCCGATGATGAAGGCCGCGTCGATCAGGCCGGCCAGCAGGAACATCTTGGTCTGCAGTTCGTTCATCAGCTCGGGCTGACGAGCGGCGGACTCAAGGTACTTGCTGCCCATGATGCCGATACCGATACAAGCACCGAAGGCGCCCAGACCAATGATCAGACCAGCGGCGAGAGCAACAAAGCTAATGACTTCCACGATGACTCCTTAGAGGATTTAGAGAGAAAGGGTTGAGGGAAAACTGCTTGGGGAAAGGGGTGACGCCTGACGGGGATCAGTGCGCGTCGTGGGCCTGGCCGATGTAGACCAGCGTCAGCATCATGAACACGAAGGCCTGCAACGTGATGATCAGGATGTGGAAGATCGCCCACACCGAGCCCGCGATGATGTGGCCGATGGCCAGGCCGATGCCGGTGGCCGACAGGCTCCAGGCGCCGCCCATCAGGGCGATCAGCATGAAGATCAGTTCGCCGGCATACATGTTGCCGAACAGTCGCATGCCGTGGGACACGGTCTTGGCGACGAACTCGATCATCTGCATCAGGAAGTTGACCGGGTACAGGTAGACCTTGTCGCCGAACGGTGCCGCGACCAGCTCGTGAGCCCAGCCGCCAGCGCCCTTCATCTTGACGTTGTAGATCAGGCAGGTGACGAGCACGCCCAGCGACAGGCCCATGGTCATGGACAGGTCGGCGGTGGGCACGACACGCAGCTTGGCGTGGTGGTCACCGGTGATCTGCTGATAGATCCAGGGGAACAAGTCCACCGGGAACAAGTCCATCGCGTTCATCAGGAAAATCCAGACGAACACGGTCAAGGCCAGCGGGGCGACCAGCTTGCGGCTGTTGGCGTTGTGGACGATGCCCTTGGCCTGGTCGGCGACGATTTCGACGAGGATTTCGACGGCCGCTTGAAAACGACCGGGGACGCCCGACGTGGCGGACTTCGCGGCGCGCCACAGCAGGAAACTGCCCACCAAGCCCAGCAGGACGCTGAAGAAGATGGAGTCGAGGTTGACGACGGAGAAGTCGACGATGCCCTTCTGGACGCCGTTCTGCGCGTGCTGCAAATGGTGAATGATGTATTCACCGGCGCTCGGGGCGGCTGTTTCGTGGCCTTCTGCTGCCATGTTTCGTTCTGCCTCGTCAGTTCTATCGGCGGCCGCGCCACGCGAGCGCCAGCCAGTTCACTTTGATGCACACCGCGAGGGTGACCAGCAAGGCTGGCCAGCTCAGGCCCGGCACCACCTTTGGCGCCAGCACCAGCATCGCGATCGATGCACCGATTTTCAAAAATTCCCAACCCATGAACCGCGCAGCCGCACCGACCGCGGAGTTCACGTGCTTTGTCATGCCCCGCGCGAGCAGCATGCCTGGCAAGACCACCGCCGCAACGCCGTACAGCGCCGAGACCGTGGCCACGCCGGATGCCGTCCACAGCCGGATCACGACTACGCACAGCAGCCCGACCGCCAGCTGCAACCCCAGCACACGCCAGGGCGACAACATCGGCAATGCGGACGTCAGCGCTGCCGCCTCCTCCGGGCTCAAGGCCTTGACGGGCGGCTCCTCGTTGTCGTCGTCCCAGCCACCAGCCGCTGATGCAGCAGGGGGCCAGGTCGTTCGAAGGCCGTTGTCGGTCATGGCGCCTGATCCTGGTGGTGGGCAACGCAGCCACCCAAAACAGCCGGGAGGCCACACGCACCGGGACGGCGCGCGAGGCACCATCCACAAAGCCACTCATTATATGTGACGAGTTACACCGGGGTAAATACGCCCCGGCGCGCCCTCGGGATTCAGGCCTGCGTCAGCGTCGCGGGCAGGCCCGGCACGTCGACACGCCACTGCAGCACCGCGCCGGCCAGCGGCTCGCGGGCGAGCTCATCCGCGGGACGCTTCTCGCGCGCCGTCGTGATGAAGAGCGTGCGCAGGTCGGCGTCACCGAAGGTCACCATGGTCGGGCAGGTCACGGGCAGCTCGACGCGCTGCACGACCTCGCCCGTCGGCGCGAGACGCAGCAGGCAGCCGCCTTCGAACATCGCGGCCCAGTAGTGGCCTTCGGCGTCCATGGCCGCGCCGTCGGGGCGACCACCGTAGGCCTCGCCGGTCGTGCGCGGCTTGAACTGGGCAAAGGTCCGCGGCGCCGACAGCACGCCGCGGGCAGCGTCGAAGTCGGCCACGTAGATGCGGTGCGCCTTGGTGTCCGACCAGTGGATGCGCCGGCCATCCGGGCTCCAGGCGAGTCCGTTGGACGTCGTCAGCCCCGGCACCTGGGCCGTGAAGCTGCCAGCGTCGAAACGGTAGAGCGCCGCCTCGGGCTCACGCGCGTCGGAGATGCTGCCGACCCACAGGCGCCCGGCGGGGTCGACCTTGCCGTCGTTGAAGCGCAACCGCGCCGGGTCGTAGGGCGGCGGGCTGACGAGCTGCTGCGCGCCGGTCGCCGGGTCCAGCGTCCACAGCCCGTCACGACGCGCGACCAGCAGGCCGCCGCCGGCGCGGGCGGCAATGCAGCCTGGCTCCGCATCTTGCGGCCACACATCGGGTTCGCTCGCCCCAGCGCGCCAGCGCAGCACCTGGCGGCCAGGAATGTCGACCGCGTAGAGCTGCTGTTCGGTGGGATGCCACAGCGGCGATTCGCCGAGCAGGCAGCGGTGGGAGCCCAGGGCTTGGATGTCTTCGAGTGCCATGCCGGCACTCTAGGCGGTTATCCGAAGTAACTCGGCCGGAAGGCGCCCAGCTCGGCCTTCAGGTAATGCGCGCCGGGGATGGGGTTGAAGTAGAAGGGCGGCACCTCGACGAAGCCCAGGCTTTCGTACAGGCCGCGCGCGGCTTCCATGTCGTCCAGAGTGTCCAGCAGCATCGACGAGTAGCCGGCCTCGGTGGCGCGGTCCATCAGCGCCTGGGCCAGGATGCGGCCCAGGCCAAAACGGCGGAAGGCCGGACGCACGAACAGGCGCTTCATCTCACAGGCGTTGGGATAGTCGGCGTCGGGCAGCGGGCGAAAGGCGCCACTGCCCGCAACGGCGCCGTCGACGGTCGCCAGCAGCATCAGGCCCGCGGGCGGCGCGTAGACGCCGGGCAGGCCAGCCAATTCGTCCTCGAAACCCTGGAAGCCCAGGTCGACGTCGAGGCTGGCGGCGTAGTCGCGCAGGACAAGGCGGACCTCGTGCCAGTCCTCGGGGGCCTCGGGCGTGATGAGCTGGATATCGGGTCCGACCATAGGCGCCGCAGTTTAGCCAGCCGCCTCAGGGGGCAAATCCCAAGACCACGCGGCGGGTCTTGGCAGACTTCTTCTCGATCTTGGTCACGACCACGGCGCCGATCTCGCTCGTGTTGCCCACATGCGTGCCGCCACAAGGCTGCAGATCCACGCCCTCGACCTCCAGCACGCGCACCCGCCCCAAGCCACGCGGCGGCTGCACGCTCATGGAGCGCACCAGGCCCGGGTTGGCGTCCAGTTCGTCCTCGCTGATCCAGCGGTGCGTGACCGGGTGAGCCTCGGCGACCAGCCGGGTCAGGCCGGCCTGGATGGCCTCCTTGTCGAAGGGCTCGTCGGTGTGGAAGTCCAGCCTCGCATAGCCCTCGGTGATGGAGCAGCCGTCGACCGGATAGGGCAGCAGCGCGCACAGCAGGTGCGTGGCGGTGTGAAAGCGCCGGTGGGCCTGGCGGCGTGCGGCGTCGACCTCCACGCGAATGGCCGTGCCGACGGCCGGCAGCTCACCCTCGACCAGATGGACTATGCCCTCCGCGTGCTCCTTGCTCTTTCGCGTGTCGGTGACGCGCCAGCGCTGCTCGCCAGACACCAGCCAGCCGCTGTCGCCCGCCTGGCCGCCGCCCAGCGGGTAGCAGACGGTGCGGTCCAGCAGCACGCCGCCCTCGCCATGGGCGACCACGGTGGCATCACAGGACAGCAGCGTCGCGTCCTCGCGGAACAGGTCTTCGGTCTTCATGCGATCGCCTCCAGTTCGACCTCGCCCAGCGGCGTGGCCAGGCGCGCCGTCAGGCCGTCGCGCGAGTCAAAGCCCAGCAGTTGCACCCCCTGGTCGGGCAGCGCGTCGGTCGGATGGGCCTCGCCCCATTCGATGAGCACCGGCAGCGCCTCGCGGCGCAGACGGCGGCCGTCCTCGCGCAACGCGATCCGCCAGCGAAGGTTGCCACGCGTGGCTTCGACAGGCTCGCCGGCGTCGACACCCTCGCCGCGCCAGTAGGCCAGTGCCGCGTCCAGGTGGGGCACGCGGGCGACCCAGTGGATCAGGCCTGGCCCTTTGCTCAGGCGCTCGCGCAGCGCGGCTTGATCAAGGTCGAACCAGCGCGCCCGACCCGGCGGCGGCGCATCGGGATCGATGGCGATGATTTCCAGGTAGCTGCGCGGGTGGTTGGGCCCGCTGATCAGCAGCAACCGGTTGTGCGTGCCCATCAGCGCATGCTTGCCGCCGGGTTGCGGCGTCACGCCCAGCACGCGCTCGCACCAGGCGACGCCTTCATCCAGCGTGGCCGCGCCGACGACGAGATGGTCCAGCTCCATGGTCACAGCCGCACCTGGCCGTGGATCAACGGGGTCACGTCGCCGCCGATCCAGGTCGCCTCGGCGTCACGCGTCACATGCACGCGACCCGCGCGGCCCAGCGCGGCGCCCTGTGCGGCGATGTAGCGGTCGCCCGCGAGGCCGGCCTCTTGCAGCCACAGCGCCAGGCCGGCGTTGAGGCTGCCGGTGACCGGGTCTTCCGGGATGCCGAGGTCGGGCACGAAGGCGCGCACCTCGAACTGCCATTCGCCGCCGGGCGGCTGGGCACCGACGACGCCGAGCTTCAGGCCTTGCATCGCCATGAAGTCGGGCTGCAGCGCCCGCACGGCGGCCGCATCGGGCAGGCGGGCCACCATCCAGCCGGGGCCGTTGTCGACCCAGACCAGGTCGAGCAAGGCCTCGGGGGCGATGCGCAGGGACGCAATGGCTTGCGCGCGCCCGGGCGCATCGACCGGGCCGCTGCGCTTCAGCGGCGGCGCGGCGAAGGCCAGGCGGGCGCCGTCGCGCTTCACGCGCACGAGGCCGATGGCGCATTGCTGCACGACCTCACCCGGGCGTTTCGTGTCGCCGCCGCTGGCCAGGAAGGCATGGGCGCTGCCCAGCGTCGGGTGGCCCGCGAAAGGCAGCTCGCCGCCGGGCGTGAAGATGCGCACGCGGTAGTCGGCCGCTGGGTCGGTGGGCGGCAGCAGGAAGGTGGTTTCGGACAGGTTGGTCCAGCGCGCGAACGCGGCCATCTCGTCGTCGACCAGCCCAGCGCCATCGACGACGACCGCGAGCGCGTTGCCCTTCAGCGGCGTGGCGGTGAAGACGTCGACTTGGACGAAGCGGCGCAGTTCAGGCATCGGCGGGAGGTGGTGCGGTCAGGAGGTAGATCCCCGGCCGCACGACCTCCATGCCGCGGTCCGGCTTCGCCAGCGGCTTGAAGCCGTGGCGGGCATACAGCGGATGGGCGTCTCGCGTGAACAGCATGAAGCGGCGCAAGCCTTGCAGGTCCGGGTGGGCGAGCAGCGATTGAACCATCCAATCGGCCAGCCCCTGGCCCCTGTGGGCTTCGAGCACATAAACGTCGCAGAGGTAGGCGAAGGTCGTGCGGTCCGTGACGACGCGGGCAAAGCCGACCTGGCCTGCGCCATCGGCATGCAGCGCGATGCACAGCGAGTGCTGGATGGCCCGCTCGACGAGTGCGAGCGGGATGCCTTCGCACCAGTAGGCCGTCGTCAGGAAGGCGTGGGCCGCGACGGCGTCGATGTCCTCGGCGGCAAAGCCGAGGCGGTAGCGGCCCCGCTGCACGCTCAGTGGCCGCCGCCCAGGTAGGCGGCTTGCACGGCGGGGTCGTTGCGCAGCTTCTCGGCCGGGCCGTGCACGGCGATGCGACCGTTCTCCAGCACATAGCCGTAGTCGGCCACGCGCAGCGCGGCGGCGGCGAACTGCTCGACCAGCAGCATGGTCACGCCGCGCGCCTTCAGGCTTTCGATGATGCGAAAGACTTCCTCGACAAGGATGGGCGCCAGCCCCATGGACGGCTCGTCCAGCAACACGACCTCGGGATTGAGCATGGTCGCGCGCGCCATGGCCAGCATCTGCTGCTCGCCACCGGACAGCGTGCCGGCCAGTTGCATGCGGCGCTCCTTCAAGCGCGGGAACAGCTCCATCGCCCGCTCCAGGTCGCCCTCGACGTCGCCCTTGGGCCGCGCGCCCGTGTAGCGCGGGAAGGCGCCCAGGCGCAGGTTGTCGGTGACGGTCATGGTCGCGAACACGCGCCGGCCTTCGGGCGAATGCGCAAGGCCTTGGCGGGCGATGTGATAGCTCTCCAGCCCATCGATGCGCTTGCCGTTCAGCGTGATCTCGCCGCCCGTGGGCGCGATCATCCCGGAGACCGCGCGCATGGTGGTCGTCTTGCCGGCGCCGTTGGAGCCGATCAGCGTGACGACCTTGCCCTTGGGCACTTCCAGCGAGATGCCGTGCAACACCTCGACCTTGCCGTAGCCGGCTTGCAGGTTCTTGATCGCGAGCATCAGGAGCCCCCCAGATAGGCTTCGATGACTTTTTCGTTGGCCTGCACCTCGGCGGGCAGGCCCTCGGCGATCTTCTGGCCGAAGTCCAGCACGGAGACGCGATCGCACAGGCTCATGACGACGTCCATGTGGTGCTCGATGAGGATGACGGTGACGCCGGCGCCGCGGATCTTGCGGATGATCTCCAGCAGCTCCTTGATGTCGGGCGCGGTCAGGCCGGCGGCAGGCTCGTCCAGCAGCAGCAGCTGCGGGTCCAGCGCGAGGGCGCGGGCGATCTCCAGCAGGCGCTGCTTGCCGTAGGGCAGGTTGCGCGCTTCTTCGGATGCCAGCGCACCCAGGCCGACAAAGTCCAGCAGCGCATGCGCGCGGCCGCGCTGCTCGCGCTCCTCGCGCAGGTAGCGCGGCAGGTGCAAGGCCACGTCGATGAGGTTGCTCTTGAAGCTGTGGTGCAGGCCAACCAGCACGTTCTGCAGCGCCGTCATCTCGCCGAACAGCTGCACGTTCTGGAAGGTGCGCGCGATGCCCGACAGCGCGATGTCCGACGACGTGCGGCCGTTGACCGTGTTGCCGGCAAAGACCACCGTGCCGGCGGTGGGCTGGTAGATGCCCGTCAGCACGTTCATCATCGTGCTCTTGCCGGAGCCGTTCGGGCCGATCAGGCCGTGGATGCTGCCGCGCTGCACGACCAGGTCGACGTCGTTCAGCGCCTTCAGGCCGCCGAACTGCATCAACACATTGCTGGCCTTCAGCAGCTCAGCCTCGCCCTGGGTGCTGGCGCGGGTCAGCGCGGCTGCGGCGGTGCCGCCCTCGTCGCGCTCGTGCTTCATCTTCAGGTTCAGCGCGTTGCGCACGAAGCCGACGATGCCGTCCTGCAGGTAGTAGACGACGAACAGCGTGATGAGGCCGAAGATGGACAGGCGCCAGTCGGTCATCGTCTCCAGCTTGAAGGACACGGCTGCCAGCGCGATGCTGCCGACGACCGGGATGGCCGCCGCCTCCTTGGTCAGCTTGCCGCGCTTCAGGCCCACGGCCACCGAGGCGGCGACGACGACGGCCAGCACGACCGCGCCGGTGCGGAACATCTGCAGGTCGTCCAGCAGCTTGGGCAGCATGACGATGATGGCCGCGCCCAGCAGCGCGCCGGTGCGCGTCTTGCGGCCGCCCATGATGACGGCCAGCAGGAACATCACCGTCAGCTCGAAGTTGTAGGTGTTGGGGCTGATGTACTGCTCGGAGTAGGCGTACAGCGAGCCCGCCAGGCCGGCCAGCGCGGCCGAGATGACGAAGGCATAGACCTTGTAGCGGTAGACCGAGACGCCCATGCAGTCCGACGCGACCGGGCTGCCGCGCAGCGCCTCGAAGGCGCGGCCCAGCTGCGAGTGCAGCACGCGGTGCACGAAGATCAGCGACGCGATCAGGCAGGCCAGCACCAGCCAGTAGTACTCGGTCTCGTCCAGCGGGTGGCCGAACATGGACGGCTTGGTCAGCGTGATGCCCATCGGGCCTTCCGTCAGGAAGGTCATCTCGTTGATGAGGATCTGGATGATGGTGCCGAAGGCCAGCGTCACCATGGCCAGGTACGGCCCCGTCACGCGCAGCGCCGGCAGCGCCAGCAGCACGCCGAACACGGCACTGACGCCGATGGCCGCCGGCAGCGTGACCCACAGCGGCGCGCTGAGCTTGAGCACCAGCGTGCCGGCGGTGTACGCGCCAATGCCGAAAAGACCCGCGTGACCCAGCGACACCTGGCCGGTGTAGCCGACGACGATGTCCAGGCCGAACAGCACGATCGCGTAGATCATGATGGTCTCGACCAGGTGGATGTAGTACGGGTTGCCGGAGGCGAGCGGGAAGACAGCGCAGGCGGCAATGGCCGCGGCACCCAGGATCAGTTTCTTGAGGTTCAAGGCTCAGACCTTCTTGATGGCAGTCTTGCCGAACAGCCCTGCGGGCTTCACCGCCAGCACGATCAGCAGCAGCACGAGGCCGGGGACGTCCTTGTAGCCGGTGGAGAGGTAAAAGCCCGTCGTCGTCTCGGCCACGCCCAGGATGATGCCGCCCAGGATGATGCCCATGCCGCTGGTCAGGCCGCCGATGATGGCCACGGCGAAGGCCTTCAGGCCGAGCACCGCGCCCATCGTGGCGCCGGTCAGCGTCAGCGGCGCGATCAGCACGCCAGCGAAGGCCGCGCTCAGCGACGACAGCGCGTACGAGAACGTGATGACCAGGCCGGTGTTGATGCCCATCAGCTTGGCGGCGTCGCGGTCGTTGAAGGTCGCGACGACCGCCTTGCCGTAGATGGATTTGCGGTTGAACACCTCGACGGCCAGCATCATGCCGACAGCGCCGACGATGACCAGGATCTCCATCGGCAGCACGTTGGCGCCGAGGAATTTCATCGGTGCCTCGGGCAGCGGCGACGGGAACTTCAGGTCGTCACGGCCCCAGACGTTCTCGGCCACGTTCTTGAAGATGATGCCCAACGCGATGGTGGACATGATCCAGCCGAACTCGCTCTTGATCTTCAGCGCCGGCCGCACGCCGATGCGCTCGACGACCGCACCCTGCACGGCACCGAACAGGCAGACGATGGGGATCATCAGCCAGTAGTTGACGCCCAGCCCGACCAGGCTCAACCCGACCAGGGCGCCGAGCATCAGCGCGTCGCCCTGGCCGAAGTTGAGGGTGTCACTGGTCGCGAAGGTCAGCTGGTAGCCGAAGGCGATGACGGCGTAGATCATGCCCAGCGCAATGCCGCTGAACACGAGCTGGGTCAGGATCTGCATGTCCGCGCTCGCTTCTTATTGACGCTTCTTCTGCTCGATGGCGCCCTTGGCGTTGACGTCCTTCACGCGCACCTCGGAGGCCTTCTTGAAGTCCTCGGGGTAGGCATAGACGACGCGCTGGCCCTTGACCTCACCGAACACCGGGATGTTGGCCGTGATGGCCTCGTGGTCGGTCTTGGAGAAGGGCTTGTTGTAGGTCGTCACGACGCCGTCGACGGGCGTCTTCAGGTCCTCCAGCGCGGCCTTGATCTTGGGGCCGTCGGTGGCGCCGGCCTGCTTGATGGCCGCGGCCAGCAGATAGATGGAGTCGTAGCCCTGGGCCGCGGACACCGGCGAGTCAATGCGCGAGTTCTTCGGGTTGAAGGTCTTCAGGTAATTGATGATGAAGCTCTGGCGCTTCGGGGTCGTGGGCTCCTGGATGAAGGTCTGCGGCATGCGCGCGCCCTCGCCGCCGGGGCCGGCGTTGTCGATGTAGTTGGCCATGGACAGCGTCCACGAGCCGATCATCGGCACCTTCCAGCCCAGCTTGGTCATGCCGTTGGCGATCTGCGCCAGCTCGGGGCCGATGCCGTAGGTCAGCACGGCTTCGGCGCCGGCTTCCTTGGCCTTCAGCAACTGGGCCGTCATGTCGACGTCCTTGATGTTGAACTTCTCGACGGCGACCGGCGTGATGCCCTTGAGCTTGAGCGCGGCCTCCAGGTCGGCGCGGCCCAGCTGGCCGTAGTTGGTGCTGTCGGCCAGGATGGCAACCTTCTTGAAGCCGCGGCGGGTCACGGCCTCTTCCACGATCATCGGCGCCTGGATGGAGTCATGCGCCGCGTTGCGGAAGATGTAGTTGTCGGGTTGGTCCTTGAACTGCAGCGTGACGGCCGAGCCGGTGGCCACGTTGTTCATGACCGGGATCTTGGCGTCCTGGTAGAAACGCTGCGAGGCCAGGGCCACGCCGGTGTTGATGTAGCCGACCGTGGCGGCGACCTTTTCCTTGTTGATGAGCTCCTGGGCGATCTGCACGCCGCGCTCGTTCTTGGCTTCATCGTCGCGCTCGATGAGCTGCAACTGGCGGCCCAGCACGCCGCCGGCCTTGTTGATCTCGTCGGCCGCCAGGCGCACGCCATCGCGCATGCTGACGCCCATTGACGACGAACCGCCGGTGAAGGGGCCTGCGACGCCGATCTTGATCGGATCGGCCGCCTGGGCGCCCATTGCAAAAGCCGCTGCGGCCACCGCTGTCCAAACCTGCTTCATCGTTGCCTCGTCTGTCGTTATGCGATCCACCCCGGCGTCTTTGCCGGGGGCCGACTGCATACGATGCCAGAGCGGCAACGAATTGGGGATATGGAAACCCGGGAAGCAGGTAAAGGCCAGGGCTTCAGCTATGTGTCAGGCTGGAGGATTAGGGCGCGGGTTCCGTCACCAGCTCCAGCGCCTCGTGCAGCAGGCGGCCCAGCTTCTCGACGCCGTCGCGGATCAGGTCCGGCGTCAGCGTGACGAACGACAGGCGCAGCGTGCGCGCATCAGGTTGGTGCGCGTAGAAGGCCGCGCCGGGCACGTAGGCGATGCCGGCCTCCACCGCCTGCGGCAGCAAGGCCATCGCGTCCAGGCCCTCGGGCAGGCGGATCCAGAAGAACATGCCGCCCTGCGGCGACAGGTACTCGCAGCCGGCGGGCAGGTGCTGCCGCAGCGCCTCGGCCATCGCGTCGCGGTTGGCCTTGTATAGCGCGCGGATGGACGGCACATGGCGGTCCAGGAAACCATCGCGGATGACCTCGTGGACGACCCGCTGGTTGAAGCCGGGCGTGTGCAGGTCGGCGGCCTGCTTCGCCTGCAGCAGCTTGGGGTACAGCTCGGGCGGCGCGATGAGATAACCCAGGCGGAAGCCCGGCGTCAGCACCTTGGAAAACGATCCCAGGTACAGCGAACCCTCGGGCCACAGGCTGGACAGCGCGTTGGGCGGCGGCTCGTCGAACCACAGGTCGCCGTAGGGGTTGTCCTCGACGATGGGCACGCCGGCGCGGCGCGCGGCCTCGACGACGTCCACACGGCGCTGGGCACCCATGACGCGGCCGGTCGGGTTCTGGTAGTTGGGCAGCAGATAGCTGAAGCGCGTGCCCGGCGCGTCATGCGGTAGCGCGGCAATCGCCTCAGGGCGTGGGCCCTGGTCGTCGCTGGCCAGGCTGGCGAAGATGGGCTCAAAGGGCGTGAAGGCCTGCAGCGCCCCCAGGTAGGTGGGTGTCTCGACGGCCACCGGCGCGCCGGCGTCGCAGAGGATCTTGCCGACCAGGTCCAGGCCCTGCTGCGAGCCGCTGGTGATGAGCACCTGGTCGGGCGAGACCGTCATGCCCAGCGTCGCCACGCGCGCCGCCACCCACTCGCGCAGCGGCGCGAAGCCCTCGCTGGCCGCGTACTGCAAGGCCTCGCGCGGGTTCTGGGTCAGCACGCGGTCGCAGGCGGCCTTCAGCGCGTCGACCGGGAAGGTGTCGGCGCTGGGCAGGCCGCCGGCCATGGACAGGATGCCCGGCTTCTCGGTGACCTTGAGGATCTCGCGAATGATGGACGGGTTCATCCGCGCGGCGCGGCGCGCTTGGGTCCAGACGGTGCTCATGATGGAGTTACAGGGGATTTCAAAGGAGTCAGCCTAGCATCCAGTCGACCGCGGCGCGGGCCTGCAAGTCGGTGGAATCGAACAGCGGCAACGCTGCGTCGGAGCCGGCGGGCAGCAACAGGCCCAGCTCGGTGCAGCCGAGGATCACCGCCTGCGCACCGCGTTCGGCCAGCGCGGCGACCTGGGCGCACAGGGTCTCGCGCGACGCCGGCTCGAAGCGGCCACGGCACAGCTCTTCATAGATGAAGCGGTGCACCTCGGCGCGGCCGGGCTCGTCGGGGGTGATGACTTCGATGCCGAAGCGTTCCCTCATCCGGTCGCGGTAGAAGCCCTGCTCCATCGTGAAGCGCGTGGCCAGCAGCCCGGCCCGCTTCACGCCCGCCGCGCGCAGCGCCTCCGCCGTCGCGTCGACGATGTGCAGCACCGGCAGGCCTGCCGCGCGCTCGACCTCGGCGGCGACCCGGTGCATGGTGTTGGTCGCGATCAGCAGCGCCTCGGCACCGGCGCGCTTCAGGCCGGCGGCGGCGTCACCCAGCACGCGCGCCGCCTGGGCCCAGTCGCCGGCTGACTGCAGCGCGGCGATGGGCGCGAAGTCGACGCTGTGCAGCACCAGCTGCGCGCTGTGCAGGCCGCCGAGCCGCGCGGCGACGCCGCGGTTGATCAGCGCGTACAGGTGCTGGGTGGACTCCCAGCTCATGCCGCCCAGGATGCCCAGCGTTCTCATGCGCCGGCCAGCGTCAGTCGCCAGCCCCGGGCCGGCGTCGATGCCGCGCGCCGGCTGGGTGCCGGCTGCAGCAGCTGGAACGACGCCTCGGGCCAGGCCTCGACGACGGCCTCCTGCCCGGCGTGCAGCGTCAGGCCTTCGCCGGCGCCCAGCCAGTGGTCGGCGGTGCCGCCGGTCACGGTCAGCCACAGCCGGCCACTCGTGACGACCAGGCGGCGCGGCGCGCGGGCGGCGGCCAGCGTCAGCGCCTGGTCGGGCGCGAGCCGGGTCGTGAATGTGTCGTTCATGGCGAGCCTCCTTCTTCAGTTCACGGGTTGCCGCTTGCCCAGCCACACGACCGCGATGACGGCGGCGGCGAAGACCACGGTCATCGCGTCCAGCCGTTCACCCAGCAAGGGCACCGCGAACAGCATGGACAGGAAAGGCTGCAGCACCTGCACCTGGCTGACGCGCATCGTGCCGCCCAGCGCCAGACCGCGGTACCAGGCGAAAAAGCCGATCCACATCGAGAACAGCGACACATAGGCGAAGCCGGCCCAGGCCGAGGGCGCCACGGCGGCGACCGGCCGCGTCAGCACCGCCAGCGGCACGGTGATGGGCAGGCTGATGACCAGCACCCAGCAGATCACCTGCTCGGCCGACATGCTGGCCGACAGCCGGGCGCCGCTGACATAGCCCGCCGACGCGCAGACCACCGCGCCCAGCAGCAGCCCGTCCGCCATCTCCAGCCCGCCCGCGCCGCGCCAGGCCGCGAAGCCCACCACCAGCGCCAGTCCCACCAGCGCGCAAGCCCAGAAGCCCGCGCTGGGCCGCTGGCGCAGCGCCAGCGCGGCGATGACGGCCGTGGCCAGCGGCAGCACGCCGGACACGACGGCCGCATGCACGGCGTCCACATGGCGAACGGCCAGGCCCGACAGCAGCGGCCAGCCGAACACCACGCCGCCAGCCGTGAAGGCCAACAGCCGCCATTCGCCGCCGCGCGGGCGGCGCGCGCCGGTGGCGGCCAGGTAGGCCAGCGACAGCAGGCCGGCGACGACGGCGCGACCGAAGGCCACAAAGGCCGGGTCCAGCTGCGGCGCCGCGACGCTGCCACCGGCCAGCCGCGTCATCGGGATGCTGAGCGCGAACATGACGACGCCGGCCAGACCGAGCAGCAGACCACGCGTCGCGTCGGACGCCGTGGTGGTGGGGATGGAGATTGACCCTGACATGCACTCAGTCTAGGCACAGCAACCGATACAGAACCAGTACAGTCAACCCACCAGACCACGAATCTGTATTGCCATGCCCACCGGTACACCCCCGCCCCTGCTGCGCGACGCCAGCCAGCCGCTGGCCGGCCAGCTGGCCGAGCGCTACGCCCACCGCATCCGCGAGCGGCTGCTGCTGCCGGGCGCCCGCCTGCCTTCCGTGCGCGACTGCGCGCGCCAGCACGGCGTCAGCCCGCACACCGTCGTCGCCGCCTATGACCAGTTGCAGGCGGCCGGGCTGCTGGAGGCGCGCCGCCAGCGCGGCTTCTTCGTGCGCGAGACCCGGCCCGCGCCGACCGCCACGCGCAGCGCCCGGCCGACGGCCAGCATGCCGCGCCAGGCGCCGGTGGATGCGACAGCGCTGATCCGCGGCATGTTCGAAGCCGACGCCGCGCGCTCACCGGGCCTGGGCACGCTGCCGGCGGACTGGCTGGACCCGGCGCTGCTGCAGTCCGCGCTGCGCCGGCTGCACAGCGCGGAGTCCCAGGCCGTGCAGGTCAGCTACGGCGACCCCAGCGGCGACACGCGGCTGCGCGCGGCGCTGGTGCAGCGCCTGGGCGACCTGGGCATCCACGCCAGCCCGGCGCAGATCCTGACCACCCACGGCGCGACGCATGCGCTGGACCTCATCATCCGCACGCAGCTGCAGGCCGGCGACGCGGTGCTGGTGGACGACCCCGGCTGGGCCATCATGTTCGCGCGGTTGACGCAGGCCGGCATCCGGCTGCTGCCGGTACCGCGCGGCGCCCGCGGGCCCGACCTGGACGTGCTCGCTGCGCTGGCCGCCCAGCATGCGCCGCGCGCCTACCTGACCGTGTCGGTGCTGCACAACCCGACCGGCCACAGCCTCAACCTCGCCGACGCGCACAAGCTGCTGCGCCTGGCCGACGAGCACGACTTCTTCATCGTCGAGGACGACAGCTACGGCTTCCTCGCGGCCGAGCATGTGCCCCGCCTGGCGGCGCTGGACGGGCTGCGCCGCGTGACCTACGTGTCGGGCTTCTCCAAGGTGCTGACGCCGGCCTGGCGCGTGGGCTACCTGGCCGCGGCGCCCGAACGGCTGCGCGCGCTGACCGACGTCAAGCTGCTGGACGGGCTGACCAGCTCGCCGGTGCTGGAGCGCGCCGTTGCGCTGTGCCTGGAGCAGGGCCGCCTGCGCCGCCATGCGCAGCGGCTGCGCGAGCGCCTGGCGCAGGCGCGCCAACGCGTCGCGGCGCTGGCGGACAAGCAGGGCTTCACGTGGGCCGCGCCACCCGACGGTTTGTTCGGCTGGCTGGACGTGGGCGTGGACACCGAGCGCGTCGCGCAACCGCTGCTGGACGCCGGCTGGCTGACCGCGCCGGGCGCCCTCTTCAGCGCGACGCGCGCGCCCGGTTCGCTGATGCGCATCAACATGGCCACGGCGCAGGACCCGGCCTTCTGGCGCCAGTTGCGCGCGAGCGTGGACGACATCCGGGGCCGCACAACGCCCCCCTAGCTTGCTCCCCCTCATTCACGGGTCGGCCCCCTGGCGTCACGTCGGTACAGCGAGTCCACTGGCTCGCCTGACAACGCACGGGAGGCGCCATGCCCAACCAGCGGTTCCGTCTCCACCACCTGCTCGGTGGTCTCTCCCTGGCCCTGGCGTCGCTCGCCGCGCAGGCCGATTTCGCCAGCGACATCACGGTGAAGCTCCTCGCGCCGGGCGGTTTCCCGTCCGATAGCACGCCGATCGCGCTGTCGCAGACCGTCACCGTCGCCAACCTCGCCGACGGCGTGCTCGCCGGCAATCTGGGCGGCACCGGCGTCATCAGCGTCGCCATGCTGGACAACGAACGGGTCTCCTTCGTCGGCAATGCCATCCACATCCGCGCCGGCGTGGGCGACTCGACGGGCGGCATCTGGACGACGGGCTACCTGGGCAGCGGCGGCAATCAGGCACGCTACGAGATCAGCGGTCTGTCCATCACCGGCCAGGCCATCACCGGGTTCTCCGTCTACGCCTTCGACGGCTACGCGACCTCGGGCACCACCGGCCTGCTCAGCCCCGCCGACCCCACCGGCTTGGTGCAGCTGTCGGGCGGCAACACCGTCAGCTTCAACCTGGACAGCCTGGTGTTCATGCACCGCGCCGGTGGCGAGAGCGACAGCTACGCCGAGTTCCGCATCGACCTGCTGACGACGCCCGTGCCCGAGCCGGCCACGTGGCTGCTGCTCGCCGGTGGCTTGCTGCTGCTGCGCCGCCGGGCCCACACGCCATGACGCAAGCCGCTCTCTTCACGCTGGACCACTTCCAGCCGCTGGTCGGCAGCCGCTTCACGCTGCGGCTGGACGACACCGCCGAAGTGCCGGCCCAGCTCGTCGAGGCCCGCCCCGGCCGCGGCGGCGCGCCGCAGGGCCGCCAGCCCTTCAGCCTGACCTTCGAGGCCCCGCCCGAGCCGGCGCTGCCGCAGCGCATCTACCGGCTAGAGCACCCGCAGCTCGACGCGATGGACATCTTCCTCGTGCCCGTGGCCCGCACCGCCGCCGGCCTGCACTACGAAGCCGTGTTCGGCTAGGAGACCCCAATGTCCGATCCCTTCCTCGGTGAACTCAAGTTGATGAGCTTCGGCTACGCGCCCAAAGGCTGGGCGCTGTGCAACGGCCAGCTGCTGCCCATCAACCAGAACCAGGCCTTGTTCGCGCTGCTGGGCACGACCTATGGCGGCGACGGACGCGTCACCTTCGCGCTGCCCGACCTGCGCGGCCGCGCGCCGCTGCACCGCAGCGTCGACGTGACGCTGGGCGAGAGAGCGGGCCAGGAGGCCGTCACGCTGACGGCGGGCCAGATGCCCGCGCACACGCACACGCTGACCGCCACCAGCGACCTCGCCAACGCCGGCGTGCCGGGCGGTGCCGTGCCGGCGGCCAAACCGCGTGGCGGCATCAACCGCTACGGGCCGGTGGGCAGCGACACGGTCATGGGGCCCAGTTCGCTGGCCACCAGCGGCGGCAGCCAGCCCCACCCCAACATGCAGCCGTTCACGGTGCTGAACTGGGTCATCGCGATGCAGGGCATCTTCCCCAGCCGCGACTGAACGAGGAGAGTCCCGATGTCCAACCCCTACGTGGGCGAAATCCGCCTCTTCGCCGGCAACTTCGCACCCGCCGGCTGGATGCTCTGCCAGGGCCAGCTGCTGTCCATCGCCGAGAACGAGGTGCTGTTCCAGCTGATCGGCACGACCTACGGCGGCGACGGCCAGAGCACGTTCGCGCTGCCCGACCTGCGCGGCCGCGTGCCCGTGCACCAGGGCCAGGGGCCGGGGCTGTCACCGAGAACACTGGGCGAGACGGGCGGCACGGAGACCATCACGCTGCTGGGCGGCCAGTTGCCCGCGCACACGCACGCCCTGCATGCCAGCACGGCCGCCGCCACCGGCACGGCGCCGGGCGGGGCGCTGCTGGCGGCCACCAGCGTCGCCAGCTACGACCCGGGCGCCGCCGCGACGGCGATGGCGGCGGGCGCCGTCGGCAGCGCGGGCGGCACCCAGCCGCACGACAACATGGCGCCGACGCTGGTGGTGAGCCACATCATCTCGTTGTTCGGCATCTTCCCGTCGCAAGCCTGAGGAGCAGACATGTCCGACCCCTTCGTCGCCGAGATCCGTGTGCTGCCCTTCAACTTCGCGCCGCGCGGCTGGGCCAACTGCGACGGCCAGCTGATGCCGATCTCCCAGAACACCGCCCTCTTCTCGCTGATCGGCACCTACTACGGTGGCGACGGCAAAAGCAACTTCGCGCTGCCCAACCTGGGCGGGCGCTTCGCGATGGGCCCGGGCCAGGGCGCCGGCCTCAGCCCGCGCGACCTGGGCGAGACCACCGGCCAGGCCAGCGTGGCGCTGATCGCCAGCGAAATGCCCGGCCACAGCCACGGCCTGCGTGCCGGCAGCTCGCCCGGGTCGACAAGCCCGGCCGGCAACGTGATGGCGCCGACCGCCACCGGCGGCGTGGTCTACCGCGCACCCGGCGCGCCGGCCGTCATGGCCGGGGCGGCGATCAGCCCCGCCGGCGCCGGCCAGCCGCACGAGAACCGCCAGCCCTATCTGGCGCTGACCTTCTGCATCGCGCTGCAAGGCATCTTCCCGCCGCGCAGCTGACCCCGCCATGGACTTTCGCCTGCGCACCGCAACGCCCGCCGACGAGGCCTGGCAGCTGCTCATCTACGCCGGCACGCGCGCCGACGAGATGGCGCTGACGGGCTGGCCGCGCGCGCAGTGCGAGGCCTTCGTGGCCCAGCAGCACCGCGCGCAGCAGCAGCACTACGCACGTCACTTCGCGCGCTCCGTCTGCCAGCTGATCCTGGTCGGCGACGCGGTGGCCGGTCGGCTGTGGGTGGACGCGCGCGCCGACCGGCTGCACATCCTGGACATCGCGCTGCTGCCCGGCTGGCGCGGCCGCGGCCTGGGCACGCGCTGCCTGCAGTCGCTGGCCGCTGATGGCCGATCGCTGGGCATCCAGGTCGAAATACACAACCCCGCCCGGCGGCTCTACGAGCGGTTGGGCTTTGTCGCCGAGGGCGCGCCCCAGGGCCTGTACCAGGCCATGTTCAGACCCGCCGGCGCCCACAGCCCGCAACCCGAGGAGTGCCTGCCGTGATCAACAAGCGCGATTTCCTGAAGGGCGGCGCAACCGCCCTCGTCACCAGCGCCGGCACGACCGCGGCGCTGGCCGCCGTGCGCCCAAGCCTGGGTGGCCAGGCCGGCCTGGCGAGCTGGCAGGCCCATGTCGGCCAGCGTTTCGAGGTGGACGGCCACGCGGTCACGCTGGTGGCCGCCGAGGCGCGCGCCGGCCGCCAGCCGGGCGAGCAGTTCAGTCTGCGCTTCTGCGGCGAGCTGCCGGCCACCGTGGGCGACGGCATCCATCGGCTCAGCCAGGACGGCGCGGCCCAGGCGCTGTACCTGGCACGCACGCCGCAGGGCCTGCGCGCCGACTTCTGCCGCCTGCGGGGCTGACCAGAAAAAGGTCACGCCCACGCGCGTTTCTTCGCCGGTCGGCCCGAGGGCTGGCGGCAGAATCCGCGCCGGATCGCCAGCGGGTGGCGTTCCGATGTGGCCATGACCGAACGCTTGAAATTCCTCGTTGTCGACCCGTTAGCCGGCGTCCAGACCTTCGCCCGTCAGCTGCTGCAGAGCCAGGGCTTTGCGGCCGACAGCATCCTGTGCTGCGCCGACACGGACAGCGCACTGTCCCAAGGGCTTCTGTTCAAGCCCGACTTCCTGATCACCGACTGGTTTGCCAAGGCGCCGCTGACCGGCCTGCGGCTGTTCCAGCGCCTGAAGGAAGCGCAGCCGCGCCTGCACCTTTCGCTGCTGAGCTTTGACGTGACACCCGAGCACGAGCTGGAGGCCGAGGCGCATGGCGCGCACTTCCTGCTGAAGAAGCCGTTCACGGCCGAGCAGCTGAAGGCGCAGATGGCGCGCTCGCTCGAAGCCCTGGCCAAGAACTCACCCGGCCTGCACGGCCAGGTGCGCGACGCGATGCGCCAGGCCCGCCCGGCGCCGCGCGTGGCCTTGCCCGTCATCGCACCACCACCGGTCATCAAGCCCGGCGACAGCGTGCGCTACAACGGCCAGCGCCATGTCGCGCAGTACGTGGTGCACCGTCCGGGCGAGACCGTCGTTCAGCTCAAGGGCGTGGCCGCGCTGATCCCGGTGGACAAGCTGCAGCCGCCCTGATCAGACCAGGGCGCTGACCGCCATCAGCAGCGGATAGGGCAGCGCCACCGTCGGGCGCAGTGCGCTCTTCAGGTACTGGGCCACCAGCCCCGGGCCGCGCGGGCGGCTCGCGGCCCAGTCGCTGTGCAGCTGCATGGCCGCCGCGTCGGCGCCCGCCTTCAAGGCCGGCTCGATGGCCAGCAGGCGGTCGCCCAACCGGCCCTGGAAGGTCTTCAGCACACCCTCCTGCAGCCACAGCAGCGCCAGCAGCGGCAGCGCCAGCCGCGGGTCGGGCACGACCACGACGACGGCAAACGCCGCCAGCTTCACGCCCAGTGCCAGCGGTTCGTAGCGCTCGTGCTGGGCCTGCAGCGCCAGCCATTCCTCGTTCAACGCGTTCATTTGGCTTCGAGGATTTCCCAGCGCTCCATCAGCGTCAGCAGTTCGGCGTCGATGTCGGCCGCACGGTCGGTCACCTCGGCAATGCGGGCAGCGCCCTGCGTGTACAGCTCGCTGCCGGCGATCAGCGCGTTGAGCTGCGTCTGCTCGGCCTCCAACGCGGCGATCTGCTTGGGCAGCTCGTCCAGCTCGCGCTGTTCCTTGTAGCTGAGCTTGCGCTTGCTGGCGACGACCAGGGCCGGCTCCGGCGCGGCGGGCGGCGGCGGGGTGGGCGCGGCGGCCTTGGGCGCCTGCGCCTGCAAGGCGGCCGCGCGCTTGGACTGCAGCAGCCAGTCCTGCACGCTGCCCTCGTATTCGCGCCAGCGCGCCTCGCCCTCGTAGACGATGGTGGACGTGACGACGTTGTCCAGGAAGCGCCTGTCGTGGCTGACCAGGAACACCGTGCCGTCGTACTCGGCCAGCAGTTCCTCCAGCAGCTCCAGCGTCTCGATGTCGAGGTCGTTGGTGGGTTCGTCCAGCACCAGCACGTTGGCAGGCCGCGCGAACAGGCGCGCCAGCAGCAGGCGGTTGCGCTCGCCGCCGGACAGCGTGCGCACCGGCGAGTTGGCCCGCGCCGGCGAGAACAGGAAGTCGCCGAGGTAGCTCTTGACGTGCTTCTTCTGCGAGCCGATCTCGATCCACTCCGAGCCGGGGCTGATCGTGTCGGCCAGCGTCGCGTCCAGGTTCAGCGTGTCGCGCATCTGGTCGAAGTAGGCCACGCTCAGGCGCGAGCCCAGGCGCACGGTGCCGGTGTCGGGCGGCAGCTCACCGAGGATCATCTTCAAGAGCGTGGTCTTGCCCGCGCCGTTGGGGCCGATGAGGCCCACCTTGTCGCCACGCAGGATGGTGGACGAGAAGCCGCGCACGATGGATCTCTCGCCAAAGCTCTTGGACACGTCCTCCAGCTCCGCGACGATCTTGCCGCTGGCGCCGCCGGTGTCGATGTCCAGCTTGACCTTGCCCTGAACGTCGCGCCGCGCGGCGTGGGCCTGGCGCATGGCCTCCAGGCGCTGGATGCGCGCGACCGAGCGGGTGCGGCGGGCCTCCACGCCCTTGCGTATCCAGACCTCTTCCTGCGCCAGCAGCTTGTCGAAGCGGGCGTTGAACAGCGCCTCGTTCTCCAGCTCATAGGCCTTGGCGGCCTGGAAGGCAGCGAAGTTGCCGGGGTAGCCGCGCAGCTGGCCGCGGTCCAGCTCGACGATGCGGTTGGCCACGTTGTCCAGGAAGGCGCGGTCGTGGGTGATCAAGAGCAGCGAGCCCTTGAAGTCGTTCAGCAGACCTTCCAGCCAGGTGATGGCGTCCAGGTCCAGGTGGTTGGTGGGCTCGTCCAGCAGCAGCACGTCGGGCTGGGCCACCAGCGCCCGGCCCAAGGCGACACGCTTCTTCAGGCCGCCGGACAGGCTGCCCACCAGGCGGGTGCCATCCAGGTCCAGGCGGTGCAGCGTCTCCTCGACGCGCTGCTCCCAGTTCCACGCGCCGATGTGCTCGATGCGCTCCTGCACCCAGGCCAGGTCGTCGTTCTCGTCGTGGATCTCGTAGCGCTCGCGCAGCGCCTTGTGCTCGGCCACGCCCTCGCTGATGACGTCGAAGATGGTCGCGTCGCCGCGCAGCTCGGGCTCCTGGGGCACGTAGACGTTGGTCAGGCCTTGTTGCTGCTGCAGCAGGCCGTCGTCGAGTTTTTCGAGGCCTGCGAGGATTTTCAGCAGCGAGGACTTGCCCGTGCCGTTGCGGCCGATGAGGCCGACGCGCTCGCCGATCTCCAGCGAAAAGTTGGCGCCGTCGAGCAGCGCGACGTGGCCGAAAGCGAGGTGGGCGTTGGAAAGGGAGAGGACTGCCATGGGGCGATTGTCCCCTGCGCCTCATGTCAGCCGCGCGGGCCGGCCGCGCTAGCGGGCGGGCGCGGCCCGGCCGACGAGCTTCAGCCCCAGGATCAGCGTGTTCAGCCGCGCCGCCATGAAGCCCGGCTGCAGTTGCTGCGCCTCGGGCCCGAAGGTCAGCACAGTGGGCTGCCGCAGGCTGTCGACCGCCCATGCCGGGCCGGCCGCCAGCGCGGGCGTGCCCTGCTGGGCGAAAGCGACCCAGCGCTCGGCCATGCCCTGCCAGGCGCGCCGGTCGGCATCGGTCAGGCCCACGGCCAGGCAGGCGCACAGGTCGCCGGTGCCGAACACGGCGGGTACTTCGCCACCGTGGCTGACGCCAGGCTCCCGCCCCTGCTGCCCGGCGGGCAGATGGTCGAAGTAGTAGCGGAAGGTGGGCGCACGCGGCGCATGCAGCACGGCGATGCGCCGCGCGAAGGCGGTGAACGCCACGTCGCGCACGACCTGGCGGCCAAGCTCGGCCGGGTCGGTGACGCCGGGGTACAGCGGCTTGACGAGGATGCGCGCGGCGCCCAGCTGCTTCACCAGCGCGGCGGGCTCCAGGCCGAAGGCCAGCGCCACGCTGGTCTCGTTGCTGTTGCTGCCGATGACCAGGGGCACGGCGGCCTGCTGTTTGGCCTGGAACGCGGCCAGCAGCGGGCGTGGCATGGCGGCGTCGCCGACGATGAGGCTGGGCGCCAGGGACAGGCCCGGGCCGTCGAGTTGGGCGAACTGTCCGGCCGGCACGGCGCGCAGTTGCTCGGCCGTCGCCTGCGCGCCGGGCAGACCCAGCGCATCGGCCACGCGGATACCGGTCTGGCGCGCCTGCTCGCGGCTGTGGCTGGGCACGCCGTACGGGCTTTGCGCGATGGCGCGCTGGAACAGCCCTCGCGCCAGCGGCGAGGCCATCAGTGCCAGCACGCTCTGCGCGCCGGCCGACTGGCCGAACACCGTCACCTGCTGCGGGTCGCCACCAAAGGCGGCGATGTTCTGCTGCACCCAGCGCAGCGCGGCGATCTGGTCCAGCAAACCGAAGTTGGCCGTTCCGCCGGGCGCGACACGCTCCAGGGCCGGGTGAACGAAATAGCCCAGCGGCCCCAGCCGGTAGTTGACGGTGACGACGACCACGCCCTGGCGGGCCAGCGCCGCGCCGTCGTACAGCGCCAGGCTGCCCGCGCCGAAGATCAGCGCGCCACCGTGCAGCCAGACCATCACCGGCCGCGACCTCGCAGGCGCAGCGGTGGGCGCCCAGACATTCAGGTAAAGGCAGTCCTCGCTCAGCGCACCAGGGTCGCCCCCGCCTTCCAGTGACAATCCGGGCTTTTGCGGGCAGGCGGGACCGAAGCCGGCGGCCGGCCGCACGCCGGACCAGGGCGCCACCGGCTGCGGCTCACGCCAACGCAGCGGCCCGGTCGGCGGCGCGGCGTACGGCAGGCCGCGGAACGCGGTGATGCCGTCGGCCAGTGGTTCGCCCTGCACCTGGCCCGCGCCGGTCGTGGTCGCCTGCGCCAGCAGCGGCAAGGCCGCCAGGACACAGGCGCCCAGCGCACGCCACCACTGCCGATGTCTTCCACTGCTCATCTGCCGCTCCCGGGGTTGCGGCAGCCATCATCCGTCAGCTAGACGGCACGCAGCGCCGGCGACTGCACGGCGGCCAGGTGCTCGGCGACGTGCTGCATGACGGCAGGGTCGCTGAGCAGCCGCCGATGACCCAGGTTCTCCGTCACCTGCAACCGCCCGGCGGGCAGGCTGGCCAGCAGCGTCTCGCTGCCGGCCAGCGGCGCCGTCACATCGCCGCGGTCGTGCACGATCAGCGTCGGCTGCGCGACGCGCTCGCCCAGCCAGGCGGGCTCGAAGTGCCCGAGGGACACGCCCTCGCGCCGCTCGACATGGCCGCGCATGCGCAGCGCCAGGCCCTCACCGGTGCCCATGGCCTGCGCAAACCAGCGCAGGAACTGCCAGGGCGCCGGCGCCAGCGCCAGCAGCGCCGCACGCCGCGCCGGCAGGCCACGGGCCAGCGCATGCGACAAGGCCAGCGCGCCGAGCGAGTGCGCGACAACGCCGTCCCACGGCCCGAAGCGGGCGGTGACGGCGAACAGCGCCCGCACCCATTGCAGCAGGTTGCTGCGCCAGCCACTGCTGCGGCCGTGCGCGGGCAGGTCCAGCAGCAGCGGCTCGAAGCCGGCGGCGGCCAGCGTGTCGGCGAGCGGCCGCAGCTGCTGCGCGTCGCCCGCCCAGCCGTGGGTCAGCAACACCTTGGGCCGGCCGGGTTCCAGGTCGCTGCGCTGCCAGATGCTGATGTGGCCGCCCTCGAACGGCAGCTGGCGCTCCACCCAGGGCAGCGGCACATCGCGCGAGCGGGCCAGCCACTTGGTGGGCACGGGCGTGAAGAAGAGGTTCAGCGCGACGCGCGTGCCGAGGTCGGGCGACACGCGGTGCAGGCCGCGCAGCAGTGCGGCGATGCCACGGGCGGTGGGCGAGGCGTAGAAGGCGGCGGCGGGGTTGTGGGTGCTCACGGAAGGCTCCAATTTCGCACGACCGTGCGACGAAAAGACAAATGAACAAGCCGGCGATTCATCGAGCGGCTCAGGCAACAGGTGGTGAGGTGGCGACGCGGCTGTCGCCGAGCAGCCGCTGCCAGGCGCGCTCGGCGCGCTCACCCGCACGCGGGTCGCGCAGGAAGCGCGCGTCGTGCAGCAGGATGGTGAAGATGGCGTCCATCTCGAACACCATCTGCTCGGCGTCGAGGTCGGCGCGCAAATGGCCCATCTCCATGGCCAGCAGCACCGTGCGGCGCAGCGTGGCGCGCCAGCGCAGCACGCCGTCCAGCAGGTGTTCGCGCACGGGGCCTTCGCGGTCGTCGTATTCGAAGGCGCCGGCCGTGTACAGGCAGGTCTTGTGGCGGTCCACATCGCTGGCCCAGGCCAGCCAGCGGCGCATGACGGCCTGCAGCCGCGGCAGGCCGCGCGGCTCGCTCATGGCGGGCAGGAAGACGGTCTGCAGGAAGCGCTTGTCGAACTCCAGCAGCACGGCCACCTGCAACTGCTCGCGCGAGCCGATGCGCGAGAACACGCCGCTCTTGGACAGGTCCAGCCGCTTGGCGACTTCGCCGATGCTGATGCTCTCCAGCCCTTCGGTGACGGCCATGTCCAGCGCCGCGCCGACGATGGCGGTCAGCGTGGTCTCGGCGCGTTCACTGCGGGTTTCCATGACCGCAATTTAGCACGACCGTGCGGCAGCCGTCAAAGCAGCTGGGCGGCGTGGTGACGCAGGTGGTCGTCGACGAAGCTGGCGATGAAGTAGTAGCCGTGGTCGTAGCCGGCATGGCGGCGCAGCGTCAACGGCTGGCCGGCGGCGGCGCAGGCCGCTTCCAGCGCTTCGGGGTGCAACTGGTCGGCCAGGAACTTGTCGGCCAGGCCCTGGTCGATGAGGATGCCGCCGGGGTAAGGCGCGCTGCGCTGCCGCTGCATCAGCGCGCTGGCGTCGTGGGCCGCCCAGGCCGCGCGGTCTTCGCCCAGGTAGCCGCCGAAGGCCTTGCGGCCCCAGGGGCAGCGCATGGGCGCGGCAATCGGCGCAAAGGCCGACAACGACGAGAACCGGCCCGGGTGGCGCAGCGCCAACGTCAGCGCGCCATGGCCGCCCATCGAATGGCCAAACAGGCCGACGCGGGCCAGGCCGGTCTCGCGCTGCACCAGCGGCAGCAGCTCATTGAGCAGGTAGCTCTCCATGCGCCAGTGCTTGGCCCAGGGCTCACGCGTGGCGTCCAGATAAAAGCCTGCGCCGACGCCGAAGTCCCAGGCGTCGCTCTCACCGGGCACGTTGGCGCCGCGCGGGCTGGTGTCGGGCATCAGCAGTGCCAGGCCCAGCTCCGCCGCCAGCCGCTGCGCGCCGGCCTTGGTGGTGAAGGTTTCCTCGGTGCAGGTCAGGCCGGCGAGGAAGACCAGCAGCCCTTTCGGTACCGGCGGCAGAAAGAGCGCAAAGCGCATCGGCAGGCCGATCTCGGCCGACTCGTGGCGATGGAACCGCTGGGTGCCGCCAAAGCAGCCGTGTTCCGACAACAGTTCCATCCAGAGCCCTCAAGTCGCCATGTGTTGGTCGACTTTATCGAGAACTTCCTCGGGTTCTTCGGCCTGGGCCTCGGTCTCGTTGTTGAGCACCGCCTGCATGCGGTCGGCGTCCAGGTCGCCAGTCCACTTGCCGACCACCACCGTGGCCACGCCGTTGCCGATCAGGTTGGTCAGCGCGCGCGCCTCGGACATGAAGCGGTCGATGCCCAGGATCAGCGCCAGACCCTCGACCGGCACGTGGCCCACCGCCGACAGCGTGGCCGCCAGCACGATGAAGCCGCTGCCCGTCACACCGGCCGCGCCCTTGCTGGTGAGCAGCAGCACGCCCAGCAGCGTGAGCTGCTGCATCAGCGTCATCGGCGTGTCGGTGGCCTGGGCGATGAAGACGGCGGCCATCGTCAGGTAGATGGACGTGCCGTCGAGGTTGAAGGAATAGCCCGTCGGGATGACCAGGCCCACCGTGGACTTGCGCACGCCCAGGTTCTCCAGCTTGGCCATCATGCGCGGCAGCACCGACTCGCTGGACGACGTGCCCAGCACGATGAACAGCTCTTCCTTGATGTACTTGATGAACTTCCAGATCGAGAAGCCATGCGCCTTGGCGATGGTGCCCAGCACGATGAAGATGAAGATCAGGCAGGTGGCATAGAACGAGCCCATCAGCTTGGCCAGCGACACCAACGAGCCCAGGCCGTACTTGCCGATCGTGAACGCCATCGCGCCGAAGGCACCGATGGGGGCGACCTTCATGATCATGCCGACGATGGCGAACAGCACGTGGGACGTCTTCTCGATGCCGTCGAACACCAGCGTGCCGCGGCCGCCGAAGCGGTGCAACGCGAAGCCGAACAGCAGCGCAATCAGCAGCACCTGCAGCATCTCGCCCTTGGCGAACGCGTCCACCACCGTCGTCGGGATGATGGCCAGCAGGAAGCTCACCGTGTCCTGCAGCTTGCCCGGCCCGGTGTAGGCCGCGATGCCCTTGGTGTCCAGCGTCTTGGGGTCGACATGCATGCCCTCGCCCGGCTGCAGCACGTTGACGACGATGAGGCCGACGATCAGCGCGATGGTCGACACGATCTCGAAGTACAGCAGCGCATAGCCGCCGGTCTTGCCGACGCGCTTCATATCCTCCATGCCCGCGATGCCCACCACCACCGTGCAGAAGATGATGGGCGCGATGATCATCTTGATCAGCTTGATGAAGCCGTCGCCCAGCGGCTTGAGCGCCTCGCCCGTCTGCGGCCAGAAGTGCCCCACGAGGACACCGATGACGATGGCCGTGATGACCTGTGCGTACAGCGACTTGTAGAAAGGCTGTCGCCCGGCGGTAGCTTGCATGCGCGTCTCCAATCAGTTCTTCGAGCGGAACTGGCTTCGGAGCAGCTTAGGCTTGATTGGCCGCCGTGGCGACTGTGGCTTCCCACATGAATTGCAAACAGGCGCTAACGCCTGGCCGCCACGTCAGAACTCGACAACGGCGCGGATGGACTCGCCGCGGCGCATCAGCTCGAAGCCCTCGTTGATCTGCTCCAGCTTGAGCTTGTGCGTGATCAGCTCGTCGATGTGCAGCTTGCCCTCCATGTACCAGTCGACGATCTTGGGCACGTCGGTGCGGCCGCGCGCGCCGCCGAAGGCCGAGCCCTCCCACTTGCGGCCCGTCACCAACTGGAACGGCCGCGTCGAGATCTCCGCGCCGGCCGGCGCCACGCCGATGATGATGCTGCGGCCCCAGCCCTTGTGCGTGCATTCCAGCGCCTGGCGCATCAGCTGCACGTTGCCCACGCATTCGAACGAGTAGTCCGCGCCGCCGTCGGTCAGCTGCACGATGGCGTCGACGACATTGGGCACGTCCTTGGGGTTGATGAAGTCGGTCATGCCGAAGCGCCGCGCCATCGCCTCGCGGGCCGGGTTGATGTCCACGCCGATGATCTTGCCGGCGCCCACCAGCTTGGCGCCCTGGATGACGTTCAGGCCGATGCCGCCCAGGCCGAAGACGACCACCGTCGCGCCCGCCTCCACCTTGGCCGAATACAAGACCGCGCCAACGCCGGTCGTCACGCCGCAGCCGATGTAGCAGACCTTGTCGAATGGCGCGTCGGGCCGGATCTTGGCCAGCGCGATGCCGGGCACGACGATGTGGTTGGAGAACGTGCTGGTGCCCATGTAATGGAAGATGGGCTGGCCGTTCAGCGAGAAGCGCGACGTGCCGTTGGGCATCAAGCCCTTGCCCTGTGTGGCGCGGATGGCCTGGCAGAGGTTGGTCTTGCGGCTGAGGCAGAACTTGCACTCGCGGCATTCGGGCGTGTAAAGCGGGATGACGTGGTCGCCGGCCTTCAGCCACGGCACCTTGCTCTCCAGCACCACGCCGGCGCCCTCATGGCCCAGCACGGCCGGGAACAGGCCTTCCGGGTCGGCGCCGGACAGCGTGTACTCGTCGGTGTGGCAGATGCCGGTGGCCTTGACCTCCACCAGCACCTCGCCGTCGACGGGGCCGGCCAGGTCCAGGGTTTCGATGGTCAGCGGGGCGCCGGCCTTCCAGGCAACGGCGGCTCGGGTTTGGATGGTCATGTCTGCTCTCCTGCAGGTTGAAGTTGGTTCAGTGCGGCGACGAACTCGCGCGCTTCGATGCGACACAGCCGCAGCCGCCGCAGCAGCCACGGCGTCAGGTCTTGCTGGCCCAGGTGCTCGGGCCAGGCGCCGGCATCGCCGTCGGGGATCTCGGCCGGGTCTGTGCCCGTGGCGGGTTCGCCGCAGAGCACATCCACACAGGCCTTGCGGGCCAGCGGCAACGCGGTTTCGGCGCGCGCCGCGTCCAGCCGTGCGGTGCGCCGTTGCACCTGGTGCTGCACGGCGCCGAGCAGCGCCATCAGCCGGTAGCCATGGCTCAACGCCGATTCGATCTCGGCCTCGGGCAGGCGCACGCTCTCGGGCTCGACCCGCGTGCGCTGCGCCGCGGCCGCCAGCGCCGCGAGCGCCGTGTAGGCCTGCTGGCGGCTCAGCCGCTGGGCCAGCTGCTCCTCGGCGCTGGGCATCCAGCGCAGCATGTTGGCCGCATGCCGCGCCAGCGCGCCGCGCAGCTGCGTGGCCAGCCGCGGCACGGCAGCGCGCTCCCAGGACGGCAGCACGAAGCTGAACAGCCAGGCCAGGCCCGCGCCGATGAGCGTGTCGGCGAGGCGCTCGCCGATGAAGGGGTCGCTGCCGGGCGCCAGCATCAGCGGCTGCAGCAACGCCATCAGCGTGGCGGCGGTGGCGGCCACGCGGTAGCGGCGGTTCACGTAGGCGTGCGCCGTGCCCACCGCGGCGATGAAGCACAGGCTCAGCAGCGGCACCCAATGCACATGCGCCAGCAGCAGCACCAGCAGGCAGCCCTGCACGGTGCCGATGATGCGTTCGTTGCGGCGCGACAGCGTCTGCTCCAGGTTGCCGCGCAGCACGACGGCCACGCTGAGCATCAGCCAGAACGGGTGCGCCGCCCACGGCAGCGCGGCACCCAGCGCATAGGCCAGCGACAGCGCGATGGCCGAACGCAGCGCATGCCGCATGACGCCGGACTGCAGTGTCAGGTGCGGCTTGAGCGCGGCCAGCGGCCAGCCCTCCGGCGACACGAAGGGCGCCAGCTTCTCCGGCGTCCAGGGGCTGTCGACGTCGTCCTGGCGCGCCTGCCGGGCCACCATCGCGCTGACGTCGTCCAGCATGTGGCTCACGCGCGACTCCAGCGCCGACACCAGGTGGGTGCGCGAGTCGCCGGCCGGCGCGCTGACATCGGCCAACCGTGCGGCCAGCTGGGCGCGCCAGGCGTCGGCCGACACCTCGGGCAGCGGCGTGCCGAACGCCACCGTGTCGGCCAGCGCGGCCAGCACGTCGGCTAGGTGGCGCAGCGTGTCGGCCAGCGCGGCGCGCCACTGGCGGCCGGGGAAGTCCTGGCCCAGCAGCTCGGTGTCCAGCCGGCTGGCCAGCAGCAGGTCGCGCAGTTCGATGAGGCCCAGCACCAAGTCCGTCTGGCGGCGGCTGCGCGGCGAGCGGCGCGCGGCGAAGACCTGGTCGCGTGCAGCCTGCAGCGCGTCCGCCAGCACGACGTCGTCGGCGATGGACGCGCGGATGCTGGCCTCCGCACCGCCCACCGCACCGGCGATGCGTTGCGCGCGCGAGCGCAGCCGGCGCTCGGTCGCGCGCAGCGCATTGACCAGCGCCAGCTCGCGCAGGCGGTGGCGCAGCAGCACCGCACTGCCGCGCGCCCAGCCCGCATAGACACAGCCACCCAGACCCACCCAGGCGGCATGCGCCAGCGGCGACGTGGCGCCGGCCGTCCGGTCCCAGGCCATCGCGAACACCATGGCCAGCACGGGCGAGAACGACAGCGGCCCGGCGCGCAGGCCCCAGGCCAGCGCCATCAGCGACAGGAAGGTGACGCCGGCCACCAGCGCGACGGTCAACGCCAGCGAGCCGTCCGCCAGCCCGACGAGGCCGGTGACCAGCGCCGCGGCGACCACCGCCGGCAGCACGCGCGGCAGCACGCGTTGCGGCGGGTTGGGCACGTCGGTCAGGCTGGCGCAGACGGCGCCGCCGACGGCTGCGAGGCCCGCCGTGTCACCGAACAACCCGGCCACGACGCCGTGCGTGGCCGCCACACCCAGCGCCACGCTGAGGCCGTTCAGGTGCGCGGCTTCGAGGCGCCGGAACAGCGTCATCACTTGATCAGCAGCGCCATCACGCGGCGCTCGCTCGCGGGCAGCTCGTGCACCGAGAACCAGGCCGACTTCTCCGGCCGGTAGATGTATTGCGGCGGCGCGCCTGCGGCAATGCGCTGCTGCAGCGGAGCCAGCGCGGCGCGGGCGGCATCGCCCTGCCCTTGCGCCTGCAGCGCGGCCGCGCGCACGATGGTGGCCAGGTCGCTCCAGGCGCCCAGCGCCAGCGCTTCATCCGCACCGCGCTGCGCGGCGACCGCATCGCCGTCGACGAGGGCCACCCAGGCCTTCAGCGCCAGCGTGTCGGGGTCGCGCGGGTCGAGGATGAGCGCCTCCTTGACCTGGGCACGGGCGGGCTCGGTGCGGCCGGCGCGCAGCAGGTCCAGCGCGTAGTCGCGGCGCAGTGGCACGAGGCCGGTGCGCAGCCGCAGCACGGCCTCGTACTGCTTGAAGGCCTCGTCCCAACGCTCGGCCAGCGCCAGCGTGGCGGCGCGGCCCCACAGCGCCTCGGGCTGATCGCCCTGGTAGGCCAGCACGGCGTCATAGGCGGCCAGCGCCTGCGTCACGTTGCCCAGGCGGCGGTGGTGGTCGGCCAGCGCCAGGTCGACGCGGAAGCGGTCCTCGCCCTTCAGCGTGCCGGTGTCGCGCGCGAGGCTGGGCACGACCTCGGTGGCCAGCGGCGCGCCGCCATGCCACAGCGCGTCGGCCGTCGTCACGCGCAAAGCCCCACTGTTCGGGTGACGGGCCAACGCGCGCGCGGCCAGCGCCTGCGCGGCGGCGCCGTTGCCTTCCAGCGCCAGCGCATACAGGCGTGCGCCCAGGGCGCTCTCGTCGTCGGGCGCGAGCGTCAGCGCGCGTTCGAACAGCGGCGTCGCGTCGGCCAGCTTGCCGTCCTCCAGCTTCTGGTTGCCGGCGTTGACCAGCGCGATGGGCAGGCTGGCGCGCGTGTCGCGCTGCGCGAAGAAGCGCTGCACCAGCGTGCGCAGCGCCGGGTCCATCGCGATCAGGCGCTCGCGCACGATCTCGCGGCCGTCGTAGATGTCGCGCCGGGGCGAGGCTTCAGCGTTCGCGCCCTCAGCGAAGTACTCCCAAACCGAGCCGCCCGCGTAGCGCGACAGGAAGCCCGCGTTGGCCTTGTCCGTCGCATTCGCGTCCCTGGCCTTGGCCACCTGGTAGGCCGCCTCGATCTCGCGCGCCTGGTTGGCCGTCAGCACGCCGTGCACCTGGTGGGTCAGCTCGTGCAGCACGGTGTTGTACTTGTCGAAGATGCTGCGCTCCACGTCCTCGATGCCGGTGACGGTGAAGTAGCCGCCCATGCCGCGCACGTCGTCCCACAGCCGCGAGTCGTAGTCGATGCGCGCATCCTTCAACGCATGGGCCTGCGGCGTCTCGGACAGGCGCATGGCCATGGGCTTGATGAAGTGCGTCGCGCCGCCCTCCACCAGCACCGGGATGAAGGCCTTCCACGGCGCCACGGACAGCGCGACGCGCTTGCGGTGGCGCGGCGACAGATCCTGCCAGTTCAAAACGTAGCGCTCGATGCCGGGCACGACCGGCATGGGCGTGGCGGCAAAGCGGCGCTCGTAGGCGGCGCGGTGCACGTCGACGGCAAAGCGCTGCGACTCCAGCGCCTTGGCCGCGATGGCATGCGCGCGGCCCAGCTGCGGGCAGCGTTGCAGCACGCCAAGACTCAAGTTCAAGGCGGTGTCGAAGTCGCCCTGCGCGAATGCGTCGGACGCGCGCTTCACGTCGGCCAGCAGCAGCGCAAAGCCGTCGCCCAGCCGGGCCGCGAGCTGCGTGTAGTTCTCGCGCGCATAGCCGTTGCCCAGCAGGTAGTGCGCCGCCTCGTGGTGGCGGTTCAGCGCCACGGCGCCTTCGGCCGCGGCGATGGCGTCCTCGGTGCGGCCCAGGCGGATCAGCGTGTCGGCCAACGCCGCCAGGCCGTCGGCGGTGCGCTCGGCGGCCAGGCCTTGCTCGAGCTTGGCCAGCGAAGCGTCGAACTCGCGCAGTTGGTAGTGGCGCTGGCCCAGGCCGCGCAAGGCCTGCGCCGTGTCGATGGGACGGTCGGCCTTGTCGAGGGCGCGCTCGAAGCACTGCCTGGCCCGTTCGAAGTCGCGCCGGTCCAGCGCCAGCCGACCGGCCGCCAGCAGATCGACGGCGTCGGCTTTGGCATCGCCCAGCACGCCGCGCGTGCGCCGGTCGATGGCGGCGCCGTCGTCACGGGCGAACAGCCACTGGTAGATGACGGCGCGCTCGTCGGCGCCGGGTCGCGGCAGGCGCAGCAGCGCGTCGAGCGCGGGCCGCGCGCTGGCGTATTGCTGCTCGGTCAGCAGCGTGCGCAGACGGGCCGTGTCGGTGGCGGCCTGCGCAGCGCACAGAGTCAGGCAAACAGCAAGGCCAACGGCCAGTCGACGCCAGGGCATTCACGCTCCATGAAGTGGAGCGCCGATGCTAATCGTCCGAGCTGAACCCCGAGGCCTTGACGACCGGCCCCCAGTACTCGCGCTCGACGGCCAGGCGCTTGGCATAGTCGGCCGGCGGCAGGCTCAGCGGCTCGAAGCCCAGCTTGGCCAGCGCCTCGACGACGGCCGGCTCGCGCACGGTGGCGCGGGCCATGTCGGCCAGCTTGTCGACCACGGCCTGCGGCGTCTTGGCCGGCACGAACAGGCCATAGGTCTCGACCCCCACGATGCCCTTGAAGCCCTGCTCCTCGAAGGTGGGCACGTCGGGCACGAAGCGGGAGCGCGCCTTGTCCGTCACGCCCAGCAGCCGCACGCGGCCCGAGGCCAGGTGGGGCAGGAAGTCGCCGATGGAGAAGCAGCCGGCGGCGATCTGCCCGCCCATCAGGTCCTGCATGCCCGGCGCGGCGCCGCGGTAGGGCGCGTGCGTGAGCTTCAGGCCCGCGGCATGCTCGAACTGGTTGCCCAGGAAATGCGGCATCGCGCCGGCCGCGGGCGACGCGTAGGCGGCCTTGTCGGGGTTGGCCTTCAGCCAGTCGGCCAGCTGGGCCAGCGTCTTCACCGTGGCCGGCACCTGCGGCCCGACGCCGAAGCCGCAGGTGGACAGAGCCAGCGGCGCGACCGGGATCACATCGGTCGCCGGGTTGTAGGCCAGCTTGCGGTAGGCATGCGGGTAGATGGTGAACATGGACGACGGGCTGAGCAGCAGCGTCTGCCCGTCGGGCACGGCGTCCTTCAGCCCGGCGATGGCGATGCGGCCGCCGGCGCCGACCTTCTGCTCGACGAGCACGGTCTCGGCCAGCTTGCCGCGCCAGGACTCGGCGACGCGCCGGGCCGTGGTATCCACCGAGCCGCCGGCCGGGAAGCCGACGAGGATGCGCGGCGGCTGGCCTTGTGCACGGATGGCGAGCGGCAGGGCCGCGAGAGACAGCAGGGCGTGGCGGCGTTGGATCATTTCTTTTGTCTCCGGGTCGTGGTTGTTGGGGGCGAAAGAGACTGGGCGGTCGCGACCGCCGCCAGCCGCTCCAGCGCGGCTTTCAGCGCGGGGCCTTGTTCGCCGAGCTCGGCGGCGAGGGCGGCGTCATGGGCGGCCACCGCCGCCTCCAGCTTGGCGAGGCGGCGCCTGGCCGTGGGCGTCAGGTGCAGGCCCCAGGCGCGGGCGTCGTCGGGCGCGTCGCGGCGCTCGGCCCAGCCCTGGGCGGTGAGCCAGTCGGTCAGCCGCAGCGCGCCGCTGCGGTGCAGCCCCATGGCCTGGCCCAGCAGCCCTTGCCGCAGGCCGGGGTTGCGCGAGATGAGCACCAGCGCGGCGAAGCGCTGCGGGCTGACGTCCCACTCGGCGGTGGCGCGGTAGAAGTCCAGATACAGCGCGTTCTGCGCACGGCGCAGCGCATAGCCCAGCAACTGGTCCAATGGCCCATAGTCCACCCCAGGCACGGGCAGCATGGCGCCTTCGGGGGTGATGTCGCTGAGGCTGTCGGTCTTGCTCACAGCACCAGATTAGGTTTTGTTGCGCACTGCAACTATCTCGCTTACCCTGAAATGAAAGACATCGACATCGTCATCGCAGGCGGCGGCATCGGCGGGCTCACCGCGGCGCTAGCGCTGCAGGCGCGCGGGCACCGCGTGACCGTGCTGGAGGCCGTGCGCGAGCCCAAGCCCCTGGGCGTGGGCATCAACCTGCTGCCGCATGCGGTGGCGGTGCTGGACGAGCTGGGCCTGCTGCCGGCGCTGCGCGACATGGGGGTCGAGACCTCGGCGCTGGTGTTCGCCAACAAGCACGGCCAGCCCATCTACCGCGATGCGCGCGGGCTGGAGGGTGGCTACAGCCATCCTCAGTTCAGTATCCACCGCGGGCAGCTGCAGATGCGGCTGTGGGCCGAGGCCGGCGCCAAGGTGACGGTGCTCAGCGGCCAGCGTGTCGTGGGCGTGCGCGACGAAGGCCACCGGGCCATCGCGCTCGTCGAGACGGCGGAAGGCGCGCGCGAGCTGGCGGCCGATCTGGTCGTCGGCGCCGACGGCATCCACTCCGCGCTGCGGCGGCGGCTGGCACCCGACGAAGGTGCACCCTGCTGGCGCGGCGTCATGATGTGGCGCGGCACGTCCTGGGCACCGCCCTTCCTGGACGGCCGCACCATGGTGCAGGCCGGCCACAGCCAGGCCAAGTTCGTCGTCTACCCGATTGGCGCGCCGCGGGCTGACGGGCTGCAGCTGATCAACTGGATCGCCGACCGCCGCGTGCAGCAGCCCACGCCCGGCCTGACGGCCCCCGACCGCGCCGACTGGAGCCGCGCGGGCAGGCTGGACGACCTGCTGCCCACCTTCGGCGCCTGGCACTTCGACTGGCTGGACGTGCCCGGCCTCATCACGCGCGCCGAGCAGATGCTGGAATGGCCCATGGTCGACCGCGACCCGCTGCCGCGCTGGCAGCTGGGGCGCAGCACGCTGCTGGGCGATGCGGCGCACCCGATGTTCCCCATCGGCTCCAACGGCGCAACGCAGGCCATCCTGGACGCCCGGGCGCTGGCCGACGCGCTGGCCGCCCACGCCGACCTCGACGCCGCGCTGGCCGCCTACGAGGCCGAGCGCCGGCCGCTGTGCGCGCGCATCGTCGAGATGAACCGTGCCGAGGGTCTGGACGCCATCCTGGACCGCGTGGAGGCGCTGGCGCCGCAGGGCTTCGCGCGGCTGGAGGACGTCATCGCGCCGGCCGAAGTGGCCGCCGAGATCAACGCCTACAAGGCCGCCGCCGGGCACCGCACGCGCGATACCGCTTGATCGCCGTGGCAGCGGCGGGGATCATCGCCGCCCATGTCACCACCGAAGCTGGGCCGCTCCGTCCCGCCGCATGAACGCCATCCCGTCGCCTGGTACCAGCCCGACGTGCTGTGGACGGCCGCGCAGCAGGTGCTGTCGTCGCTGGACCAGCTGCGCAACCGCGACGGGCGCGAGAGCCAGCCGCTGCCGCTGGTGGTCATCGACCGCAGCCAGCCGGAGGCCGACGGCGAGTTCAAGGGCGAGTTCTGGTTCGACTTCATCGCCGACACCGGCGACGGCGGCAACGCCGGCTACGCGGTCGCTGGCGCCGCGCTGGCCGAGCGGCTGACGCTGGATGGCCAGACGCTGCCGCGTGGCGAGCTGCTGCTGTTCGGCGGCGACCTCGCCTACCCGGCCGCCAGCACCGAGGACTACCGCTACCGCTTCGTCGAGATATTCGAGGCCGTGCGCAACGACTTCCAGCCGACGCTGGTGCGCGGCCGGCCGCTGACGCTGGCGGCCGTGCCGCAGAACCACGACTGGATGGACTCGACGGCCACCTTCAGCCGCTACTTCGTGCGCGGCTACGACTCGGCGCCGCTGCTGGGCGCGGCCATCCCGCAGCGCCAGTCCTATTTCTGCATCAAGCTGCCCGGCGGCTGGTGGGCGCTGGGGCTGGACTTCGCGCTGACGCACGACATCGACCGCGACCAGTACGAGCAGTTCGAGGCGCTGGTGCTGGGCCTGCACGGCAAGCCGCCAGCCATCGCCGACACGGACAAGGTCCTGCTGATCTACCCCGAGCCCTACTGGACCCGCCCCATCGGCGACGGCGCCGACGCCAGCCACCCCAAGCGCTACCAGCGCCTGGAGGGCCTGCTGCGCGGCCGCGTGAAGCTGCGCCTGGCCGGCGACCTGCACCACTACATGCGCTGGGACTCGGTGAGCTGGGGCCGCCTGGTCACCTGCGGCACGGGTGGCGCCTTCACGCACCCCACGCACACCAAGACGACCACGCGGCCGGTGCGGCTGACCGAGTTCGACACGCGCGACTGCATCCCGCCAGAACCCTTCACCGCGCGTCCGGCGCTGGCCATCGGCCTGACCGAGGACGACCATCCGGGCTGCGAGTTCGAGCGCCAGGAGGCCACCGCCTACCCCGATGCCGCGACGTCCCGGGCCGGCTGCGTGGGCAACCTGTGGGCGCTGTTCCGCCGCGACGCCAGTGGCGGCGGCGGCAATGTCTGGTTCGCCGTGCTGCTGGGGGCGCTGTACTGCTTCAACGCCTACCTGAACTCCACGCCGTTCACGCGCTCCTTCCAGCCCGACCTGTTCCGGCCGCTGTGGGAGTTCGACGTGCACGAGTACCCGCTGGCGATGGCGCTGTGGCTCAAGGCCATGGTGTTCAGTCCGCTGGGCCTGCTGATCAACGCGGGCATGGCCTTCGGCTGCATGGTCATGGGCCGCGAGGCCGTGGACGAACTGCCGCCCAAGGCCGGCCGCGCGTGGCGCTGGGGCGCCACCTGGGGCATCGGTTTCATCCACGCCGTCGTGCACGTGGTGGCCATCTTCAACCTGACCTTCTGGCTGCACCAGCTGGTGGGCGAATGGGACTGGATCCCCAACCGCGACGGGCTGCGCGGGCTGATGGCGCACGCCAGCCTGGTGGGGCTGGGCGTGTTCCTGGGCGGCACGCTGCTGGGGGCGCTGATCTTCGGCGGCTATCTGGCGCTGATGTCGCGCCTGGGCCTGCTGACCAACAACGGCTATGCGGCACTGGACGGGCAGGACCACAAGGGGTTCTTGCGCTTTCGCATCGACAAGGATGGCGGACTGACGGCGCACTTCATCGCACTGGACCGCGTGCCGCGGCGGTGGCAGCACAACGCCGGGCCGGGGCCGGTGTGGATGGCGGACGATGCGGCGGCAGCGCCGCCGCAGCTGCATGACCGCTTCAGGCTCTGACTCAGGCCTTCAGCATCTCCGCCGCAATCAACCTCACCGGCGCGCTGCCGTAGCTGAGGAACTTCTCGTGGAAGACCTTGAGGCCGAAGCCCGGCCTGGCCCTGAGCTGCTCGCGCAGCGCAAAGATCTCGCTGTAGCCGCTGAAATAGCTGGTCAGCTGCACGGAGGTCAGCTGCACGCGGCGCCATTTCTCCACGGCCTCGCGCTCGGTCTGGAAGGCCTGACGGGTCAGCAGGTCCAGCGCTGCCTTCTGGCCCATGCCCAGCACGTGCACGCTGTAGTCCAGGATGGTGTTCGTGACCGAGCGCAGGTGCCACTTGCCCCACATCAGCGTCATCTCGGGCGAGGCGCCGTAGCCGCTCTCGATCATCACGCGCTCGCCGTAGACGGCCCAGCCTTCCACCATCGCGCCGTTGCCGAACAGCGCCTTGACCTTGCTGGGTGCGCCGTTGGCGTAGACCAGCTGGGTGTAGTGGCCCGGAATGGCCTCGTGGATGTTGAGGATCTGCAGGATCCAGTGGTTGTACTCGCGCAGCGTGCTCTCGGCCTCGGCGGGCGTCAGGTCGTTCAGCGGCGTCACGTTGTAGTAGGTGCGGTCCTGCGGCCGGTAGGGGCCGGGCGCTTCAATGCCGGCGCCGGCCACGCCGCGCTGGTAGACCGGCGTCTCGCGCACGACCAGTGGCTTGCTCGGGTCCAGCGTCAGCAGGTCGTGCTCGCGTATCCAGGCCTCCAGCTGCGGGATCTGCGCGCGGATCTCGTCGACGAAGCGTTCGCGCGCGACATGGCGTTCGCTGAGCTTGGCAATGACGCGGCCGATCAGCGCGAAGCGGTCGGCGGGCGGCGCCTCGCTGCCGATGACGGTGGGCCACAGCGCGGCGGCCTGTGTCTGCATGCTGGCCAGCACTTCGCCCTGGCGCTGCAGCGCCAGCTCGTAGGTCTGGCGGGCCGTGCGGGCGGACTGGATGTCGTGCGCGAACTTGGGCTCGTACAACGCCGCACCCAGGCGCCAGGGCCGTTTGGCCGTTGGCAGCAGCCGCTGCAGATGGGCCTGGTAGCCGGCCACTGCCAGGCGGGCCGCGTGCAGCGCCGGCGCCATCAGCGCGCCCATGCCGACCTGCTGGGCGTGGGACTCGACGTCCGCCAGCACGGCCAGCACGCCCGGCGCCTGCTGCAGCGCCAGCTCGGTGTGCTCGCGCGTCACGCCAGCCAGGCTCTTGCGCGCCTCGGCGTAGAAGGCCGGCAGTTGCTTGAGCCGCGCATGCAGCGCCGTCACGCGCTCGGGCAGCGGCGCCCATTCGGTGTTGAGGATGAGGTCGATGGGGCCGGCCGGGTTGTGCTCGGCCGGGCTCCAGGCCCATTCGCGCAACGTGTCCAGGCGCCACAGGTCGCTCTTGATCTTGGCGACCAGCATGTCGCGGTCCATGCGCTGCGTGGCCGACAGCGGGCCTTCGGCGATGCCGTCGAACTGCGGCAGCCAGCGCTTCAGGAACAGCCGGCGCTGCTGGCGCTGCGCGGCGCCCGGCAGGCTGAGGCGATCGGCGAACTCGAAGCGACCGGCCGCGACCGCCGCATCGGGGTCCAGCTGCCACAGCGCTTCGAGGAAGGCTTCGGCCTGCTTATCGAAGTCGGCGTCCTGGGCCAGCACGGGCAGCGTCAGCCCCGCCAGGCCGAGGGCGGCGAAATCACGGCGCCTCATGCTGCACCGGCCATGGCGGCTTCCAGCGCGTCGACAAACATCTTGGCGACGTCGAAGCCGCTCTGGTCGGTGATCTCCTGGAAGCAGGTCGGGCTGGTCACGTTGATCTCGGTGACGTTCTCGCCGATGACGTCCAGGCCCACCAGCAGCAGGCCGCGCGCGGCCAGGATGGGGCCCAGGTGCTCGGCGATCTCGCGGTCGCGCGCGGTCAGTGGGCGGGCCACGCCCTTGCCGCCGGCCGCGAGGTTGCCGCGCACCTCGTTGCCCTGCGGGATGCGCGCCAGGCAATGCGGCACCGGCTTGCCGCCGATGATGAGGATGCGCTTGTCGCCCTCGGCAATGGCCGGGATGAAGCGCTGCACCATGACCGTCTGCGTGCCGTCCTTGTTCAGCGTCTCGATGATTGACCCGAGGTTGAGGCCGTCGTCCTTGACGCGGAAGATGCCCATGCCGCCCATGCCGTCCAGCGGCTTGAGGATGATGTCGCGCTGCTCGGCATGGAAGGCGCGGATCTCGGCCGGGTCGCGCGTGACCAGCGTCGGCGAGATGAACTCGGGGAACTCCAGGATGGCCAGCTTCTCGGGGTGCTCGCGCAGTGCGCTGGCCTTGTTGAAGACGCGCGCGCCTTCGCGCTCGGCCTGGCTCAGCAGGTGGGTCGTGTAGAAGAACTCGCTGTCGAAGGGCGGGTCCTTGCGCATCAGCACGGCGTCGACGTCGGCCAGCGCCAGGTCGGCCGTGGACGTGACCGTGTACCAGTCGTCGCTGTCCTTTCCAGCCTTGCCGGTCAGCGCGATCTCCACCGCCGCGCGCGCCGTCACGCGGCCGCCGCGCAGCCAGACGAGCTGCTGCGGCTCGCAGGCGAGGATGCTGTGGCCGCGCCGGGCGGCCTCGCGCATCATCGCGAAGGTGGAGTCCTTGTAGGTCTTGAAGGTGGAGAGCGGGTCGGCAACGAAGAGCAGCTTCATGGGGCGGGCCTGTCGGTTCATCGCCGGCCAGTGTTGCACAGCGCGCCCCGCCTCGCCCACCTGGGGCTGCCTAGGACGGCTGCCGGCGCCGCCAGCTCGCCACGACGGTGGCCACGCCGCCTGCCACCACGCCCCAGAAGGCCGCGCCAATGCCCAGCAGGCTGATGCCGGACAGGCAGACGAGGAAGGTCAGGATGGCCGCGTCGCGGTGGGCCTCGTCCTTCAGCGCCGCGGCGAGCGCGCCGGCGATGGTGCCCAGCAGCGCCAGGCCGGCGATGGCCGCGACCAGCTCGCGCGGGAAGGCCGACAGCAGCAGCGCGACCGCGCCGCCAGCCAGGCCCAGCAGCACATAGAACAGGCCCGCGGCGACGGCCGCCGTGTAGCGCCGCGCCGGATCCTCGTGCGCCTCGCGGCCCATGCAGATCGCCGCGGTGATGGCCGCGAGGTTGAAGGCATAGCCGCCGAACGGCGCCAGCAACGTGGTCGCCGCGCCGGTCACGGCGATGGAGGCAGACACGGGCGTCTGGTAGCCGCTGGCGCGCTGGGCCGCCACGCCCGGCAGGTTCTGCGAGGCCATCGTGACGATGAACAGGGGCAGCGCCGCGCCGACGGCGGCATGCCAGGTGAAGTGCGGCGCCGTCCAGACCGGCAGCGCGAAGATCTGCGAGGTGTCGGCACCGGCGAAGCTGAGCCGGCCCAGGGCCAGCGCGACGATGACGCCCGCGACCAGCACGCCCGGCACCGCGTAGCGCGGCCACCAGCGGCGCCCGGCGAGGTAGGCGGCGGCCATGGCCAGCACCAGCTCGGGCGCCGTCTTCACGCTGGTGACCGCGTCCAGCCCGAAGCGCGCCAGCACGCCGGCCAGCAGCGCCGAGGCGATGGCCACGGGGATGCGGTCCATCAGCTTTTCGAACCAGCCGCTGGCGCCGGCCCAGACGATGAGCAGGCCGCAGACGATGAAGGCGCCGATGGCCTCGGGCATCTCCAGCCCCGACGTCGAGGCCAGCAACGCCGCGCCGGGCGTGGACCAGGCCGTCAGCACCGGCTGGCGGGTCCACAGGCTCAACACGAGGCTGGTGATGCCCATGCCCAGGCCCAGCGCCCACAGCCAGGACGCGGTCTGCGCCGGCGTGGCACCCAGCGCGACGGTGGCCTGGAAGATGATGGCCACCGAGCTGGTGTAGCCCACCAGCACCGCGACGAAGCCGGCAACGGCGGTGGACGGTGAAAAGTCTTGCAGCAAACGACGCATGCGGCCAGCATAGCTGCGGGGGTCAGGCGAGGAGTTCAAGCGGATGTGCCGGTTTCTGGCGTACACGGGTGAGGCGATATTTCTGGAGGACCTGGTCTGCAAGCCGCGCCATTCGCTGGTGCGGCAGAGCCTGCAGGCTTCGGAGGCCAAGACGGCCACGAATGGCGACGGCTTCGGCATCGGCTGGTACGGCGAGCGCGACACGCCGGGCGTCTACCGCGAGGTCATGCCGGCCTGGAGCGACGAGAACCTGCTGGCGCTGTGCGCCAATGTCCGGTCTCACCTCTTCATGGCCCATGTGCGCGCCGCGACCGGTGGCGGCGTGTCGCGGCTGAACTGCCACCCCTTCCACCTCGGGCGCTACCTGTTCATCCACAACGGTCAGGTCGGCGGCTTCGGCAAGGTGCGCCGCCGCCTGGAGACGCAGTTGCCCGACGACCTGTACGAGCTGCGCCGCGGTGCGACGGATTCGGAGCTGCTGTTCCTGCTCCTCATGGCCCGCGTGCAGGCCGGTGAACCGGTGGCCGACGCGCTGCGCGCAATGCTGCACGACACACGCGACGCGATGGTGGCGCTGGGCATCGACACGCCGCTGCGCTTCTCGGCCGCGCTGGCCGACGGCGAGCAGCTGTGGGCCGTGCGCTGGGCCAGCGACGGCCACCCGCCCACGCTCTACCTGAAGCCGCAGCGCGGCGGCTGGGCCATCGCGTCCGAGCCGCTGGGGGACGACGCCGAAGCCTGGACGGCCATCGCCGGCGGTCAGCTGGTGCATGTGCGGGATCAGCTCATCACGCAGCGCGAGCTGGGCTGACAATGCCGCCGCCAATCAGAGCAGGGAGTCATCGTCGATGCGTGTGGTGTTGCCGACTGCCGGTCTCGCGCTGCTACTGCTTGGGGCCAACGCACACGCCGCTGCGATAGGCACCGGGCCCTTCGATTTCTCGCCGCACATCATCGGTCTCGTCGCCAAGGGCGAGGCCGACGAGGTCAGCCGCGATTTCGCCCAGGGGCTGAAGAAACCGCTGAGCGTCGACATCCACCCGCAGAGCGACCCGCTGGAGGTGGTGAAGATCGGGCTGTGGCTGCAGGAGCGACGCCCCGTAGTTCAGCTCAAGGGCAGTTGCGTCGGGGTCTGCGCCAGGTCCATTCTGCTGAGCGGAGCCGTCCAGCGCATCAAGGCGGGCACGGTGATCGCGCTGGGAGGCATGTCGGAATTTCCGGCCACGGTGAAGGCGCAGGTCGATGCGGGCGAACTGTTCATCGGCGGCGACGACCGCAGCCAGGCCTCTCGCGAACGTCTCCTGGAGGCCTTCCAGCCTGCGATAGCCCGTGCGCAGCAACTGCGCGCACTGGCGGACGGGCAGCTCCAGCCGCCGCAGGTCGCGCGGGCGTTCGCCGCCGCGTTGACGCAGCGCTGGCGGGTCGCGAGCATCGGCTTCACGGAAGAACGGTTCAACATGCAGTTCGAGACACCCCGGCACGCCTGCCTCTGGTGGGTGCCCGATGCCCAGGGCCTGCGGCAGCTGGGGCTGGACGTGCCCGACTACCAGCCCGCCAGCCCGGCCCAGGCGGCCCGGCTGTTGAAGGTGCCGGAGGCCTTCATCTACGTCGGGCCGGCCCTGGCGGCCTTGCCCGCACAGCCCCTGTGCGAAGGCACAAAGGACTTCAGCTTCCCGCTGCTGCCCTGACCCTGCGCCGACCCAGCCCAGCCAGCAGCAGCGCGCCCGCCGCCAGCACGGCCAGGCCCACGACGGCGCCCGTCTTCACATAGACCAAGCTGGCCCACAGCAGGTAGGCGCTGCAGGCCGTGAACAGCAACGGCAGCCACGGATAGAGCGGCACGCGGAACGGCCGTGGCTGGTCGGGCTCGCGGCGGCGCAGCACGATGAGGGCGGCGCCGCTGAGCGTCAGGAAGGCCCAGTAGACGGGCGACAGGTAGTCCACCATGGTGGCGAAGCCGCCGCGGGTCAGGTCGCCCAGCGCCACCAGCCCCAACGCGACGGCCGAGGTCGCGACGACGGCCGCGCTGGGCGTGCCGCGGCGCGCGTTCCATTGCGCCAGCCGCCATTCGGCGGCCAGGTCGCGCGCCGCGGCGTAGGTGGTGCGCGGGCCGGCGATGAGGATGGCGTTCATGACCGACAGCGCGGTCAGCGTGACGACGCCCACCATCAACAGCTCGGCGCCGCGGCCGAAGGCCAGGCGCATCAGCTCGGCGGCCGGTGCCTCGCTGCGCGCCAGGCCCGGCAGGCCCAGCACGTTGACATAGGCCCAGTTGGCCAGCAGGTACAGGCCCATCACCGCGCCCAGGCCCAGCAGCAGCGCGCGCACGATGCCGCGCTGCGGGTCGCGCATCTCGGCCGACAAGGTGGCCGCGTCGCTCCAGCCGCCGTAGGCCAGGAAGACGAAGACCATGGCCACGCCCCAGTCGGCCTGGCTCGCCGCCGCGCCTTGCGTCGCCGCCGCGTGGCCGCCGAGCTGATAGGCGCCCGCGCCCAGGCCCAGCAGCAGCAGGCCGACCATCACCAGCACCGTCAACCCCAGTTGCGTGCCCAGGCCCACGCGCACGCCCAGCAGGTTCAGGCCGGTCAGCCCGACGATGAGGGCGGCGGCCAGCACGGCGCTGGCATGCGGGCCCAGCCAGGGACCCAGGTCGACCACCTGGGCCAGGTAGTCGCCGAAGACAAAGCCCAGCAGCGCCATCGAGCCGGTGTGGATGACGGCGAAGCGCGACCAGGCGAACAGGAAGCCGACCCGGTGACCGTAGGCGCGGCGCAAGAAATGGTAGTCGCCGCCCGCATCCGGGAAGGCCGCGGCCAGCTCGGCAAAGCACAGCGCGCCGACGAAGGACAGCAGGCCGCCCAGCGCCCAGGCCAGGTAGAGCTGGCCCGCGTCGGGCAAGGCCTGCGCGACCATGGGCGAGGTCTTGAAGATGCCGGCGCCGATCACCATGCCGACGCACAGCGCGCCGGCGTGGCGACTGCCCAGGCGGCGCTCGGGCAGCGCGGCCGGGCTCAAGTCAGATCTCGACCTTGCTGCCCAGCTCGACGATGCGGTTCGTCGGCAGGTGCAGGAAGTCGGCCGCCGCGGCCGCGTTGCGGTGCATGCTGGCGAACAGCTTCTCGCGCCACAGCGCCATGCCGGAGCCTATCGTCGGGATGACGATGTCGCGGCTCAGGAAGTAGCTGGTCTCCATCTCGTCGAGCTGCACGCCATGCTTCTTCAGCAGGTCCAGCGCCTCGGGCACGTCGGGCTCGTTCTTGAAGCCGAAGTGCAGCGCCACCTGCCAGCAGCAATGGCCCAGCGCCTCGACCTCGCAACGTTTGTCGAAGCCCACCCACGGCACCTCGTGGTGCTTCACGGTGACGAAGACGTTCTGCTCGTGCAGCACCTTGTTGTGCTTGAGGTTGTGCAGCAGCGCGTTGGGCGTGGAGCCCTTCTCGGACGACAGGAACACGGCCGTGCCGGCGACGCGCGTGGGCGGGTTGATGAAGACGGCCTCCAGGAAGGTCGTCAGCTCGATGGCGTCCTCGCGCAGCTTGTCGGACAGCTGCTTGCGGCCCTGCTTCCAGGTCAGCATCAGCGTGAACACGCAGATGCCGATCAGCAGCGGGAACCAGCCGCCGTGCAGCAGCTTCAGCAGGTTGGATGCCAGGAAGGTGACGTCGATGAGGAAGAAGATGCCGGTGGCGGCGATGCACAGTGCGAGCGGGTACTTCCAGCCGTAGCGGATGACGAAGAAGGTCATCACCGTCGTGATCGTCATGTCGATGGTGACGGCCACGCCATAGGCGCCGGCCAGCTTGCTGGACGAGCCGAAGAACACGACCGCGACGATGACCAGCGCGAACAGGCTCCAGTTGATGAAGGGCACGTAGATCTGGCCGGTGTCGCGCACGCTGGTGTGCAGGATGCGCAGCCGCGGCATGATGCCCAGCTGCACGGCCTGCTTGGTGACCGAGAAGGCCGCCGTGATCAGCGCCTGCGACGCGACGATGGCTGCCGCGGTGGCGAGCAGGAACAGCGGGATCTCGGCCCAGGACGGCGCCAACAGGAAGAACGGGTTCTTCACGCCCTCGGGGTTGTCCAGCAGCATGGCGCCCTGGCCGAAGTAGTTGATGACCAGCGCCGGCATGACCACGCCGTACCAGGCGATGCGGATGGGCTTCTTGCCGAAATGGCCCAGGTCGGCGTACAGCGCCTCGCCGCCGGTGACGACCAGCACGACGGCGCCCAGCGCGACGAAGGCGACCCAGCGGTACTCCAGGCAGAAGTTCAGCGCAAAGACCGGGTTGACGGCGGCCAGCACGCGCGGGTTCTCGAAGATGTGCGGCAGGCCCAGCAACGTGAGGCTGGCGAACCACAGCAGCATGACCGGCCCGAAGGCCTTGCCGATGCCGCCGGTGCCGAAGCGCTGCACGGCAAAAAGGCCGGCGATGACGATCAGCGTGATCGGCAGGATGGCCTCGTGCAGATGGGGCTCGTAGACGTCGATGCCTTCCACGGCGCCCAGCACGGTCATGGCCGGCGTGATGACGGCGTCGCCGAAGAAGATGGCCGTGCCGAACAGGCCCACCAGCAGCAGCGTGCGGCGCAGCGGCGGCTTGTCGTTCACGGCATTGGTGGCCAGCGCCAGCATGGCGATGAGGCCGCCCTCGCCGTTGTTGTCGGCGCGCAGGATCAACAGCACGTACTTGATCGAGACGACGACGGTCAGCGTCCAGAACAGCAGGGAGAGCACGCCGAGGATGTTGTCCGGCGTCGTGGCGACATGGCCGCCGTGGAAAACCTCTTTCAATGCATACAGCGGGCTGGTGCCGATGTCGCCATAGACCACCCCCAGGGCACCGAGAGTGAGACCCGCCATTGCCGAGGGGCTGCGAGCCGCGTGGGAAGAACTCACTTCGCGAGGGCCACCGGCTTGGGGTGGCGTTTGTTCGAAAGTGGGGATTCTGCGCTCGCTTTTGGGTTTTTGTGCAGCGCAACAAAACCACAACCCGGTGGCTTGACGCCTGCCGGGCGGCAGGCGTAGGCGCGCGCCGAGGCTGTCAGCCCGGGCTCACCAGATGCGGATGCGGGCGTCGGCGGGCTTGAACATCTTGTCGCCGGGCCGGGTCTTGAAGGCGTCGTGGAAGCCGTCGTGGTTGACCGCGGCACCGTTGGCGCGGAACTCCGCCGGCGCGTGCGGGTCCGAGGTCAGCTGTTGCAGCCGGCGCGGTTCGCGCATCTTCTCGCGCCAGCCCTGCGACCAGCCCATGAAGAAGCGCTGCTGGCCGGTCAGGCCGTCGACGACCGGCGCGGGCTTGCCACCCAGCGAGCGCAGATAGGCCTTGTAGGCGATCTGCAGGCCTGACAGGTCGGCGATGTTCTCGCCCAGCGTCAGCTTGCCGTTGATGTGTTTGCCGGGGATGGGCTCATAGCCCTCGTACTGGGCGACGAGCCGGGCGCCGATGGCCTCGAAGGCCAGGCGGTCGGCGTCCGTCCACCAGTTGGCGAGCGCACCGTCGCCGTCGAACTGGCTGCCCTCGTCGTCGAAGCCGTGGCTGATCTCGTGGCCGATGACGGCGCCGATGGCCCCGTAGTTGACCGCGTCATCGGCGCGCGTGTTGTACAGCGGCGGCTGCAGCACGGCGGCCGGGAAGACGATCTCGTTGAAGGTCGGGTTGTAGTAGGCGTTGACGGTCTGCGGCGTCATGCCCCATTCGCGCTTGTCCACCGGCTTGCCGGCCTTGGCGGCCTGGCGCTCCCACTCGAAGCGCGCCGCGCGCAACCGGTTGCCCACCGCGTCGCCGGCCTTCACGTCCAGCGCGGCGTAGCTGCGCCAGACGTCGGGGTAGCCGATCTTGATGAGGTACTTGGACAGCTTCTCCCTGGCCTTGGCCTTGGTCGGCGGGGTCATCCAGCTGAGGCCGTCGATGGACTCGCCATAGGCCGCGAGCAGGTTGTTGACCAGCTTGAGCATGCGCGCCTTGTCGGCCGCGGCGAAGTGGCGCTGCACATAGGCCTGGCCCACCGCCTCGCCCAGCGCGTTGTTCAGGTCGGCCACGGCCTGCTGCCAGCGCGGCTGATCGCTGCTGGCGCCGCTCAGCGCGGTGCCGCGGAAGGCGAAGCGCGCCTCGCGCAGGGCCTGCGGCAGCACGTCGGCACTGCCGTCCAGCGCGCGCAGCGCCAGGTAGGCGCGGATGTCGTCCAGCGGCGCCTCGGCCAGCAGCCTGGCGGCGGCCGTCACGTAGCTGGGCTGCGAGACGATGTAGCGGTCCTGCCCCGGCAGCGCCGCAGCGGCGAACAAGGCGCTCCAGTCCAGGCCCGGCGCATTGCGCGCCAGCTCGGCCAGCGTCATCGGGTTGTAGGCCTTCTGCGGGTCGCGGTTGTCCTCGGCCGGCCACTGGGCCTCGGCCAGGCGCTGCTCCAGCGCCAGCACGCGCCGGGCGGCGTCCTCGGGCTGGGCCAGGCCGGCGGCGCGCGCCAGCGTTTGCAGATAGGTCTGGTAGGCCGCGCGGGCCGTCACGAGGCGGGCGTCGTCCTTCAGGTAGTAGTCGCGGTTGGGCAGGCCCAGGCCGCCCTGGGTGGCGATGACACGATTGATGCCAGGCTGCTTGAAGTCGGCATCGACGCTGAGCACCACCGGCATGTCGACCACGCCCACCTGGCGGCCCAGCCACGCGGCCAGTTGCTCGCGGGTCTGCAGCGCGGCGATGCCGTCCAGCAGCGGCTTCACCGGCGCCAGGCCCGCCTTGTCGATGGCGGCCGTGTCCATGAAGCTGGCGTAGTAGGCGCCAATCTTGTGCTCCGCCGAGCCGGCCTTGGGTTTGGCGGCGGCCAGGCCTTCGACGAGGGCGCGCACGCGCTGGTCCGACAGGTCGCGCAGTTGCGCCACCGCGCCGAAGGACGACTTGTCCGCCGGGATCTCGGTGGTGGCCAGCCAGTGGCCGTTGCCGGCGCGGAACAGGTCGTCCTGCGGGCGCACGGCGCGGTCGACGCCGGCGAAATCCAGCCCGGAGCGCGGCGGGGCGGCCAGCGCCAGGCCGGCGAGTTGCAGGGACAGGACGAGGGCGGCGAGGCGTTGGGTCTTCATCGAGGGAGGCGGTTGGCGCGAAACCGCCAGCCTAGGCGAAAGCCGCCGCCCTGACGAAAGTGTGACGGGTCAGGCCGCTTCGGCCTCCGCCTGCGGGTCGGTCGCTTCCAGCTCGTAGCTGGCGGCCAGCATGGCCAGCCGACCGATGACGCCGTACATGTAGAAGCGGTTGGGCGCGCTGGCGCCGGGCTTCTCGCCGGGGCGCGGCAGGTGCGGCGACTCGGCGAAGGCCAGCGGCACGTAGCTGGCGCCGGGGGCGTTCAGGTTCTCGTCGATGCCGCGGTTGGCGTGCACGCGGTAGAAGCCGCCCACCACGTAGCGGTCCATCATGTAGACAACCGGCTCGGCCACGGCCTCGTGCACGCGCTCATGCGTGGGCACGCCCTCCTGCACGATGACTTCCTGGCCCAGGTTCTCCGGCAGCCGCTCGGCCAGGGCCTCGATGTCCTTGGCGTCGCGCACCGTCATGACGCCCTTGCCGTAGCTGCCCACGTCGCTCTTGATGATGACGAAGGGCTTCTCGTTGATGCCGTATTCCTTGTACTTGCGGCGCACCTTGGTCAGCTGCGCGTCGGCGGCCGTCTGCAGCGCCTCCAGGCCCTTCTTGCCATGCATGTCCACGCTGGTGAACATGGGCGTGATCAGCCACGGATCCATGCCCAGCAGCTTGCCGAAGCGCTTGGCCACTTCCTCGTAGGCGCGGAAGTGCTGGCTCTTGCGCCGCACCGTCCAGCCGGCGTGCAGCGGTGGCAGCAGGTATTGCTCGTGCAGGCCCATCAGCTGCGGCGGCGTGCCGGCGGACAGGTCGTTGTTCAGCAGCACCGTGCAGGGGTCGAAGCCCTTGAGCATCAGCCGGCCGCGCTTGCGCACCAGCGGCTCGATGGTGATGCTGCCGCCGTTGGCGATCGCCAGCTCGGTAGGCTCGGTGATGGCCGTGTCCAGCGTGCCGAAGCGCACGTTCAGGCCGGCCTGCGTGAAGATGCGCGCCAGCGTGGCCAGGTTGTCCAGGTAGAAGCTGCAACGCGCGCCCGTCTCCGGGATCACCAGCAGGTTGCGCGCCTCGGGGCAGATCTTCTCGATGGCGGCCATGGCCGCCTGCACGGCCTGCGGCAGCATCTGCGGCGTCAAGTGGTTGAAGCCGCCGGGGAACAGGTTGGTGTCGACCGGCGCCAGCTTGAAGCCAGCGTTGCGCAGGTCCACCGACGCGTAGAAGGTCGGCGTGTGCTCCATCCATTCCAGCCTGAACCAGCGTTCCGTGGCGGGCATGGACTCCAGGATGCGTGCCTCCAACTCGTTGATGGGGCCGTTCAGGGCGGTGATCAGATGGGGAACCATGACCGAATGATCTCAAACTTGGCGCGGGCGGCCCACTTGGGGGCGCCCGCCCGGATCACAAGACGCCGTCGGCGCAACTGGTGCGGCCCCGGCCGGCGTGCTTGGCCCGGTAGAGCTGGTCATCGGCGCGCTGGATGGCGGCGGCCAGCGTCTCGCCGGGCTGCACGCGCACCGCGCCGGCGCTGAAGTCGACGACGAAACCGAGGCTGGCCTCGCAGCGCCGCGTCAGCGCCATGTGCAGCCGCGTGTCGAGCCGGCTGAAGGCGCTGGCCTCGCAGTGCCGCAGGAGCAGGCAGAATTCCTCGCCACCGTAGCGGCCGACCAGGTCGCTGGCGCGCAGCTCGCCGCGCAGCACCTCGCCGGCGAGCTTGAGCACCTCGTCGCCGACCGGGTGGCCGCGCTCGTCGTTGACGCGCTTGAAGTGGTCCAGGTCCAGCATCAGCAGCACCGGCATCTCACCGGCCGTGCCCAGCGCGCGGCCGGCGCGGCTCATCCACTCGCGGCGGTTCAGCAGGCCGGTCAGCGTGTCCAGCGAAGCCAGGCGCACCAGCGCCTGCTCGGCCTCGTCGCGGTGGGCCAGCAGGAAGCCCATGGTGCCCAGCACCAGGCTGGCGTTGAGCAGGATCAGGTGGGCAAAGTTGAGTGGATGGGGCGCGATGAAGCGCGGGTAGGCCTCGGGCCAGCCCAGCACCAGCGCGACACGGCCCAGCGTCAGCAGCGCGTTGGCCGCCGCGGCCACGCCGCACAGCCAGCGCCAGCGCATGCGCCCGGCCCCGCGCAGCAGCAGCCAGCTGCCCCACAGGATCTGCACGGCGATGGTCAGGTTGGTCAGCGCCGTCGCGAGGCGCTGGTCGCCAAACACGACCGCGTGCACGGCCCCCAGCACCAGCGGCGCCGCCAGCAGCCAGCGCTGCGGCGCCGCCAGGCCCAGGAAGCGGCAGGCCGTCAGCACCATCGCCGAGGCCGAGGCGCTCAGCGCCATGACGCCCAGCGTCGCCAGCAGCCGCGGCGCCACCAGCGTCGCGACGATCAGCAACCCGAAGCCCACGGCCTGGCCCAGCAGCATGAACTGCCAGGCCTGCAGGCCACTGCGCACGCGGATGCCCACGCCGACGACCAGCGCCAGGCTCATCAGCAGCGCATTGACCAGCACCGCCACGAGCAGGGTGATGACGTCCATGCGCGGCAGCATAACGGCCGGTCCGCAGGGCTCGGCAAACAAAAAAGCCGCCCCGAAGGGCGGCTCGCAAGCGGGTTGCGCGGGGCCGGCATCCGCCGGCCGCGGCATCACTTGTGGTAGGCCGTCTCGCCATGCGACGAGATGTCCAGACCTTCGCGTTCTTCCTCTTCGGTGACGCGCAGGCCGATGGTCAGGTCGACCAGTTTGTAGGCGATCAGCGAGACGACACCGGACCAGACGATGGTCACACCGACAGCCTTGGCCTGGGTGATGAACTGAGCGCCGATGGAGTAGGCGTCCGGCGCGATCATGGCCACGGTCACCCAGTCGCCGACGGCGCTGGGGCCGCCCAGCGACGGGCTGTTGAAGACACCGGTCAGCAGCGCGCCGACGATGCCGCCGACACCGTGGACGCCGAAGACGTCCAGCGAGTCGTCCGCACCCAGCAGCTTCTTCAGACCCGACACGCCCCACAGGCAGGCGAAGCCGGCGACGATGCCGATGACCAGGCCGCCGCCGATGCCGACGTTGCCGGCAGCCGGCGTGATCGCGACGAGGCCGGCGACGGCACCCGAGGCGGCACCCAGCATGGAGGCCTTGCCCTTGAGCAGCGCTTCACCCACGCACCAGGCCAGCACGGCGGCAGCCGTGGCAACCAGCGTGTTGATGAAGGCCAGCGCGGCGAAGCCATTGGCTTCCAGCGCGGAGCCGGCGTTGAAGCCGAACCAGCCCACCCACAGCAGTGAGGCACCGACCATGGTCAGCGTCAGGCTGTGCGGCGTGAACTGCTCCTTGCCGTAGCCAACGCGCTTGCCGATCATGAAGGCACCCACCAGACCGGCGACGGCGGCGTTGATGTGCACGACCGTGCCGCCGGCGAAGTCCAGCGCACCCCATTGCCAGATCATGCCGGCGGTGCTGTTGACCTTGTCCACCACGTCAGCCGACGTGTAGGCATCCGGGCCGGCCCAGAACCAGACCATGTGGGCGATCGGCAGGTAGCTGAACGTGAACCACAGCGTCAGGAAGGCCAGGGCCGCCGAGAACTTGATGCGCTCGGCGAAGGCACCCAGGATCAGGCAGGCGGTGATGCCGGCGAAGGTCGCCTGGAAGGCCGCGAACACGATTTCCGGAATGACCACGCCCTTGCTGAAGGTGGCCGCGTTCGAGAAGGTGCCGGCGACGTTGTCCCAGATGCCCTTCATGAACAGCCGGTCCGTGCCGCCGATGAACTTGTTGCCCTCGGTGAACGCGAAGCTGTAGCCGTACAGCACCCACAGCACGACGATCAGCGAGAAGCCGACCATCACCTGCATCAGCACCGACAGCATGTTCTTGCTGCGCACCAGGCCGCCGTAGAACAGCGCCAGGCCCGGCACCGTCATCATGATGACCAGCAGTGTGGACAGCAGCATCCAGGACGTGTCGCCCTTGTTGGGCACCAGGGCCGGCGCCGCAGGGGCCGAAGCCGCTTCGGCGGCGGCCGCAGGTGCGGACGCGGCATCGGGGGCCGCAGCAGCCGTGGCAGCCACGGCGGATGCCGGCGCCGAAGCCGGTTCCTGGGCCCAGGCGGCCGGCGCAAGCAGGCCGGCGGCAAGCGCGAGGCCGGCGAGGAGTTTCTTCATTTGAGTGTTCTCCAAACGGTTGTTATGGACGCGTCAGAGCGCGTCATTGCCGGTTTCGCCGGTGCGGATGCGTACGACCTGATCCAGCGGCGACACGAAAATCTTGCCGTCACCGATCTTGCCGGTGCGGGCGGACGACTCGATGGCCTCGATGACACGCTCGACGACGTCGTCGTTCACCGCCGCCTCGATCTTGACCTTGGGCAGGAAGTCGACGACGTACTCGGCGCCGCGGTACAGCTCGGTGTGGCCCTTCTGGCGGCCGAAGCCCTTGACCTCGGTGACCGTCAGCCCCTGCACGCCGATCGCGCTCAGAGCCTCACGCACCTCGTCGAGCTTGAAGGGCTTGATGACGGCAGTGATCAGTTTCATGTCCAGCTCCAGTGTTTAGAAGGTCTTCTTCAGGCCGACGACCAGCGAGGTCTTGCCCAGGAACTTGCCGTTGGCCGGGCTGGCGTAGAAGGTCTTGTCGGCATCGGTACCGACGACCGCGGCGCTGAGGATCAGGCCGGAGAAGTCCTTGGCCAGCGTCAGCGAGTAGTCGCTGTACGAAGCCACCGAGGCATGCTTGACGGTCTGGTGGCCGACGTGGGGCGACAGCGTCATGCCGTCACCGAGATCGAAGTTGGCCGTCACGTCGAAGTAGCTGCTGTTCTTGCTATCGACGTTGCCGAACAGGTTGGTCGTGCTGTGCGAGTACTTGGCCGTCACGGGGCCGAAAGTCAGCGCACCATAGACCTCGAACGTGTTGGCGTTGGCAAAGCCGGCCACGCCCTTGAGCTTGTTGCCCGGATAGAGGTAGTACAGACCGCCGACATCCAGCGTCAGGCCCGGGGCGACCTCGGTCTTGTAGCCGCCGTAGAGGTCGATCTCGACATCGCCACCGCCACCGGGGATGTCCTTGATCCACTTGATCGTCGAGGCCCAGGTGCCGACGTAGAAGCCGTTGGGAGCCGCATAGTCGAGGCCGCCCTGCAGCGCCGGCTTCAGGCGCGATTGGGAGATGCCGCGGTAGCGGTATTCGCTGACGACGCCGACGTTGAACGACAGCGGGTCGGCCGGCGCGGCGGGCTCGTCGGCAAAAGCCGGCAGGGCAGCCGCAGACAGTGCCAGCGCGAGCAGCGAAGGGGACAACTTCATGGCGGATCTCCTGATCAAAGTTGGGGGTGAATACAGTCCGGCGGGCTATTTGCAGCTTCCGTGCCAACGGCTGCCCGCAGGTCATCTGCACGGATCTGGGCATGGAGCGCCCCGTCCACACGCCTGCGCACCAACTTGGGCTCATTGCGGCGCCCGGGTCGCACCAACGGTGTGCGCGGCCGGTAAAAGCACACGCCGGCCACGCACCGACCGCCGGCTAGACTGCCTCGCCACCCCGGCCCCACTCCGCCCCGCTCCCGACTGCCGATGAGCCTTGCCACCGTCCACAGCCGCGCTCTCGATGGCCTGGCCGCCGCGCCCGTCACCGTGGAAGTGCATCTGGCCAACGGCCTGCCGTCGTTCACCGTCGTGGGTTTGGCGGACACGGAGGTCAAGGAGGCCCGCGAACGCGTGCGCGCGGCGCTGCAGAACAGCGGGCTGGCCTTTCCCACCAACAAGCGCATCACCGTCAACCTCGCGCCCGCTGACCTCCCCAAGGAAGGCGGCCGCTTCGACCTGCCGATGGCGCTGGGCCTGCTGGCGGCCAACGGGCAGATCGACGCAGCCCGCCTAGCGCGCTTCGAATGCGCCGGCGAGCTGTCGCTGGCCGGCGAGTTGCGGCCCGTGCGCGGCGCGCTGGCGATGGCGCTGGCCTTGCGCCAGACCGGCGCCGAGCGGGAGTTGTTGCTGCCCGAGGCCAGTGCCGCGGAAGCCGCCCTGGTCGACGGCCTGGTCGTGCGGCAGGCCAGGCACCTGCTCGATGTCGTCGCCGCGCTGCAGCCCGAAGGCGAGGCACTGCCCCGCGCCGCCGCGCTGCCACGAGAGCGCCAGACCGGCCTGCCCGACCTGGCCGACATCAAGGGTCAGGCCGGCCCGAAGCGGGCGCTGGAAATCGCCGCCGCGGGCGGGCATTCGCTGCTGATGGTGGGGCCGCCTGGCACCGGCAAGTCCATGCTGGCGCAACGCCTGGCGGGCCTGCTGCCGGCGCTGGACGACGAGGCCGCGCTGGAGTCGGCCGCCGTGCTCAGCCTGGCGGGCCAGTTCGACATCGCGCGCTGGGGGCAGCGGCCGATGCGCGCGCCGCACCACTCGGCATCCAGCGTGGCCCTGGTGGGCGGTGGGTCGCCGCCGCGGCCAGGTGAGATCTCGCTGGCCCAGCACGGGGTGCTGTTCCTGGACGAGCTGCCGGAATTTCCGCGCGCGGCCCTGGAGGCGTTGCGCGAACCGCTGGAGACCGGCCGCATCCTGATCTCGCGTGCGGCGCGCCAGGCGGAGTTCCCGGCGCGCTTCCAGCTCGTCGCGGCCATGAACCCCTGTCCTTGCGGCCACCTCGGCAACCCGCTGCGCGCCTGCCGCTGCACGCCGGACCAGGTAGCGCGCTACCAGGGCCGGCTGAGCGGGCCCTTCCTCGATCGGCTGGACCTTCTCATTGAGGTGCCCGTCATTGCGCCCAGCGCCTTGCAGGACCTGGCACCGGGCGAGACCAGTGCCACCGTGGCCGAACGCGTGACCGCGGCGCGCGAACGCGCGCTGTCTCGTCAGGGGGTGGCGAACGCGCTGCTGCAGGCCCAGGACCTGGCCGCGCACGCCGCGCTGGAAGCACCGGCGAAAGCCTTGCTGGAGCGTTCAGCCGAGCGGCTGGGCTGGTCGGCGCGCAGCTTTCACCGCGTGCTGCGCGTGGCCCGCACAATCGCCGACCTGGCGGGCGCGGCGGTCATTGCGCCGGGCCATGTGGCCGAAGCCATCCAGCTGCGGCGCGGCCTGCCGGGCGTCACGTCCGGCTGAGCTGGCCGTCTTTTTCTCGCACGCGGTCACCCGCGCGCAGCTGCGGGTCGGCGCTCAGTTCCACGCTGCGCTGGCTGCCGTCACGGTTGACGAGCTGCACGACCCAGACGGTGCGCTTCTTGGCGTTCTTCTCGACCTCGTTCCCCGCGTAGCCGCCGGCGACAGCGCCGCCCACGGTCGCGATCTTCTTGCCGGTGCCACCACCCACCTGGTTGCCGAGCAGGCCGCCAATCACGGCGCCACCCACGGCACCGACACCGCTGCCCGAGCCCTTGCGCGACTCGGTCCGCACCTGCTTGACCCAGGCGCAGCCATCGCACAGGTGCGACAGCTGCTTGGGCGTCGGCACGGACACGGTGGGCGCCGCCTGCGCGGTGCAAAGGACGGCGGCCAGGGCCGCGGCGATGAGGGATTTCATGGCGCGGGCTCCGGAACTCATGCGCGGGTGAAGCCGTTTTCGGTCAGGCGCACCTCGTCGCCGACACGCAGGCCCGGATCGGCGCTGCGCTCGAAGCGGCGGATGCGGCCATCGCGTTCCTCGACCTGCACGACCCAGACGGTGTAGCTCTTCTGGTTCTTCTCGATCTCGTTGCCAGCGTAGCCGCCGCCCACGGCACCCGCCACGGTGGCGAGCTTGCGGCCATTGCCGCCACCCACCATGTTGCCCAGCAGGCCGCCGACGACGGCGCCACCCACGGCGCCCACGCCGCTGCCCTTGCCGCGGCGGGTTTCGGTATGCACCGCGGTCACGCGGCCGCAGCTCTGGCACAGCGCGGGCTGGGCCTGCACTTCAGGCGCCGGGCGAGCGGTGTGCGTCTCGCGGGCCGTGTCGGCGCTGGCCAGGCGCTGCGGCTGGCGTTCCTGCGTTTGCGCGGGCATGGGGGCAGTCGCTTCGGCGACCGGCTCGGTGCTGACGCCCTGCGAACGGCCCACCGCGTAGGCGCCGCCCAGCAACGCCAGCACGACGGCGACGCCGGCGACGATCTGCGTGGACTTGACGGGGAGTGTGGGGGTCGACATGGGGACTCCGTTGTGTTTGAACGATGACGAAAGGATGCCGCCACCCCGCGGCCCACCCTGTAGGACAAGGCCGCTTCAGTTACAAATGGCCCGCCGCCGCGGGTCGTGCGTATCAGCCGAGCAACGGCGCCAATGCCCGCCGGGCATCGGTCTCGCTCAGGCCGCAGCGGGCGGCCCAGTCAGCGAGCTGGTCGTCGGCTATGCGGCCGACGTTGAAGTAGGCCGCATCGGGGTGGGCCAGGTAGAAGCCGCTGACGCTCGCGGCCGGCGTCATGGCCATGCTGTCGGTCAGGCCCATGCCGATCTCGTCGGGGGCCAGCACACGGAACAGATCGCGCTTGGACAGGTGGTCCGGGCAGGCCGGGTAGCCGGGCGCCGGGCGGATGCCCTGGTATTTCTCGGCGATCAGGGCCTCGTTGGACAAGGCCTCGTCCGCCGCATAGCCCCAGAACTCGCGGCGCACGCGCTCGTGCAGCCATTCGGCGGCGGCCTCGGCCAAGCGGTCGGCCAGGGCCTTCAGCATGATGGCCGAGTAGTCGTCGTGCGTGGCCAGGAAATCGGCTTCCTTCTTGTCCACCCCCAGGCCCGCCGTGACGGCGAACAGGCCGATGTGGTCACCCTGCTCGGCGACGAAGTCGGACAGGCAGCGGTTGGGTCGCTTCACGCCCTCGACAACAGGACGCTCCGACTGCATGCGCAGGCCGTGCCAGACCATGGGTGGCTCGCTGCGGATCGCGATGTCGTCGTCGTTGACCCGCGCGGCCGGGTACAGGCCAAAGACCGCATGCGCATGCAGCCAGCGGCCGTCGATGATCTTCTTCAGCATGGCCTGGGCGTCGGCGAACACCTTGCGCGCCTCGCTGCCGACGACGGCATCGTCGAGGATGGCGGGATACGGTCCGGCCAGGTCCCAGGTCTGGAAGTACGGGCCCCAGTCGATGTAGCGGGCCAGCTCGGCCAGGTCCAGGTTCTTCAGCACGCGGCGGCCGGTGAACTTGGGCGCGGGCGGCACGCGGGCCAGGTCCAGCACCGCCTTGTTGGCACGTGCCTGTTCCAGCGTCACCAGCGGCGTCTGCTTCTTGTTGGCGTGCAGCTCGCGGGTCTTCTCGATGTCGGCCTTCAGCTCGGCGATGTAGGCGGCCGCGCGGTCGTCGCTGAGCAGCTCGGTGCACACGCCCACGGCGCGCGATGCGTCGGGCACGTAGACGACCGGCCCCTCGTAGTGCGGCGAGATCTTGACCGCCGTGTGCACGCGGCTGGTCGTCGCGCCTCCGATCAGCAGCGGCATGTGGCGCGACGCGAAGTAGTCGTCGCGCTGCATCTCGGCCGCCACATGCTGCATCTCTTCCAGGCTGGGCGTGATGAGGCCCGACAGGCCGATGATGTCGGCGCCCTCTTCCTTGGCTTTGCGCAGGATGTCCTGGGCCGGCACCATGACGCCCATGTTGACGACTTCGTAGTTGTTGCACTGCAAGACCACCGTGACGATGTTCTTGCCGATGTCGTGCACGTCGCCCTTGACGGTCGCGATGACGATCTTGCCCTTGGGTTTGGCGTCGCCGCCGCCTTCGATGAGCAGGCGCTTCTCTTCCTCGATGTAGGGCAGCAGGTGGGCCACGGCCTGCTTCATCACGCGGGCGCTCTTGACGACTTGCGGCAGGAACATCTTGCCGGCGCCGAACAGGTCGCCGACGACGTTCATGCCGGCCATCAGCGGGCCTTCGATGACGTGCAGCGGCCGGCCGCCCTTGGCCAGGATGGCCTGCCAGGCTTCCTCGGTGTCTTCGGTGATGAAGTCGGTGATGCCGTGCACCAGCGCGTGCGACAGCCGCTGGTTGACGTCGCCCGCGCGCCAGGCCAGGCGCGCCGAGTCGTCCTTGCCGGCGCTCTTGGCGCGGTCGGCGATCTCGATGAGGCGCTCCCCGGCGTCGGCGCGGCGGTTCAGCACGACGTCTTCCACGCGCTCGCGCAGCTCGGCGTCGAGGTCGTCGTAGACGCCCACCATGCCGGCGTTGACGATGCCCATGTCCATGCCCGCCTGGATGGCGTGGTACAGGAACACGGTGTGGATGGCCTCGCGCACCGGCTCGTTGCCGCGGAAGCTGAACGACACGTTGGACACGCCGCCCGACACCTTGGCGCCGGGCAGGTTCTGCTTGATCCAGCGCGTGGCCTCGATGAAGTCCACCGCGTAGTTGTCGTGCTCCTCGATGCCCGTCGCGATGGCGAAGATGTTGGGGTCGAAGATGATGTCCTCGGCCGGGAACCCGACCTCGTCCACCAGCACCTTGTAGGCGCGCGCGCAGATCTCGGTCTTGCGCGCGAAGGTGTCCGCCTGGCCTTTCTCATCGAAGGCCATCACGACGGCCGCGGCGCCGTAGCGGCGCACCAGCTTGGCCTGGCGGCGGAACTCGGCCTCGCCTTCCTTCAGGCTGATGGAGTTGACGATGCCCTTGCCCTGGATGCATTTCAGGCCGGCCTCGATGACGCTCCACTTGGACGAGTCGATCATGATGGGCACTCGGGCGATCTCGGGCTCGCCGGCGATCAGGTTCAGGAAGCGCACCATGGCCGCCTGGCTGTCCAGCATGGCCTCGTCCATGTTGATGTCGATGACCTGCGCGCCGTTCTCGACCTGCTGGCGCGCGACGGCCAGCGCCTGCTCGAACTGGCCCGCGAGGATCATGCGGGCGAAGGCCTTGGAGCCCGTGACGTTGGTGCGCTCGCCGATGTTGACGAACAGGCTGCCGGCGTCGATGGCGACCGGCTCCAGGCCGGAAAGTTTGAGAGGGGGCGGCGAGATGGTCATCGATGGCGGTCCACGCGGGAGATCGATGAGCGCCGTTTGAAACGATCCGAGCCTGGGGAAACTCCTCGCAGCGCTCCTCGGATGAGCCGGGAATTCTACGCAGGCGGCCCTTCGCCAGCGCTCAAGCTCGGCTTGCAGATGCCGAATGGCCGTACAGAATCAACAGATTCATGCCTGCCGACCTCATCCCCCTGCCCGCCCGCACGCTGCGCCTGGGCATGACGCTGCCCTACAACCTGTTCGACGCCAGCGGCAAGCTGCTGTTCGCGCGCGGCCAGGTGTTGCGTGACTCGCCGCTGGTGCGCAGCCTCGTGGACGGTGGCGCCTTCGTGAACGCCGAGGAGACGGTGGAGTACCAGCGGGCGCTGGCCCACCGCCTCGACACGCTGGTCATGCAGGACGTGCCGCTGTCGGACATCGCCAAGGCCGACACCGGCTTCCGGCTGGACACCCTGGTCCCGAGCAAGGTCGAGCAGGGCCCACGCGAGGCCTGGTCCGACCTGCTGCTGCACACGCATGCGCTGCTGCGCGAGGCCGAGCCGGTCGACTTCAGCACGCGCCTGGTGCAGGTGCGCGACGCCGCGCTGAAGCGCCTGCACTTCCACCCCGATGCGACGCTGCTGCTGCTCATCTTCGAGAGCAGCCAGGAGTTCGGCGACTACAGCGCCCGCCACGCGCTGCTGTCGCTGCTGCTGGCGGATCTCGTCGCCCAGCAGCTGCAGCTCGGCCCCGACCTGCGCGCGGCCTTGCAGGGCGGTGCGCTGACGATGAACTACGGCGCCGGCCCCGCGCATGACCGCCTCGCCAACCAAGTGGACCCGGCGACGCCCGCGCAGCGCCAGGCGCTGGCCGCGCACGGCGACCGCGCCGCCACTCGGCTGGCACAGGTCGGCGTCACCGATGGCACCTGGCTGACGGCGGTGCGGCTGCATCACGAAGCCGGCCCGGGCCCGCTCAGCAGCCGCAGCGATGGCGAGCGGCTGGCGAGGCTGCTGCGCCGCATCGACTTGTTCGGCGCGCGGCTGTCGCCCCGCCGCAGCCGCCAGGCGCTCAGCGGTGCCGCCGCGGCACGCGCCGTCTACCTGGACGAGCTGGGCCAGCCCGACGAGGCCGGCGCCGCGCTGATCAAGACCGTGGGCCTGTATCCACCGGGCAGCATCGTGCGCCTGGCCAATGGCGAGGTCGGCATCGTCTTCAAGCGCGGCTTCAGCGCGACGGAGCCGCTGGTCGCCGCGCTGATCGGCAAGAGCGGCAGCCCGTTGAGCAACCCGGTGCCGCGCGACACGCGGCTGGCCGCGCAGGCCATCGTCGCCAGCCTGGCGCCGGCGGAATTCAGGCTGCGCGTCAACCTGGAGGCGCTGCTCAAGCTCTGAGCGGCGGCTGACGTCACACCGACAGGGCGGCCCACGGGCCGCCCTTGGTCATTTCGGCGCTTGCATTCAGTCGACTGTGCATATATTCTGTGTATACACATTATGCACAGCAGTCTTTTCATCTCGCAGACCGACGCGAGGCCGATGTACCTCCAGATCGTGGAGCAGATCCGCCAGCGCGTCGCCGCCGGGGACTGGCCGGCGGGGCAGGAGCTACCGTCCATCCGCGCGCTGGCCGCCGACCTGCGCGTCAGCGTCATCACCGTCAAGCGCGCCTACCTGGACCTGGAGTCCGAAGGCGTCATCGTCACCCGCCACGGCAAGGGGTCGTTCGTGGCCGACGCGCAAGGCCTGGCCAAGGACATGCGCCTGGCCCAGCTCGACACCCACCTCGCCGCCGCGGGCGAGATCGCCCGCTCGCTCGGCATGACCGAGCCCGAACTCACCGAACGACTGCGCGACGCGCTGAACACCCAGGAACCCGCCCCATGAGCACCAAGGTCATCGAGATGAAAGGCGTGCGCAAGGCGTTCCGCTTCTTCACGCTGGAAGACGTGTCGCTGGACCTCGAACCCGGCCAGATCATGGGCCTGGTGGGCCCCAACGGCGCCGGCAAGAGCACGACGATCCGGCTGCTGATGGGGCTGCTGACCGCAGACGCCGGCGAGATCCGCCTGCTGGGCCACGACATGCCGCGCAGCCAGGCCGCCGCCAAGGCCCTGGTGGGCTTCGTCAGCGACGACATGCGGCTGCTGCCGCAGGCGACGCTGGCCTGGCACATGGACTTTGTCGCGGCCCTCTACGCCGGCTGGGACGCGGCCTACGCCACCCGGCTGCTGAAGCGCTTCGGCCTGCATGCAGGGCAGACGGCCAGAAGCCTGTCCACCGGCGAACAGGCCAAGGCCTTGCTGCTGCTGGCGCTGGCCCGCCGGCCGCGCCTGCTGGTGCTGGACGAACCCACGTCGGGGCTGGACCCGGTCGCCCGCCAGGAACTGCTGACCGAGTTCATGGACGTGCTGCGAGATGACAGCCGCGCCATCCTGTTCTCGTCGCACAACACGGTGGACGTGGAGCGCATCTCTGACCGCATCAGCTTCATCGACCGCGGCCGCGTCGTCGCGTCGGACAACAAGGACGACTTCCTGGAACGCTGGCGCACGCTCCGGCTGCGCCTGCCGGACGGTGTCCCGGATTGGCGGCTGCCGGAGATCGTGCGCCGCGACGTGGACGGCCCCAACGTCACGCTGACGGTCGACGGCTTCAGCGACGACTTCCTCGCCCGCCTCGGCGCGCCGGTGCAGGCCGTGCACCGCATGAGCCTAGAGGAAGTCTTCGTCGCCACCGTCATGCACAGCCGTCAGGCCCAGGAGGCGCGCCCGTCATGAACCTGATCACACGCAAGCTCGTCGCCAAGGAGCTGCATGTCTACCGCTGGCTGCTGGTCGGCGCCACCGCCGCCGGCTTTGCCGGCCTGCTGAGCGCGACCGCCGGCGACGTGGGTTTCAACATCGGCTTCATCGTCTGGTTGACGGCCGTCATCGCGCTGGGCGTCATGCTGGCGCTGTTCGGCGTGGCACAGGAACGCAAGGAGCGCTCGCTGTTGTTCATGCTGAGCCTGCCGCTGGCACCTGCCGACTACGTGCGCGCCAAGCTGCTGGGCCTGCTCGCCTGCTTCCTGCTGCCCTGGGCTGCCTTGAGCGCCGGCGCGCTGGCGCTGATCCTGGCCATGCCGGGCATCGCGGACGGCCTGCTGCCCTATGGGGTGCTGCTGTGCGTCTTCCTGCTGCTGAACTTCGCGCTGGTGCTGTGCGGCGCGCTGCACATCCACTCCGAAGCCGCCATGGGCGCGCTGATCATCCTGACCAACATGTCGGTCTCGCTCTTCATGATGGGCGTGGGCCGCATCGCCGAGATCGGCCAATACATGGGGGCGGCGTCGCCCGTCTGGAACACCGCGTTCTGGCTGCTGTTGACCGCCGAACTGGCTCTGACACTGATCGCGCTGGCCCTGCCTCTTCTCTTTGCGGCGCGCCGCCGCGACGCTCTCTAAGGAGACTTCATGACCCCCCAACCCAACGGCGAGAGGCTGCACGCCCTCGACGCAGTGCGGAGCTTTGCCCTTTTGCTGGGCGTCGCCTTCCACGCCAGCATGTCCTTCATCCCCGGCATCCCCAAAGGCATGTGGGCGATGAGCGACAACTCGCCCAGCGCCTTCCTGGGTGACGCAGGCTTCGTCGCGCACAGCTTCCGCATGACGCTGTTCTTCTTCATCGCCGGCTACTTCGCGCGGCTGCTGCACGGCAAGCTGGGCACCGCCGGCTTCTGGGCCAACCGCGGCAAGCGCATCGCCGTGCCCATGCTGGTCGGCTGGCCACTGTTGTTCGTCGCCATCATCTTCGTCTGGGGGCTGGGCATGCAGAAGGTCTTCAACGGCGCGCCGCCCGCGCCGCCGGAGATGCCCAAGGAATTCGGCGCCCTGCCCCTCTTCCATCTGTGGTTCCTGTACCAGCTGCTGTGGTTGTATGCCGGTGCGCTGCTGGTGCGCGCCGCCGTCGCGGCGCTGGACCGGGGCCAGATCTTGCGCGGCCTGCTGGACCGCGTCGTCACCGGCGCCGTGCGCTGGCCGGCCGGCGCGCTGATGCTGGGCCTGCCGCTGGCGGCTTGCCTGCTGGCGCTGCCGATGTGGATGCCCTGGGTCGGCATCCCCACACCGGACCAGTCGCTGATCCCGCAGTTGCCCGCCACCGTCGGCTTCGGCACCGCATTCGCGTTCGGCTGGCTGGTGCATCGCGCGCCGGGTGCGCTGACCGCGTTGCGGGCACGCTGGCGGCTGCACCTGGCGCTGGCCGTGGCCTCATCGGCCGTTTGCCTCTACATCCTGAAGACCCAGCCGCCGTTTGGCATGCCCAACCAGCCCAAGCTGATCTTCGCGCTGTCCTTCGTTGCGTCCGCCTGGTGCTGGAGCTTCGCGCTCACGGGCCTGGCGCTGCGCTTCCTGTCCGGCCACAACCCCGCCCTGCGCTACGTCTCCGACGCGTCCTACTGGATCTACCTCGCCCATCTGCCGCTGGTCATGGCACTGCAGGTCTGGGTGGGCGACTGGCCGCTGCACTGGGGCGTCAAGTACCCGGTCGTCGTGCTGGGCAGCCTCGCCATCCTGCTGCTGAGCTACCACTGGCTGGTGCGCGCCACCGTCATCGGCAAGGCACTCAACGGCAAGGCCTATCCGCGCCACGCGGTGGCGGTGCTCGCGCAGCAGCCGGCCAACGACGCCGTCGTCGCGTCCCTGTGCGGCGTGTCCAAGCGCTACGGCCAGCTGGCCGCGCTGAGCAGCGTCGACCTGCAGCTCAGGCGAGGCGAATTGCTGGCGCTGCTGGGCCCCAACGGCGCCGGCAAGTCCACCGCCATTTCGCTGTGGCTGGGCCTGCACGATGCCGACGCCGGCATCGTCGAGCTGCTGGGCGGCTCGCCGCAGGAGATCACGCGGCGCCAGGGGCTGGGCGTCATGATGCAGGCCGTCGAGCTGCCGAAAGACCTGAAGGTGCACGAACTGGTCGCGCTGTCGGCCAGCTACTACGCGCAGCCGCTGAGCGTGAAAGAGGCGCTGGAGCGCGCTGGCATCACGGCGCTGGCGAGCCGGCCCTACGGCAAGCTCTCCGGCGGCCAGAAGCGCCAGGTGCAGTTCGCCATCGCCATCTGCGGCCGGCCCAAGGTGTTGTTCCTGGACGAGCCCACCGTGGGCCTCGACCTCCAGGCCCGCGAGCTGATGTGGGCCAACATCCGCGCGCTGCTGCGCGAGGGCTGCTCCATCCTGCTGACGACGCACTACCTCGAAGAAGCCGAGGCGCTGGCAACGCGCGTGGCCGTGCTGGGCAAGGGCCGCGTCATTGCCTCGGGCAGCGTGGCCGAGATGCGCGCGCTGGTGTCGCGCCGGCACATCCGCTGCGAGACCTCGCTGGTGCCGGGCGACGTGCAGCAGTGGCCGGGCGTCGTCGACGTGACCTGCGACCACGACCAACTGGCCATCGTCGCCACCGATGCCGAGTCCGTCGTGCGCCACCTGCTCGCGGCCGACCCCAAGCTCTCCCGCCTGGAAGTGAAGCAGGCCGGGCTCAACGACGCATTCAACGCACTGACCCAGGAGGCCGCATGACCACGCTGACCCAACCACTGCCCAGCGCGGCGCCCAGGCGCTCGGCGTCGCCCTACGCCATCGAGATCCGCCTCGAACTCGTGCGCCTGCTGCGCTCACCGGCGTTCGCGCTGCCGATGTTCGTGCTGCCCGTGGCGCTGTACCTGCTGTTTGCCTTCGCGGTGGCCGGCGAGCAGACCGCCAAGGACCCGGACGCCGCGCGCTTCATGTTCGCCGGCTTCTCGCTGATGGCCGTGACCATGGCCGCCGTGTTCGCCACCTGCCCCTCCATCGCGATGGAACGCGAGCTGGGCCTGTTGACGCTCAAGCGCGCCCAGCCCGCGCCGCCCGGCGCGTGGCTGACGGCCAAGATCGTCGCCGGCGTCGTCACGGGCGTGATCGCCTACGCGCCCATCCTCGCCGTCACGGCCGTCAGCGGCCAAGCCCAGCTGAGCGCCGGCCAGTTCACCGCAATGAGCGCGGTGCTGGTGGCGGGCGCCATCCCTTTCTGTGCGTTGGGGTTGATGGTGGGCGCACTCGCCAGCGGCACCACGGCGCCGGCCTATGCCCACCTGCTCTACCTGCCGGGGCTGTACCTGTCCGGCGTGTTCTTCCCGCTGCCCAAGTCCATGCACTTCCAGGCCCCGTTCTGGCCGCAGTTCCACCTCAACCAGCTCGTCTTCGCCGCCGGCGGCGTGACCAAGTTCCGCTGGATCGCGCCGGAGATGGCGATGGCCGTGCTGCTGGGGTTCACCGTGCTGTGCGGCGGCGTGGCGATGTGGCGGCTGAGCCGCAAGGGTTGAGGCTCAGCAGGGCACCGCGCTGGCCGCTGCGCCCACCCCGTTGAGCACGCCGTTGACCAGCATCGAGCAAATGCGCGCGCGGTTCCAGACGACGTCCGCCAGCGCCGCGATGACCAGCCCCAACCACGGCGCATAGGTCCAGCCGACGTAGTCGCTCAGCAGGATGGTCTGCAGCCAGTTCTGCGAGAACAGGTAGCAGCAGGCCACCAACGCCGCCGCACCCAGCAGCACGACGGTGGGCGCCAGCAACTGCAGCGACGCGCGCCGTCGCACATCGCGCTCGATGGCCGCGCGCGCCCAGCGTTCGACTTGCAACGGCGCCAGCCAGGACAGCAGCAGCAGTGCCATGCACAGCACAAAGCCAAGGGCGCAGACCGTGAGGATGAAGCGGCGCATCTGCGCCATCTTCGGCAGGCCGTGCGGCACTGCCAAAAGACAGGGCGGCCCGCAGGCCGCCCTTGTCATTCAGGCAGACCGTCGATCAGCGCTTGGCCGAGCCGTTCGCGGCGGCGTCCAGCGCGACGCCGTTGTCGGTGCGCGAGGCCTTGGCCGAGGCGCTGCCCGAGGCTTGGCCGTTGCGGCCGGCGGCCTGGCCGCTGGCGTTGCCGCCCACTTCCTTCTTGCTGGCGCTGCCGCTGGCCGTGCCACCCAGTGCCAGCGGTCCAGGCTTGGCGGACGCCGAGGGCGTCGCCGGCGCCGCCGGCGCGGCGGGCGTGGCCGGCACCGCAGGCGTGTTGGTCGACGGCGTGGCCGGTGCGGCGGGAGTCGCCGGCGTGGCCGGTGTCGTTGCGGCCGGCGTGTCGCCTTGCTTCAGCGCGCCGCTCAGCATGCCGCTGCCCTGGCCAGCCAGGCTGCCGCTGACGCCGTTGGCCGTGCCGTTCACTGCGCCGCTGACGCTGCCGTCGGCGCTGCCGCCGCCATTGCCGGCCGTCGAGCCCAGCGAGTCCTTGGCGCCTTGGGCCGTGGTCTTCAGCTCGCCGACCTTGTCGGTGGCCGTGGTCTTCACGTCGCCGACGGTGCCCTTGGCTGTGTCGACCTGGCCTTGCGCGGCCGTCTTGGCATCGCCGACCTTGGCGGCGGCCGTGTCCTTGGCGCCGCCCACGGCGCCCTTGGTCTTGTCCAGCGTGCCCTTGACCAGCGAGCCATCGGCCGAGCCGCTGGCGCTGCCGTTGGCCTTGCCGCCGACGTCCAGCTGGCGCGGCGACAGCGCGCCGTTCAAGCCACCGGTGAGGCCACCGGTCAGCCCGCCACCGGCACCGCCGCCGAGCAGGCCGGCGTGGGCTTGTGCAGTGAACAGGCTGGCGGCCAAGGCGGCGACGCTCAGCGTGGTGCGAAGAACTTGGGTGCGACGGGTTGCAAACATGATGGATCTCCGGGGTGGTTGCTTGGCAAGGGCCGGCCATTCCGTCCCTTTCACTGATCACAACGACCCCGCTGCAGACATCCTTCCCGGATGAATGCAACGCTTTGTGTCAGCGGCTTTGCCGCGCCTGCAACTGCTCGGGCACGACGCGCAAGTCCTCGGCGATGAAGCCGCGGCCGTAGACCGGGTCGCGGCCCGGTGCGCCGAGATCGATGGCCGTCGCACCCAGGCGTTCGACGGCAGCCGCAGCGGCGGCGGCATCGGGCTCGCGCAGCTCGGCGGCCAGCAGACCGGCCACCAGCGGCGCCGCGAACGAGGTGCCCCGCGCCACGCCGTAGCCGCCGCCGCTGCGCGCGACCGCCAACTCGGCGCCGGGTGCCGACCACATCACCTGCGGGCCCTGCGCCGCCTCGGGCAGCACGCGGCGGTTGGGGTTGACGCCCGTCACGCCCACCACGCCGCCGTACGACGCCGGGAACAGCGGCGGCGCGGCCGGGCCGTCGTTGCCGACGGCCGCGACAAGCAGGTGGCCGCGCTTGACCAGCGCCGCCACGCCTTGTTCCAGCAGCCGGTTCTGCGGCCCCACCAGGCTGACGTTGATGACGGCGACGCGCTCGCGCGCCATCCAGGCCAGCGCGCGCACGACGGCCTCGGCCGAGCCACCATCGGGCTTGTCGCAGTACACGTCCGCGGCGAACAGCTCGGCCTTCACCGCCGCGCCCGAGAAGCCGCGGTCACGGCCGACCAGCAGCGACGCGACGGCCGTGCCGTGCTCGCTGGGCACAGGCTTGTCGCCACAGCCGAAGCTGCCGCCGCCCGCGTGGCGCAGCGCCGCGTGGCGGCGGTCCACGCCGCCGTCGATGAGGCCGACACGCAAGGCGCCGGGCGGCGCCACGGGCTTGGCGCCGGTGCCAGCCGCCACATCGCCGCTGCGTGTATAGAGATGGTTGAAGTCAGCCTGCAGGTCCGGCTGCAGCGCACGCAGCTTGGCCAGCGCGTCGGCCGTGTCCAGCCCGGGCGGCACGCGCAGCACCACTTCGCGCAGGTCCAGCTCGGGCCAGGACTCGTCGCGCAGCTTGACCAGGCCCAGGCCCGCGGCGGCGGCCAGCGCAGCGTCGCTGGGCGACACCAGCACCAGCTCCTGGCGCCGGATCAGCTCGCCTCGCGGGTCGGCCTCGACGACGTCCGGGTGGCGGCGCAGCAGATCGCGCACGTTCGTCACGCGCAGGTCCACCAGCTGAGCGGTCGACGACAGCAGCTCCGGCAGCGGCTGCACGACGCGGTCCACCACACGGTCGACGACACCGGGCAGGCGCGACACGCCGGGCAGTTGCGGCAGGCGCAACTGGGCCTGCGCGGGCAGGCTCAGCGCGGCGGCGATGGACAGGGCGAGACAGGTTTTCATGGCGCTCGATGCTTTTGTGAGGATAACGAGCGAGCCAGGGAAGAAAATCCATGCCTCGTCCGTTGTCCCTGTATCGATGCCCGCAGCCCTTCCCGAACTTCGCCAGGCCATCGCCGAGCTGCTGCCGCGGCTGCGCCGTTTCGGCCGCACGCTGGCCCATTCCCGCGAAGACGCCGACGACCTGGTGCAGGTCGCCATCGAGAAGGCGCTGACCCGCACCGACCAGTGGACGCCTGGAACGCGTCTGGACAGCTGGATGTTCAGAATCATGCAGAACGCCTGGATCGATGAATTGCGCGCCCGCGAGCGGCGCGGGCAGACCTTCCTGCCCGAGGAGGACGGCGAGCACGTGGGCGACGGCGCGGCGACGGGCTCGCAGCTGGACGCCATCCTCGTGCGCAAGGCCGTGGCCAGGCTCAGCGACGAGCACCGCAGCGTCGTCGGCCTGGTGCTCGTCGAGGGCCTGAGCTACCAGGAAGCCGCCGAGACGCTGGGCGTGCCGGTGGGCACCGTGACAAGCCGCCTGGCCCGCGCCCGCGAGGCGCTGCAGGAATTGCTGGGAGAGTGGCCATGAGCCCGAACGATGAACAACAGCTGAACGCCGAGCGCCGCCGCATGGCGGCCGCCTTCGACGGCGTGTTGAACGAGCCCGTGCCGGACCGGCTCAAGGCCTTGCTGGCCGAGCCGGCCCCAGCGGCCCAGGTCGTGGAGCTGGGTGCCGTGCGCGCGCAGCGGCGCGGCATGGCCAGCTGGGCCGCCTGGGGCGGCATGGCCGCCACGCTGATGCTGGGCACGCTGATCGGCACGCGTCTGGCGCCGTCGGGCGAGGGCACCGCCACGGCGCAGCTGGTGGCGACCGGCGCCGTCGCGCAGGCGCTGGACCGCCAGCTGGCCAGTGCGCCGGCCGGCCCGGTGGCCGTGCAGGTCAGCTTCAAGGCCAAGGACGGGCGCTACTGCCGCAGCTTCTCGACCTCTGCCGTTGCCGGCCTGGCCTGCCGTGAAGCCGGCGGCACCTGGGCGCTGCAGCAGCTGGCCACGCTGGAGCCGGCCCGGGCCGACGGCGCGATGCGCCAGGCGGCGAGCGGGCTGCCCGCCGCCGTGCTGGCCGCGATGGACGCCCAGATGGCCGGCGAGGCGCTGAATGCCGAACAGGAGCGTGCCGCGCGCGACGCCGGCTGGCAGCGCTGACCCCGCCCGGCCGGGGCCGACTGGCTCTAGGATGCACGCACAACAGGGAGTGGCCGCGGCGTACGGCCATGGCGTAGCCCGCCGCTGCCTCACGCATGCCGCAGACCTCACCGCTGCAGTTGTCCGCCAGCCTGGCGCGCTTCAGGCGCTACCTGGTCCTGGGCAATCTCGTCGTGCTGGCCATCATTGCGCTGGCCGCCGTGCTGACGCTGCTGGCCAGCCGCCGCGCGCACGAGGAGCGCGGCCGCGCCAGTGCCGCGGACCTGGCCCAGACGCTGGGCATCGGCGTGGCCTCCACGCTGCAGCTGGTCGACAACACGCTGCTGTCCGCGCTGAACCAGGTGGAGCGGCTGCGGGCCACGGGGCCGCTGGAGGCGCGCGACATCACGCGCATCACCGACGCCGAGGGCCGGGTGCTCAATCCGGACGCCGACGGCACCGGCACGGTGTCGGTGGCCGACCGCGACTACTTCGTGGCCGCGCGCGCGGACCCGACGCGGCTGGCCGTGTCCGAGCCGCTGCAGGGGCGGCTCAAGAAGGGCTGGGGGCTGATACTGGCCCGCGCCCGGGTTGACGAGGCCGGGCGCTTCATCGGCGTCGTCTACGGCGGCCTGGGCACCGCCCGCTTCACGGAGGACTTCCGGCTCGCCGACGTGGGCGCCAAGGGCGCGGTGGCGCTGCGCTCGCGCTCGCTGCGCCTGATCGCCCGCTATTCACCGCAGGAAGGCGACCCCGACGCCGGGCTGGGCACGGCCCGGATGTCCGAGGCCTTGAGCGCGGCGCTGGCGACCAACCCCAGCCAGGGCAGCTTTGTCGCGCGCTCGGCGCTGGACGGCGTCGAGCGCGTCACCGCCTACACCCAGGTGGCGGGCCACCCGCTGCTGATCCAGGTCGGCCTGGCCACCGACGACTTCTTCGCCCCCTGGCGGCGCCAGATGGCGGAGCTGGGCGCGCTGCTGCTGCTGCTGGAGGCCGTGCTGCTGACGTTCTCGGCCGTCATCTACCGCGCCCAGGCGCGCCAGGTGCGGGCGCGCGCGCAGATCTCGCTGCTGGCGGCCGAGCGCGGTGCGCTGCTGGACAACGAGCTGGTGGGCATGGTCAAGCTGCGCGAACGGCAGGAGGTCTGGCACAACACGGCGCTCGCGCGGCTGTTCGGCTATGCACCGGGCGAGCTGGCCGGCGCGCCGGCGCGGCTGCTCTACCTGGATGACGAGTCCTATGCCCAGGTCGGCCGGGCCTACCAGCAGCTGGCGTCGCTGAACAGCTACCGCACGCAGCTGCGCATGCGGCGCAAGGACGGCAGCGCGGTCTGGATAGACCTGAGCGGCACGGCGCTGCCGGACGGCGAGTCGCTGTGGCTGATGATGGACATCACGGCCATCAAGCGCAGCGAGGAGCAGGCCCGGCACCTGGCCTTCCACGATGTGCTGACCGGCCTGCCCAATCGCCAGCTGCTGTTCGAGCGGCTGGCCTTCCTGCTGCGCGACGCCGAGCGCAACGGCCGCTGGCTGGCCATCTGCTACCTGGACCTGGACGGCTTCAAGGCCGTCAACGACAACCAGGGCCATGACGCCGGCGACGCGCTGCTGCGCGCCACCGCGGCGCGCCTGAGCGCCAGAGTGCGCGGCAACGACGTGGTGGCCCGCATCGGCGGCGACGAGTTCGTGCTGGTGCTGAACCAGCTCAGCGGGCTCTACGACGAGAAGCACGCGCTGAACCGGCTGCTCGACGCCTTCGACACGCCCATCGCGCTGCCCGGCGGCACGGAGGTGCACGTGGGCATCAGCATCGGCGTGGCGATGTACCCCCAGCATGGCCGCGACGCCAACACGCTGATCACGCGCGCCGACCAGGCCATGCTGGCCGGCAAGCGCACCGGCAAGGGTCGCTGGGTGATGCACGACGAGTCGACCCGGACCGAAGCCTGAGCCGCGGCCGCGCGCAACTCAACTGGGCTGGCGGGCTTGCATCAGGCCGAAGGCCATGCCCAGCGGGTCCAGCAGCACGGCCATCACGTCGCCGTCCGGCAGCGCCGTGACGGGCACGATGACGCTGGCGCCCTGGGCCGTCGCGGCGGCCACCGTGGCGGCCACGTCGGGCACGCTGACGTAGACCTGCACGCCGCTGGGCGCGCCGGGCGGCGCGGGCCAGATGCCGCCGGCGATGCCGCCCGGCGCGGCCGGGATCTGGCGGTAGCCCATCGCGTTGTTGGCGCCTATCGCCCAGCCGAACACGCGGCCGTAAAACTGCGCGGCCTTGTCGGGGTCGGGGGTGACGATCTGCCAGTGCGTGACGGCGGCGGGAACGGTTGCGCTCATTTGCGGGCCTCGGTGGGGGATTGAAGTTGCCAGTCGTCGCGGCCGCGCATGACCAGCACGCGGTCGACCAGCAGGCGCTGCAACGCCACGTTGACGGCGTCCAGCGGCAGGTTGGTCATGGCGGCCAGCCAGCGCGAATCGGGCCGGAAGTCGCGCCGCGTGACCGCGCGGCAGACGCCGCGGCGGGCTTCGGCCAGACTCAGCTGGCGGACCTCGGCGTCGTCCAGCCCCAGCCGCCGGCCCAGGCGCTGCACGCAGCGGCCGCTGGCAATGGTGCGGCCGGCCAGCAGGCGCGTCAGCGTCGCGTGATGCACGCCCAGCGACTGCGCAAAGGCGCGCAACGAATAGGCCGGGTTGATGGCACGGCGCCGCGCCAGCGTGTCGGCAAGCAGCGTGTGCAGGGCGTTCGGGGGCATGGCGCCAGCTTAAGCGCGGCCCCGGCCGGGGCGCCGCAGAAACTGGTGCGCACCCCCTGCCCCGCGCCGGATTCAGTCCGGGATGCGGCTGATCTGCACGCTGACGATCTTCCAGGCGCCGCCGCGACGCACGTAGATGTCGATGTAGCGGTAGTGGCTGTTGAAGGCCTGGCCCTGGTAGCGGCCCGTCATGCGCGTGCGGCCGCTGAGCAGCGCCGTGTCGCCGTAGACGCGCACCTCGAAGTCCTCGACGGTGTAGGGGTCCAGCTGCAGGTCGGCAGACACCAGGCCGTCGACGAAGCTGGCCTTGGTCTCGACATTGCCGCGGGCATCGATCTGGCGGAAGTCGGCGGCCATGTTGGCCTCGATGGCGGCGCGGTCCTTGGCGAGGATGGCCCGGTCCCAGGCATCGGCCTGGGCCTTGAGCCGGGCCACCAGGCCGGCGGGCGGCGCGGCCTGGGCGAGGCCGGTGGCCGCCAGCGCCAGCGCAGCCAGCAGGACGCGGCGCGTGCTCATGGCGCGAGGCTGCGCCAGATCAGGCCGGTGATCAGCGCGCGCGCGGCCTCGAAATCGGCCTCCTCCAGCCGCGGCTTGCCCATGTAGAGGGCGAACTGCGGCGCCAGGTCGGCATAGGCCTGGGTGGACGACCAGATCAGGAACATCAGGTGCGTGAAGTCAACGCGCTGGATCAGGCCCTCGGCCGCCCAGCCTTCGAAGCGCGCGACGTCGGCATGCAGCAGCGGCATGACCTGGGCCCGCAGCACGTCGGTGTAGCGCGGCGCGCCGGCCATGATCTCGCGCGTGAAGACGGCGTTGCCGCTGGGCCGGTCGCGGCTGAAGCGCAGCTTGTCGGCCACATAGCTCTCGATGGCCGCCTTGGGCTCGTGGGCCTCGGTGATGGCGTTCATGTTGGCCATCCACTCGCCCATGACGCTGTCCAGCACGGCGCGGTAGAGGTCTTCCTTGCTGGGCCAGTGGTAGAGCAGGTTCTGGCGCGACAGATCGAGCGTGGCGGCGATGCTGTCCAGGCTGACGCCCTCGAAACCGAAGCGGGCAAACTGGCGCTCGGCCTCGGCAAGGATGGCCTCCTGCTTGCGCAGGGTGGCGGCGCGCGGGGTGCGCGTCACGGTCGCGGTGTCGGTCATGCACCGCATTTTGACGGCGCGCACCAAGCCGGCCCTGCGGGTTTTTACGCTTAGGTCAAGTTTTACAGGGTAGTAATGTTTGCCTGTTGCCCACCCGGAGATTCCCGTGGACCTTGCTGACCTGAAATCCGGCCGACTCGCACCCGACGAGTACGTCCAAAACTTTGCCGACGCCCACCCGCCGCTAAACCGCACGCAGGCGCTGATCGAGGCCGAGCGCTGCTATTACTGCTACGACGCGCCCTGCCAGACGGCCTGCCCGACGGGCATCGACATCCCCAGCTTCATCCAGCGCGTCGCGCAGGACAACGTGCGCGGCGCCGCCGAGGCCATCCTGACGGCCAACCCGCTGGGCGGCATGTGCGCGCGCGTCTGCCCGACCGAGGTGTTGTGCGAGCAGGCCTGCGTGCGCAACACCAACGAGAGCAAGCCGGTGGAGATCGGCATGCTGCAGCGCTACGCGGTCGAGGGTCATCTCGCCAACCCGGGCGCCAAACCGCTGTTCGAGCGTGCAGCCGCAACGGGCAGGCGCGTGGCCATCATCGGCGCCGGGCCGGCAGGCCTGGCCGCCGCGCATGGGCTGGCGCGGCGCGGGCATGACGTGACGCTGTTCGACGCCAACACCAAGCTGGGCGGCCTGAACGAGTACGGCCTGGCGACCTACAAGGTGGCCGGCGGCTTCGCGCAGCGCGAGATCGACTGGCTGCTGAGCATCGGCGGCATCACGCCCCAGCTGAACCGCCGGCTCGGCCGCGACATCACGCTGGACGGCCTGCTGGCCGAATACGACGCGGTCTTCCTGGGCCTGGGCCTGGCCGGTGTCAACGCGCTGGGCATTGCCGAGCCGCAGGTGGCGGGCCTGCGCGACGCGGTGGACTTCATCGCCGAGCTGCGCCAGAGCGCGCCCGAGATCGTGCCGGTGGGCCGCAAGGTCGTCGTCATCGGCGGCGGCATGACGGCCGTGGACGCGGCAGTGCAGAGCAGGCTGCTGGGCGCCGAGCAGGTGACCATGGTCTACCGCCGCGGCATGGACGGCCTGTCGGCGTCCACGCACGAGCAGCAATGGGCGCAGACCCACGGCGTGACCATCCGCTGCTGGGCGCGGCCGCTGGGCGTCGAGGCCGAAGGCGGCGTGCTGCGCGGCATGCGCTTCGCGGCCACGAAGCTCGAAGGCGGCAAGCTGGTCGACACCGGCGAGCAGTTCTTCCTCGAGGCCGACATGGTGCTGCGCGCCATCGGCCAGACCTACGAGACGGCACCGGCCGGCGCCGCCATCGCGCTGGAAGGTGGCCGCATCAAGACGGACGCGCAATTCCGCACCAGCCTCGCGCGCGTCTGGGCCGGCGGCGACTGCCGCGTCGGTGGCCGCGACCTGACCGTGGAAGCCGTCGAGCACGGCAAGCGCGCCGCCGAATCCATTCACGCCGAACTGATGGGGGTGGCCCATGGCTGACCTGAGCACCGATTTCCTGGGCATCAAGAGCCCCAACCCCTTCTGGCTCGCGTCGGCGCCGCCGACCGACAAGGAGATCAACGTCCGCCGCGCCTTCGAGGCGGGCTGGGGCGGCGTGGTCTGGAAGACGCTGGGCGAAGACCCGCCGGTCGTCAACGTCAACGGCCCGCGCTACGCCACGCTGTGGAGCCAGGACCGCCGCGTCATCGGCTTCAACAACATCGAGCTGATCTCCGACCGGCCGCTGCAGACCAACCTGGACGAGATCAAGCGCGTGAAGCGCGACTTCCCCGACCGGGCCATGATCGTGTCGCTGATGGTGCCGGTGAACGAGGCGAGCTGGAAGGCCATCCTGGAGCGCGTGGCCGACACCGGCGCCGACGGCGTGGAGCTGAACTTTGGCTGCCCGCACGGCATGAGCGAGCGCGGCATGGGCTCGGCCGTGGGCCAGGTGCCCGAGTACATCCAGCAGGTCACCGAGTGGTGCAAGAAGCACACGAGAATGCCCGTCATCGTCAAGCTGACGCCCAACATCACCGATGTGCGCTTCCCGGCGCGCGCGGCAAAGAACGGCGGCGCCGATGCGGTCAGCCTCATCAACACCATCAACTCGGTCATGGGCGTGGACCTGGACCGCATGACGATGAGCCCCGTCACCGACGGCTTCGGTTCGCACGGCGGTTACTGCGGCCAGGCGGTCAAGCCGATCGCGCTGAACATGGTGGCCGAGATCGCGCGCGACGCGGCCACGGCCGGCCTGCCCATCTCCGGCATCGGCGGCATCACCACCTGGCGCGACGCGGCCGAGTTCATCGCCATGGGCTGCGGCACGGTGCAGGTCTGCACGGCCGCCATGGTCTATGGCTTCAAGATCGTGCAGGACATGTGCTCGGGCCTGTCCAACTTCATGGACGAGAAGGGCTACAAGAGCCTCTCGGACTTCCAGGGCCGCGCGGTGCCCACCGTGAAGAACTGGAACCAGCTCAACCTGAACCACGTCGAGAAGGCGGTCATCGACCAGGACAGCTGCATCAAGTGCGGGCGCTGCCACGTGGTCTGCGAGGACACCTCGCACCAGGCCATCTTTGCGACCAAGAACGGCCAGCGCCATTTCGAGGTCAACGACGCCGAGTGCGTGGGTTGCAACTTGTGCGTGTCGATCTGCCCGGTCCCTGGCACCATCGCGATGCGCGCCCTCCAGCCCGGGGAGACCGATGCGCGCACCGGACGCGTCATCGACGGCTCCTACGCCAACTGGACGACGCATCCGAACAACCCCATGCGTGCCGGTTGCGCTTGAAGGAATTGCGATGAGTCCCTACGAAGTCGGCCATTGGATCAACGGCGCCGTCACGCGCGGCAGCGGCGAGCGCCAGCAGGACATCTACAACCCCGCCACCGGCGCCGTGCAGGGCAAGCTGCTGCTGGGCAGCGTGGCCGACCTGGACGCCGCCGTGGCGTCGGCCACCAAGGCCGCCAAGGCCTGGGGCCAGACCCCGGCGCTGGCCCGCTCGCGCGTGCTGTTCAAGTTCCTCGCCATCGTGCAGGAGCGCCGCGAGATCCTGGCCGACGCCCTCGTGCGCGAGCATGGCAAGACCACGCCCGACGCGCTGGGCGAAGTGGCGCGCGGCATCGAGAACATCGAGTTCGCCACCGCCATGCCACAACTGCTCAAGGGCGAATACACCGAGCAGGTCGCGCGCGGCCTGGACGCCTGGAGCGTGCGCCAGCCGCTGGGCGTCGTGGCCGGCATCACGCCGTTCAACTTCCCGGCCATGGTGCCGATGTGGATGTACCCGCTGGCCATCGGCTGCGGCAATGCCTTCATCCTCAAGCCCAGCGAGCGCGACCCATCGGCGTCGTTGCTGATGGCGGCCTGGCTGAAGGAAGCCGGCCTACCGGACGGCGTGTTCAGCGTCGTGCAGGGCGACAAGGACATCGTCGACGCCATCCTGGCCCACCCCGGCATCGCCGCGGTCAGCTTCGTCGGCTCCACGCCCGTGGCCGAACACATCTACAAGGTGGGCTCCGCCCACGGCAAGCGCGTGCAGGCGCTGGGCGGCGCCAAGAACCACATGGTCGTCATGCCCGACGCCGACCTGGAGCAGGCCGTGGACGCGCTGATGGGCGCGGCCTATGGCTCGGCCGGCGAGCGCTGCATGGCGATCTCGGTGGCGGTGGCGGTGGGCGATGCGGCCGACGCGCTGGTGGCGGCGCTGGCGCCCAAGGTCGCCGCGCTGAAGATCGGCGAAGGCCATGCCGCCGGCATCGAGATGGGGCCGCTGATCACGCGCGCCTCGCAGCAACGTGTCGAGAAGCTGATCGGCGAGGGCGTGGCCGCCGGGGCCAAGGCCGTGGTCGACGGGCGCGGCCACCGCGTGGCGGGGCATGAGGACGGCTTCTTCGTTGGCGGCACGCTGCTGGACGGCGTGTCGGCCGACATGAGCTGCTACAGCGAGGAGATCTTCGGCCCGGTGCTGTGCGTCGTGCGCGTGCCCGACCTGGCCGGAGCCATCGCACTGATCGAGGCCAACGAATACGCCAACGGCGTCGCCATCTTCACGCGTGACGGCCATGTGGCGCGCGAGTTCGTGCACCACATCCAGGTGGGCATGGTGGGTGTCAACGTGCCGCTGCCGGTGCCCATGGCCTTCAACAGCTTCGGCGGCTGGAAGCGCAGCCTGTTCGGCGATCACCACGCCTACGGACCCGAGGCGGTGCGCTTCTACACCAAGCACAAGGCCGTCATGCAGCGCTGGCCGGACTCCCTGCCCAAGGGTCCGCAATTTGCTTTCCCGCAGAACACCTGAACCGCAAGGAAGCTGCCCATGACCGACCCGACGCTGAGCAACCCGGACCTGATCCCGACCACGGCCGCCCAGCGGACCTGGCGCTGGTACCACTTCGCGGCGCTGTGGGTGGGCATGGTCATGTGCATCCCGGCCTACACGCTGGCGGCCAGCCTCATCGAGTCGGGCATGAGCTGGAGCCAGGCTGTGGGCACGGTGTTCCTGGGCAACCTCATCGTGCTGGTGCCCATGCTGCTGATCGGTCATGCGGGCGCCAAGTACGGCATTCCGTATGCAGTGCTGGCGCGCGCCTCCTTCGGCACGCAGGGCGCGCGGCTGCCGGCGCTGCTGCGCGCGCTGGTCGCCTGCGGCTGGTACGGCATCCAGACGTGGTTCGGCGGGCAGATGATCTTCACGCTGGCCGGCGTGCTGCTGGGCCACCCGCTGGGCGGTGACCCGCTGCCCGTGCTGGGCATCAGCGCCGCGCAGTTCGGCTGCTTCCTGCTGTTCTGGGCGTTGCAGTTCTGGTTCGTGGTGCACGGCATCGAGGCCATCCGCAAGCTGGAGACCTACACCGCGCCGATCAAGATCGTCATCTGCTTCGTGCTGCTGTGGTGGGCCTGGGACAAGGCGGGCGGCTTCGGCCCCATCCTCGACCAGCCCTCGGCGTTCGTGGACGGCGGCAAGAAGGCCGGCCAGTTCTCGGCCGTGTTCTGGCCGTCGCTGACGGCCATGGTGGGCTTCTGGGCGACGCTGGCGCTGAACATTCCCGACTTCACGCGCTTCGCCAGGACGCAGCGCGACCAATTGGTGGGTCAGGCCATCGGCCTGCCGCTGCCCATGGGCCTGCTCGCCGCGCTGGCGGTGTTCGTCACGTCGGCCACCGTCGTCATCTACGGCAAGGCGCTGTGGGACCCGGTGGACCTCGCCAGCCGCATGACCGGCGCCGCCGTGCTGATCGCCCTCATCGTGCTGCTGATCGACACGGTCAGCGTCAACCTCGCGGCCAACCTCGTCGGCCCGGCCTACGACTTCTCAGCGCTGGCGCCGGGGCGCATCAGCTACAAGCTGGGCGGCATCATCACGGCGGGCCTGGCCATCGTCATGATGCCGTGGAAGATCCTGGCCTCGACCGAGGGCTACATCTTCACCTGGCTGATCGGCTACTCGGCGCTGCTGGGGCCGGTCGCGGGCATCCTGATCGTCGACTACTACTTGCTGCGCAAGACCGATCTGGTGGTGGACGACCTCTACCGCGAGCACGGCAGCTACCACTACCACGGCGGCTGGAACCGCGCGGCCATCATCGCCTTCGTCCTGGGCGTGCTGCCCAATGTGCCGGGTTTCATGAACGCGGCCTTCCCCGCCGCCGTGCCCGACGTGGCGCCGGCCTTCAAGCTCATCTACACCTACGCCTGGTTCGTCGGCCTGGGGCTTGCCGCCGTCATCTACGGCGCGCTGATGGCCGGCAAGGTGCAACCGCAACTCGCGAGGAACGCGACATGACTTCCCTTCTGATCCGCGGCGCCATCGTCGTCAATGCCGACGCCGAATCCCGCACCGATGTGCTCTGCGTCGACGGCCGCATCGCGGCCATCGGCGAGCGCGCCGTGCGCGAGGCACCGGCCGGCACCGTCACGCTGGACGGCACCGGCCAGTACCTGCTGCCCGGCGGCATCGACCCGCACACCCACATGCAGCTGCCCTTCATGGGCACGGTCACGCAGGACGACTTCTTCACCGGCACGGCCGCGGCACTGGCCGGAGGCACGACGTCCATCATCGACTTCGTCATCCCCAACCCCCAGCAGCCGCTGATGGAGGCTTACCGCACCTGGCGCGGCTGGGCTGAGAAGGCCGCGACGGACTACGCCTTCCACGTCGCCGTGACCTGGTGGGACCAGAGCGTCAGCGACGACATGGGCACCCTCGTGCGCGAGGAAGGCGTGAACAGCTTCAAGCACTTCATGGCCTACAAGAACGCCATCATGTGCGACGACGAGACGCTGGTGAACAGCTTTAAGCGCGCGCTGGAACTGGGCGCCATGCCCACCGTGCACGCGGAGAACGGCGAGCTGGTCTACCTGCTGCAGGCCGAGGTCGCCAAGATGGGCATCACCGGCCCCGAAGGCCACCCGATGTCGCGCCCGCCCATGGTCGAGGGCGAAGCCGCCAACCGCGCCATCGCCATCGCCGACGTGCTGGGCGTGCCCATCTACATCGTGCACGTCAGCTGCATCGAAAGCGCCGAGGCGATTGCGCGGGCGCGCGCCCGTGGCCAGCGCGTCTACGGCGAGGTGCTGGCCGGCCACCTGCTCATCGACGACAGCGTCTACCGCGACCCCGATTTCGCCAAGGCCGCGGCCTATGTGATGAGCCCGCCCTTCCGGCCCAAGATCCACCAGGAGTTCCTGTGGCGCGGCCTGCAGTCGGGCCAACTGCACACCACGGCGACCGACCACTGCACCTTCTGCGCCGAGCAGAAGGGCATGGGCAAGGACAACTTTGCCAAGATCCCCAACGGCTGCGGCGGCGTCGAGGAGCGCATGGCCGTGCTGTGGGACGCGGGCGTCAACTCCGGCCGCCTCACGCCCAGCGAGTTCGTCGCCATCACGTCCGCCAACGCAGCGAAGCTCTTCAACATGTACCCGCGCAAAGGTGTCATCGCCGAGGGCGCCGACGCCGACCTCGTGCTGTGGGACCCGGCTGGCACCAAGACGCTGAGCGCCAAGACACAGTTCTCCAAGAACGACTTCAACATCTTCGAGGGCCGCACCGTGCGCGGCGTGCCCAGCCACACCATCGCCCAAGGCCGCGTCGTGTTCGCCCACGGCGACCTGCGCGCCGAGCAGGGCAAGGGGCGCTACCTGAAGCGGCCGCCGTTCGGCGCGCAGTTCGACGCCGCCGCCAAGCGCGCCCACGACCTGGCGCCCACCGCCGTCGCGCGATGAGCACGCAAACCGTCATCCCGCAGCTGCGCATGACGGACGCGGCACGAACGCAGGCGTTCTACATCGACCAGCTCGGCTTCAGCATCGACTGGCAGCACCAGTTCGAACCCGGCCTGCCGCTGTTCCTGCAGATCACGCGCGAGGGCCAGACGATCTTCCTGAGCGGCCACGCCGGCGACTGCGCGCCCGGCGGCGCCGTCTATTTCTGGGTGCCGGACGCCGATGCCACCTATGCCGCCTTCATGGCGAAAGGCGTGCAGCCGACGAAGCCCATCGAAGACATGCCCTGGGGCGTGCGCGAGTTCCTGCTCGTGGACCCCGACCACAACAAACTCCGCTTCGGCACGAAGCTCTGAGGAGCCCATCATGGACACCGCCGTCACCAAGCCCGATATCTCCACACTGCGCGTCAACGGCCGGCGCCTGTGGGACTCGCTGATGGAGCTGGCGCAGATCGGCGCCACCGAGAAGGGCGGCGTCTGCCGCCTGACGCTGACCGACCTCGACAAGCAGGGCCGCGACCTCGTCACGCGCTGGGCACGCGAGGCCGGCATGACGGTCACCATCGACAGAATAGGCAACGGCTTCATGCGCCGCGCGGGCCGCAACAACAGCCTGCCGCCCATCATGACCGGCAGCCATATCGACACCCAGCCCACCGGCGGCAAGTTCGATGGCAACTACGGCGTGCTGGCCGGCATCGAGGTCGTGCGCACGCTGAACGACTTTCGTATAGAGACCGAAGCCCCCATCGAGGTCGCGTTCTGGACCAACGAGGAAGGCTCGCGCTTCGTGCCCGTCATGATGGGCTCGGGCGTGTTCGCCAACGCGTTCACGCTGGAGCACGCCTACGCAGCGACGGACACCGAAGGCAAGACGGTGAAGGGCGAGCTGGAACGCATCGGCTACATCGGCGAGCAAGTCCCCGGCGACCACCCCATCGGCGCCTACTTCGAGACCCACATCGAGCAGGGCCCGGTGCTGGAGGACCACGACAAGACCATCGGCGTCGTCACCGGGGTGCTGGGCATCCGCTGGTATGACTGCGTCGTCACCGGCATGGAGGCACACGCCGGCCCCACGCCGATGGCGCTGCGCAAGGACGCGCTGCAGGTGGCGACGAAGCTGATGCAGGAAGTGATCGCCTGCGCCCACCGCCACCCGCCGCACGGGCGCGGCACGGTGGGCATGGTGCAGGTGCACCCCAACAGCCGCAACGTCATCCCCGGCCGCGTGAAGTTCAGCATCGACCTGCGCAACGCGACCGACGCACTGTGCGAGGCCATGGACGCCGACATCCGCGCGGTGGCCGCCAAGCTGAGTGCCGACAGCGGCCTGCCCATCGAGATCACGCCCGTCAGCGCCTACCCGGCGCAGCCCTTCCATGCCGACTGCATCGCCGCCGTGCAGAAGGCCGCTGACACGCTGGGCTACAGCAACATGCGCGCGGTGTCCGGCGCCGGTCACGACGCCGTCTACATGGCCCGCCTGGCACCGGCCGGCATGATCTTCATCCCCTGCAAGGACGGCATCAGCCACAACGAGATCGAGGACGCCAAGCCCGAGCACATCGAGGCGGGGTGCAACGTGCTGCTGCAGGCGATGCTCGAACGCGCCGGCTGAGCGATGAACGCCCTGCGCTGCCTGACCGTGTCCATTGCCCGGCCAACCGCCGAGGTCTATGACTTTGTCGCCGACCCGCGCAACCTGCCTCGCTGGGCAGGCGGGCTGGGCGCGGAGGTCCGCCAGGCGGGCGACCACTGGGAAGCCGTCACGGCGGATGGCACCGTGGGCATGCGCTTTGCGCCGCGCAACGACTTCGGCGTGGCCGATCACACGGTGATCCTGGCCGACGACAGCGAGGTCTACGTGCCGATGCGTGTGATGCGCAATGGCGCTGGCAGCGAGGTCATGCTGGGGCTGTTCCGGCAACCCGGGATGGACGACGCCGCCGTCGAGCGCGATGCCGGGTTGATGCAGGCCGACCTGGCCGCCTTGAAGGCGCTGCTCGAGCGGCGATAGCGTCAGCCTCGCGTTCGAGGCGCCGCTCAGGACGACAGGACCTTCAAGCGGTCAACCACCTGCAAAGCCCAACCCCCGAGTGACGCTGCCACGGCCCGGCTGCACACGCCAGCCCTGCACCACGGCCCAGGCCAGCTCGGGCACGATGAAGAGCAGCAGCAACGGTGCACCCGTCTGCCACCAGGCCCAACCCATCCACAGGCTGAACAGCCCCCGTCCCGCCGCGTCGTAGCGACCGAACTGCACTGTCGGCCCGCGCAGCCGCAGCACCGACCAGACCAGCACGATGCTGCCCATCAGCAGCGCGAACAGCGTCTGAAAGGCGTCGAACACCGGCAGCGGCTGGCCGCCCAGCGCCTGGTTGATCGCGCTCAGCTGCGCGCGGTTCAGCTCGAAGGTCCAGGGCGTCGCGAACGGCGCCGTGACGAGGAGGTCGTAGAGCGCGCTGAACCAGACGACGCGCAGGAAGCGGGAGGTGCTGAAAGAAGGCATGCGTGAAGCGTCGCGAAGGACGATGGGGCCGACAGAGCCGGCATGCTCGACCCTGGACTACGCTCCAGGGTCAAGCCCTTTTCTTCCTCGTTCGTCATCGCATGCGCATCGGCACCCTCTCCACGCTGACCGGCCTGAGCCGCGACAGCCTGCGCTTCTACGAGAAGCGCGGCCTGCTGCAGGCGCGCCGCAGCGACAACGGCTACCGCGACTACCCCGAGGAAGCCGTGCAGTGGCTGGGCTATGTGCGCACGGCGCAGCAGCTGGGCTTCACGCTGGCCGAGATCGCCGCCGACCTGCCGCTGCTGGCCCAGGGCGAAGACGCCGGGCCGGCACTGCGCGCGACGCTGGCACGCAAGCTGTCAGATGTTGACGCGCGCATCGCGGCATTGCAGGGGCTGCGGGCCGACCTGGCGACGCGGCTGGCCGAGACGCCAGAGACCGGCGCCAGCTGCCCGCTGCGACCTGCGGCCTGACGGCTCAGGCCACGGCGCTGCGCACCGCCTCGCGCACCAGGCCGTCCAGCTTGCCGGTGATCTGCGTCAGCTCGCCCGACACGACGGCGAACTCGCGGCCCGCGGTGCCGGCGCGTGCCGCCACGACCTGGGCGTTGAAGGACACGATGCGCGCGTGCTTGGCAATCAGCTCGATGTCGCCCATCACGTTGGTCAGCTGCTTCTTGGCCGAGGCGGCCTGCTGGCGCGCGAGGTCCTCGTGCACCTGGGTCAGGCGGTTCAACACCGCGAGCAGCGGCGTCGCACTCTCCACCAGTTCCTCCAGCAGGCCCGGCGTGCTGCGCAGCTTGGCGGAGATGGCGTCGAGAGCGCGCTGCGCCAGGTCGATGAAGGCGCAGATGCGATCGTCCGCGCGGTCGGGGCCGAAGTAGGCCTGCTTCAGGTCGCCGCCCAGCACGGCGGGGGACAGCTCGCCTTCCAGCAGCGCGCGGTGGGCATCACGGAACGTCGACAGCGCGTCGTGTGCAGTGCCCAGCGCGCCCTCGCGGCCCTGAGAGGCCAGCACGGCATAGAGCACGACGCGCTGTGACGTGAACCGGCGGCGGCCCGACAGGTTGATCAACTTGCCATACAGCTCGCCCGCCGTCTGGCTGGGTGCAGAGGCCGCTCGCTTTGGTGCATCGGTGGGCGCACGCGGGTGGTGCAACATGGTGGACTCCGTGAGCTGGATCACGACCGGCGCCTCCCACGCGGGCATGCCGGCCCTCCTGACCCTAGGGTTAGCACGGGGCGTGCCAGCGCCCTGTTTCGCTCCCGCGAAACCCGTCAGCCCGGCAGGCCGCGCAGCAGGCGCTCCGTCGCCAGTGCCAGCGTCTCGTCCCGCTTCGCAAAGCAGAACCGCACGTGCCCGCGCTCCTGCGGCTGCTGGTAGAACACCGACAGCGGGATGGCGGCGACGCCGATCTCCGTCGTCAGCCATCGGGCAAAGTCCAGCTCGGGCAGGTCCGACACCGCGCGGTAATCCACCGTCTGGAAGTAGGTGCCTTCGCAAGGCAGCAGCTTCAGCTGGGTTCCTGCCAGCGCGGCGCGGAAGCCGTCGCGCTTGGCCTGGTAGAAGTCGCTCAGGGCCTGCCATGGCGCCGGGTTGGCGAGGTAGGCCGCTATCGCATGCTGCGTCGGCGTGTGCACGGTGAACACCGTGTACTGGTGCAGGCGGCGGAAGGCCGCGCTGAGCGCCGGCGGCGCGGCGACGTAGCCGACCTTCCAGCCGGTGACATGAAAGGTCTTGCCGAAGCTGCTGACGAGGAAGCTGCGTTCGCGCAGGCCAGGGTAGGCGGCCACGCTCTCGTGCGCAGCACCGTCGAACACCATGTGCTCGTAGACCTCGTCGCTGATGACAAAGAGGTCGTGCTGCTCGGCGATGCGCGCCAGTTCGCGCAGATCGTCGGCGGTCGCGATGCGGCCGCTGGGGTTGTGCGGCGTGTTGATCACCAGCGCCCGCGTGCGCGGCGTGATGGCGGCGCGCACCGCGGCCCAGTCCAGCCGGTAGTCCACCGTCATCGGCACGCCCACGGGCACCGCGCCCGCCAGGCGGATCGCGGGGTCGTAGCTGTCGTAGGCCGGCTCGATGATGATGACCTCGTCGCCCGCGGCGACACAGCTGTGCAGCGCGGTGATGAGGCCTTGCGTGCCGCCGGCGGTGATGGTGATGTCGCGGTCCGCGTCGTAGGCCGAGCCATACAGCGCGTTCAGCTTGGCGGCCACGGCCTGGCGCAGCGCCGGCACGCCGGTCATCGGCGGGTACTGGTTGTGGCCGGCGGCCATCGCGTCGGTGACGGCTTGCAGCAGCGCCGGGTCGGCGCCGAAGTCCGGGAAGCCCTGGCCGAGGTTGACGGCGCCATGCTCGGCGGCCAGCGCCGACATGACGGTGAAGATGGTGGTGCCGGTGTTGGGCAGCTTGGTGGGCAGGACAGGCATGGCCGGGATTCTGCGCGAGGCGCGCATGCCCTTGCGCGCCAGGCGCATGAGCCCATGCGTTTGCCGTCAGCGCACGGGCGGCCCGAGCAGGCCCCTTCGCGCCGCCAGCGCGATTGGCAGCCCGAACACGAAGCAATGCGCCGCGATCGCGGCCGCATCCAGCCTGGGCGGCCAGGCCGGCGTGTGCAGCGCCGACAGCGGCAGCACGACGTTGTTCATGCCGAAGTAGACGACGAAGCCATAGGCCAGCCCGGCGGCTGTCGCATTGCGCAGCAGGGCCGGCAGCCGCAGCGCCACGACGCAGAAGATGGCGGCCCAGATCAGCGCGATGCCGTAGTGCAGCCCCACGCCCAGCGCGAAGGTCTGCGGCCCACCGCTGAACGCAGCCTCCTTGCCGATGAGCCCTGCGGCAACGGTCTGGAAGACCTTGAGCTTCATGCCGTAGTAGCTCAGCGCGAACACGAGGTCGCCGGTGCCGGCCAGCAGGCCGCCCCAGAGGATGGCGCGGGTCAGCGGCTTCATTGCACAGCCCCCGGTGGTCCCTTGAGCTCGACGACATTGCCCTCGGGGTCGCTCAGGTAGATGGACGGTCCCTCGCCTTCGGCGCCGTAGCGGCTCTCGGGCTTGCCGGCCTGCACGCCATGCGCCGCCAGGTGGGCACGGATCTCATCCGCGTCGAACGGCTCCACGCGCAGGCAGAAGTGATCCATGTTGCGGCCCTCGACGCCGGGGGCCGCGCCTCCCATGCGGCCCAGCTTGCCGTCCACCGGCACGAGGTCGATCAGCGAGCGGCCCGCGCGCAGCTGCACGAGGCCGACGGCATCCTGGCGCAGCTCCACGGTGCAACCCAGCGTGTCGACATAGAAGCGCTCCATCGCGTCCAGGTCGATGACGCGCAGCACGAGGTGGTCCAGGCCTTGCAGCTTCAGCATCCGGCGGTCTCCTTTGGGGTGTGCAGCATCATGCCGCGGGGCCTGCTGCCGCTGCGGCGATGGGGCGCGAAGGCCCTTCGCAAGTGGCCAATCAAGGCGCAGTGCGCCGCCCGCACTCATGTGCGGGCAAGCGCTGCAACGCAGAGTGGCTGCTTGCGGGGGGCCTTCCCGAAGGGTTGTGGCCGAAAGGGCCACAACGCGACCCGTTGACGTAGTGTCAGCAGGCCCCTGCCCCATGCCGAAAGTGACGACGGGTTTGTCCTGAGTAACGAGCCGGGGTCGCCGCGCTCAATAGAGGCATGCACCTCCTGCAGGCCTCTTCCACATGCTGTCCGACATGAGTTGGCTGACCCGCCTCGGCTTCGTCGCCCCCAGCTCGTCCGCACGCGCCGACGAGGCCACGCTGCTGGCGCGCCTGGCCGCGGGCGACGCCGAGGCGCTGGCGCTGCTGTACCGGCGCGAGAGTGGCTCGGTCTACCGCTACGCGCTGGCCCTGGCCGGCGACGAGGCGGCTGCGCTGGACGCCGTGCAGGAGGCCTTCGCCCAGCTCCTGCGCGGCCCGCAGACCTACCAGCCCGGCCGCGGCTCTCTGGGCGCCTACCTGGCCGGCATGGCCCGCCACCAGCTGCTGAGCCAGTGGCGCGACGCGCGACGCCATGTGCCGCTGGACGATTCGCTGGACGCGGACGACAACGCCGAGCCCATGCCGGCCAGCGATGCCCGCCTGACACACCACCAGCAGCACGACAGCCTGTGGGCCGCCATCCGGTCCTTGAGCTGGCCGCAGCGCGAGGCGCTGGTGCTGGTGGACCTGCAGGAGCACAGCTACGACGCCGCCGCGGCGGTGGCCGGCGTCAGCGTGGACGTGCTGCGCACCCGCCTGCACCGCGCACGCCAGCGCCTGGCCGAGCTGCTGGCCGTGGGAGAACGCCCATGAACACCGAAACCACACCCGCCTGGCTCGCATCCGCCCGCGCCGATTTCAGCCGGCTGCGGCCCGATGCCGAACAGGACGCCGAGCTGCTGGCCCGCCTGACGCGCCAACTGCAGGCACGCCATGCATCCGCCGCCGACGAGCACGAGCCGCGCTGGCTGCGTCGCCTGGCCTGGGGCAGCGGCGTGCTGGGCGCCACGGCGGCGCTGCTGCTGAGCGCGATGCTGCTGCTGGACCCACCCGACGGCCACGTCGAGACGGCGGCCAGCGCCGGCAGCGGCTTCATCCCGCTGGTGCCCGAGCGTGAGTTCCGCGCGGCGCTGGGCGCCGCTGGCGACGGGGGCCGCAATGCCGCCGTCTGGCTGCAACCCGCCGAGCTGCCGCGCGAACGGCTGGCGCTGCTGGGCCTGCCCTTTGATGCCGCGCGCGCCGACGAGACGGTGCGCGCGGAACTGATGCTGCACCCCAGCGGCCAGGTGCTGGCGGTGCGCTTCCTGCCTTGATGTTGTCGACGGAGACCCTGATGAAGAACACCTTGACGAGCCTGACGCTGACGGCGCTGGCGGCCTCGGCCGGCGCGCTGGAGCCCGACACCTTGCAGCGCGACATCGAGCGCGAGGTCAATGTCGCGCTGGCGGAGCTGCCACGGCAGCTGGCGCTCGGGGACCAGGCGCTGACGTTTGCCGGCCGCGAGCTGGAGGCCGAACGCGTCGTGCGCGGCGCGCCGTATTGCGCCACGGCCGTGCACGAGAGCATCCAGCCGCTGGGCGACGGCAACCGCATCGTGCGCAAGCAGCAGAGCCAGCTCTGCCGCGACGGCGAAGGCCGCACGCGCCGCGAGGTGCAGCGCGAGGGCGGGCCCAAGGTCGTCTACCTGAACGACCCTGTGGCCAAGGAGAGCTGGGTCATCTACCCCGACCAGAAGCGCGTGCAGCGGCTGCGCGGCAACGCGGTGTGGATGCAGGGCGGCCATGACGAGGCGCTGTCGGCCTGGCAGGCCTCCATGCAGGACTGGGGCGAGCGCATGCGCGACCAGGCCGGCCGCTGGAAGGAATGGGCCGGCCGCGTGGCCGAGCGCGCCAAGGCGGCGGACGTGGAGCGCATCCGCAGCCGCGCCGCGAACGGCGAGCCGGGCATCGTCATCGAACGCGAGCTCGCGCTGCCCGCCACGGCCGCCAGCGGCGCCAGCGCGCCCGTCGAGCGCCGCCGCGAGCTGCGCGTCATCCACGCCAGCGAGATGCCCATGCCGCCGGCGTTGATGGCGCCGCCCGTGCCGCCGGTGCCCCCCGTGCCACCCGTCCCGCTGATGCTGCAGCTGCCCATGCAGCCACGCAGCGGCGGCGTGACGACGGCGCTGCCGGCCAAGGAGATCGACGGCGTCAAGGTCAACGGCGAGCGCACGACCTGGACGGTGGAGGCCGGCAAGATCGGCAACGAGAAGGCCATCATCAGCACCCGCGAGGTCTGGCGCAGCCCGGAGCTGATGCTGACCGTGCAGAGCCGCGACGCCGACCCGCGCAGCGGCGAGCAGAACTACCGGCTGGAGAAGATCAGGCGCGGCGAGCCCGACCCGGCGCTGATGAAGCCGCCGGCCGAGTTCAGCGAGACGCCGCGGCGCAGCGCCCGGCCGGCCGCGAGCGCACCTGCGCGCGCCTCCTGAGCCGGGCTACTCCGCCGCGTTGGCGGGCGCGGCAGGCACCATCGGCTTCAGCATCGACGCCAGGTTGTTGGCGATGCCCGTGATGCCCTGATTGGACAGACCGGCATCGTGCATGACCGCGTCGACGATGGGCTTGGCGATCTGGTACTGCAGCGCCGAGTTCATGACCTGCTCGGGGAAGGTGGCGCCGTTCGCGGTGCCGCCGCCGTCCGAGCCGCCCTGGCCGGGCATGCCGTTGACCTGCACGATGCGGATGGAGTCGATGTTCTCCATCGGCTTGACCGCCTCGGCCAGGATGGTGGGCAGTTGCTGCAGCAGCTGCGTACGCACCTGCAGGTCCACCTGCGCGGCCGACAGCGTGTTGAGCGCCTCGTTGATCGCACGGCGGCCCTCGGCCTCGGCGATGGCTGCCGCCTGCTTGGCCTTGGCCTCGATGGTCAACGCCTCGGCGCGGTCGATGGCGGCTTCCTTCTCGGCGGACGCCGACACCTTCACCGCGATGGCGTTCTGCTCGGCGTCCTTGCTCGCCTCGATCAGCTGGATCGCCTTGTCGCGCTCGGCCACGGCCACCTGGCGCGCGGTGTTGACGGTTTCCTCGGCCTTCACGGCTTCGGCGCGGGCCAGGTTGGCGGCCGCATCGGCCTCGGACTGCTCGCGCGACTTGGTGGCGATGGCGATCTGCGTGTCCTGGCGTGCGATCTCGACCTGCTTGCGCTGCTCGGCGCGCTTCATCTCGGTCTGGCGCTCCTGCTCGATCTCGCGGGTCTGGATGACCAGCGTCTTCTCGATCTCGGCGGCCTTGATCTCGCGCTCGGCCTCGATGCGGCGCTGGCCCACCTGGCGCTCGGCTTCGATCTTCACCGTCTCGGCCTCGCGGGTGCGCTCGGCCTGCTGCGACGCGATCTGCGCGGCCTGCTCGGCGCGCGCCATCTCGATCTCACGCTTCTGCGACAGCGACGCGAACTCCTGGTCCTTCTCGATGGTCAGCTTCAGGCGCGAGGCTTCCAGGTTCTTGGTACGCACCTGCACCTCGGTGTCCTGCTCGACGTCGTTGCGCTGCTTGCGGCGCGCCTCGGTCTGCTCGGTCAGCCGCGTCAGGCCCTCGGCATCGAAGGCGTTGTTGGGGTTGAAGAACTGCTTGTCGGTCTGGTCCAGGCTGGTCAGCGACACGGACTCCAGCTCCAGGCCGTTCTTCTCCAGGTCTTCGGCCACCGCGTTCTGCACCGCCTGCACGAAGTCGCGGCGCTTGTCCTGCAGTTCCTGGATGGTCATGGTCGCGGCCGTGGCGCGCAGGCTGTCGACGAACTTGTCTTCCACCAGCGCCTTCAGCTCGTTGGGGCTCATCGTGCGCGCGCCCAGCGTCTGCGCCGCCGTGCTGACGGCTTCCTCGGTCTGCTTCACGCGCACGAAGAAGGCGGCCGTCACGTCCACACGCATGCGGTCCTTGGTGATCAGGCTTTCGCGCTCGCGGCGCAGCACCTCGAGCTTGAGCGTGTTCATGTTGACCAGCACGCGCTCGTGGAACACCGGCAGCACGATGGCGCCGCCGTCCATGATGACCTTCTGACCGCCCAGGCCGGTGCGCACGAAGGCCAACTCCTTGGTGCTGCGCTTGTACAGCCGCGCGAAGACGAAGCCGATGGTCAGCAGTCCGACCAGCGCGATGCCGGCAATGACGGCGATGTCGATGATGTTGTCCATTCTTTGAATCTCCCTCTCGGTTTCAGATCAGGTTGGGATGCGGATTGGCAATGCAGCGGTAGAACGGCCCCGCTTTGCGCACGATCAGGATCTGCGCGCCTTCCTCGAAGACTTCGTCGTCCAGGTCGGGTTCGACCATCAGGTAGTGCGTGCGCCCGTAGGCATCGCGCACCCGCGCCTGCGCCGCCAGGCCGCGGCGCGCCTGGCCGCCGCTGACGACGCCGGCCCGGCCGACGAGCGACTGCTCGCTGACCGCGCTGGTCTCGTCACGCGGGATGATGTGCGCCACCAGCGACCCCAGGCCGCGCACCGTGGCCAGCCCCGGCGGCACGGCCAGCAGGCCGGCGATCCACGCGGGGATGAAGCCGCCCAGCAGGTTGAACGCGACTTTCTGCAGCGCGTAGCCGAACAGCGCGTAGCCCAGCAGGAACAGCAGCAGCAGCACCAGCGCCGGCACACGGCCCAGGTGCAGCCAGCCCAGCACGCGGTCCATGCCGGACTCCGGCACCGCGTGCGGCAGCAGGTCGTCGATGACGTTGCTGGGGCTGAGCGCGACCAGCATGCCCAGGCCTTCCAGCAAGGCAATGGCCACGATCAGCGCCACGGCGACGCCGAAGGGCAGGGTCTCGGGCGAGGTGAACAGGTTCATCGACACGTTCCTGGGTTGCGACCGGGCGTGAGTGTCAGGCCTGGCCGGCCTTGATCTGCGCCATGCGTTCCGCGATCTTGTGGTCGCGCACCAGCTGCTCCAGTTCGCTCAGGCGTGCAGCCTGGTCCAGGCTGCCGGCGCGCTGCGTGCCGTCCAGGCCCGTCTGACGCTGGTAGATCTTGTCGAAGGCGTCCGTCACCTTGCCCAGGCGCTGCTCCACGTTGGACTGCCCCACCGGCTGCGCGGCGGACTCGGTGGCCGCGCGGCTCTTGCGGAACTCGGCCAGCGCCTCCTGCATCTCACGCTGCTTGGCCAGCAGCGCGGCCGTGAAGCCCTGCAGCTCCTGCTCCTGGCGGGCCAGGTCGGCCAGCGTCGTCTCCAGCACCGGGATCTGCGCCTCGATGTCGATCTGTCGCGACACGGCCGCACGTGCCAAGTCCTCGCGCTGCTGCGTCAGCGCCTGGGAGATCTGGTCACGCAGCTCCTCGTGGCTGCGGTTGAGCTTGGCGTGCTGCTGCTGGGCCAGATGACGGTTGGCACTGACGATGCCCAACTCGTGCCGCACCTCGTCGACGACACCCTCCGCCTCGCGGATGGCCTGCTCCATGGCGGCCTGCGGGCTGAGGTCCTCGATCTTGTCCAGCAGCGCATGCACGCCGCCGGCGATCACGCGGCCCACACGGGTCTTCAGGGAATCGGCCATCTCACGCTCCTTGGGTGATGTTGAGGGTCGAGGCGAGCTCGACGGTGGCGGTCAGGTGGCGACGCACCACCTCGGGGTCGAACGCATGCGCGGCACTCGTGGTGGCCTGGCGCAACAGGGATTCACTCAGCAGCGCGGCGCGACGCACCAGCGCGTCTTCCAGCTTGACGGCTTCGTGGGCGGTCGTGGGCGCGCTGCTGATGACCAGTGCCATCAGCGTGGTGACCTGCTCGACCAGCAGATTGAGCACCTCTGAATGGCGACCTTCGCTGCCTTCGATGCGCACCAGCGCATCGCGCAGCCGGTGCGTCAGCTCCCGCGCCCAGCCATGGGCGGCCACGTAGTCGAAGGCGCCATCGTGCTGGCGCTTGAGCTGGCCCAGCAGCACGCGCAGCTTGTCGCTGTTCGTCGTGGCGCCGTCCACCTGCAGCTGCGCCAGCCACAGGTACAGGTCGCTCGGGATGCGAGCCGACAGCGGCTCCATCGTGATCGTCTGCGTCGCCATGCGGCACCGCCTTCAAATGAGTTCCAACGAACACGAATGTATTCGTTTGAATTCATTTGTCAACAACCCGTCTTCGCGGGCGCAGACCGGGCGCCGGCTAGGCCGCGTCCAGCATCTGGCTGAAGAACTTCTCCCCGCTGACCCGCGGCTTGTAGGCCGACACGGCCTTGGCAATCGCCGCAATGTGGTCCGGCGTCGTGCCGCAGCAGCCGCCGGCGATGTTCAGGAAGCCGGCCTTGGCGAATTCGCCCACCAGCCGCGCCGTCACGTCGGGTGTCTCGTCGAAGCCGGTGTCGCTCATCGGGTTGGGCAGGCCGGCGTTGGGGTAGCAGCTGACCGCCACGTCGCCCGCCACCTTGGCCAGCTCCTCGATGTAGGGCCGCATCAGCGTGGCACCCAGCGCGCAGTTCAGGCCGATGGCGATGGGGCGGGCGTGGCGCACCGAGTGCCAGAAGGCGGTGACGGTCTGGCCCGACAGGATGCGGCCGGAGGCGTCGGTCACGGTGCCGGAGATGATGACCGGCAGGCGTTCGCCGGTGTCTTCCATCAGCTCGTCCAGCGCGAAGATGGCGGCCTTGGCGTTCAGCGTGTCGAAGATGGTCTCGACGAGGAAGAGGTCGCAGCCGCCTTCCAGCAAACCCTTTGCCTGCTCGTAGTAGGCGGCGCGCAGCGTGTCGAAGTCGACGTTGCGCGCGCCGGGGTCGTTGACGTCGGGGCTGATGGACGCGGTGCGCGGCGTGGGGCCCAGCGCGCCGGCCACGTAGCGCGGCTTGTCCGGCGTCGAGTACTTGTCGCAGGCGGCGCGGGCCAGCTTGGCAGCCTCGACGTTCATCTCGTAGGCCAGGCCGGCGAGGTCGTAGTCTTCCTGCGCGACCGACGTGGCACCGAAGGTGTTGGTCTCGATGAGGTCGGCGCCGGCGGCCAGGTATTGCTCGTGGATCTCGCTGAGCACGTCGGGCCGCGTGAACATCAGCATCTCGTTGTTGCCCTTCAAGTCCTTGTGATGGTCCTTGAAGCGCTCGCCGCGGTAGTCGGCCTCGGAGAGCTTGTAGCGCTGGATCATGGTGCCCATCGCGCCGTCGAGGATGGCAATGCGGTTCTGCAGCAGGGCCGGCAGGCCCTGGGCGCGGGTATAGGCGATGGACTTCATGGCGCCATTTTCGCAGCCCGTGAAAAGCCGCGCCAGACCGGGCGCATCAGGCGTCGCTGCCGAAGAACTCGGCCGCCTCGGTCAGCACCACGTCCGGTGCCTCCTCGGCGATGTAGTGGCCGCTGTCCACCGCACGGCCGCTGGCGTGGTCGGCCGCGGCCTGCCAGAGCGTCAATGGCTCGAAGCAGCGGCCGACGACGCCGTTCGCGCCCCACAGCACGCGCAGCGGCTGCGTGACGCGCCGGCCGGCGGCGCGGTCGGCGCGGTCGTGGTCCAGGTCGATGCCGGCGCCGGCGCGATAGTCGCCGCAGACGCCCGCGGCCGAGCCCGGCCGGGCCATGCAGCGCTCGTACTCGGCCCAGGCCTCGGGCGCGAAGAAGGCGCCGCCACGCCGGCCCATGCCGTCGCGCAGATAGGCAATCGGGTCGGCCTCGATGAGCCGCTCCGGCAGCGGCGCAGGCTGGATCAGGAAGAACCAGTGCCAGTAGGCGCGGGCAAACGCCTCGGTCGTGCCCTCGTACATGGCCAGCGTCGGCGCGATGTCCAGCAGCAGCAGCCGCGTGACCGCCTGCGGGTGGTCCAGCGCCAGCCGGTGCGCCACGCGCGCGCCGCGGTCGTGGGCCAGCACGGCGAAACGCTCGTGGCCCAGCGAGCGCATCAGCGCGACGGCGTCCAGCGCCATCTCACGCTTGGCATAGGCCACGCTGCCCTCGCCGGCCGGCGGGCGGCCGCTGTCGCCATAACCGCGCAAGTCCATCAGCACGACGCGGCGCGTGCGCGCCAGCACGGGCGCCACGCGGTGCCACATGGCCATCGTCTGCGGGTGGCCATGCAGCAGCAGCAGCGGCGGCCCCTCGCCGTCCCGGGGGCCGCCCTGGCGGGCAAACAGCGTGACGCCGTCACGTTGAACACTGCAGGATTCAAAGCCGGTCCACATCGCGCCATTGTGAAGTCGCGGGGCAGGCCGGCTGTATAACATTCGGTTATGGAAGATGCGTGCCGCCGAGCTTGCCGCATCGCCAAGCGCTTCAAACAATCGACAGCCATGAACATCCTCCCCCGCCTCCTGCTGTCCTGCCTGCTGCTGGGCAGCGCCACCGCCGCCCTGGCCCAAGGCAAGCCGCTGGTCTACTGCGCCGACGCCAGCCCCGAGGGCTTCGACCCCGGCCTGTGGGACAGCGCCAGCACCAACATCGTCAGTGCGCAGATGTTCGACGGGCTGCTGGGCTTCAAGCGGCCGACGACGGAGCTGCAACCCAAGCTGGCCACGAGCTGGGAGATCTCGCCGGACGCCAAGGCCTTCACCTTCAAGCTGCGCACCGGCGTGAAGTTCCACAGCACGCCCTGGTTCAAGCCCACGCGGGACTTCAACGCGGACGACGTGGTGTTCACCTTCAGCCGTTTCATCGACCCCAACCATCCCTTCAACAAGGCCTTCCCGGCCGTCTTCGTCTACCCGCAGAACCTGGGCCTGGCCAAGCTCATCGACGGCATCGACAAGGTCGACGAGCACACGGTGCGCTTCCGGCTGAAGCAACCGAACGTGACCTTCGTCGCCAACTTCGCCTTCGCCTGGGCCGGCATCCAGTCGGCCGAGTACGGCGCGCAGCTGCTCAAGGAGGGCAAGGCCAGCCAGATCAATGTGCAGCCGGTCGGCGCCGGGCCGTTCATGTTCAAGAGCTACGCCAAGGACGACGTGCTGCGCATGACGGCCAACCCCGACTACTGGGGCGGCAAGCAGCCGACGCAGAACCTCGTCTTCAGCATCAGCCGCGAGCCCAATGTGCGCGTGCAGAAGATTGCCGCGGGCGAATGCCATGTCACCGCGGCGCTGCGCGACGTGGACGTGGGCTCGCTGGCCGGCAACGCCAACGTCAGCATCGAGAAGATCCAGGCGCTGAACATCTCGTACCTCAGCTTCAACCTGAAGAAGCCGCCCACCGACAAGCGCGAGGTGCGCGAGGCGCTGGACATCGCCATCGACCGCGACGCCATCTTCAAGGCGCTGTTCCCGCGCGGCGACGCGATGCAGGCCGTCAGCGCCTTCCCGCCCGCCATCCCCGGCTACAACAAGAAGCTGAAGAACGAGTTCGACCCCGCCAAGGCCAAGGCGCTGCTGGCCAAGGCCGGCTTTCCGAACGGCTTCGAGATCGACCTGTGGGCCTTGCCCGTGCAGCGCCCCACCAATCCCAACGGCCAGCTGATGGCCCAGCTCATCCAGCAGGACTGGGCCAAGATCGGCGTCAAGGCCAGCATCAAGACCTTCGAGTGGGGCGAGTACCTCAAGCGCGCCAACAACGGCGAGCACAACGTCTACATGAGCGGCTGGAGCGGCGAGACCGGTGACGCGGACGACTTCCTGACGCCCAACCTGAGCTGCGCGGCCAACAAGAGCGGCGTCAAGTTCTGCAATGCCGAGTTCGAGAAGCTCATCGACGAGGCCCGCGCGACGCCCGACCCGAAGAAGCGCATCGCGCTGTACGAACGCGCGCAGGAGATCTTCAAGCACGAGCGGCCGTGGATCACGATGGCGCATTCCACCGTCTACATCCCGGTGCGCAAGGACGTCGTCGGCTTCAAGATGGCGCCCAACGGTTCCGTGGACTTCGAAGGGGTGTACCGCAAATGACCGTCGCGGCCGTCGTGCATTGCCGGGCCGAGCGCCGGGCCGCCCCAAGCCGGCCCTCACGATCAGCGGCCGGGCTCCTGGCCCTGCTGTTGATCGGCCCCCTCGGGGGGCGGACCAGCGTTCACGCTGGGCCGGGGGCACCATGCGTTTGAGGCACATCGAGGTCTTCCACGCCATCATGCAGGCCGGCACCATCAGTGGTGCGGCCCAGCTGCTGCACATCTCGCAGCCTGCCGTGACCAAGGTGCTGCAGCACTGCGAACTGCAGCTGGGCATGGCGCTGTTCGACCGCGTGCGCGGCAAGCTCTACCCGACGCCGGAGGCGCAGCGCCTGTTCGTCGAGATCGACAAGCTCAACCGCGACCTGGTCGGCATACGCCGGCTGGCCGCCAACCTGAAGAGCGGCGAGAGCGAGCAGGTGCGCCTGGTCGCCACGCCCGCGCTGGCCATGGCCATCGTGCCCGCGGCGATGACGCCCTGGTGCAAGGCCTTCCCCAACGCCAGCTGCTCGCTGGCCACGCACCACACGCGCGAGATCGTGTCGGCGCTGCTGCTGGGCGAGGCCGACCTGGCCTTGTCGCTGCAGGACCCGCGCCACCCCGGCATCAAGGCCGAGACCATCGCCAGCGGCGCGATGGTGGCGCTGTGCCCGCTGGGCAGCCCCGAGGCCCAGATCGACGGGCCGCTGAGCCTGGCCGACATCCGCTCCGAGATCGTGGGCCTGCAGAGCGACGACCCGCTGGCCGGCATGCTGCACCATGCCGGCGAGGCGCTGGGCCAGCCGCTGGCCAGCCGCATCACCGTGCAGACCTACCAGCTGGCGCGCGCGCTGGTGGAAGCCGGCGTGGGCATGACGCTGGTGGACCCCTTCACCGCCGCCAGCGCCGACCTGGCCAAGCTGCGCATCCGGCCGCTGAACCCGACCGTCACCGTCAACCTCTACCTGCTCAGCGCCGCCAGCGCGCCGCTGGGCCAGGCCTCGCGCCGCCTCGTCAAGTTCATCACGGCGGCCGCGCAGACCCACCTCGCCCGACTGCCATGATCCGCATCGAGGACATTGCCGGGCACGCGGACTTCCGGCCGCTGAGCAGCCTGAAGCACGGCATCGCCGCGGACCTGCGCTACGCCACGGCCGACAACTTCGTGGGTCATGACGTCTACGCCGGCATTGACTGCGCTTGGCTGCGCCGCGAGGCCGCCGACGCGCTGGAAGGCGCGGCCGCCTGGCTGGCCGAGCGCCGCCCCGGCTACCGCCTGCTGGTGCTGGACGCACTGCGCCCGCAGCGCGTGCAGCAGCGCCTCTGGGACGAGCTGCAGGGCACGCCGCTGACGATGTACCTGGCCAACCCCGAGCGCGGCTCCATCCACAGCTTTGGCATGGCGGTGGACCTGACGCTGCTGGACCCGCAAGGCCGCGAGGTCGACATGGGCAGCGGCTTCGACGAGATGACGCTGGCTTCCCACCCCGACCACGAGGCCGAGCACCTGGCGCTGGGCACGTTGACGCCGCAGCACCTGGTCGAGCGCGGCTGGCTGCGCGCGGCGATGCGCGAGGCGGGCTTTCACGGCATCACCACCGAATGGTGGCACTTCGACTTCGGCGACCGCGTGGCGGTCAGGCGGGATCTGCCGCGGGTGCTGTGACGCCGGCCTGCGCCACGGCAACGCGCTTGGCCATGAAGACGCTCAAGGGGTCGTCGGCGTAGTCGCCGAACGGGCCGCAGCGCTCGAAGCCGCAGCGCTCGTACAGGCGCAGCGCCTCCGGCTGGAAGGGACCCGACTCCAGCGTCAGCAGCGCGCAGCCGCGCGCCACCGCCTCGGCTTCCAGAGTGGCCAGCAGCCGCTGGGCCAGGCCCTGTCCACGCGCCACCGGGCTGACGAACAGGCGCTTGAGTTCGCCGAACTCGGGGTTCAGCACGATGGCGCCGCAGCCCACCGCCCGCCCCGCTGCGTCCCGGGCCACAGCGAACACCACGTTCGGCTGGGTCAACGAGCCCAGATCCAAGGCATATCGGGCTTCGGGCGGGTAGAGGCTGTCCTGGTAGGCATCCAGCTCGGCGATGAGGGCGATGACGTCGGGTTGGTTGGCGGATTCGAAGGTGATGCTCGTCAAGCCCAGGGCTCCATGGTGATTGCGCACGGCGTCAGGCTTCGGCGCCATGCTGCTTTGCAGGGCCGAAAGCTCGGCCAGCGCGCGGCGTGAGGATTCCTGATTTGGCGCATTGAGTTCGATTCGAATGGCGAGGGCTTCCGAGATTCGAGCCTCGGCCTCGGTGAACCGCTGCTGCTCCACCAGGCTGCGGCCCCAGTGGTGCAACGCAAGCGCTTCGAGCCGGCGCCAGCCGTGGGCCCTGGCAGCGTCGATGGCCTTGACAAAGTACGGCTCGGCTTCGGTCCGCTTGCCGCAGTACTGAAGCGCGGTGGCATAAGCGTTCCAGAACCAGCCGGAGGGCTCATGCTGCGCATGGGCTTCGGCGAGATGCAGGTGCTGTTCGAGCAGCTGCGCCGCTTCCGCTTCCAGACGCGCGGTCGTGAGCAGGCCGCCCAGGTCAGCCGCGGCGTCGACAACGGCGAGGGCGTCGCCAGTTTGGACTGCGGCGGCCAACTTGGCGCGCATGTCGGTGATGCTGCTTGCCAGCGCAACCGGATCGGGCGCGCTGAATCGCATGAATTCGGGAACGGAATGGGGCACGGTATTCCAGCGACGTTTTGCATGACCCGGCTTGCCCGGCGAAGGTCATTCTCAGCCTAGAACGGATGGGCCCGAGCCTCAGACCGGATGCGCAAGGGCTCAATGGCCTCGACCACCCGGTAGCCACTCTCCACATACGCCTCGGAGCTCAAAACCATCTTGCTCTCCAGCATGGCATCGAGCTTGTAGCCACCTTCTCCGCAAACGAGAAAGCGGAATTCATGGGTGCGCCCAGGCTGGAGGTCCCGGACGGGAAGCGTACTGGTGCAGCCACAGGCGGAAAGATGCAAATTCACCAGACTGACAGGCGAAGCGGTTCGGTTGTCGACGACTACAGAAACAAGGGGAGAGCCCCAGCCGCGTGTGGCTGAAGTGACGGCTCCGCCGACGAAACCGATAGCGCCAGCTGCGATGGCGGCGACTGTGATCTTTGAGAGGATGCCCATACGCTCCGCTGCGTGTGCTTCGCAAGGCCTCAATGTTTGAAGTGGCTGCCAGGCAGCCGCCGCTGCACAACATCGACGCGGCTGCTGCAAGTGTTTGATGACCAACCACTATGCCAATGAAACATCCGCACTAACGGCGTGAAGTCACGACATATCCATCCGTTGGACGGGTGCAGCAAACAAATCTCATTGCCAGCGTGCCGAAGCTATGCACGCACATTCCGCCGTGCCAGCTCCCTCGCCCATGCCGCCACCCTCTCCCGCAGCGCCACCGGCCCAATGGCCTCGGCATCAGGCGCCAGCGACATCACCAGCCGCGCCGCCTGGTCCACGCTTTCTATGGGCAGGTTGACCCGCGCCCAGCGCTGCGCGCCGGCCGGCTTCTCGGCCACGGCCGCCGCCACGGCCTGCGCGGCGTAGCTGCCCTTCTCGGCCAGCCTTCGGCGGCCCTCAGCGGTGATGCGGAGAACGGCAACCTCGGGCCGCAGCTCGCGCTCGAAGCGCTGCAGCGAGGCCTGCCACCAGGTTGAAAGATCGAAGTCGGCCGGGCGCTCGAAGCTGGCTTCGCCCACGCTCAGCGACTGGATGTTGGCCACCTTCAACGTCAACGTGCGCGCACCGGCGCGCGCCACGGCATACCAGCTGCCGCCCTTGAGCACCAGGCCCAGCGGCTCGGCCTTCCAGTCGCGCTCGCCCTTCCAGCTCAGGTAGCGCAGCTCGACGCGCCGGCACTCCAGCACCGCCTGGGCCAGCGCCGGCAGATGAGTGGCCGGCTCACCGCCCTGGTACCAGTCCAGCGGGTCCACGTGCAGCCGCGCCTGCAGCCGCCCGGCCAGCGCGGCCGTGTCGCCGGGCAGCGCGGACTGCAGTTTGAGCCGCAGCCGCTGCGACGCGCCACCCAGGCCCAGCTCGCTGGCCGCGCCGGGCAGGCCCAGCAGCGGCAGCGCCTGCGCCTCGTCGCCCAGCAGGCCGTTGAGCCGCGTGGCGAAGCCCTCGCGCAGCTTGAAGCCGCCGCCGCGGCCGCGCTCGGCGTAGACGGGCACGCCGGCGGCCGACAGCTCGTCGATGTCGCGCAGGATGGTGCGCACCGACACCTCGAACTCGCGCGCCAACGCGGGCGCCGTGATCTGCGGCCGCAGCTGCAGCAGGATCAGGATGGAGAGCAGCCGGCTTGCGCGCATGTTCTCGATGAGACGCCATAAAACATGACGCCGATTGTCATGTCATGCCGCGCAGCATGCGCCACCTCGACTTTCACCGAGACGCGCATGACCGACTCCAACGAACGCCGCCGCCTGCTGCAAGCCGCCGCCGCGCTGGCGCTGACCCCGAACGCTGGCGCCGCCCCCGTCGCGCCTGCCGAGCCTCAACCCGGCCCGGCGATGACCGGCAACCTGCCCACCACCCGCACGCCCGGCAAGCCGGGTGACTTCGACTTCCTGACCGGCCGCTGGAAGATCGTCAACCACCGGCGCCGCAACGGCGCGTGGGATGCGTTCGAGGGAGAGGCCACGGTGCACGCCATCCTGGCCGGTATCTGCAGCGTCGAGGAACTGCGCATCCCTGCCCGCCAGTTCAGCGGCATGGGCCTGCGACTGCTGGACGTGAAGAAGGCGCAGTGGTCCGACTTCTGGGTCAGCGCGGCGTCGGGCGAAATGGGCGCCCAGGGGCTGAAGGGCAGCTTCGAGGGGGGCGCCGGCATCTTTGAAGAAGCCTCCGAGGAGGATGGCAAGCCCGTGCTCTATCGCAGCGTCTGGGACCTGATCACGCCCACGGCCTGCCGCTGGCAGCAGGCCGCGTCGCGGGACGGCGGCAAGAGCTGGATGCTGGATTGGTCGATGGACTGGACGCGCGTGGGTTGAGCGCTCAGCGCTGCGGCGGTGGCACGGCGGCCAACGCGTTCAGCACGTCGTTCAGCTGGCGCTGCGAAGCCCCGCCAACGTCGCCGCCTCCTTGCGCCTGCCGGTGGCGATGGCTGGCCAGCACCTCGCCCACCGCGTGCAAGGCCTCGTGCCGCGTGCTGCCCTGCTGCTGCAGCCGCGCCATCGCGCGAACCACCGGTCCGTCGCCCTGCGAGATCAGATCTTCCACCACCACGTGCAGAGCCGCGTGCGACTTCAGCGGGCCGACGGCGAGCCGCTGCACCGCATGAAGCGCCGTGACTTGCCGCAGCTTGTCGTCCGGCACGCAGGACCGCCAGCTGGGGTCAGGGGGAGATTGGCGTCGTGCATGTGTGCGCTCCCTGGCGCGGCAGTTCAACGTGCGGGCGCGGCGCCCGCCTGCTGGCGAGCCAGTCGTTCCAGCACGGGTTGGATGCCCTCACCCACACTGATCTGCGGGTTGGAATAACCGTCGCTCTTGCCCGCCTCTTTCTCGCGCACCTCGATGAGCTGGCGCGCCTGCGCGTGCGCTTCCCTGAAGGACCACGTCTCGCGCAGCGCGTCCTCGTACATGGCCCGGCCGAAGAAGGTCAGCTCGGAGCGCTTGCCGCAGCCGTAGGAGGTGTGGTCGGCGTCGGCCGCCGTCATCACCAGCGTGCCGTCGCCGGCCAGCGGGGCGATCCAGCTGCCCGAGTAGCAGGCCGACACCGAGATCACGCGCCAGCGGACGCCGGCCTCGTCCAGCCACGCTTTCAGCAACAGCGGCGTCACGGGGTCCGTCTGCAGCGGCCAGGTGTTGCTGGCCAGCTTGCCATCCGCGCCGCCGTGCGAGGTCAGGTGCAGAAACAGCACGTCATGTTCCCGGTCCATCACCGCAGCCATGCGGGTGATGGTCTTGCGCAGGTTCAGCGGCGTGGCCCAGGGCAGCGTCGTGGCGGTGGCCGGGTTCACCACCAGTTCCACCAGCCGGCCGTCCGCGCCGAACCGCTCACGCATCGTCTTGCTCACGACAGCGCTCTCGCGCATGAAGACGTCCTCGGCGGCGTACGGCGCGTAGGTCAGGGCATAGACATTGACGCGATGGGCGCGCGGCGGCTGCAGGGCGCCCAAAGCCTGCGCCAGCAACCGCGGCTGGTTGTCGACGACCTCGTCGGTCATCGGCAGGCCCGCGTAGGCTTGGGTCTCCGCGGGTGGCTCGCTCCACCAGAACACCGGCGGCGCCAGCCAGCCGTTCAGCATGAACGGCATCGGCGTGAGCAGCAGGATGGCCGTGCGCGCCAACCGGGACGCCGCGACACGCCACAGCAGGCGAATCTGCGCCAGCGCCGGCCAGCTCATCGGCAGCAGCCACAGCGACCACTGCAGCGTCGAAGGCCATTCGTCCACAGGACCGAACGCATCGGTGAGGGGCACCACGCCGGCCGTCACGCCTACGCTCAGCAGCAGGTGGGCAGCGCACAGCAGGGTGAACAGCGTGGCAGCGGTCGGCGCTCGAACATCGGCGGGCCGAGCCGACCTCACCACCAGCCAGCACAGCCACGCATTGATGGCGATGCCCGCCCAACCCTGAAGAAAGCCAGTCCAGACCGGCCTTGCCGCGCCCTCCGCCAGCATCCGCTGCACGAGGAACGCGACCGCATAGCTGGCAAGCACGAACCCGGCCACCGTCGACGGGCGAGCCTCCAGCCCATGCCAGCGCGGCGCGCCGAACAACAGCACGCGTGCGCCCTGATGCAACCAGCCGCGGCCAGGCGCAGCAGCGGCCGCAGCCGCTCCCGCAGTGTCGGGCGCCCGCTGTCCGTCATCCATCCGCCAGGCCCTCCCTGCAAGGCATCCCGGCGATGCGACTAGCCAATGCGCTCAAAGCGCTGCCGCACGACGCCGTCGACCGCCAGTGTGCCGGTGAACATCTCGTGAGGCCGCACCCACCAGCCGCTGTCGTTGTACAGCGGCCGGTAGACGACCACCGCCTCCAGCGTCTCGCTGTGGCGGGCGACGGCCATCACTTCGTATTCGCCGCCTTTGTAGTGGCGGTAGCGGCCGGGCGTGAGGGTGGGCAGTGCGGGCAGGTCGGATTCGCTCATGCCCGCATTGGATCAGCAGATCAGCTCAGGGCAGCTTGAAGGCCGTGTCGCTCTCCGCGCCGCGGCGTGGCTGCCAGCCCAGGCCGTAGTACTCGCCGCGGTCGCGCGCCCAGGGGTCGAAGGCGTTGACGACGCCGGCCAACTCCGGCGCCAGCTCTGGCACCGTGCGCAGCAGCACGCGCTTGAACGGCGACACCTCGACGCGGTGGCCGTTGCTCTGCTTCGGCTCGAACTGCTTGCCGGTGGCGCCGTTGTTCATGACCCATTCCACGCCCAGCTTGCCGTAGAACTCGGGCCGGAAGCTGCTGGTGAAGAAGCGGTCGCTGAACAGCCGCCGCGACGCGTTCAGGATGAAGACCTGGAACTGCGTCTCCGAGATCGCATAGCCATGCGGCCGCGTGAACTCGGCTAGCCAGCCCACCACCGTGTCCACGTCTTCGATGTTGTCGACCAGGCTGCCATCGGGTTTGCCCAGACAGTCGTTGATGGCGCTGCCGTCCAGGTTCTTCTGCGCGGCCGTGATGACCTTGCTGGCGTCGCATTTGTGCTGGCCGTAGATGCTGCGCAGGTCGGCAATCACCTTGGTCTGGCGAACACGCTCGGGCGAGTCAGCCGGCAGGCGCGCGTCGATGAAGTCGTCAAAGCTCGTCAGCTGGCGCAGGCCGTACTGGCGCCGGAACTCGTTGAAGCGCGGCACGCCGTGCTCGCGGTCGCGGATCAGGTCCAGCGCGTTCACGTCGATCTTGCCGGTGCTGCTCTGCAGCCGCGGCAGCGGCAGGTTCTGCAGGAAGGCCGGGCTGTTGCCCAGCGTCAGCAGCCCCAGGCGCTGGCGGCCCATGGACAGCGCCCAGTCGGCGGCGCCTTGGCTGGCCAGCGCGCCGGTGGCCTTGCTGCGGAAAGTCTCGATGACCGGCACCTTGGCGGCAATGCGATTGGGGTCGGCGTCCCAGTGGCGCAGCTCGATGAGGTCGGGCACCAGCGCGTGCAGGCGGTAGACGCTGACGAACTCCTCCGGGAAGTTGAACGGCGAGCCGAAGTGGTTGACGCCACCGTTCACATGCTCGGGGTTGGCCAGGTTCCAGATGTCGTCCTTGGTCGCGTCGTGGCGTGCGAACAGGCGGTCGCTGGTGTAGACCCGCGCGCCCAGGCCGAAGATGCCCGGCCCCGACGCCAGCGCCGAGTACCACTGGCCGGCCTTCTTGGCGTCGGTGCTCTTGCCGAAGTTCTGCACGACGACCGCCTCCAGCGCGTTCTCCACCCATTGATGGCCGTCGAACAGGCCGCCCCAGTTGGCGTTCATCGCCAGGTTCAACGGCTCGTCGTAGAGCAGCTGCGGCGTCCACTCGATGGTGTGGATCTTGGCGATCTCGGCCGCGACGACGAGGCGGGCCACCTCGAACAGCACGTCGGGCGTCACGTCGCGGTAGCGGATCACATCGGCCGGCCGGGCCGGGTCGCGCAGCCCCGAATCGTCATCAAGCGCGGCGGCCGCGCGGCGGCGGAATTCGGCGACAAAGGCGTTGTGCTCGCGCGAGAAGATCGTGTGATAGAAGCCGACGCCAATGCTCCAGTTGTCCGGGAAAGCCGCCGTGCCCTGCCCCGCCCACTGCGGGTTGATGGGGTCGCCGGGGCCGAACACGGGCAGCTGGCCCAGTGCCTCGCCCGCGCCACCGCGCGCGCCGGGCAGCAGCAGCAGCCGGGCCGGGTCGGCCGGGTCGCGCTTCACGCGCTGGCGCGACGTGCCGTCGTGGCCGTAGATCTGCGACGCATCCCACCAGGCCGTGGTGTTGTTGGCATGCGTGCGGAAGGCGCGCGCCAGCGGCTTGCTGCCGTCCGCCGCCGTGTAGCGTGGCGGTGCATTGCCTTCGGCGACGAAGCTGCGGTCGATGCGGTCGTCGGGCCGGCAGCCCAGCCGGGCCGCATCGCCCGTGCAGCCGACCGGCATCCACTTGGGTTCGTTGCGGCCCTCCTCCATGTGCGAGAACCAGTCGTGCGTCATGAACTGGATCCAGAACGCCGCCAGCACATTGAAGAAGGGCGCCTTCTGGTAGTCGCAGTGGGCGTCCGCGGCGGCGCCGGGCAGGCCCTGGCCGTCGCGGCATTTGGCGGGGTCGCTCTGCGCGCGCGTGAACAGCTTGCGGCTGATCAGCTGCGGGTCGGGCTGCAGCAGCGACAGGCGGTCGCCGTGGCGGTTGCGGGCCAGCGTGTCGTCGCTGATGTCGGGATAGGTCGCCTCGAACTGCACGTTGCGCGCGAACAGCGCGCCGCTGGAACCCATCTTCGGGTTGCGGATGTCGTTGCAGACACCGCTCAGCTGGCGCCAGCGGATCAGCTCGCCCTGGCACAGCTGCGGCCCTTCTCCGCCCACGGCCGCGTAGAAGGGCGACCCCGCCGGCAACCGCATCGAGGGCCAGGTCTTGATGGCGGTGCCGGGCACGCCGTCGCGGCCCAGCGCGTAGTCGGCGAAGGAGCCCGAGTTGTCGAACAGGTTGAACTTGATCAGTTCCATGCGCTGGTATTCCAGGTCCAGCAGCGCGCCGTCGACGCCGCGGCCGTTGGGGCCGAGATGACTCCCGACGCCGCTTGTGCCCGGCAGCAGCGACGCGCTGTCGCCCGTGGCCCAGTAGTTGGACCAGTCGACAAACGGCGTGGGCCGAAAGGCCGCGGCCTTGTCGCCGCCGCGGCAGCGCGCGACCTGCTCGCCGACCTTGCCGTTGAAGCGCTCGCCGCGCTCGTCGGCCACCTTGCGAAAGCCGCCCAGCACCATGGCCGAGCAGTTCGCCGTGTCGTCCAGCGTGGATTTGGGCGTCGTGCTGATGCAGCCGGTCAGCAGCAGCGACATCACCGTCAGCAACCCGGTCAGGCAGAGCTTCATGCGCGTCTCCTCATGTTGTTCTTCGCGGATCGCGCAACATAGCGAGGACGCCACCGCAGCGTCAATCCTGCGGAAGACGGATGAAACCGCGCCGGCTAGCCCGGCGGCACCCGGCAGGCACCATCGGCCTTGGTGGCCTGGGACTGCCGGCACAGCTCGCGCCACAGCTTCATGGCGAAGCCGTTCTCGCTGCGCGCGAAGGCCGGCAGCGCGCCGACGTGCAGCCGGCGGCGCTCCACGACGGGGCCGAACCTGACCACCTCGCGCGCCAGCGCCGGGTCCTGGCGCAGCCGCTCGTCCAGGTGATAGGTGTGAACCAGCAGCAGCGGCGTGCGCCCGGCCAGCAGCTTCTGCAGCGCGCTCTCGTGGCTGGGCGCGGGCTCGGTCGGCCAGCCGCGCTCCTGGGCCAGCATCTCGGCGCGGGTGCCGGCACTCACGCCGACACGGGCCTTGGCCGGCAACAGCGGCAGGCCGTCACCGTCCACGCGGCCGCCCGCCAAACCGCGGCGCGCGTAGAAGGCGTAGTCGACATGGCCCAGGCTGAGGTCGAACTCGCGCTTCGGTCCGACCGGCGGGGGCAGCGTCAGCAGCGCCGCGATGGGACCACCCTCGCCCACGCCGGCGACGAGGTCCAGCTGGCCGGTCTCCACCATGGCGCGCACGCGGCGCGCGGGCAGGCGCAGCAGCTCGGCCTTCTCCAGACAACCCAGTTGGCGCAGCGACGCGCGCACCCAGTCGACCAGCAGGCCGGGCGGCCGCGCGAAGTCGTCACCCTGGCCTTGCAGGAAGGGCTCGGCCGGTGCGTCGGGGAAGGCGATGCGCAGCCGCTCCGGGCAGGCCTGGGCGCGGGCGGCGCCGGCAGCCAGCAGCGCTGCCGTCATCAGGACGGACACAATGCCACGCGAGGTCGAAAGGCCCACGCAAACAAGTATGCGGTTAGCCCGTCATTTCTGACTCTGGACAAGCGACATGAACCCGTCCCGCCGTCAACTACTGCACTTCAGCGCCACCGCCGCGAGCCTGCTGGCCGCCGCCCCACCCGCCCGGGCCGCCTCCGGCGCCCTGCTCGCACCGCGGCTGCGCCCCGGCGACACGCTGGGCCTGGTCAGCCCAGCCAATGCCACCTTCGAGCGGGAACCGCTGAAGATCGCCATCGAGTCGCTGCAGGCGCTGGGCTTCAAGGTCAAGCCCGGCCAGCACGTCGCCGCGCGGCGCGGGCCGTTCGCCGGCAGCGACACGCAGCGCGCCGCCGACGTCAACGCGATGTTTGCCGACGACTCGGTGGCTGGCATCCTGGCGATGACCGGCGGCTCAGGCTGCAACCGCATCGTCGACCAGCTGGACTACGGGCTGATCAAGCGCAAGCCGAAGTTCTTCGGCGGCTTCAGCGACCTGACCTGCCTGGTCAACGCCATCCACCGCCAGACCGGCCTGGTCGCCTTTCACAGCCCGGTGGCCGTGTCGGAGTGGAACGACTACTCGGTGCAGAGCTTCAAGGCCATCGCGATGAACGCCGAGGCGGCCGTGCTGCGCAACCCGGTCCTCAAGCCCGTGGACGACCTCGTTGCGCGCGAGGAGCGCATCACGACGATCCGCACCGGCAAGGCGCAAGGGCGGCTGGTGGGCGGCAACCTGACGGTGCTGGCCTCGCTGGCCGGCACGCCCTACTTCCCGGACTGCCGCGGCGCCATCCTGTTCCTGGAAGACATCAACGAGTACATCTACCGCATCGACCGCTGCCTGTCGACACTGCGGCTGGCGGGCGCCTTGAGTCAGCTGGCCGGTGTCGTGCTGGGCCGCTTCACCAAGTGCGAGCCCGGCGACGGCTACGGCAGCCTGACGCTGGACGAGGTGTTCGACGACTACTTCCTGCCGCTGAACGTGCCCGTGTACCGCGGTGCCGCCATCGGCCACATCAAGCGCAAGCTGACGGTGCCGGTGGGCGCGGTGGCCGAGATGGACGCCGACGCCGGCACGCTGCGGCTGCTGCAGCCGGCCGTGCTTTAGGGCTTCACGCAGGCCGCCGCCGGCAGCCCGTATCCCTTGAGCAGCTCGGCGGTGCGGCCGCTGCGGCACAGCTCGTGGAGCGTCTTCGCCAGGGCCTGGGCCTGGCTCAGCTCGATGTTCTGGCGCGCCAGGCCGAAGGAGTAGCCAAAGGCCTTCACCAGGCCGGCCGGCTGCAGGTTGCGCAGGCCGTCCTCGCGCATGAGATGCAGCGCCACGGCCTCGTTGGCGAGGGCCAGGCCGTCTTCGCCATAGCGGCCCGCCGCCAGCTTGCGCAGCACGGTGCGGTTGTCGGGCTCGATCTCGCTGTGCGTGCGCGGCACGCCATCGATGAGCTGCTCCAGCGTCAGCGCCGTCGCCGACGGGCCGTAGGCGCCGATGACGCGGCCGGCCAGCGTCTGCGGGTCGCCGCCGTACTGGAGGCCGCTGCCCACACGTGCAAACAGCACATAGCGCGCCTCGATGACTGGCGGCGACACATGGAAGTACTGGCGCCGCTCGGGCGAGTCGACGACGGTGAAGATGCCCTCGACCTCGCCACGCTGGGCCATGCCCAGTGCGCGCCGCCAGGGCAGCACCTCGACGTCACAGCGCCAGGCCAGCCGTGCGCAGGCGGCCTGCAGCACGTCCACCATGGGCCCCGCCGCGCGGCCGTCGGTCGCGAAGGTGTAGGGCGGGAAGGGCTCGGTGACGAAGCGCATCGGCGTCTGCGCGCCGGCGCCTTGCAGCAGTGCCAGCAGGCCCGCCGCGCCGGCAAGTCTCACACCCCACCCAGCCATGCGGGTCTCCCGTCGAGTCCGGCTTGCATCCTAGGGCTTGGTGCACTCCGACGCGGGCAGGCCGTAGGGCTTGAGCAGCTCGGCCGTGCGGCCGCTGCGGCAGAGGTCGTTCAGCGCCTTCGTGAAAGCGAGCGCGTCCGCGGCGTCGACGCGCTCGCGGTTCAGGCCGAAGGCGTAGCCGAAGCGCTTCACGACGCCGGCCACGCGCAGGCCGGCAATGCCCTCGTCGCGCATCAGCTGCTCGGCCACGGCATCGTTGGCGAGCGCCAGGCCGTCGTCGCCATAGCGGCCGGCGACCAGCTTGCGCAGCACGGTGGTGTTGTCGGTCTCGATCTCGGCGCGCGCGTCCGGCACGTCGGCGATCAACGCCTTCAGCGCATCCTCGGCGGCCGACGGTCCGTAGACCCCCAGGGTGCGGCGCGCCAGCTGCCGGGCGTCGCCGCTGAACTGCAGCGCATGCGCGGCGCGGGCGAACAGCACATAGCGCGCGTCGATGACCGATGGCGAGACATGAAAGCGCGGCCGCGTGGTGGGCGGCGTGACGATGGCAAACAGGCCCGGCACCTCGCCCGCCTGGGCCATGCGCAGCGCACGCCGCCAGGGCAGGATTTCGACCGGGCAGCGCCAGCCCAGGCGCGTGCAGGCGACCTGCAGCACGTCCACCATGGGCCCGGCGGGCTTGCCGTCCACGACATAGCTGTAGGGCGGCAGCGCCTCGGTGACGAAGCGCATCTCGCGCGGTTGCGCCTGGGCCGACCCGGCCGCCAGCAGCAGGCCCAGCGCCACGCCGCTCTTGCTCATGCTCACCCCTCCTCTCGGAGGGCAAGGATAGGGCTTGTCAGCGCTGCGTCGCCACCCAGTTCACGAGCGCGTCCAACACCGGCCGGCCCTTGGCCGCGGCCTCGGGGTGGTTGAGCAACGCGACGAAGACCCAGGGCTTGCCCGACGCGTCCGGCACGAAGCCGGCGAGGCCCACGGCGTCACGCAGCGTGCCGGTCTTGAGCCGCGCCTTGCCCGCCGCCGGGCTCTCTTTCAGCCGGCGCGACAGCGTGCCGTCCAGGCCCGCCACCGGCAGCGTGGCCAGCAGTTCGGGCGCCTGCGCGCCGGCCTGCCCCGCGCGCAGCAGGCCGGCCAGTTGGGCCGGGCTGATGCGCTCGCTGCGCGACAGACCCGAGCCGTTGTCGAGCACCAGGCCACGGTCGTCCACGCCATGCGCCTTGAGCCAGTCGCGCACGACGCGCGCGGCGGCCGCCAGCGTCGGCTCGCCGCCCTGCGCCGCCTGCGCGCCCAGCTGCAGGTAGATGAGCCGGGTCAGCGCGTTGTCGCTGCTCTTCATGACGCCGCGCAGCACCTCCGCCAGCGGCCGGCCGCGGTGGGTCGCCAGCACGACGGCACCGGCCGGCGCGGCGGCTTCCCCATCCCCTGGCGCCATGACGCCGCCAAGCTCGGCCCACAGCTGGCGCACCATGTGCGTCACCAGCCATTGCCGGTCGACGATCTGCAGCGGCGCGCGCTGGCGGCAGCCGGCCGGGAAGGCCCCCTGCAGCTTCAGCGCCCAGCCGTCGCCGGCGGGCTGCACGGCGGCTGGCTTCCAGTCCTCGTCCCAGTCCTTGCACAGGCGCGACGACAGCGTCATCGCGCTGGCATCCACGCTCAGGCCCGGCAGCGCCGGTAGCGCGCGCGCGGCGACGCCGCCGGGCGTGGCCTGCAGCTCGAAGTCGAGCAGGCTGCCGTTGAGGTGCAGCGCGTCGGGGATCACGTTGTAGGCGAACTCGGGTGCGTCGTCGAAAGGCGGCAGGCCGACGTCAAAGCGCGTCGGGTTGAACAGCGTGCGGTCGACGACGAGGCCGCCGCGGATCTCGCGCACGCCGCTCTCGCGCAACTGGCGCAGCAGCCACCACAGCGCCGGCCAGTCGAGGTCCGGGTCGGCACCGCCGCGCAGGATCAGCGCGCCGGCGATGACGCCGTCCTGCGCCGGCGCGGCCGCCAGCAGCTCGGTGCGGCCGCGGTGGTTGATGCCGAGCCTGTCCAGCGCGACGGTGGCCGTGAGCAGCTTCATCGTCGACGCCGGCGACATGGCGTCGTCGGCACGCTGGCGCAGCGCCGCGCGCGAGCCGTCCAGCGGCTGCAGCACGAAGCCCAGGCTGTCGGCCGGCAAGCCGGCCTTCGCCAGCGCGGCCTGCACGGGGTCGGGCACGGACGTCGTCGCGCAGCCCGTCAGCAGCAGCGCCGCTGCAAACCACCAGGCACGCATCAGCAGACCCCCAGCCGGTGCGCGACGAGGCGGGCCAGCGCCACGTCCTCCAGGCCGATGCCCACGCTCTTGTAGACGACGATGTCCCGCGGACCGCGCGGGCGGGGCCGCACGATCAGCTCGCCCAGCTCCACCAGGCGATCCGGTGTGATGACGCCCGGCGCGGCTTGCACGATGTCGCCGGCCTCCTGCCGCGCGGCCTCGTGCCATTCGACGACGACCAGCGCCGCGCGGGCCAGCAGCGCGTCGTCCAGCTCGCGTGCTGCCTTCGTGCTCGAGCCCACCGCCGCGACGAAGGCGCCGGGCTTCACCAGGTCGCCGTTGAACAAGGGCGTGGCCGAGCGCGTCGCGGTGGCGATGACGTCGGCTTCGGCGGCTGCGGTGGCCGCATCGACGGCAGCCACCGGCAACCCCAAGGCCGCCGTCAGCTCGGCCGCGAAAGCCTCGGCCCCCGAGCGCGCGCAGACCAGCACGCGCTCGAAGCGCCGCACGCGGCACAGCGCCTGGGCATGCGCGCGGCCCTGGATGCCGGCACCGAAGATGGCCAGCGTCTTCGCATCCGGCAGCGCCAGCAGGTCGGCCGCCACGGCCGTGGCCGCGGCCGTGCGCAGCCGCGTGAACTCGTTGGCCTCCAGCGTCGCCAACGCCGCGCCGGTGTCGGCCGAGAACAGGCTGACGAGGAAGTTGTACTTGCCGTTGCGTGCCGAATAGACCTTGGTGCCCAGCACGGCCGGCAGCGCGCCGTCGGCATCCAGGATCGCACCCATCGCGCTGATGGCCAGCGACGCGCCGTCGCGGCTGCTGGTGGCGCGGTGGCGGGCCAGCACCTGCGCCTGGCCGCGGCCATGCTGGGCGAAGGCGGCGCGCAGCGCATCAACGGCGCTGGCGGGGTCGAGCTGGGCCGCGACATCGGCCTCGGTGATCAAGCGCATCTGAGGGTTCCGAAAAACGGGTTGGCGGCACTGTAGAGGGGCCGCCGCGCACCGTGCGCGTGCTTTCATGCAAGCACACATTCCCACAGGTTATGTGCCGCGCACAAGCATTCATTGAACGGCACGCAACACCTGGGGTGCGGCCCCCTGGGCGGCCTCGCGCGCGGCGGCGAACATGGCCGGCAATCGAATCACATGCAGGAGTCGTTGAGATGAAGCTGAATCGTCTGGTGGCGCAGTTTGCAGCGCTGGGTCTGGGGGCGCATCTGGGCGCCGCGCTGGCGCAGAACGAAGGCGCACGACTCGAGCGCGTCGAGGTGACCGGCTCCAGCATCAAGCGCCTGAAGGACGAGGGTGCGCTGCCCATCCAGGTCATCAGCCGCCGCGACATGGAGCGGGCCGGCATCGCATCGGCCGAGCAGATGATCATGCAGCTCAACATCAACGGCAACGGCCTGGACAACCTGGCCGGCAATGCCGACGTCGTTGACGGTGCCGCGCGCGGCAACAACGGCGCGACGAGCGCCAACCTGCGCGGCCAGGGCAGCAACGCGACGCTGGTGCTGCTGAACGGCCGCCGCGTGGCGGCCCACGGCCTCAACGGTGGCACGGTCGACCTGAACCAGATCCCCTTCGCGGCCATCGACCGTGTCGAGATCCTGAAGGACGGTGCCTCGGCCATCTACGGCACCGACGCCATCGGCGGCGTCATCAACTTCATCCTGCGCCAGAACTACAGCGGCGTGACCATCAATGCGCTGGCCGACGTGCCGCAGGACAAGGGTGGCGAGATCTACGGCGCAGCCGTCACGGCCGGCTTCGGTAACCTGGGCAACGACGGCTTCAACGTGCTGGCCTCGCTGTCGGTGCGCGACAACAAAGTGCTGCGCGGCGACCAGCGCAGCTTTGTCAACACCTACCAGCCCGACCGCGGCCTCGCGCCCGACACGCGCGGCACGCCCATCGCGACGCTGTTCGCCATCAACGGCACACAGGCCAACGTGCTGAGCCGCGACAACATCAACAACACCGGCCGCAGCACCGGCCCAGTGGACTTCGCCAACCCGGCACTGCGCGTCAACGGCATCAACATCCTGGACCTGCCAGGCCAGGCCGGCTGCTCGTCGGTGGACGGCATGAGCCCCTACCAGGAGGCGCTGTGGGCCACGGCCGCGTCCAAGTACGGCTGCGCCTGGGACACGGGCCGCGCTGCGGTCATCCAGCAGCCCATCCGCAACACCAACCTCGTCACGCGCGCCACCTTCAAGCTGGGTGACCACCAGATCTTCGGCGAGGCCGTGCTGGGCCGCGCGGAGTCGACCAAGAGCTTCTCGCCCAACCAGATCACCAGTGGCACCGACACCGCCACCACGTCCCTACCCAACACCACCGTCGTCCCCAGCCCCTTCCGCAACCTGCGCTACCCGAGCACCGGCGCCGGCTACAACGACATCTTCAACGCGCTGGTCAAGTCCTTCCCGCAGCTGGAATCGAACCGCGGCCTGCCGATGGCCTTCCGCTGGCGCTGCATGCCCTGCGGCAACCGCGAGATCGACACGACGGCTGACACGGCTCGCTTCCTCGTCGGCGCGGACGGCGTCCTGCCCTTCCTCACCGACTGGGACTACCGCGTTGGCTTCTCGCGCGCCGAGAGCAAGGGCAGTTCCACGGTCGGCACCGGTTACCACTACTGGCAGCCGTTCGCCAACCTGATTAACACCGGCGTCCTCAACCCCTTCTCGCTGACGCAGACGCCCGAGGCCCTCAAGGCGCTGGACGCCATCTCGGCCGATGGCGTGACGCTGTACGGCGGCAAGTTCACGATGCAGCAGGCCGACGCGACCGTATCGGGTCCACTGTTCAAGCTGCCCGGCGGCACCGTGATGGCGGCGCTGGGTCTGGACTCGCGCACCGAGAAGTACAAGTTCGACGGCGACCAGCGCCCCGACGCCAATACCGTCGACGCGCTGATCTTCAACGTGCCTTTCGACAACGCGCTGGCCACGGCCGGCACGCTCAAGCGCACCATCAAGGCCGTTTTTGCCGAGGTGGCCGTGCCCATCATGAAGGACCTGGAGATCACCGGCGCCATCCGCCGCGACGAGTACACCGGCTTCGGCTCCACGACCAACCCCAAGATCTCGCTGCGCTACAACCCGACGGAGCAGTTGCTGTTCCGCGGCGCCTACAGCACGGGCTTCCGCGTGCCGACCTTCAAGCAGATGTTCGACCCGATCACGCAGAGCGTGTTCGTCGGCGCCGACTTCACTGACCCCGCCACCTGCCCGTCGCGTGTCGTGTCCAACACGCCCGGCTGCCAGAGCGTGCGCGACTTCAACACGCTGTTCGGCGGCAAGGCCGAGCTCGGCCCCGAAGAGGCCAAGATGTACAGCGCTGGCGTCGTGTTCCAGCCCAACAAGGACCTGGTCGCCAGCCTGGACTGGTGGTCCGTCGAGCGCACGGGCACCATCCAGTCCTTTGGACTGACGACGCTGGCCGAGAACTATCAGTACTTCCAGGACAACTTCATCCGCGACGGCGCTGGCAAGCTGCTGGCCGTGGACACCCGCTGGGTCAACGCCGGCGAGACCATCACCAAGGGCCTGGAATTCAGCGTGCGCGGCAGCGTGAACGCGCTGGGCGCGGCCTGGACGGGCGGTTTCGACCTGTCCTACCTGCTCGACAAGAAGTCACGCCTGGTGCCCAGCGCGCCCATGGGCAGCAGCGAAGTGGGCCGCTTCACGCGTGCCGGCGACCTGGGCGTGCGCTGGAAGCACACCGCCTCGCTGACCCGCACCGAGGGCGACTGGGCCGCGACCGTGCAGCATGTCTACCGCACTGGCTACCAGGACTTCGTGCTGCCGGGCGTTGCCAACGGCACCGTGAAGCCCAGCAACTGGAACCCGCGCGTCTCCCCCTACTCAGTCATCAATGCCAGCCTGGCCTACAGCGGCATCAAGAACCTGACGATCACGGCCGGCATCAAGAACCTGCTCAACGAAGACCCGCCGTTCAGCGTCACCTACGACACCAACACCGGCGCCGGCTCCAGCTGGGAGCCGCGAGTGGCCGACCCGCGCGGCCGCTCGTTCACGCTGCGTGTCGAGTACCGCCTGTTCTGAATCCTGTTCCGCAGGAGACTCCCTGCCGGCCAAGGCCGGCATTCAGCGGCCCTGCCTTGGCGGGGCCGTTTTTTTATGGGTTCAGATCAGCGCGAGGCGGCCCGTCGCCACATCCATCTCGGCCCGCACGCCCAGCGGCAGCGGCCGGTTCGGCTGGCCGTGGCCGGACGGCCAGCCGGCCAGCACGGGGCAGCGCAGCCTGGGCAGATGATCGGCCAGCACGGCGTCGGGGCTTTCGGCGCCACTGAAGCTGCCGACCAGCAGCCCGGCGATGCGGTCCAGCACGCCGGCCAGGCGCAGCTGGCTCAGCATGCGGTCGACGCGGTAGGGCTCCTCGCTGATGTCCTCGACAAACAGCAGCGCACCGTCGACGACGGGCATGAAGGGCGTGCCCAGCAGCGCGCAGAACATCGCCAGGTTGCCGCCGATCAGGCTGCCCCGCGCGATACCGCCCTGGCTGAGCGGATGCGGCTCGGCCTGGCCGACCACATCGCCCGCGCGCCAGCCGCTGGCCAGGCGTTCGAACAGCGCGTCGGTGTCGGCCTCGGCCCCGGGCAGGCCCCAGTCGCTGGCCGGCATGGGTGCGTGCAGCGACGGGATGCCGGCGTTCATGCGCAGCGCGTGCAGCACGGTCAGGTCGCTGTAGCCGATCAGCAGCTTGCGGCTGGCCGCAAGCTGGCCCAGGGCGATGCCGTCGAGCAGCCGGATGCAGCCCGAGCCACCACGCAGCGCGAGCACGGCGTCGACCGTCGGATCGGCAAAGGCGGCGTGCAGGTCGGCCAGGCGCACGGCGTCCGGCGCCGCGAGAAAGTCCAGCGGCGGCGTGCCGAAGCAGCTGGGCAGCAACCGCGGCACATAGCCACGCTCGCGCAACCAGCCTTCAACGGGTGCCAGCCGGCCGGGCTTGGGCGGGCCGGCCGGTGCGATGACGGCCAGCGTGGCGCCGGGCCGCAGCGGCGGGATCAGGAATTCGTTTTCAGCCATGCATGCACCGCGCCGCCCAAGGCGGGCAGCTTCCAGGTCGTCGATGCCTCCGGGTGCGGCGCGTAACGCATGCCCAGGCTCGTCGTCACCGCGATCAGGTAGTGCAGATCGCCGTCATGCACGATGCCGGCGTCGCTGCCGTAGTTCTGCGTGTTGCCGGTCTTGTGCGCAAAGCGCGACGGGATGCCAGGCACCCAGCCGGGCAGCGCGCGCAGCGACTCGCTGCTGAGGTTGTGGTGCAGCTTCTGCGCCTCCAGCGCGCGGCGGATGACGTCGCGGCTGGCCGCGCTGACGAGCGCGGGCTGCGGCGGCGCATCGGCGTCCAGCCGCCACATCAGCCGCAGCGCATCCCAGGCCGTCATCTGGATCTGGCCAACGCCGGAGCCGGCCGCGTTGCCCCAGCCGCCATCGGGCTGGGTGTTGGCGATCATCAGACCCGGCAGGCGTGCCGCCGCGAACAGCGCGTGCATCTCGTTGTGCACCTCCCGTCCGCCCTCGCGGCGGATGGCGCCGCGGTCATGCAGATGGGCGACGAGGGCCGAGGTCGCCTCGTTGCTGCTGACGGTGATCATGTCGAACAGCCAGTCGCCCACGGGCCGCGTCTGGGCACCGTAGGCCAACGGCAACGCCCAGTCGCTGCGGCCGCTGTCGACCAGCAGCCCCACGCCCACCGCAACCATCGTCTTCAACAGCGACGCCGGGTACGGCGCGACAAAGCGCGGCCCCTGGCCGAACCAGCCCGGGAAGGCGATGCGCGACCAGTCCGAGGCGGGCAGCCAGGCGTAGGAGTCACCCGCCGCGTCGCGCACGTCGGCCTGGAAGGCGATGTTGTTGACCGCGCCGAAGCCGCTGCCGAAGCGCGCGACCAGGCCTTGCGGATGCTCGCGCGAGAACAGCACGTTGGCGCAGACCGGTACGCCGCCGCCGCGCGGGAACAGCGCCACCGCGAGGTCGATGCTGGGGTGCCAGCCCAGCGGCGCGCCGTCCTGCAGCTTGTCGGGCGTGGTCTCGAAGCGCTGCGCCAGCACGGCGGCGCGCAGCGCCTGGGCGAGGTCGTCAGCGGTCAAGGCTCAGCCCCTCCAGTGGCAACGGGCTGGCGCGGCCGGACACCAGCTCGGCCACGATGTTGGCCGTCGCGAACGAGAACGTGAAGCCCAGCGCACCATGGCCCACATTCAGCCACAGGCCGGGCACGCCGCAGTCGCCCAGGATGGGCGCGCCGGTGGGCGTGGCCGGGCGCAGGCCGGCCCAGGGCGTGGCCTGGTCGTAGTCGGCGGCATTGGGGAAGGTGGCGCGCACCGAGCGCTGCAGCGACGCCAGCCGCCCGGCGTCCAGGCTCAGGTCGTCGCCTACCAGGTCGGCCATGGCGGCCACGCGCAGCTGCTGGCCGATGCGGGCGTACAGGATCTTGCGCTCGAAGTCGGTCACGCTGACCTCGGGCGGACGGTGGCCTGGCGCGATCGGCGCGGTCAGGCTGTAGCCCTTCAGCGGGTACAGCGGCAGCTCGACGCCCACCGTGGCGGCCAACGCGCGGCTGTGCAGGCCGGCGGCGAGGATGACGGCGTCGGCCGTCACGTCGCCGGCATCCGTCTGCACGCCGAACACGGTGCCCCGCAGGTCGGTCAGGAAGCCGTCAACCCGCGCTCCCAGGCGGCCGCGGAAGCGCTCGTGCTGACGCAGCCGTGCGTGCAGTTCGCTGCAGAAGGCATGGCAGTCGGCCACGGCCTCGCCGGGCGTGAAGATGCCGCCGGCCAGCGTGGCCTCGGTGTCGGCCAGCGCCGGCTCCAGCGCCACGCAGTCGTCATGCGACAGCGCGGCTTCGGCGCCGCTGCCGTTCACGCGCGCCGCGACGCGGGCGAACTCCACCGGCTTGCGGTAGACGACCAGCTTGCCGGGCGTGCGCAGCGCGATCGCGTCGCCCAGTTGGGCTTCAGCATGCAGCCGCGCGAAAGAGGCCTGGCTGTAGGCGCCCAGCGCCAGCAACCGCTCGGTGGTGCGGCGGTTCACCGGGCCGCGGCAGGCGCGCAGGAAAGCGACCAGCCAGGACCATTGCGCCCAGCTCGCCTCGGGCTTGAAGCGCAGCGGGCCGTCGGGGTCCAGCAACCAGCGCAACGCCTTCAGCGGCACGCCGGCATCGGCCAGCGGCGACACGTAGCGGTAGCTCAGCTGGCCGCCATTGGCGCGGCTGGCGCCCTGGGCCACTTCGCCCTCGCGCTCGATCAGCGTCACGCCGTGCCCCCGCTCCAGCAGCGCCCAGGCCGTGGTCAGGCCCACCACGCCGCCGCCGATCACCACGCAATGCTTCATCCTGCCCCTGGGCCAATTCACTGGCTGGCAGCGTAAAGAGGCGGGCCGTCAGCAGCCAATGAAAGCGGCGGTCACGGCCATAACCGTGCGACATAGGCGCGCCGCCCGCTCAACGCCCACTCACAGCCCTGGTGTCGGCCGGGCGCGGAGCTTGAAGAAGCTGTCCCAGGCGTCGCGGTAGGCGCGCTGCGTGTCCGGCGGCAGCGAAACGCGCAGCGTGTCACGCAACATGGCCGCCCCCTCGGGCGTGCCCAGGGCAGCGTCAATGAGCCGGATGGCCGCCTGGCCCCAGGGCGTGCGCGGGCAGGCAATGCCGCTGATGACGGGTTCGCTGGCGCCCTTGACGGGCAGCGCGGCCAGCGGCGTGTCGCCCGCCGGGCGGCTGGCGAAGGCGACCAACGTGTTGGGGTAGTCCAGCGTGTAGTCGGCCCGGCCCTGGATGAGCATGGGCAGCAGGTTGCTGCCGTAGTCACCACCGAACACCTTGCGCAGCTGCGCATTCACGGGTGAGGCGCCGAGCATGGCGTCCAGCGCCGGGCCATAGCTGCGGCCCTGGGTCACGACGCCGCGCAGCGACGCGTCGCCGAGCAAGGCCTCGAGGTCGACCGCGCCGCTCGCGTCCAGCGGCAGCGCGGCGCGGTGCTCATGGCGCACGATGAGCTGCGGTGGCGGCACCAGCCAGGTGTTGGTGAAATAGGCCAGGCGCTCGCGCTCGGCCGTGCGGGCTGCGCCGGCATGGCAGGCGTGCTGCTGCTCGCGGATCAGCGCCCAGCTGCGTTCGGCGTTGGCCACCACGGGCTTGAAGGCCACCGCGGGCAGCCGCGCCTGCAGCCACTGCGTCAGCTCATCGGCCGGGCGCCGCAGGCGTTCGCCGTCCGGCACCGCCAGGGTGTTGCTGACCACCCAGGTGATGGCATCGACCACCGGCGGCGGCGCCTCGGCAGCCCGGCTCGCGCCGGCCACGCAGGCCAGCGCGAGGCCGGCCGCCCAGCGGCTCACGCGGCGCAACCTCAGCCGGCCAGCACGGCGGCCATGGCCTCGGCCGTGGCCTCGACGTTGCGCGTGTTCAAGCCGGCCACGCACATGCGGCCAGAACGCAGGATGTAGACACCGAACTCGGTCTTCAGCCGCTCGGCCTGTTCGGCGGTCAGGCCGGTGTAGCTGAACATGCCGCGCTGGGTCAGGAAGTAGCTGAAGTCGCGCCCCGGCAGCTTGGCCGCGAGCACGTCGTGCAGCTGGCGGCGCATGGACTGGATGCGCTCGCGCATGTCGGCCACCTCGGCCTCCCACATCGCGCGCAGCACCGGCGTGGTCAGCACCTTGGCAACGACCTGGCCGCCATGCATGGGCGGGTTGGAGTAGTTGCGGCGGATCATGAACTTCATCTGGCCCAGCACGCGCGCGGCTTGGTCGGCATCGGGGCAGACGACGCTCAAGGCCCCGCAGCGCTCGCCGTACAGGCTCATGCTCTTGGAGAAGCTGTTGGCGATCAGGAAGCTCAGCCCCTCGTCAGCCAGCAGGCGCGGCGCGAAGGCGTCTTCGTCGATGCCGTCGCCATAGCCCTGGTAGGCCAGGTCCAGGAAGGGCAGCAGCTGGCGTTCGCGGATGACGGGCACCAGCGCGCGCCACTGGTCCTGCGTCAGGTCCACGCCGGTGGGGTTGTGGCAGCAGGCGTGCATGACGACCACGCTGCGCGCGGGCAAGGCCTTGAAGCAGGCCACCAGCTCGTCGAACTTCAGGCCGCCGGTGGCCGGGTCGTAGTAGGGGTAGGTCTCGCAGACATGGCCCGAGCCTTCGAACACGGCGCGGTGGTTGTCCCAGGTCGGGTCGGACAGGTAGATCTTGCTGTCGGGGAAATAGCGCTTCAGCAGGTCCGCGCCGACCTTCAGGCCGCCGCTGGAGCCCACGCCCTGGATGGTGGCGATGCGGCCGGCCTGGATGGCCGGGTGGTCCGCGCCGAACAGCAGGGCCTGCACGGCGCTGCGGAAGTTGGCGGCGCCTTCCATGGGCAGGTAGGGCCGCGGGCCGGCGGCCTCCACGACGGCCAGTTCAGCGGCGCGCACCGACGGCAGCATGGGGATGCGGCCGTCGTTGTCGAAATAGATGCCGATGGACAGGTTGATCTTGCCGGCGCGCGGGTCCTTCTGGAAAGCCTCGTTGAGGCTCAGGATGGGGTCGCCGGCGTAGGCGTCGACATGCTCGAACATGGGTCAGGCTCCGTTGGGGGAACCCGGATTATCAGAGCCACGCCATCCAGCGGCCGTGCGGGTGGCTCCAGGCCAGCGTTCGTTCGCCGATGCGGCCGGCCTCGGCATGCCGCAGCGTCCACAGCGTGGCGGAAGACGCGACCTCGCTCGGTGGCAGCGCGGGCAGCGGCGGCGGTGCGCGGTCACGCGCGCTCAGGCCCGGCAGTTCGCCGCAGATCCAGGCCAGCCCATGGCTCAACGCCAGCCGGTCCACCGTCGCGCGCAGCCGCGCGAGGTCGGCGGCGCTCAGGTAGTACAGCACCCAGCTGGTCAGCAGCACCGGCTGCACACCCGTGGGCAGGCCGGCCAGCCAGGGCTCGATGGCGGCGATGCAGTCGTCGGCCCGGGTCAGCGTGACCGGCAGCTGTTGCAGCTGCGCGGCCGCGCGGGCCAGGCGCTCGCGGCGGCGCGCGTCGTGCGGCCACAGGCAGGCCTGCAGCCAGCGCAGGCGCGCGGGGTCGTTGACGTCGACCGGCGCCGGGTCCAGGCCGTGCCGCAGCGTCAGGCGCCAGTCGGCGTCGGCCGGCGGCGGCGTGGCGCCCAGCCAGCGCGACTCGATCTCGGCGCGCACGCCGTCGCGCGGCGCAGCGCGCGCATGCCAGGCGTCGTCGTCGGTCTGGTAGCGCAGCGCGTACTGGTCCACGCCGAGGTTGAGGCCGGCGCTGCAGCCCCAGTCCAGCAGTGCCAGATGGCGCGCACCGGTCGCGCGGGCCGTGGCGCCCAGCGCCGGCCACAGCACCGCACCGCGGGCGATCTCGTTGGTCTGCGTCGCGCCACAGCGCAGTTGCTGCACCAGTGTCGGCCATTCGCGCTCGATGCAGACGGCCAGCGCCGCAGCGAGCGCGCCATCGGCTGGGCGCAACCCGCCCGCGCTGGGGTAATAGGCCGCCAGATCCGGCGCTGCACCCGCCAGCACGCGCTCATGCAGCGCCGCCAGCAGCAGGTTGGCCTTGCGCTGCTCGGCCGGTGCCTCGGCCAGCAGCGCGAGCGCGCGCTCGTCCTCGGCCGCGACCTCGCACAGCGCGGCATAGATGGGCTCCTGGCTGCATTCCTCGCGGCCGAAGCGGCGCAGCAGCGCCGCCAGCGTGTCGTCTCGTTCCATGCCGCCAGCATAGGCAGCCCGCCCGGCGCCTTGTGTCGGCCAGCCGACAATGCCGCATGCCCGACGACGATGTGCTGTGGCGGGTGTTCGCCGCCAACTTTCCCGGCCTGACGCTGCCCGCCCATGTCAGCCGGCGCCTGCCCGCCCTGGTGCCGCACCGCCGGCTGGCCAACGGGCGAAGCCTGTTCGTGCAGGGTCACAAGCCGACCGCCTTCTTCGCCGTCGCCGCCGGCGAGATCGAGACGCGCTTCACCGGTGTGGACGGCACGGTGTCGGTCATCGAGCATGTCGGCCCGCCGCGCCTGTTCGGCCTGGCGGCCTTCGCGGCCGGGCAGCCGGCGGAGTACGAGGCGATCGCGCGCGGCGCCAGCGAGGTGCTGGTCATCGGCCGCGAGGCCTACACGCTGCTGATGGACGAGGCGCCGGGGTTCGCCCGCGCGCTGCTGGCCGAGTTCGCGCGCCGCTACGACGGCACGCTGCGGCTGCTGCAGGCGGCACGCCATCAAACCGCCGCGGAGCGCTTCGCGCTGGCGCTGGCGCAGCTGGCGCGGGAACGCGGCCGCACGGCGGGCGACGGCTGGGTCGAGGTGGCGGCCACGCAAGCGGAACTGGCGCGGCTGGCCCATCTGTCCAGGCAGACGGCCAACGAGCTGCTCGCCGCCGCCGAGACCGCCGGGCATGTGCGGCGCGGCCGTGGCCGCTGGCTGTGGCGGCCAGCCCGGTAACGGTGGACACCGGCGTGGCAGACGGCACGGTCCGGCGCCCGTTACAAGTTCCGGCGCGGGCCCGCCGACCTTAAGGTCACACCCGGCAATTCATTGCTGTACGAATTTCCGGAGTCCTCCTTGTCCGACATCCAATCCATCGTCATCGTGGGCGGCGGCACCGCCGGCTGGCTCGCGGCCTGCTATCTGCAACGCACGCTGGGCGCCGCGCGCCAGACGCCGTTGCCCATCACGCTGGTCGAGCGGCCGCAGATCGGCAGCGTCGGCGCCGACGAAGCCACCGTGCCGACGCTGCGCGGCACCATGCAGGCGCTGGGCGTGCCCGAGAGCGCGCTGTTCGCCGCCGCCGATGCGACGCTGACCAACGGCATCCGCTTCAATGGCTGGCGCCACGGCGGTACCGCCGCGCAGGACTCCTTCGACCACCCTTTCGACGTGCCGCTGCCCTTCCACGGCTTCGCGACGACGGCGCACTGGCTGAACCTGCAGCAGCGCGGCCTGACGCAGCCGCCGATGGCCCAGGCCTGCACGGTGCAGACGACGCTGTTCGACGGCCACCTGTGCCCCAAGCTGATGGACTCGCCCGACTACCAGGCGCCGGTCAGCTACGGCTACCAGCTGGACGCCGGCAAGCTGGCCATGCTGCTGCAGCAGACGGCCATCGAGCGCGGCGTGCAGCATGTGCAGGGCGAGGTCGTGCACGTGCATCGCGGTGCCGGCGGCATCGAATCGGTCGAGCTGGCCGATGGCCGCCGCCTCGCGGCGAGCTTCTTCATCGACTGCACGGGCCCGCAGTCGCTGCTGCTGCAGCAGGCGCTGGCCGTGCCCTGGGTGTCCCACGCCGAATGGCTGCCCTGCGACCGCACCGTCAGCCTGCCGGTCGCGCACGCGCGCGAACACGAGGCGCTGCGCAGCTACACGACGGCCACCGCCCAGCGCGCCGGCTGGACCTGGGAGATGGACTTGCGCAACCGCCGCGGCACAGGCCATGTCTATGCGTCGCGTTTTTGCAGCGATGACGAGGCCGTGCACACGCTGCAGCAGCTCAACGCCGGCCACCGGCCGCTGGCCGAGCCGCGCGTGCAAAGCCTGCGCGTGGGCCACGCGGCGCGGGTCTGGGAGCAGAACTGCCTGGCCCTCGGGTCGGCCGGCGGTTACATCGAGCCGCTGGAATCCACCGGCATCTACCTCGTCGAGTGGCTGCTCAAGCTCTTCGTCGACCATGTCGCGCCGGCCGGCAACGGCGATGCCTGCCGCAACCGCGTGAACCGCGTCTTCGGCGACCACCACGAGGAGCTGCGCGACTTCATCGTCGCCCACTACGCGCTGTCACAGCGCCGCGACACGCCGTTCTGGCGCGCCTGCACCGAGGGCGCGGCGCTGCCGCCGCGCCTGGCCGAGCTGCTCGCGCTGTGGGACAGCAAGGTGCCGACGCCGACCGACTTCGACCGGCGGCTGTCGCTGTTCGGCGCGCCGAACTGGGCCTATCTGCTGGCCGGCCTGCAGCGGCTGCCCAGCCAGGGCATCGGCCTGTCGGCCCACATCTCGCCCGAGATCAGCCTGAAGGCGATGGCGCATGTGCGCGACATCCGCCAGAAGGCGTCGCAGCAATCACCAACGATGCGCGACTACCTGCGCAGCCTGGGCAGCCTGCGCGGCACGGCCGCCAGCCAGGCGGCGCACTGAAGGCCGCCCAAGCCGGCCCGAGGGGCCTCAACCCGCCAGCGCCGCCTCGATGTCGCTGCGCAGCTTCTCCGGCGGGTCATTTGGCGCATAGCGCTTGATGACCTGGCCGTCGCGGCCGATCAGGAACTTCGTGAAGTTCCACTTGATCGCCTCGGTGCCCAGGAAGCCCGGCTTTTCGCTCTTCAGGAACTTCCACAGCGGGTGGGCGTCGCTGCCGTTGACCTTGATCTTCTCCATCATCGGGAAGCTGACGCCGTAGTTCAGCTCACAGAAGCTGGCGATCTGGTCGTTGCTGCCCGGGTCCTGCCCGCCGAACTCGTTGCTCGGGAAGCCGATGATGACCAGGCCTTTCGGACCGTAGTCCTGCCAGAGCTGCTCCAGGCCCTTGAATTGCGGCGTGAAACCGCATTCGCTGGCCGTGTTGACGATCAGCATCACCTTGCCACGCTGGGAAGCCAGCGCCGCCGGCTCGCCGCGGATGGAGACGGCCTGGAAGTCGAAGACGCTCTCGCTCATGAGTCCTCCCTAGAAAGACGATCCCCATGCTACCGCCAGGCGTGCCGAGGGTTTGTAGCATGGCGCCGGCCGCGCGGCTGGCCTTCCAATCGCGCGAACTTCCGGGCTTCCCTTCCAAGGGGCGGCAACCGGTCAGCAACCTGTAGCGAACTCCCACTTTCATGGATCACCTGGCTTGCTTTACCCCGGCCGATCTGTCCGGCCGCACCCCGCCCGATCTGGGCACTTTCCGTTGGAAGCTGCTGGCCCAGGGCGACTCATGGTTCTCGAACGCGCGTGCCAAGCTCAACGCCCACGCCAACCTGCTGCAGGAGCTGGTGTTCAAGGCCACCGTCGCGGCGGTGAACTGCGCTGGCACCGGCAACGCGCTGTCGCACATGGTGGACCTGCAGTCCAGCCCCGATTTCGTGCGCCTGCTGACCGGCCCCGAAGCGCCGACCTGGGACGGCATCCTGCTGTCCGTGGGCGGCAATGACCTGATCGCCGCGGCCCGCACACCGGCCCACGACGGCAATGGCGAACCCATCCCGCTGGACCTGCGCCTGCTGCGCCGCCAGACCGAATGGGGCCCGCCGTCGGCCGGTGTCGCGCGCTACTTCTCCGAGCCCGGCTGGGCCACGTATGCCGCCTACCTGCGCGCCAACGTCAAGCACCTACTGAGCCTGCGCGACCAGGGCCCGTCGGCGGCCAAGCCGGTGTTCATGCACTGCTATGCCGTGCCCATGCCGCGCCCGGCCGGCGCCGAGGGCAACGACGAGCTGGGCGCCAGCGGCCCCTGGCTGTTCCCGGCGCTGAAGGCCTATGGCGTGCCCAGCGCCGACTGGGCGGCGGTGAGCCGGCTGATGGTGTTCCACCTGGCCCAGCTGCTGAAGAGCATCGCGGCCGACAAGGAAAACTTCCCCGCGCTGTTCATCTTCGACTCGACCGCCGTGCCGCTGGCACTGGCCGCGCCCGGCTCGACCGGCATCAGCGGTGACTGGCACAACGAGATCCACCTCAACCACAGCGGCTGCTTCAAGATCGCGCGCGCCTGGAGCGAGCACATCGAGATGGTGCTGGACGGCAAGCACCTGATCCAGCCGGCGCCCACCCGCAGGGGCCGCGGCTCAAGCAGCAGCAATTCGTGACGTCGAGGCCGGCCGCTGGCTGGCCTCTCATCCCGCGGCGCACGCTGGAGCGGTGCGCGTAGCAGATAGCCTGCGGGCTAGCGGTCCACCGGCTTCAGGTCGTCGCTGCGCGCCAGGTCGAGCAGGTGTTCGACCTCTTCCTTATGCTGGACCAGGTTGCGCTGGTGCCAGCGCCGTATCCACCACATCGTGCCGGCCACCACGACCCCGAAGATGGTGATCGCACCGAAGGCCGACAGCCCGAAGCGCGTCATGGCCGTGTAGAAGGCGCCCAGGCCCAGGATGCAGGCCTGCTCGTTGAAGTTCTGCACGGCGATGCTGCGCCCGGCCCCCATCAGGTTGTGGCCGCGGTGCTGCAGCAGCGCATTCATCGGCACGACCATGTAGCCGCCGATGCCGCCCAGCAGGATCAGGAAGGGCGCGGCCACCCAGACGTTGCCGATCACGTTCATGAAGATGACCAGCAGCCCCATCGCAATGCCCAGCGGGATGACCGACGTGGCGCGGTCCAGGCGGCAGTACAGCGACGCCAGCACGGCGCCGACCGCCGTGCCGATGGCGACCACGCCCACCAGCGACGACGCCTGCTGCGTGCCATAGCCCAGCGCGGCGGCGGCCCAGGCCAGCACGATGTAGCGCAGGTTGCCGCTGACGCCCCAGAAAAGGGTTGTCGTCGCCAGCGAGATCTGGCCCAGCTTGTCCTGCCACAGGCGGCTGTTGCAGGACGAGAAGTCGCGCACCAGGCCCACGAAGCTGTGCGCGAACGGCTGCAGCGGCGCCTCGGTGCGCGGGATGCGCAGGTTGAACAGCGCGGCGATGACGTACAGGCCCACGAGGCTGGCGATGGCCGCCTCGGGCCCGGTGTCGATGCCGGTGTCCAGCATGGGCATGTCCACCTGCAGCAGCGCGTGGGAGACGCGATCGCCGATGAGCTGGCCACCCAGCAGCACGCCGAGGATGATGGACGAGATCGTCAGGCCCTCGATCCAGCCGTTCGCCTTGACGAGCTGGGACGGTGGCAGCAGCTCGGTCAGGATGCCGTACTTGGCCGGCGAGTACGCGGCGGCGCCCAGGCCCACGATGGCATAGGCGGCCAGCGGATGCGTGCCGAACAGCATCATCAGGCAGCCCACCACCTTGATGCTGTTCGAGAAGAACATCACCTTGCCCTTGGGCACCGCATCGGCGAAGGCACCGACGAAGGGCGCGAGCACGACGTAGAACAGCGCGAACATGGGCACGAGCGCGGCGCGCTGCCACTCGGCGGCGCCGGACGACCGCAGCAACTCGACCGCGGCGACGAACAGCGCGTTATCAGCCAGCGAGCTGAAGAACTGCGCCGACATGATGGTGTAGAAGCCGCGTTTCATCGACCGGAGCGCGATCCTGACAGGGAAGCCATGGGCAAGAGAGGTCGACAAAGGACGGGCGGAGCGGGTTTATAGCACGCCATCTGCGGGCTGCCGAGGCGGCCCGGCCGCGCGCAAAATGGCGGGTTATGCCCCGTCCCATCGAAGCTCTCATCCACCCCGACGCGCTCGCGCACAACCTGGCCCGCGCCCGCGCGCAGGCGCCCAACGCCCGCGTCTGGGCGGTCGTCAAGGCGAACGCCTACGGCCACGGCATCGAGCGGGCGTTCGAGGGTTTGCGCGCGGCCGACGGCTTCGCGCTGCTGGACCTGGCCGAGGCCGAACGGCTGCGCGCGCTGGACTGGCGCGGCCCCATCCTGCTGCTGGAAGGCGTGTTCGAGCCGCGCGACCTGGAGCTGTGCTCGCGCCTGAAGCTGTGGCATGCCGTGCACTGCGAGCAGCAGATCGACTGGCTGGCCATGCACAAGACGCACGAGCCGCACCGCGTGTTCCTGAAGCTGAACTCGGGCATGAACCGGCTGGGCTTCCCGGCCGCCGCCTTCCGCGCCGCCTATGCGCGGCTGGAGGCGCTGCCGCAGGTGGATGAGATCGGGTTGATGACGCATTTCTCCGACGCCGACGCGCAGCGCCAGGGGGTGGACGGCATCGCCCACCAACTGGCCGCCTTCGAGGCCGCCGCCGATGGCCTGGCGGGCGAGCGCACGATCGCCAACAGCGCCGCGACGCTGCGCCACCCGGCCCGCACGGCGGCCGACTGGGTGCGCGCCGGCATCATGGTCTACGGCGGCGTGCCGGACTTCCCCGAGCACGACGCCGCGCATTGGGATCTGCGCCCCGCGATGACGCTGCGCTCCAAGATCATTGGCGTGCAGCAGCTCAACCCCGGCGACACCGTCGGCTACGGCAGCGCGTACACGGCCGAAGCCGCCACGCGCGTGGGCATCGTCGCCTGCGGCTATGCCGACGGCTACCCGCGCCACGCGCCCACCGGCACGCCGGTGCTGGTGGACGGCACGAGGAGCCGCACGCTGGGCCGCGTGTCCATGGACATGCTGGCGGTGGACCTGACCGCGCTGCCGGGCAGCGGCTTTGGCAGCGAGGTGACGCTGTGGGGCGAAGGCCCGCACGGTGCGCGCCTGCCCATCGACGAGGTGGCCCAGTCGGCCGGCACCATAGGCTACGAGCTGATGTGCGCCGTGGCGCCGCGCGTGCCCATCCGCCATGCCTGACTTCAGCTGGTCGCCGCAGCCGGGCGAGCTCGACTTCGACGCGATCCGCGCCAGCGGCCCCGGCGGCCAGAACGTCAACAAGGTCAGCAACGCGGTTCACCTGCGCTTCGACATCCGCGCGTCCAGCCTGCCCGAGGCGGTCAAGGCGCGGCTGCTGGCCTGGGCGGACCAGCGCATCACGGCGGACGGCGTGGTCGTCATCAAGGCGCAGGACTCGCGCAGCCTGGAGCGCAACCGGGCGGATGCCGTCGCGCGGCTGATCGAGCTCGTGCAGGCCGCCGCCCACGTGCCCAAGGCGCGCCGCGCGACCAAGCCGACCTACGGCTCCAAGCAGCGCCGGCTGGAAGGCAAGGCCAAGCGCAGCGGCGTCAAGGCGGGCCGAGGTCGCGTGCTGGACTGAGGTCTCAACCGAGACAGGCAGCCTCAGTCGTTGGCAGGCGCAGGCCGGGTGTCTCCAGCGCGTAGTGCAGGCTGAGCAGCTGCCAGCCCTGCGTCCCCAGCTGCCACTGCATGCTGTTCACGCCCGTGTAGGCCGCCTGCCTGTCGGCCGGGTCATGCCGGGTCTGCACCACGCTGTAGACCTGGGCATGGCCGCCGAAGCGCCGCTGTTGCCGCTCGACCTCGCACTCGTGCAGACCGCGCTCGGCCGGCTGCGCCAGATCGGCCAGGAACTGCGGCGTGGACGAAGCCCTCACCTGCACGCTGCTGGCCCGCAGCAGCTGGCCGAACACCCGCGCCTCGGGGTGCAGCAGGCGCGCCAGCGCCTCGACATCCGAGGCCTGGCCGGGCGCATGGCCGATGGCACGCCACAACTCGCTCACCGCGCGGTCCAGTGCGGCCTGGCTGTGCACGGTGGCCGCGGCGCCCAGTTGCGCCAGCAGCTGCGGCCAGGCGACGCGATAGACCTGCGCCAGCCCTTGGGCGTCGTCGCGCGTGGACGCGAAGTACAGCCACTGGCCGTCGGCACTGACGGACGGCGCGGACTCGCGCCCGGGCCCGTTGACCGGGGGCGGCAGGCGAATGGCCGGGCCGAGGGCGTCGCCCAGGCGCTCGGCGACATAGAGGTCGGCGGTGCCGCCCTCAGGGCCGCCGCGGTCGCTCCACCACAGCGCGTAGCGGCCGTCCGGGCTGAACGTGAAGCCACGGCGCGCGCTGTCATTGCTGGGGGCCGGCAAGGGCTGCGGAGCCTGGCCCACCTGCTCCACCGCCAACTCCGCCGCGCCCGCCAGCGGCAGGCGGGCCAGCCACGCGGTCAGGATCAGCGCCGCAAAACGCATCGTCATCCTCGTCATGGCGGCATGCTAGTCAGGCGGCACCACGGACACGAGGGCCATGCGACGGACTCCGCCTGGCCGGGGCGAAATGGGCCGGGTGCGCGCTAGACCTCGCGCGCCCGCCGGCTGAACAGCAGCGGCAGCGCCAGCAGGTAGAGCACCGCGGCGGCGATCCAGACGCTGCCCGGCCACGTGAACTGCGTGGCCGAGAAAGCAGCCGTGACGACCAGCGGCCCGCCGATGCCGATCAGGCTGGTGAGGCTGGCCAGCGTCCCTTGCAGCTCGCCCTGGTGTTGCTCGTCCACCTGCCGCGCGAGCATCGCCTGCAGCGCCGGCAGCGCCAGGCCGCCGATGGCGAACAGCGGCAGCAGCGCGAACGGCATCCAGCCCGCCACGGCCACGCCCATGCCGACAAAGCCCATGCCGTCGGCGGCCATGCCGGCCAGCAGCGCACGCTTCTCGCCGAGGCGGGCCACCATGGGCCCGGTGACGAAGGCCTGCGAGATCGCATGCAGGCCGCCGTAGCAGGCCAGCGACAGCCCCGCCACCCATGCCGTCCAGCCGTAGCGGTCCTGGCCGTACAGGATCCACAGCGCCGCCGGCACTTGCGACACCAGCGCGACGACGGCGAACACGCCCACCAGCGGCAGCAGCGGCGGGCGGCCCTGCAGGCGGTGCAGCGACGAGAACGCGTTGAACTTGGCCCGTTCCAGCCGCGTCGTGCGGTTCAGGTTGGACTCCGGCAGGGCGAACCACGCCAGCGCCAGGTTCAGCGCATTCATCACCGCCGCGGCGACGAAGGGCGCGCGCAGCGACCACTCGCCCAGCGCGCCGCCGATCAACGGGCCGACGACGAAGCCCAGGCCCATGGCCGCGCCCATCTGGCCGTAGCGCTTGGCGCGGTCGGCCTCGGGCGTCACGTCGGTGATGTAGGCCGTGCCCACGGCCATGCTGGCACCGGTGATGCCGGACAGCACCCGGCCGATGTACAGCCAGGCCAGGTTGGGTGCCAGCGCCATCAGCACGTAGTCGGCCGCGGCACCCGCCAGCGAGGCCAGCAGCACCGGGCGGCGGCCGAAACGGTCGCTCAGGGCGCCCAGCACCGGCGAGAACAGGAACTGCATCGCCGCGTACACGGCCAGCAGCGCGCCGTAGTGGTGGGTGGTGGCGTCGGCGCCGGCCAGCTCGCGCAGCAGGCCCGGCAGGATGGGGAACACCAGGCTCATGCCCACGGCGTCCAGCAGCAGCGTCATCAGGATGACGGTCAAAGCTCGATTCACGGTCGTCTCTCTATCGTCGATAGAGATCATTCTGCCCGAACTTCTCTATCATTGCTAGAGATATGAATCCCAACGAACGCTCTGGCCGACTCAACCGCGACGACGTGCTGCGCGCCGCGCTGGCGCTGCTCAACGAAGTCGGCATCGACGCGCTGAGCACGCGCAAGCTGGCCGAGCGGCTGGGCGTGCAGTCGCCGACGCTGTACTGGCATTTCAAGAGCAAGTCGGCGCTGCTGGACGCGATGTCCGAGGCCATCGTCGTGGAGAACCACGCGCAGGTGGAGCCGGCGCCGGGCGCGCGCTGGCAGGACTGGCTGATGGCCAACGGCCACAGCTTCCGCCGCGCCCTGCTGGCCTACCGGGACGGCGCTCGCCTGCATGCCGGCACGCGGCCAAGCCCTTTGCACTTCGACTCGATCGAAGGCCGCCTGCGCCTGCTGTGCGACGCCGGCTTCACGCCGGCCCAGGCCACGCGGCTGATGATGTCGGTCGGGCGCTTCGTCATCGGCTGGGTGCTGGAGGAACAGTCAGCACAGCAGGCCGACCCACCACCCTCCGCCGCGGCGCGGGGGCCGGACGCGGCGCACCACCCGCTGCTGGCGGCGGGCTGGGTGGCGACGCTGGGCAGCGATGCCGAGACCTTGTTCGACGGCGCGCTGCGCCTGCTCATCGACGGCGCGCAGGCCCAGCTGAAACCCTAGGCTCAGCGCCTGCGGTCGAAGGCCATGCGCGCCGACGCGACGGCCGCGAAGTTGTGCTCGGCCCAGCGGTCCACGACGACCAGGGCCTCGCTGAGCGACTGGCCCAGCTCGGTCAGCTGGTACTCGACATGGGGCGGCACGGTCTGGTGGTCGATGCGCCGCACCAAGCCGTGGCGCTCCAGCTCGCGCAGCGTCTGCGTCAGCATCTTCTGCGAGACGCCGCCCACCTGGCGCAGCAGCTCGTTGTTGCGCAACGGCTGGCGCGCCAGCAGCGGCACGATCAGCAGCGCCCATTTGCTGCCCACCACCTCCAGCGCCGCGCGCGAGGGGCAGCTGGCGCTGAGCACATTGCCGGATGCGGTGTCGGTCATGGCCTCGATTTCCGTGGTTACCAAAAGGTGCGTACTTTTTATTCTGTACCTGCGCCTCCACAGTGATGGCATCGCAACTTGGAGAGCCCACATGGCCTGGTTACTTTTGGTGAGCGCGGGATTGGTCGAGATCGCCATGGCCGCCGCGTTGAAGGCCTCGGACGGCTGGAGCCGGCCGCTGCCGGGGCTGCTGGGCGTGGGTGCCGCGCTGCTGTCCATCGTGCTGCTGACGCAGGCCATCAAGACCCTGCCCACCGGCACGGCCTACGCGGTCTGGACCGGCATCGGCGCCGTGGGCGTGGCGCTGCTGGGCGTGCTGGTGCATGGCGATAGCGCGTCGCCGGCACGCCTGGCCTGCATGGGCCTCATCGTGGCTGGCATCGCCGGGCTGCGCTGGCTGGAGGCTTGAGCATGACGAAGCTGCTGCACATCCAGGCCTCGCCCAACCCCGTCTCGCACTCGCGCGAGGTCGCCGATGCCTTCGTTGCCCGCTACCGCGCGCTGCACCCCGACGCCGGCGTCGCGCTGGCCGACGTCTGGCAGCTGGACCTGCCCGAGTTCGACGCCGAGATGATTGCGGCCAAGTTCGCCGTGCTGCGCAGCCAGCAGGCCAGCGACGCCCAGCGCCAGCAGTGGGCGCGCGCGGTGGCCCATGCCGAGGCCTTCAATGCGGCTGACCACTACGTCATCAACCTGCCGATGTGGAACCTGGGCCTGCCCTACAAGCTCAAGCACTACATCGACGTCGTCACGTTGCCGGGCCAGAACTGGGCCTGGGCACGCGACACCGGCTACCGGCCGCTGCTGGCGGGCAAGCGCGCCGTGCTGGTCTACAGCAGCGCCGGCGACTACGGCGCCGACGGGCGCTCGGCGCAAGGCCATCTGGACTCGCAGAAAGCGGCGATGCGGGCCTGGCTGGGCTTCCTGGGCGTTGCCGTTGCGCGCGAGATCGTCGTCGCGCCGACGCTGACAGACCCGGTCGCACTGGCTGCGTTGAAGCAGGCCGCGCGCGAACAGGCGCAGGCCGCCGCGGCGGCGCTCTAGGCCTGCGGCCGCGTTGCGACGAACAGGCTGGCCAGGCACAGCGCCATGCCGCCCATGGCCAGCGGTGTCGCCTGCCAGCCCTCCAGGGCCGCCGACACGATCAGCGCGATGACCGGCACCAGCACGCCCACCAGCGCCGCCTGCGCCGGTCCGCGGCGCTCGGCCAGCTTGTAGTACAGCGTGAAGGCGATCACCGAGCCGAAGGCGGCCAGGTAGACCAGGCTGCCGACATAGGTCCAGGCGCCATCGAAGGGCAGGCCGTGGCCCATCGCCACAGACATCAGCAGCAGGAAGGCGGCGCCATAGCCCATGCTCCAGGCCAGCACCGGCACCAGGGCCAAGCCGCGGCGCGTCAGCACCATCGTGAAGAAGCCGCCGATGCAGGCCACCACCACCGCGAAGAAGCTCAGCCCCAGGCCCAGCGCCGCGTTGGGTCGCGCGCCGGTGGAGGCGAGCTCAGGCCAGAAGATCAGCGCGACACCCAGCACCGCGCCACTGGATGCGACGAGGAAGCGCCGGCTGACCGGCTGGCGCCACAGCAGCCAGGCGACGAAGGCGTTCATGAACACCATCAGGCAGAACAGCACTGCCACCAGGCCGCTGGGCACGAAGCGCTCGGCCACGTAGATGGCCCAGTAGTTGCCGGCGTACTGGATGACGCCGGTGCCCAGCATGTAGAGGTGCGAATAGCCCGGCAGCTTCAGCGACGTACCCTGCCAGCGCGCGAGCGCGGCCAGCAGCAGCGCCGACAGCGCGAAGCGCCAGCCCACCGACGTCAATGCCGGCACCGTCGAGGCCAGCTGGTAGAGGATGACGTGCCAGGTGCTGGCCCAGATCAGCACCGGGGCCAGGAACAGGAACCAGGTGGGCAGGCCGCGCGCGTTCGTCGTGCCCGCCATCAGGTCGCGCCGCGCTTGAAGCTCGCCAGCAGCAGGCCGGCCGCGACGAACAGCGTGCCGAACATGCGGTTCAGCGTCTTGATGTGGCTCTCGCTCTTCAGCGCCGCCAGCACGCGCGCCGCCAGCACCGTGTAGCCGGCCATGACCACCAGGTCCGTGAAGGCCAGCGTGGCCCCGATGACCAGGTATTGCGGCGCCAGCGCCGCGTGCAGGTCCAGGAACTGCGGCACGACAGCCAGCAGGAACACCGTGCCCTTGGGATTGACCGCATTGATGCCCCAGCCGCGCAGCACCAGCTGGCGGCGCGTGGCCTGGATGGCGCCGTCATCGGCAGCGACCATGGGCTTGGCCGGCGCGCGCCACTGCTGCACGCCGAGGTAGATCAAATAGGCCACGCCAGCCCACTTGACGAGCGCGAAGCCCAGCGACGACGCCGCGATCAGCGCGCCCAGGCCTGCGCCGACCAGCAGCACCTGGGTCAGGATGCCCAGGATGAGGCCGAAGGTCATGAAATAACCGCGCTTGAAGCCGTGGCTCAGGCCGGCACTCATGGCCGCCACCGCACCTGCGCCGGGTGACAGGCTGATCGCCCAGGATGCCGCGAAGAAAGCCAGCCAAACCGAAAAATCCATGATGCACCCCGTCCTCAGTCCAAGCGCGCCAGTTTCCCACGCGGCTACATTGGCCCGATGTGGAAGGCCCTTTTCGCGCTGCCGCGCGGCGTCTGGCTGCTCGGCCTGATCAGCCTCGTCAACGACAGCGCCAGCGAGCTGGTCTACCCGCTCGTGCCGCTGTACATGAGCAGCGTGCTGATGGCCGGCCCCAAGGTGCTGGGCCTCATCGAGGGCGTGGCGGAGGCGCTGACCAGCCTGCTCAAGCTGTGGGCCGGCGTGATGGCCGACCGCAGCGGGCGCAGCAAGCCCTGGGTCGTCGCCGGCTACGGCCTGGCGGGCCTGGCGCGGCCGGCCATCGCCTTCGTCACCGGCTGGCCGCTGCTGCTGGCGCTGCGCGTGGCCGACCGCGTCGGCAAGGCCGTGCGCGCCGCACCGCGCGATGCGCTGCTGGCCGCCAGCATCGCGCCGACGCAGCGCGGCCTGGCCTTCGGCCTGCACCGGGCGATGGACAACAGCGGCGCCGTCATCGGCCCGCTGCTGGCCTGGGCGCTGCTGAGTGCCGGCATGCCGCTGCAGCAGGTCTTCCTGTGGGCCCTGGTGCCCGGCCTGGCCTGCCTGCTGCTGACCAGCGCGCTGCGCGACGCGCCGCCACCGGCCCACCCGCCGCAGCGCTTCGAATGGACGCTGGCCGGCCTGCCGGTGCCGCTGCGGCGCTATCTGGTGGTCGTCGCGCTGTTCACGCTCGGCAACTCCAGCAACATGTTCCTGTTCCTGCGCGCGCAGGAACTCGGCGTGGCGCAGTCCCAGGTGCCGCTGCTGTGGGCCGCGGTGTCGGCCGTGGCGGCGCTGTTCGCGGTGCCGCTGGCTTCGCTGTCGGACCGCGTCGGCCGCGTGCGCCTGCTCGTGGCCGGCTACCTGGCCTACGCGGTGTTCTACATCGGCATGGCCCAGTTCGCCGCGCCGGGCTGGCGGCTGTATGCGCTGTTCGGGCTCTACGGCATCTTCATGGCGGCGACCGAAGGCGTGGAGCGCGCGCTGCTGGCCGACCTGGCACCGCCCGAGCAGCGTGGCACGGCCTTCGGCTGGCTCAACCTGACGATGGGCGCGATGCTGCTGCCGGCCTCGCTGCTGTTCGGCTGGCTGTGGGAGGCCATCTCGGTGCAGCTGGCCTTCGGCTTCTCGGCCGCCTGCGCCGTGCTGGCGGCGCTGCTGCTGACAGCCTGGGTGAGACCGGCCGCCACAATGCGCTGATGGCAACCAGCAAAAGCATCTATACCTGCACCGAATGCGGCGGCACCAACGCCAAGTGGCTGGGCAAGTGCCCGCACTGCGGCGCCTGGAACACGCTGACCGAGAGCGCCGCCGAGCCCGCTGGCGGCGCCAAGAACCGTTACCAGTCGCTGGCCAAGAGCCAGCCGGTGGCGACGCTGTCCGAGATCGAGGCCAGCGACTTCGAACGCACCCCCACCGGCCAGGAGGAACTGGACCGCGTGCTGGGTGGCGGCATCGTCGCCGGTGGCGTGGTGCTGATCGGCGGCGACCCGGGCATCGGCAAGTCGACGCTGCTGCTGCAGGCGGTCGAGTCGCTGTCCCAAACGGTCAAGGTCTTGTATGTGACGGGTGAGGAAAGCGGCGCCCAGGTGGCCATGCGCTCGCGCCGGCTGGGCCTGTCGGGCGCCAAGGTGCGCGTGCTGGCCGAGATCGGTCTGGAGCGCATCCTCGCGACCATCGAGACCGAGGCGCCGGACTTCTGCGTCATCGACTCCATCCAGACGCTGTACTCCGAACAGCTCAGCTCCGCACCGGGCTCGGTCGCGCAGGTGCGCGAATGCGCGGCGCAGCTGACGCGCACGGCCAAGGCGCGTGGCTGCGCCATCGTGCTGGTGGGCCACGTCACCAAGGAAGGGGCCCTCGCCGGCCCGCGCGTGCTGGAGCACATCGTCGACACGGTGCTGTATTTCGAAGGCGACACGCACAGCAGCTTCCGCTTGGTGCGCGCGATCAAGAACCGCTTCGGCGCCGTCAACGAGATCGGGGTGTTCGCGATGACGGAGAAGGGGCTCAAGGGCGTCACCAACCCGAGCGCGATCTTCCTGTCCACGCACGCCGAGCCGGTACCCGGCAGTTGCGTGCTGGTGACACTGGAAGGCACGCGGCCGCTGCTGGTGGAACTGCAGGCGCTGGTGGACAGCGGCGGCGTCAGCCCGCGACGGCTGTCGGTGGGTCTGGACCGCGACCGGCTCGCCATGCTGCTGGCCGTGCTGCACCGCCACGCCGGCGTGGCCACCGGCGACCAGGACGTGTTCGTCAACGCGGTGGGTGGCGTGCGCATCAGCGAGCCGGCCGCCGACCTGGCCGTGCTGCTGGCCATACAAAGCAGCCTGCGCGGCAAGGCGCTGCCACGCGGCTTCATCGCTTTCGGCGAGGTGGGCCTGGCCGGCGAGGTGCGCCCCGCGCCGCGCGGCCAGGAGCGGCTGAAGGAGGCGGCCAAGCTGGGTTTCAGCGTCGCCATCGTGCCCAAGGCCAATGCGCCGAAGAAGGCCATCGAGGGCCTGACCATCCACGCCGTCGAGCGTGTCGAACAGGCCATCGAGGTGCTGCGCGGCCTGATCTGAGTTTGGGAGGCCAAAGGTTGGTCTTCCAAGAATGACCCACTGCAGCGGCCTCGGGCTGGCCATCGTCCAGCAGGCGGCGCGGCGGCTGGGCGGGCGGATCCGCATCGCAGAAGGGTTGGGGGGGCGCGGGATTGCCTTTGTTCTGCACGCCCCAAAGTCTGCTTAGGATCGGGCCATCCATCGGAGGAACCCTTTCATGTCCGACCCCGCCGACCTCAGGCAGTACGCCCGCACCGACTTTCTCGCCGCCCAGCACGATGCCGAATCCCTGCCAGGCTGGGTTTTCAAGCCCGTGCAGTTCAGCCAGGGGCCGGCCGGCCTGGTGCTGAACATGAGCGACGGCGGCCTGCAGGTGCTGACCAGCGCCGCCGAGCCGCTGACCGAGGACAAGTACGAGGTCGTGCTGCTGCTGGGCCGTGCCGACGTCGACAGTGACGACGAGCAGGTGTCGTGGTTCAACGGCGTCGTCGAGCGCAAATGGTCGCGCCCCGTGCCGCGCATGGGCATCCTGCACGGCATGTGCTTCACCGCGCGCAACTCGACGGCCGAGCAGTTCCTGGCCGGCCACCATGCGGCGCTGGAGTCCGGCCAGTGGGTGCGCTGCGTGCTGCTGAAAGTGCCCAGCTGAAGCCCGTGGCAGGATGCGCGCCTCAACAGCCCGCCGCCCTGCCATGAGTTCCCTGCCGCAGCCCCCCTACTACGCCGTCATCTTCACCAGCCGGCGCACGGCCATCGAGCAGGGCTACGGCGACACGGCCGACCGCATGGTGGCCCTCGCCGCCGAGCAGCCGGGCTACCTGGGCGTGGAGAGCGCCCGTGGCGATGACGGCCTGGGCATCACGGTGTCCTACTGGCGCAGCACCGACGACATCGCCGCCTGGCGCCGCCACGCCGAGCACAAGATCGCACGCGACACCGGCCGCAGCGACTGGTACCAGCACTACACGCTGCGCATCGCCAAGGTGGAGCGCGCCTATGGCTGGGCGCGCGAGGATGGTGCCAAGGACCCGCAAGCATGAGCCGCGCCGCGCCGGGCCGCCCCGAGCGAGCGGCTGGTCCCCCGGGGCACCGGTCGACGTACCCATCAAGCGAGGGGCGGCCATGAACCCGTGGATAGGCGTCAGCCTGGCGCTCGCGGCGCTCATCGGCGGCGGCCTGCTGCTCGGCTGGCAGGGCGCCATCTTCGCGACGACGGGCATCGTCTTCTGGCTGCTGCTGCAGATCTCGCGGCTGATGCGCGTGATGAAGAAGGCCGGCGCCTCGCCGCTGGGCTCGGTCGGCAACGCGGTGATGCTGAACAGCAAACTGCATGTAGGCATGAAGCTGGTCGACCTGATAGGCCTGGCCGGCAGCCTGGGTGTGAAGCAGGCGCCGGAGACCTTTGTCTGGCGCGACGCAAGCGGCGATGCGGTCGAAGTGGTGCTGAAGAAAGGCAAGCTCGCCGAGTGGCGGCTGATCCGATCAGGCGGCTCTTCGTAAAATCGCCGGTTTTCACCTCAGCACCTGGAGTTCCCGATGGTTCCCGCCCCCCTGCATGACCGCGACGGCAAGATCTGGATGGACGGCGAGCTCGTCGACTGGCGCGACGCCAAGATCCACGTGCTGACCCACACGCTGCACTACGGCTGCGGCGCCTTCGAGGGCGTGCGCGCCTACGACACGGTCAACGGCACCGCCATCTTCAGGCTGCAGGAGCACACCACCCGCCTGTTCAACAGCGGCAAGATCCTGCGCATGAAGATCCCTTTCACGCCCGAGCAGGTCAACGAGGCGCAGCGCGCCGTCGTCAAGGCCAACGGCCTGAAGAGCGCCTACATCCGCCCGCTGATCTGGATCGGCTCCGAGAAGCTGGGCGTCAGCCCCAAGGGCAACCAGGTGCACCTGATGGTGGCCGCATGGAGCTGGGGCGCCTACCTGGGCGAGGACGGCCTGAAGCGCGGCATCCGCGTCAAGATCAGCTCCTACACCCGCCACCACGTCAACATCACGATGACGCAGGCCAAGACGGTGTCCAACTACACCAACTCCATCCTGGCCAACATGGAAGCCACCGACGACGGCTACGACGAGGCGCTGCTGCTGGACGCGTCGGGCTTCGTGTCCGAGGGCGCGGGCGAGAACCTGTTCGTCATCAAGGGCGGCGTCGTCTACACGCCCGACCTGTCGGCCGGCGCGCTCAACGGCATCACGCGCAACACCATCTTCTCGATCTGCCAGGACCTGGGCCTGAAGCTGGTCGAGAAGCGCATCACGCGCGACGAGGTCTACATCTGCGACGAGGCTTTCTTCACCGGCACCGCCGCCGAGGTGACGCCCATTCGCGAACTGGACCGCATCGAGATCGGCAGCGGCAGCCGTGGCCCCATCACCGAGAAGATCCAGTCGGCCTTCTTCGACATCGTCAACGGCCGCAACCCCAAGTACGCCGAGTGGCTGACTGCGGTCTGAGAGCACAAGCATCATGAGCACCACCACCCAAGCCCCCGCCGCCGTCGTCGAAGTCACCGCCAAGGATTGCAATGACAACGGCACCGTCTTCTGCCCCAACCCCAAGATGGCGCTGTGGAGCACGCACCCGCGCGTCTTCATCGACCTGAGCCACGACGGCCAGGGCCAGTGCCCTTATTGCGGCACGGCCTACAAGCTGAAAGCCGGCGAAGTGCTCGGCGGCCATCACTGAGCCAAACCCGAGATGCCGCGCTCCCCCGCCCAGCAGGCCGCGCTGCTGGCCTCACCGGATGACACCGAGGCCCAGTTCTACGAGGCCTTGCAGCAGGCCGACCTGGATCATCTGATGGCCTTGTGGGCCGACGACGAAGAGGTCGCCTGCGTGCACCCGGGCGGCCCGCGCATCGTCGGCCTGCCGGCCATCCGCGCGGCCTTCGAGGCCGTGTTCCAGCGCGGCGCCGTCAACGTCTACCCCGAGCGCGTGCGCCGCCTGCACAGCGGCGACTGCGCCATCCACCACGTGCTGGAGCGCGTGCAGTTGCACGCGGAAGGCCAGCAAACGGCGCCGACGTCCTGGGTCATCGCGACCAACGTCTACCTGAAGACGGCCCTGGGCTGGCGCCTGGTGCTGCACCACGCCAGCCCCGGCAACGCGGGCGACGTCCAGGAGCTCGTCGCGGACGCCGGCACCTTGCACTAGGAGTTCGGCGCATGCAGTACCGCGCCCCCCGCTGGCTGCCCGGCGGCCATGCCCAGACCATCTGGCCCGCCCTCTTCAGCCGCCAGCACGACGGCCCACCGCCGAGCTGGACGCGCGAGCGTTGGGACACCCCGGACGGGGACTTCATCGACGTCGACTTCCTCGCCGACGCCCCCGAAGGCGCGCCGCTGTTCGTGCTGTTCCACGGCCTGGAAGGCGACCGCAGCAGCCACTCCAGCGTGGCCTTCGCCAGCGCCGCGCGCGCACGCGGCTGGGCGATGGCGCTGCCGCACTTTCGCGGCTGCTCGGGTGAGCTGAACCGCGGCCCGCGGGCCTATCACTCGGGCGACTACGAGGAAGTCGGCTGGATCCTGCAGCGCCTGCGTGAACGCCACGGCCGCCCGCTCATCGTCGCCGGCGTGTCGCTGGGCGGCAATGCGCTGATGCGCTGGGCCGAGGAAGCGGGCACGACGGCCGCCCACACGGCGCAGGCCGTCTGCTCGATCTGCTCGCCCATCGACCTCGCCGCCGCCGGCGCGGCCATCGACCGCGGCTTCAACAAGCAGGTCTACGCGCGCCGCTTCCTGCGCACCATGGTCCCCAAGGCGCTGCGCAAGCTGCAGCAGCACCCCGGCCTGTTCGACGGCGAGCGCCTGCAGCGCGCATCGACCATCTACGAATTCGACAACCTCTTCACCGCGCCGCTGCACGGCTTTCGCAACACCGAGGACTACTGGACGCGCGCCGCGGCCAAGCCGCACCTGCACCGCATCCGCATCCCGGCCCTGGTGCTGAACGCGCGCAACGACCCCTTCGTGCCGGGCCACAGCCTGCCCCATGCCGCTGAAGTGGGCGCTTATGTGACACTCTGGCAACCCGGCCACGGCGGGCATGTCGGCTTCCCCGCCGGCCGCCTGCCGGGCCATTTGCTGACCATGCCGGAGCAGGTCTGCGACTGGTTGTCCAAGCAACGCTGAAGGACGCACCCGATGGATGACATCGTCCAGGCCGCTTTGAAGAAGTGGCCCAACGTCCCCCACTGCTACGGCTGGCTGGCGCTGGACGCGCGCGGCGACTGGTACATGCGCGACGACCGCATCCAGCAGGCCGGCCCCTTCCCGCGCGTGAAGGGCAGCCGCATCGACCACGACAAGCTGCTGGCCTTCATCGGCCGCAACTACGACCGCGACGACCGCGGCGCCTGGTTCTTCCAGAACGGCCCGCAGCGCGTCTACGTGGAGCTGGAATGCACGCCCTGGGTCTGGCGCCTGCAGCCGGACGGCCGCGTGCTCAGCCACACCGGCCGCGAGGCCCGGGTGGAATCGGCCTGGCTGGACGAGTTGGGCCACCTCTACCTGCACACCGACCTGGGCCTGGGCCTGGTGCACACCCAGGACATGGGCCTGGCCGCCGACGCCATCGAGGCCGGCCGCTGGACGCCGCAGGACTGCCTGGCCGCCAAGCTGCCGTCGCTCTACCACTACCGGCAGCGCCCCCACCCCTGACCCCGGGCGGGCGCAAAAAAGCCCGCTCGCGGCGGGCATTCGTGGGTCAGAGGCGCTGGCTCAGTTCGCGGCGGACGCGGCCGGGGCCGGCATCTTGGGCTCGTCGAACTTGGCACCGCCCTGGTTGGCCATGTAGACCACGGCGCGATGGATCTCGAAGTCCGAGAAATCGCCGCCGCCTTGCGCACCCATGTTGCCCTTGCCCTTCAGCGCGGACGTCAGCAGTGCCTCGACGCCACTCTTGATGCGCGGGCCCCAGGCCGCGGCATCGCCCAGCTTGGGCGCACCGGCGGCACCGGTGGCGTGGCAGGCCGAGCACTGCGCCTGGAACACCTGTTCACCGTTCTTCATCGCGGCGGCGTCATTGGCGTCCTTCACCTCGACATGGCCGACGGGCGCGATGCGACCGGCGACCGCTTGCGCTTCCAGCGCACCGGTGCCGGCGGCCGGCTTGGTGGCGGTGGTCACGTAGTTGGCCAGCAGGATGATGACGATCACCGGCACTACGAAGGCGAACAGCACGGCCCAAGCAAGTTGCTTGGGGGTCTTGATCGGCCCCGTATGGGCGTCGTCGTGATGGTGATCGTGGCTGGCGCTCATGGATTCCTCTTGTCGATCCTTGTCGGTCTTCTTCGGCTTTTTGTTCCTGCCCGCGCAGAGCGCGACGCAAAAAACCGCCGAATTATAGGCGGCCCCCAGCGCCCTCCCCGGGGGCTCGGTACCCCGCTGCTAGAATGACCGGCTTCGCGCCCGTAGCTCAATGGATAGAGTACTGCCCTCCGAAGGCAGGGGTTGTTGGTTCGATCCCAACCGGGCGCACCAGACGTTAGCCATGCAAGTCGTTGACCTGCATGGCTTTTTCTTTTCCCAGGCTGCGCAGGGTCGTCAGTACCAAGCGCAAGGTGGGCCAAAAGTGGGCCAAAGAGCCTTGCTAGGAGCAGGCCGGCCTTGGCGCCATGTGCTGCGACGAACCTCATCGATGCCTGACACTGGTCGAGCGTCCCGTTATGCCGCGAAGCGGAGGGAATGTGCATGCTGACCGCAACCGATGTGTCTTGCGTTCTTCCGAGGTTCATCCGATCTGGGCTGGATAGCTCCGCCCGTGACTGCTCCCCGCCTTTATAGGAACGGGTGTTGATTCCCACGCCATCCTGACCCACCGTTTCCGTCCAATCCTGACCCACCCTTGTTCGAGCCTCTTGGGCTCAGGTTGTGGGTAACTTCCTCGGTTTGGACTCCTTCTTAGTGGTGGGTTGAGCTGAGCTGTTCTTGAACCGGTAGCTGTCGTTGCCGGTTTCAAGGATATGGCAGTGGTGCGTGAGCCGGTCCAGCAGCGCCGTGGTCATCTTGGCGTCGCCGAAGACGCTGGCCCATTCAC